>DXYV01000026.1:0-22729 GCA_019415645.1 Clostridiales bacterium
CCCCGTTTATCT
Organism: Clostridiales bacterium; assembly: GCA_019415645.1. GTDB lineage: Bacteria > Bacillota > Clostridia > Oscillospirales > Oscillospiraceae > DXYV01. The sequence goes on from DXYV01000026.1 coordinate 13, forward strand.
CGGAAAAATGAATATCCAAAATCATCAGGATGTAGTGAAACCGGGAGCATTGATTCACTGCTTGAGCATAGGTGGCCGCATGATCGATTTCCAGGAAGGTGTTCCGAAGGCTATCTGTGATCTCTTGCCGCCGTTCCTCCTCTTGCGAAATAGCCAGCGCTTTGCGCCTTGCGTTACTCATAATACCAGGAATCAACCGGAACATCGGAAAACAGATCAGGCTGTTCTGCCGCATTGACAGGGGTGCAAAACAGCGCGAAGGAAAGACAAATCGCGGCTAAGACGCTGGGCAGGGGCGTTTGTTTGCTCATTGGGATTCCTCTCTCTTTCGTTCAGGCAGGTGCTAATTCCATGCGCAGGCGGTACCAGCAGCCTCGGGGACAGATGCTTCATCCCACTGGTGGTTGGTAGCCCGCATATGGTCGCTGGTCACATTGAAAAAGCGGTGCGCATTTCGCTCAAAGGCTGTTCCACTGGTGGTGGGATCATCCCACGTCACATCCACACAGTACCACTCACCGTCCATCCGTACTTGATTCCAGGCGTGATCTGCGGTGTAGTTGTAGGCAGTTCCCTCCACAGTGATGCACTCGATTCCCAGCAGGTCCATAAAGAACTGGAATGTCCGGGTGTAGCCCAGGCAGATGTCCACTCCGTCCACCAGGAAACCATAAGGGTTGTCGTTGTTGGGATTCTCCTGAAAATCCGGAATCTGACTGAGGGTGTTGTTGTCATAGCGCCCGTAGTCAATCATCCAGTCGTGGACGGCCAGCTCCCTGTCGTAATCAGAGCCGTCGGCCGGTACGACATTGGAAATCACATCCTGGCAGATATCCAGGATAGCCTGATCTTCCGCGGCTAAGCCGCTCCAGTCGCCAGTAGTCCAGGCGGAGAGCAGGCGGCTTTCGCTGTAGCTCCAAGAGACATCCTCTTGTCCGGGCTCCTCGAAGGCTGGGACTTCCGGCTCGGGCGTGGGCTCCGTCTGCTCAGGGACGGAGGGCGCCTCGGATTCCGGTTCTGAATTTCCTGCGGAGGTTTGTATTTCATCTGAGGGGGTAGCTTCCGGCATATCATTGGCTGACGAGGTATCTTCTGGTGAGCCGGCTGGCTGCTCGTCTACTTCCGATGGCGCCTCCGGTGATGTCAGTTCATCTGTGTCTGTGGGCTGGGGCACATCAGCGGTTGTCTGCTCAGGCTGGCCGGATTGGGATGCAGGCGGAGAGCCCTCTGGTGGCTCCTGGGAAAAGCATCGGTCAAAAGCATTCCGAGCTGCCTCCGTGTTCTCACAGGCCAGCAGAGCCACATAGTCTCCCCGAGAAACCACCTCTGCGTTCTCCAGCAGAGCCGCCTCCTCTGGGAGATAGCCGGTAAAGGCGCCGGTGCGGTTTCCAGATAGGTCTGTAGCGTTTCAACAATTTCCTCGCTGGGAGCGTCCTCTGCCAGCTGGAATACTGCGACCTCCCGGGCCGAGGTCCCGCCGGCCACCCAAATGGCGCTTTCTGTTACCTGGGCAGCGTCCAGGCCATAGCTGGTGGTCAGGTAAGTATCATACAGTTCATCGTCGGGCAGAATCTCCGTGCCCTCCAGCTGGGTGCCGGCCTCCCAGACGGCTGACGCCATCTGCTGAACGGTCCAGTTTGTTTCCGCTGTTTCCTGCTCCGCTGGAGTACCTCCGCAGGCGGTCAGCGTCAGCAATAAACCTGCCCCAATCAGGATATGAAGTAGTCTTTTTCTCATTGTTCATTCCCCATACCTATAAATTGCTCAAATAATCCAGTTAACCACGATCCCGACCACAAAGGAGAAGATCATGACAAACGTCAGATAAAGTCCGAAGTGTTTCAGGCCCAGCACCGTTTTCAGTGCGCCCAGGTTCGTGATTTTTGTGGATGGCCCGGTAATCATGAAGGCCGCCGCGCTGCCCATGCTCATGCCGTCCAGCAGCCACGCCTGAAGGAGCGGGATGGTCCCACCGCCGCAGGCGTAGAGGGGTACGCCGATAGTAGCCGCCAGCAGAACGCCAAATCCCTCATTTTCTCCGAAGATACTCCCTATGAGTTCCGCCGGCACATACCGCTGAAACAGGGCGGACAGCAACACGCCCAGCAGAAACATGGGACCAGTGACCTTTATATTCCTCCCCAGATTCTTGAGGAAACGGAGCAGCAGGTTAGGGTCAGTGTCTCGGCTCACCGGATCGTCAAATCCAGTGAAGTTGAAAAAAGGCTCTTTGTGGAAAGCCAGCCCCACCAGCCAGCCGGCTACAGCGCCGCAGATGCAGCAGGAGATGATCCGCACCCAAAGGGCTGTGGGGCCAAGAGCGCCGCTGTATAAGATCAGCTGGGGGTTGAGCAGGATGGAGGACATCATGAAGGCGGCCAGCCAGTCCTGGCGAATCCCCTGCCGGGCAAAGGCAGCGGCGATGGGAATGGTGCCGTACATACATAAGGGCGACGCGATGCCCAGCAGACTGGCAGGGATCACCCCCAGCGCCCCCGGCCGCAGTCGGGACAAAGAGGCGAACAGGGCGTGGAGCTTATCCTTGGCAAAGACCGAGATTGCAGAGCCGATGGCCATGCCCAGCACCCACCAGCCGAAGATCTGCTCCAGCTGGACGGAGAAGTAGTACCAGAGGTAGACCGCCTCTCGCCTTACTATATCAAACATAGGAGTTGCTCCTTTGATAATGTTCGAGTTCAAATTGTTATGTTAATAGGGTTTTTATTTGTGGGAGGCCGCAATCGGACGCGGCCTCCCACGCGTCAAAAGAGAGGAAAAAGGGTATCTGAATCAACCGAGGTACGGTTGGGTTCAGTGTGTCTGATGCGGATGTGCAAGACAAATGCCATCAGCAGTCAAGTGTCAATCGAAACCAATGTATACTCCCGGCTGCCCAGACCGATGGCCTCGGCGTGTTCCAGGGTGTGGAGACCGTTGTGGGACTCGATGCGGTTGACCAGAGAACCACCGACCTCAGCGGCGTAGACCAGATCCACACAGGCTTGATCCAACGCTACCGGGTCGTAGGAGGCCAGAATGCCGATGTCGTGCATGTCTGGTTCGGCCGGATTGCCGTCACAGTCGCAGTCCACGCTGAGGCGGTTCATCAGATTGATGTAAAGGATATTGCCGTTCAAGTAGTCTACCACAGACTTCCCCGCCTCGGCCATGGATTCTAAGAAGGGGTCTTGGGGGGCGCTCCACATACTGCCCCCCTGTCCGGCAGTGTGAATGTGGGTCTTGCCGTCGGAAGAGGCGATACCGATAGAAATATTTTTGATGGCACCGCCGTAACCGGCCATGGCGTGGCCCTTGAAGTGGGAGAGAACTATGTAATAATCGTAGTTGGCAAAGTTGGCGCCCACATAGTTTTCCGTCAGGTTAGTCCCTCCAGTGACGGGCAGGGTCATGGAGCCCTCCTCATCCATGATGTCCACATCGGCAATGGCGGTGTAGCCGTGGTCCTCCGCCACTTGATAGTGCATGGCGGTGTTAGCCCGCTGGCCACCGTAGGCCGTGTTGCATTCTACAATGGTGGGGTTCTCAAAGGACTGCACCAAGGGACCAATCAGGTCTGTGCGCAGATAGTTGCTGCCCGGTTCCCCGGTGGAGAGTTTTACGGCGATGTTCCCGGTAGGGGATGCGTCCAACGCTTCATAAACTGCCACGAGGCCATCTGCACTGAGGCCCGTTGTCATAAAGACTTTCGGAAGTTCGCCAGGGTCCTCAGAACCAGATACAGGCTGTTCATTCTGTTCTGCGGATGTGTTACCAGAGTTGTCAGGCGATTGCGATGGGGTCGTCTGATTTTCTGCTTGGTCAGGGGAGGGGACACTCGTTCCCGTGTTGCCGCCGCAGCCAGCCAGCAAGGAAAGGCAGAACAAGACTGCCACGGCACACCAGACGAACCGTTTCTTCATGGGATAACACCCCTTTCTGCTTCTATCGTGTTGCTATGGTTCATTTTATGCCTGCTAAATTGACTTTCCAGCGTTATATGCCTCTGTCATCGCCTTTGTGCCGATCACTTCGCCCTTTTGCCACACATGCTCGCCCCAGATCACATTTCGGACAGAACACCCCAAGGCTTCCAGAATGTCGGTCAGATCATCGGCATTTCTCTTTAAGCCCTGTTTTCCGTCGTGGCCGGTTACGATCACATAGGCATCTTTTCCACCGAGCCCCTGCCATTTAGGAAGAAGGCGGTCGATCATCACTTTCATCTGCCCGCTCATGGTGAGAAAATAAGTAGGAGAAGCCAGAAGCAGCACATCGGCGCGCTCCATTTTTCCAAGGATCTCTGCCATATCGTCCTTTTGAATACAAGAACCAGTCCGGAAACAGGCATAGCAAGCCCGGCAGGGCAGCACATCTTTTTCCCGCAGGGAGATCTTTTCCACCTCATGGCCTGCCTCCGCCGCGCCACGCACAAACTCGTCGCACAACAAGTCAGAATTTCCCTTGGCACGCGGGCTGCCATTGATCACTAACACTTTCACAAAGCAATCACCTCACGTTTATTTTGGGTATATAAAGAGTGGCGTTTATTCTTCAACGGTTTCAGCAGCCACGGTCCCAGCCTGATCCAACCGCTCTAAGAACTCCGCCCCGGATTCAACTTGTCCCAGCGGAATCAAAGAGGTAGATGGGCGAAAATCTTGGTAGAAAAAGCACAAATTTCCCCACTGGATATAGTAGCACAGGCTTCCGACTTCTGGGTCACAGCTATCCGGAGAGCCGTCAGCAGGCAGTTCCTCCGGCGGATAAGTAATTTTTTCTGTGCCGTTGAAATCCTCAAAGGTCAGTTCCAAAGGAAGCATTTCATACAGGGCATCCGCTGCCAGGTTGTCGTTCAGCTGGACGATGATCTCAGAGCCATCATTCAGTGAAAAGCGAATTCTTCGGGTATTCTCCATGGTATTTGTTTCCTCCTCTTGCGATTGGCCATTTCCGCCCTGGGACAGTTCCAAATCCAGTCCCGCAATCCACTCCTGCACTGCGGACTGGGAAGCATCCACCTCCGGCCGGTAGATGCCGATGGGCTCCAGAATAGCCACATCCTCCGGCAGCGCGGCGGTCAGATCTCGAATGGTGCTGGACAGTCCTCCGGTTCCGTGGGTGACGAAGGGCACCACTGTTTTTCCGCTCCAGTCGTATTCCGCCACAAAGGTCAGCACCGGCATGGGCAGGGTGTACCACCAGTTGGGAAAGCCCAGGAACACGATGTCGTAGTCCTCCATGTTGTCCACATGGGAGGCCAGGGCCGGCCGTGCGTTTTCCGCTTTCTCGTCGGCGGCACGGTCCAGGCACTGGTCGTAGTCGCTGGAGTAGGGCTCCTCCACCACGATGGAGTGGAGGTCGCCGCCCACCTCCTGCTGAATCCAGGATGCCAGCTTGGCGGCATTGCCGGGGGCCAGTACACTGGCGGAGGTAGTGGCGTCCACATCCACGCTGCTTGGGTCCTCTACCACGGTATTGTCCGCCCAGGTGAAATAGGCGATCAGGATGTTGCTGTTCCCGGCATCCTCCAGGGTTTGTGGCTGCTCCGAATGCTCCGGAACCACCTCGGAGGTGGATGCTGCGGTCTGGCTTTCCACCGGTGGAGTAGACGGGCTCTGTCCCGCCTGGCTTTCGCTGCAGGCAGCCAGGGAGAGGAGCATTCCCAGTGCCAGCAGGAAGGCCATCGGTTTTTTCATAGGTGATCCTCCTTTTGAATCGCTTGTTGGACTGCGCGCTTTTGAAGAGCTTTGCCTAGATAGTAGGAGAGCACGATCCAAAGGCCCATTATAGCCAGCAGGTCCAGAACGTACAGGATGGGCGGCTGCTCGTAGTCAAAGAATACAAAATGACTCTGTAAAAAGAGATAGTCAGCAATTTGGTGCTTGATAAAAGCGAACACACCATAGGCAGAGATACCGCAAGTCAGTACGCGGAGGACCACAGTGCGGAGGGCAGACGGCTTCCTGTTTCCGGCCGCCTTCCGCACCACACCCAGTATGATTCCCCGGTGGAGGCCCAGGTGGGCCGACAGCAGGAGAAACCCCCAGTAGGCGCACAGCAGGTGCGCTGTCCTGGCCAGCCCCATATGGCCCTGTGTGGGAAGGAAGTCGAACACATACCGGCTCATCCAGATCCCGCTGAGCATGGAGCCCAGCATACACAGAAGAACCAGCAGGACGAGAGCGGTCTGCAAGACCCGGAAGGGCGTGTACTTTCCCCGGTTCAGGGCCTTAAGCCATTTGCGGTTCAGGATGTGATGGGCGATGAACAGCACCAGCATCCCCGCCCCCAGCCACTCGTGGATCTCCTGATCGGTGAGAAAATAGGCCATCAGCAGAACCAGCACCACAGTCATCAGCAGGTCCACCAAGTGGCGGACGGCCGCTCTGTTTCCCATAGGACGCCTCCTCTCTGCCTTGATCAGGCGGCTTGACCAAGGTCAAGGCCCAGAGAGTCCACCCACTGGGATACTGTCTCCTGGGAGGCGGAGCCGCTGAATCGCTGACCCTCCAGCCAGGTAGCTCCAGAGGTCAGGGCCTCCAGGTCGGACACGCTCCCGCCGATGGAACTGCTGCCGGAGGTGCAGAAGGGGACGATGGTCTTGCCATCGAAGTCGTAGGTCTCCAGGAAGGTGGAGATGATTTTGGGAGCGTCACCCCACCAGATGGGGTAACCCAGGAAAATCACCTCGTAATCCTCCATATTCTCTACGCTGCCAGAGATGGACGGACGGGCCGTGGGGTCGTTCTGCTCCTGATTGGCGCGGCAGTCGTCGTTGCTGTAATTCAAATCTTCGGACGAATAGGGCACCTGGGGTACGATCTCATAGAGGTCGGCATCCAGAATACTGACCAGATGTTCCGCGATGATCTCCGTGTTGCCGGTGGCGGAGAAATAGGCCACCAGCACATCCGCGCCCTCATCGGGAGCGGGTTCCGGCGACGGCTCCTCCGTCTGGGCCTGGTCATAGCGCATGAGGATCACGGCCACCTGGGCACGGGTGGCGGTACCGTCCGGATCAAAGCGGTTTCCGCCCACTCCGTTGATATAGCCGCTCTCCTGGGCCCAATCCACAGCGGAGGCTGCCCAGGACGCAATGTCGCTCTCGTCGGCAAAACTGGCGCTGCCTGCGACGGCAGGGCTCTCCGCATAGCGCCACAGGATGGTGGCCAGTTGCTCCCGGGTGAGGGGATCGTTGGGGCCAAAGGCACTGTCGCTATACCCGCTGACCACGCCGTTCAGCCGGGCCCAGTAGACCCCGTCGGCGTACCAGCTGTCCCCAGGCACGTCAGCGAAGGGATAGCCCAGGTTTTCATTTTCCAGAGAGGGAGAGCCGGCCAGACGGTAGAGTACCGTGACCAGCATCCCGCGGGTCATAGGCGTGCCTGGAGAGAATGTGGTCTCGCCAGTGCCTGCCATCAGGCCGTTGTCCCGGCAGTAGGCGGCAGCCTCGGCATACCAGTCTCCGGCATCTACATCGGAAAAGCCGGTGTCCGACTCAGCGGCAGAGGCCGTCACAGACAGCCCCAGGCATAGAATCAGGGCCGTCAGAAATGCCGCCATTCGTTTCAGGTTTCTCATGGTGCTGCGCTTCCTTTCTCTTGTGATTTATTTCAGGTTTCGGCCCAGCTCATAGGCCTGCTGGGGATATCGGGAGTGCTTGGTCATGGAGGGGGAGCCGCATCCCCGGCCCCACACGGCTCCTATGTCCCGCAGGTTCAGGTACCGCACCAGCGTCTGGTAGTGGGCCTCCAGGGCCTCAAAGGTCCAGTTGTCGCTGTTCCACGCTGCGGCGAGCATGGCGGATTTCATATGCTTGCTCTGGATGCTGCTGTTAAAGGCGCAGAACCGGTCGATAAGGGCCTTCAGCTGGGCGGACATCCCGTAGTAGTACAGCGGCGTGACGAACACCATCATATCGGCGTCCAGTATTTCCCTGCGGTATTTCTCCACATCATCCTTCTGAACGCAGGGACCTTCATAGCCGCAGTGGATGCACCCGGTGCAGGGGTGGATGTCGCTGTGGGCGGCGTCAATGACCCGGACGGTGTGTCCGGCCTCCTGTGCGCCACGGATAAACTCATCCGCCAGCAGGTTGGAGGAGCCGTGCTTGTTGGGACTGCCCTCCAAAACCACGATTTCCATACCCGTTCTCCTCCTTTCAAGCCTCGTTCAGCTTCATGCACTTGCCCAGCACCTCGCCGGTTTTCAGGTACTCATAGGTGGGCATTTCAAACAGAACCGGCTTGAGGACATGGTAGTTGATTTTCCCATCCTCGGTCAGCACGCTTTCCTCCGCATAAGTCGCGGCGATCTTGCAGATGAAGCTCTCAAAGCCGGGGGTCTCGTAGGTGTCGTCCACCGTGCAGGCCATGGCCACGGGCGCCTCGTCAAGGATGGGCGCGCCGCCCTCTCCAATGGTGTAGGCGAACACCTGGCTCTTGTCCTCCTTGCTTCCGCTGACACAGCCCACATGGTCGGCCTTCCTCAGCATGGCCTCGTCCACGATGTTGATGGACAGTGTCTTGCTCTCCCGAATGCCCTGGTTGCTGTAGTGGGGAGTTGCCATGCTGACCATCACCCGGTCATGTCCAATGATACCCAGATGGCCAACCAGGGTCCAGTTGGGTTTGCCGTCCACCATGGCTCCCACCACCACCAAGGGAGTGGGATAAAGTGCCATGGCATTACCAATATTTTTTTTCATAAGATAACCTCCTGCAGTTTGATGGTTGGCTCGTATCTACTGCTCCAGCCCGTCCAGCCAGGCGGCCACGTCACTTTGTGCGTCTCCGATGGTGCGCTCGGTGAAGGAGATACCCTCCAGGATAGAAGCGCCTGCCGCACTCTCCTCCAGCCCCGACAGGCTTCTGCCAAAACCGCCGCTGGCGCTGGTGTTGAAGGGAACCAGCGTCTTGCCGCTCCAGTCGTAGGACTCCAGGAAGGTGTAGACCGCCATGGGCGCGTCGCCCCACCAGTTGGGGTAGCCGACAAAGACGATGTCATACTGGTCCCAGTTCTCCACCTGGCCTGCCAATTCCGGCCGGGCGTTGTCTGCCTGTTCCTGCTGGGCGATGTCCAGAAGTTCATTGTAGTCGTCCGTGTACGGGGTCGCCGGGGCGATTTCAAACAGGTCTCCGCCCGTCTCCTGCTGGATGATCTGGGCTACTTGTTCGGTGTTGCCGGACCAGGAGAAATAGGCAATCAGCACAGAGCTGGAATCCCCGGTGACAGGCGTCTCACTCGTATCCGGGGTGACCGCCGGTGTTTCAGATTCAGAGGGGGCAGGTGTGTCTTCCGCCGTGGAGCTGCTGACGGATGCCGGCGGCTCCGAGGTGTTCTCCGGATTTCCGGAATTGCCGCAGGCGGTCAGCGTGCTGACCATCGCCAGCACAAGAAACAGCGATGTCCATGTTTTCATAGGGATCAATTCTCCTTTTACTGCTCAAATTGGATGCCGTGAAGCCGGTAGACCTCGTTGACGCTGGGCACATCCAGAATGAGGCTGTGTCCCAGATCCAGAGCCTGGATCTGCACCAGGTCCGCAGGGGAGAGCTGGAAGTCGTCCACCGTGAAGTTTTCCTGAATGCGCGGGGTGTGGACGGACTTGGGAATGGCGATGATCCCCTCCTGCCGCAGCCACCGCAGCACCACCTGGGCGGGCGTTTTGCCGTACTGCGCCCCAATGGCGGAGAGAACCGGGTGCTGGAACATGCGGTTCATGCCCTCCGCAAAGGGCGCCCAGGCCATGGGCCGGATCTGGTACTGCGCCATGATCTGCCGCAGCTTCCGCTGCTGGCAGAAGGGGTGCAGTTCGATCTGGTTCACGGCCGGGACGACCTCATGGCTGAGAATCAGGTCGCAGAGCCGGTCAGGCAGGAAGTTGCACACCCCGATGGCCCGGACTTTCCCGGCCCGGAGCAATTCCTCCATGGCCCGCCAGCTTCCGTGGTAGTCCCCGTAGGGCATGTGAATCAGGTAGAGGTCCAGATAGTCCGTCTTCAAATTCTCCAGGGTCTTTTCAAAGGAGCGCATGGTCTTGTCGTATCCCGTGTCCTGAATCCATACTTTGGAGGTGAGGAACAGTTCCTCCCGTGTAATTCCGCTCTTCTGGACGGCCTGGCCAACTGCCCGCTCGTTGCCGTAGCAGGCCGCCGTGTCAATGAGTCGGTATCCGGTCTGTAAGGCGGTCAGGACGCTCTGCTGACAGACGGATTGATCGGTCACCTGAAAAACGCCAAGCCCCTGCTGGGGCACCATGATTCCATTGTTGAGCTGAATGGTATCCATACAAATCACTCCTTTTGTCCCGCTGTCTTTTTTCTTAACTCATGCCGCAGGTAATCCAACCGTTCCAACTGGCACTCCCGAAAGTGAATTTCGTCCAGGGTGGCGCTCCGCTTCTGGTTCAGCATGCGAAGGCGCGCTGTGTCAGAGTCCTCTTGCTCCAGCAGTAGCCGCATGTAAGTCTCCACTTCTTCCGTGGTAAAGCCGATATCGTGGAGTGTCATGATGATACTCAGACGCTCCAGGTCCGTGTCATCATACTGCCAAGCACCCATCACGTTCTTCACTGCGCCGCATAAGCCCCAGCTTTCGTACTCCTTCAAAATTTTAATGGGGATCATATAGCGTTCGCTTGCCTCTTGCATCGTCATGCTGTCACTCCCAAATATAAACGGTCACGTTTTTCGGCAGGCTTGGCATCGCTCAAGCCGGTTGGGTGATGTCGGTGCCAAAATATTTCTCGGACAGTTCGGTCAGCACGCCGGACTGGCGCATATCAGCCAGCGCCTGATCGACCGCCTCACGCAGAGAAGCAGTTTCCTCCCCCTTACGGAAGGGAATGGCCACCTCGGTGGCCTCGGGGTCCAGGCAGGCGATCTTGATGTTGGCGTCCGGATGGGCCTCCATATAGTCGTAGTAGGTCACCTCGGCGTTCAACGTGGCGTCGATGCGGCCAGAGAGCAGCAGTTCAAACAACAGGCTCCACAACTCATGCATGGTCGACTGCCTCACTTTCTTACAAAAGAAATTTCACTGCTCGCATAAAAAAGCAGGCGCCCCTTTGGGACGCCTACATTCTAAAGCGGAAGCTAACAAATGTAAAATACTTATGATGTATTCTGATCTATGCTCAATCGGTATTTTTAAGTCGTTTCAGGAATGCGGTGGCCGCCTGGGAAAACGCCTGATCCTTCTTCCATACCAGGACCGTTCCCGTTTCCAGCGGAGGGTTTAAGGGAACAAAGCGCAGTTCGTCTGCCAGATTGCCCATAAAGAAGCCCAGCGCCGCGCCCATATGATTTCGCACCATGTTTGCCGCATTGAGGATCAGGTTGTACGTGGCGGCGATCTCCAGCTTTTCATAATAGTCTCCAAACCATGCCGCGAGTTCTTTCTGCACCAGTTCCCGCCGGGATACCAGGAGCGGAACGCCCACCAGGTCACTTGGAGCAATCATTTCTTTCTGCGCCAAGGGATCATCATACCGTATCCAGATGCCCCAGCGATCCCGTTTCGGCATACGGATAAACTCATAGCGCCCAATATCCACCGGTTCCGCCAAGAGGCCGAGATCCAACAGCCCTTTTTCCAAACGGTCCTTGATGTCATCGGCCGTTGCGCTGTAAATGCTGAACCGAACCAGGGGATGTTCCCGGCGAAAGACGGCCATTTTTTGGGACAGGGCAGTCATGCTGTTAGACTCACCGGCTCCTATGGAAATCTCCCCGGAGAGCTCCTCCTGCCGCTGAAACTCCTGCTCGGTCTTATTTGCCAGATCGACGATCTCCTGGGCGCGTCGGCGCAAAAGGATTCCGTCGTCGGTCAGGATAATGCGGTACTTGCTCCGATGAAACAGCTTGACGCCCAGCTCCTCCTCCAGCTGCATCAACTGACGGGATAGGGTGGGCTGCGTCACATGAAGAAGCGAGGCCGCTTTGGTGATGTTTTCTTCCCGGGCAACGACCAGGAAATACTTCAATACCCGCAGTTCCATCGTGGTTCCCCCTTCTGAATTACAATATCATATCCTGGGGTTCTGCGCAATCTAAAAATGCTCATGCTCTATATTTTGCAATTCAAAATAGGTATTCTACATTTGTAACCATTTGTGCTATGCTGAATACAAATCGAGGGGGCTTGCAGAATCATGAAAACAACCGTTTTAGGGAAGAAGAATCCTCTCACTGTGCGTTCGGTAGGGCTTGGCTGTATGGGCATGGTATCCGCCTATCCTCCAATCCCGGACAAGCAGGACATGGTCCGCTTTGTCCGGGAAGCGGTGGGACAGGGGGCTGCTTTCTTTGACACAGCAGAGGTCTACGGGCCGTACACCAGTGAAGAGATCTTGGGCGAGGCTCTGGAAGGCGTTCGGGATCGGGCTGTAATTGCCACAAAATTCGGATTTGATATTCGGGACGGGAAGTCTGTGGGGTTGGACAGCCGGCCGGAAACGATCCGCAAAGCAGTGGAGGGTTCTCTGAAACGCCTGCGGACGGATCACATTGATTTACTCTATCAACACCGTGCAGACCCCAAGGTGCCGGTGGAAGCAGTGGCGGAAACTGTGGCCCGGCTGATGGAAGAGGGCAAGGTGCTCCACTGGGGCATGAGCGAGGTGTCCATTCGCACCATCCGAAAGGCCCATGCCATGCTTCCCCTGACCGCCATCCAGAATGAGTATTCCATTTGGTATCGGGAAGCAGAAAAGGCCCTGATCCCCACGCTGGAGGAGCTGGGCATCGGACTGGTCTGCTTCTGCCCTCTGGGCCGGGGATATCTGACGGGAACGCTGAACAAGGACCGCCAGTTTGAAGCGGCAGACGTCCGCGCCGGAATGCCGCGCTTTCAGAATGCCCAGGCGCTGGACGCCAATCAGGAGATCGTGGCGTTTGTAAAGCGCCACGCCGCAGAAAAACAGTGCACTCCTGCGCAATTCGCGCTGGCGTGGATTATGGCCCAGAAGGACTGGATCGTTCCCATTCCGGGAACCACCAAGCTGCACCGGCTTCAGGAAAATCTGGCAGCGGATCAGGTGTCCTTTACCGCATCGGAGATGCAGGGCCTCAACGAAGAATTGAATCAGATTGTCGTGACAGGCGATCGATACAATGCCCAGCAGAACAGCTTGACCGAAAAATAAGGAATCCCTGTCACCGGGCAAAAACAGAATGGAGGATAGAAATGAAATACACACAATTAGGTAATTCTGACTTGAAGGTATCCCGTATTTGTATGGGATGCATGGGGTTTGGCGATGCCCACCATGGACAGCACACCTGGACCATTGACGAAGAACACTCCCGAGAAATCATCAAGCGCGGGCTGGAGCTGGGCATCAACTTTTTTGACACCGCCATCGGTTATCAAAGCGGCACCAGCGAACAATACCTGGGGCGGGCCCTGCGGGATTTTGCCAAGCGGGATGAAGTCGTGGTCGCCACCAAGTTCTTGCCCCGCACCAATGAGGAAATCGCCGCAGGCATCTCCGGCCAGGAGCATATCCGCCGGCTGCTGGAGAAGAGTCTGCAGAACCTGGGCATGGACCATGTGGACCTGTATATCTACCACATGTGGGATTATCAGACGCCCCTCTACGATGTTATGGACGGCCTGAACCAGATGGTGAAAGAGGGTAAGACCCGGCAGATCGGCATCTCCAACTGCTTTGCGTGGCAGCTGTGCAAAGCCAATGCGCTGGCGGATCGGGAGGGCTTCGCCAAATTCGTTTCCGTGCAGAGCCACTACAACCTGATCTTCCGGGAGGAGGAGCGGGAGATGGCGCCCTTCTGCCGGGAAGAGAACATTGCTATGACGCCGTACAGCGCCCTGGCCGGCGGCCGCCTGTCCAAACATCCCGGCGAAACCTCCAAACGGCTTCAGGAGGACAGCTATGCGCAGATGAAATACGGCGGCATGGCAGATCAGGATGCGCCCATCATCCGGCGGGTGGCAGAGCTGGCGGACCGGCATGGCGTCTCCATGGCAGAAATATCCCTGGCCTGGCTGCTGACCAAGGTGACGGCTCCTGTGGTGGGTGCCACCAAATTGCACCACATCGAGGGGGCGGCCAAGGCGGTAGACCTGGAACTGACGGCAGGGGAGTGCGCCTACCTGGAGGAGCCCTATGTCCCCCATCCTCTGGTGGGCGTGATGGCCCAGAACACGCCGGCCGCGGCGAAGGAGAGTCACGTCTGGTCCACTGGAAATCAGAAAATTTGAATGCACGAAAATCCGCCGGGAAGGGACCTGGCGGATTTTTGTTGAAAAAGAAAGCCGCGGTAACACCGGCGGTTCTAATGATGCGGTCAGGTGGACAGGCTGTCTCCGCGGGTTGCGTTATCGGAACGGGACCACTAGTCCAAACATGCAGGAAAGCGGGATTGCCCGGCAGAGAGAACAGCAAACGGCGGCTCAGAACCGAGCCGCCGTTGTGGTACGTTATAGCAGGATATACTCACAGAACCGCATCAGCATCGCGGCAACCTGCGCCCGTGTGGCGCTGCCCTGGGGACTGAGCGTGCTTTCACTGGTGCCGGTCACAATGCCCGCGCCGCAGGCCCACTGCATGGCGGGGATAGCGTACTCGCTCAAATCCGCGAAGTCGGCGTAGCTGAGAATGTTGGTGTCCTCGCCGATGGACACGTCATAGCCTTTGTAAACCGTGTAGCGGTATAGGATAGCTGCAAGCTGCTCCCGCGTCACCGGGTCGCCTGTGCCGAACAGACCATTGCCATAGCCGCCGATGATGCTCTCGCTGGCGGCCCAGCGGACGGCTCCGGCGTACCATGCGCCGTCTTCCACATCGTCGAAGTCCGCCGCGTCGTCCACGACCGGCTCGCCCTCCAGACGGTAGAGAATCGTGACGATTTCTGCCCGGCTGGCGGTGCCGCTGGGAGCAAAGGTGTCCGCGCCGGTGCCGTTCATCATGCCGTTTTCATAGACGAAGCGCACCGCGCCAGCAAACCAGTCTCCCTCATCCACATCGGCAAAGGGCAGCGGCTCCGGAGTGATTGCGGCAAAGGATGCCGCCACCGTCACCCGGCCGGCGGGCATGGTGAAGGTGTACTTGCCATTGCCTTTGTCCGTGAGCGTGATCTCGTTGTCCTGACTGTCGCGGACGGACAGGGTTTCCAGCTCATACCCCTCGTCCGGGGTGACAGTGATGGTCACGGTGGTGCCGCGGGAGGCCCGGCTGGGGCTGACGGCGACAGTGCCGTGCTCCGTGTCGGGGGTGGTGATGGCATAGGTAGTTACAGTGGGTGGTATAATGGGTGGTATAGAATTCGCTTCCCAAACAGCAGTAAAGGTGACATCCCCGGTAAGCTGAATATTTTCTGTATACCCCTCCCAGCCGGAGAAGGTGTAGCCCGCTTTCGCGGGGTCTGATGGTGCCGCAATAGTTGTGCCGTTGTTGCCGTACACGGCAGCGTATTCGGTCTGATCGTCCATAAAGCTGGCTTTGTAGACTTTGGCTGCGCTGCTGCTGGTAAAGATAGGCGAATCGTCTGAGCCAATCGTCTGGCCCCAAACCTGGGGGATATTTCCGTCGTCGCCTGCGGCCTGTGCGCTTTGCAGCAGCCACGCAACCTCTCCGGAGGCAAACTGTGTAGCTGTTTTACCGGTCATTCCATCCGTTTCTTCCGTTGCTGCTCCGGCCAGATAATAGCTGTTTGAAACGACGGCGCCACTTTCAGCATCGTTGGAACCAACCACGCCGCCGGCAGCCGCATTACTGCCTGTCGCCGAGACTGCCCCAGTGTTATAGCTGTTTGTTAGGACACCGGCGTTTGCACCTGCCACGCCGCCAATACGCGCGCCATCCGCTGCGCTTGTGATGACGCTGCCGTTTGCGCTTTCATTGTAGCAGTTCGTCAGCATACCGTTGTTGTAACCGGCGATCCCGCCGGCGGCGGAATCCGTTGTCGTGCTGGAAACAGCTCCGCTGTTGTAGCAGCCGGTTACCACACTGTCCGCATTTCCAACGGCCCCAGCAATACCGCCGATGCCGTTTGTACCGCTGACACTCCCTGTATTATTACAATTTTCTATTACTGCATCCGCCTTAGTACCGGCTGTAACCGAAACCGTATGACCTACCACACCTCCGGTATAAGTCTCACCGGAAATGGTACCACTGTTTTTACCGCCGGAGATTATACCACCATTATTCATGCCGACTACGCCGCCAGTATACATCGCAGTGCCGGTGATACGGCCGGTATTTACGCAGCCGTTCATTTCACAGTTATTCGAATTATATCCTGCCACACCGCCGACGTTCATCATTCCCTCAACTGGGCCGGCGTTTTCGCTACTTGAAATCGTGCCTTGATTTATACCGACCAGACCGCCAATGGCTTGCACAGTTCCCGAAATGGAAACGGCGCTTTGGCAGTTTTCAATCGTACCGTGGTTCCGCCCAGCCAGGCCGCCGACATAACTCCCACCTGTAACCGCACCAGAGATTCGAAGATTTCTGACTGTGCCGCCCGCTGCAAGCGAATAAAAGAAGCCCTGTTGGTCAGCTGCATCATTGATATACAGTCCGCTGATCTCGCAGTCACCGCCGTCGAACGTGTCTGAGAACGTTTTGCCAACTACGCCGATGGGGGTCCAGCTGTGGCTGGGCGTGCCTGATTGCCCGCTGCTCTTGTTTGTCCAAGTGCCGGCCGCCGCATCATAGGTATACTCCGGATTCAGGTCGATGTTCACAGTCAGGGTGATGGTCTTTCCGCTGAAATCATCGCCGCCGTTTACCAACTGGGCCAGCCCGGCCAGCTCCGCTGCAGATGTGATGGTATAGTCGGAATCACTCTCGTATCCGGTATACCAGCTGGTGTCCGCTGTACCATCCCACCCGGAAACGGATGTGGTGCTTACACCCCCATCCGCCGCCAGTGCTGTGGCGGGCAGCAGACCCAGGCACAGGGCCAAAGCCATACACAGGCTCAAAATTCGTTTCCGCATATCAAGGAACCTCCTTTTGATGGCGTACCGCCACACCCAGGGCGCATCCAGCGGCAAAGGTGTGTTCGGTATAGGGAAGCCTATTCGGAAAAAGACAATGGCTTTTTCGAATGACTTCTGCATCCGATTTGATTCGTCCCGCACGGAACGGCTCTTTTGGTATTGTACCACAGAAAGAATCCCTGCGCTATTCTCCTTTTTGCCCCGAAAAAAGTGTCATATTCGCCTGAAAACAAACATGACACCGGAAATGATTTTACATTATTTTTTGCGGAAAGAGGGAAGTATTGGAGCCTTTCTCTGCCTTTCGAGAGAAAACTTTTATAAAGAACGCGCCCGAAAAAGCCGCGCTTCTCTATGCGCAAAGGCGCATAGAGAAGCGCGGTCTATGCCAGCAGATGCCTGGTCAGCTCTTGCCGGTTTTTCACCTGTAATTTTTCCCTAATCTGCGCCTGATGGCGCTTGATGGTGGATACCGACACGCCCATGTGGGCGGCGATCTCCTCGCTGGTCCAGTCGCGTGCGGTCAGCATTGCCACCGCAAATTCCGTAGTAGTGAGATTGTCCGCCACTTCGTGGCCGGTGTCTGGGTTGTGGATACGCCGCCAGCCCCAGGAGAAGCGGTAGGTGATGGCGATGATTCGCTTGAATTCCTCCGGCCAGCCCGGCTTGATGACCGATTCCAGCATCCCGCCCAGCAGGCCGTGGTGTTCGCCAAAACCCTCAATGAGATCGTCGGGCCGGGCCAACGCCCAAGCCGCCAGAAGATGCGCCTGGGCCTGTTCCTGCTTTTTCTGGTTGATGTAGTCCATGACCGCTATCAGATGCAGATAAATGGCGGGGATGGGGTACTGCTCCGCGCCCATGGCCAGGGCAGTCTCTGCGATGCCGATACTCTGGGCGTAATTTTTTTGGAGGTAGAGGTAGTGGGCCTGGACATAGAAGGCAAAGGCCCGCAGTCCCGGCGGTAGCAGGGGCAGAAATTCCTTGGCGGAGGGCAGGGCCCTGGGAAGCGGCAGATGGAGCAGCACTGCGGACACGGCCGCCACGAAGGTGCCCGCCGCACGCAGATGGGGCGCGGTCTCCGCATTGGAAGCCAGAAATTTCTGCACTTCGTTGAGTGCGAAGCGCGCATGCGGAATCTGGTGGATGGAGAGGTTGGCGTAGGTGTAGAGCAGGCAGGCGGACAGCCGCGCCCCCATGTCGGGGCTGGTGAGGTAGGGCTCCGCTGCCTTGGCCGCCTCCTCCGGCTTGCCTGTGAAGTAGTAGTATTCCGCCTGAGCGATGTTCCGTTGGAGCCCCTCCTTCATGGCCTCCACCGTGGCCAGGCACCTGCCCGGATGGAAGGTTGTGTTCATCAGGGGCATCAGGTTGGTGTGATCCAGCAGGTCGGCGGGCACCGCCGTCTCCTGTTTTGGGGCAAAACGGGGGTCCTGGGGTTTCGCCGCGTCGGCAGGAATGGCCCAGGCTTTTCCAAATTTCTGCGCGCCGGGGATTCGGCCCTGGGTGCAGAACTGCTGTACCATCCGAATGGAAAGATTCCATTTTTCAGCGGTCTCCCGCACGGTGAGATAGTCCATATCCGCCCCTCCAGAGGTAATGCTTCATTAGATTGGTTTAAGAGGGAAGAGGGTCCCCCGTTGAACGGGAACGACACCCTATCATTTTTGAAGTTCTCATCCAGCGTATTGACGGACCAGGACGCTCGGCATTTGGGAAAATCTTAATCAGGTCTAAACCCGCAGCGCCGGCCGCTCTTGGTGGGACAGAGTAAGCGCCCACCGGAAAATTGGAACGGGGAAGATGCGCTTGGCCGGGACTTCCTGAACAACAGAAAATGCTATGGTACCATTTCCTATATGGAAAGGTCCGCCTGAAGCGCTGCTACACGGCTTTCGCCTCACTTGAAACTCTATGCCCCTTCCACTTATTCCGGTGGACTTTGTTCTCCACTGAGGCCTTGACCTGGGTGGGCAGGAGCGAGTCTTGGACCGGGTAGCCCAGTACCACCAGGGCGGGCAGCGCCCAGCCGTCCGGCACCTTCAAATTCCTGATTGACCAGCATGGTCAGATTTTTGGTAAAGGTCCTGGACAGTTCGGTGAGCTGCATCTGTTCCTCCTGCGTGAACATGGACATGGCCGTGTCCTCCGCCCAGGTGATATGGCGCACCACTTTTTCACAGTAGGCCCGGCCCGTCTCGGTCATCTGAATCTGTTTGTTCCGCCTGTCCTCCGGTATTTCTGTAACGGTGACATAGTCCTCGGCCAGGAGATGTTTGACGATCAGATTGACCGTCTGCTTGGAATGAAAGGTCCGCTGGCAGATCTCCTTCTGGGTCATGCCCTCCTTGGCGTAGAACAGGACATTTACCACCAGCAGGGTCTTCATCGACATTCCGTGGCGCTTGGCGTACTCGTCGTAGAGGGCGAACTGCTCGTCCCGGAATTTGCGGTACAGGAAGGCATTTTTTCGATTTTCCTTTGTCATGGGTTATCACCGCCGCCCAAGTACTATATTAGTCAATTTATTGACTAATATAGTATAATATACTCTGCCGCTGTGTCAAGAAGAATTCTCCTTGTCCTGGAGCGGACTACCTCTGTGGTTTGTTATAGGGGTTCGAAAAGCACGCTTATCGATGATACAGACAAATGAAAAAAGGCGGCAACCAGATTTCACTGGTTGCCGCCCTGCTGTTTCACGGCCTGCCAAGCCGCATTTTGCCGCTCCTTGGCCTCTTTCAGGTCCTGGAAGTCCCCCAGGGCCCGCAGGTCCACATGGGAGGCGTCCACTCCATCATCTGGATGCTCCGCCTGCTGTGCCAGGGTAGCGGGGTAGGTCCCTTCCAGCTGGCCCCGGACGCTCTCGGCCCGCAGGCGGCATACCTCCAGCAGAGTGTCCACCGCCAGCAGGTGATCCTCGTAGGAGCAGAAGGCAGTGGGGTCGGCCTCCACATAGGGGGCGATGAGGGCCTGGGTCTGGCGGATGACCGCTTCACACCGTCCGTTTTCAAGATACTCCGCGAGGAACTGGTCGAAGCAGGCGTGATACTGGGCAAAATAGGCGTCGTTTTTCATCAGATTGTGGAACAAAGGCCGCTTCAGCATAACCTCCCCGGAAGCGGGGGTGTTAATAGGCCAGTTGAGGAGTACGTCGGGGTCCCGAATGGGATCGGTCATCCCCAGGGCATAGGTGCCGAAAGCCAGATTGTAGTCCCAGGGCAGGATGGAGAGAATGCCATCCTCTTCATAGAGAAAGTAGTTGTGACCCGTGTGCCCCAAATAGCTGTCCCAATTCATCACGAACACCTGGACCACAAAATACCGCAGCACCTCGTCCACATTCACCGCCGTCTCCAGGTCTTCGCCGGTGGACAGCACTTGCAGCGCCTCGATCAGCCGCTCCTGATCTGTTATATCTATATCGAATCTGGCATTGTCAAAGAGATTTGGGTAGCTGGCCGGGTCGTCGTCCACATAGCGCAGGGCCACGTCGGCGTTCTCCGCCCGCAGGGAGGTGTAGTCCGGCTTATAGAGCTGACCGTAATCCGCGCCGAAGCTCCGCCGGGCGAAAGCCTCCTCCGGCTCTTCGATGGCCAGGAACAGCCCCCAGGGCTGGCCGTTCACCGTCACCCACACATAGCTGCACAGGGGTGTGGGAACCTCCATATAGTCCATCATGTCGTAGACCAGCCAGGTTTTCAGATAGCTGTTGTCCTGGAAGGAGGCGTCCAGGGAGAATTTATCCAGGCCGTGGTAATTCCCGCCGTCCACATAGTGGTCGAACTCCAGCTTGAGGCTGTAACGGGCAAGGCCGTACTCCTCCGTCAGCCGCAGGGAGTTGTTTCCCTTGGCCCGCAGCCCTACCTGGTAGAATTCCTCCCCGTCGATGACCACGGTGCAGGGAACATATTCCTCCTCCGGCGCATCCGCGATGAACTGCCCCCAGTCCTCCACCTGGAGGTCCACGGTGTGGACCAGGCTACCGTCAAAGAGGCGGGAGGCATACTCCGGCGCAGCGGAGGAGGGCTGGATGCCCAGCGCCTCCCCAAAGAAAAGCAGCCCGGTGAGGGCCACAGCCAGAGCCATGGCCAGGGCACAGAGCTTATCAACGTGCCTGTGGCGGATCATGGCGGCTAACCCATGTAGTCCCCGTTGTAGGAGACCAGTACCACATGGCTCACACCCGCCATGGCCCCCAGCTCATTGACAAAGCCGGTGTCCGCGTCCCTCAGCCGCACCTCATAGTTCAGCTCGATTTGGCCGGGGGAGACGCTTTTGCTCTTCAGGTTGAGCCGCCGCACCCGGGCCTCCACCAGCGCCCGCACCTGGGCCTCCTCTTCCTGGGAGAGGCAGTGGACCACCAAAATGTAGGGGGACTCCCCGTTCTTCTGCCGGGAGAATACCAGCAGAACCGCGCCGATGAAGAGGCTCCCCAGCACCGCCAGGGGAATCAGCCCTGCCGCCAGTACGATGCCCACGGCGATGGACCAGAACAGGAACACGATGTCCATGGGCTCCTTGATGGCAGTGCGGAACCGCACGATGGACAGGGCGCCCACCATGCCCAGGGAGAGGACGATGTTGCTGGTCACCGCGAGAATGAGCAGGGTAGTGATCAGGGTGAGGGCGACGAGGGTCACACCGAAGCTGGGGGAGTACATCACCCCGCTGTAACTTTTCTTGTAGATCAGGAAAATGAACAGGCCCAAGAGAAACGCCAGGGCCAGGGCGATGGCGGTATCCAGCAGGGAGACGCTGTCCAGGCGTTCCAGAAAACTGGATTTGAAGATGTCCTGAAAGGTGGTCATGAAAGGGCCACTCCTTACCTCACATTTGATATTCAGTCAAACCGGCGGCACAGGGCGTACTTGGAGCAGGCGCCCGCCCTGCGGTCCGGGATCTGGACGGCCATGCGCACCAGATCGGGGAGAAACGCGTCGTATTTGACCTCCAGCACCGTGAGCCCGGTCAGCGGTTTGAGGACGAACCGTTCAGGGCGGAGAAAATCCAGAGGGCTCAATCCGGTGCGGATGTCCCGGTCCAGCGTGATGCGCACATTGCCGGGGGCATACAGAAAGGCCTCCCGGTCGTAGCAGACTACCGTCCGGGGCGCCAGGCGGTTTCCACGCAGCTTGCTGTACAGCTCCCGCAGCACCGGCTCCTCCCGGTGGAGCAGAAACCCCATGTCGCCCGCCAGGAGCCGTTCCGTCTCCGTCCGGGAGAGCCGGGCGCTGCGCTTGCCGCACAGGCCGTTCACCTTGAACTTTTTCTCCAGCTTCAGCCAGGCAGGATCATCTCCATAGTACCGCAGGCGGAATTTCTCCCGCCGGTCCACGCCGTCCAGCTTCTCCCGAAGGGCCGCGTCATAGGGTGTGTCAAAGTACAGGCTGGTGATCCGGTAGCTCCCGTCCGGCCCGGCATGGGCGTCGTGGGCAAACAGTTGGCGCAGTCTGCCGGAGAGCACCAGATCCTCCGGAGGAGAGATCTGGTGCTTCCACTCGTGGCGCATCTGGATGGGGTCAGTCATCCCAGTCGTCGTAATCGGTATCGTCCCAATCATCGCCATAGTCGGTGTCGTCCCAGTCGTCGCTGTCGCCGGGGTAGTCCGAGCCGGTGGGGTCTCCATACCAGTCATCGTCGTCATAATCGGTGATGCCGTCGGCATTGGGGCCGTAGTCGGTGTCGTCGTAGTCGGTGACGCCGTCGGCATTGGGACCGTAGTCGGTGTCGTCGTAGTCGG
>DXYV01000026.1:22829-37759 GCA_019415645.1 Clostridiales bacterium
AGTCGGTGTCATCGTAGTCGGTGACGCCGTCGGCATTGGGACCGTAGTCGGTGTCGTCGTAGTCGGTGACGCCGTCGGCATTGGGACCGTAGTCGGTGTCATCGTAGTCGGTGACGCCGTCGGCATTGGGACCGTAGTCGGTGTCATCATAGTCGGTGATGCCGTCGGCGTTGGGACCATAATCGGTGTCGTCGTAGTCCTGGTACTCTGCGTCCATCTCCGTGACCTTGCCGGTGACGGCGTTCACCTCATACTCGTATTCGACGCCGTCCATGACGAACTCCACCTCATACTCCCCGTCGTCCAGGTCGTACTCCTTCTCCACAAACTGGATGTCATCCCGGCCCAGCTGGGTGGAGAGGATGTTCTGGGCTGCGGCGGCGCTGATGTATCCTTGGTCGCCATAGGTATCGTCATAGTCGTCGCTGTCCAGCGTCACGGTCTGGGAGCCAATCTGGTCGGCCTCTACCACCAGGCGGACGGCCTCGGCCAGCTCGTTCAGGAACTGATCCGTGGGGTAGGCGGAACCACGCTCCAGTTTCAGCACGATGTTCTTCTCGTGCCCGTCAATGGTGGTGTCGAAATAGCCGCCGGCGTTGATTTCGTTTACCAGCTCGCCGATGACGGCGGTGCAGGGGCGGCCCTCATAGCCGGTGTAGGAGGCCAGGATGGCCTGGCCATCTGGATTGAGTGCGTTCAGGGTCACTACGTTGCCCGCTTCATCATAGTCCATCTCAATTTCCGGATTTACACTCAACAGCACGGTTCCTACGGTGCTGTCAGCGGTTTCCTGCATCACGGCGGGAGTGCTGCTGGTGTGATCGGGCGTCGCAGTTGTCCCGGCGTTAGTCCCGCAGGCAGTCAGAGTGGTCAGGGTCAGAGCAGTGGTCAGGGCAAGCCCAAACAGTTTGGGAGTGAAGTTCTTTTTCATGTGAATCACCTCAAAATATTGTTGTTGTGTTTGTCCTCTGTTGATAGGTTACGAAGCCGCGGTCCGAAAAACGGGGTCTTTTGAAAATTTGTTTCTCTCTCTTTGGCTTACACTGGGAGAATACGGAGGCCCGATTGGCAAATCGGGGTCGCCGCGAAAAAAATTTCAATTTTTTTCGACCAGTCAATCGTCATCGTCATCATCCAAACGGTCGTCCCCATCGTCATAGTCCGTATCATCGCTGCTGCCGTCGTCCCGATCCTCATAATCGGTAATGCCGTCGGTATAAAGCCCATAGTCGGTGTCCTCATAATTGGTGATTCCATCGGCGTTGGGGCCATAGTCGGTATCGTCGTAGTCGGTGACACCGTCGGCATAAGGCCCATAGTCGGTATCTTCATAGTCGGTAATGCCATCGGCGTTGGGCCCATAGTCGGTGTCGTCGTAGTCGGTGACGCCGTCGGCATTGGGCCCATAGTCGGTGTCGTCGTAATTGGTGACGCCGTCGGCATTGGGGCCGTAATCCGTGTCCTCGTAGTCCGTGCTGTCCTTTGTAGGCGTCGGCGGCGCCACCGGGATGACGACCTCCGGCGGAGCGCTCTGCGGCGGAGGGACCACAGAGGTGGAATCGCTCCTCAGCTGAATTACGATGGTTTCCCCGTACCGTTCCTCCAGCTGTGCTTGAATCTGGGCCTCCTCACGGGCCTGCCAGTCCGCGTCCGAGCTGTTGACGGTAATGGAAATCGTATCGCCGTCGGCGAGATAACCCATGTCAATGGCCCGCTCCACCAATTCATTGGCGGCCGTCTCCCGGTCTTTTCCCCGGTAGGAGTATCCTTCGATCAGGTCCTCGCCGTCGTCGTTGAGCCCCTCCAGATCCAGCACCCGGTCCGTGCGGCTGACGGTCATTTCCACGTCGGGATTGATCTGGATGCGCAACGTGCCGTAGGCCGTGTAGTTGGGCTGGTAATAGCCGAAGAACACCAGGCTGAAGCAGGCGGCCGCGGCAACCAGACCGGACAGAGGCTTCCAAAGAGCGGGAGACTTTCCCCTCGCTTGCTGGAGCTCCACGATGTTCTGGACCGTATCACCCACCTGGTAGTGCAGGTTGGCGGCCTTGAGAAAACGGCCCTCTTCATCCAGCACCACCGCGTAGGCCGGGTGTACCTCCATTACAAGGTATTTCATTTCGCGCCCCCTCCCTTTGCCGGAGCAAGCTGGCACAGATGTCCCCGGATGATCTCATAACCATTGGTAAAGGCCAGCAGAATGGCCACCAGATACTTCCGATGGCGCTCCAGGGTCTTTTTGTCCACACCGGAGCCGACCGCCAGCTCGTGGATGGGCAGACGGCCCGATTCCACCAGCCGGTCCAGCAGTTCCGGATGGGACCGGGCGTACTCCAGCACCCGGCGGCAGGCAGCCAGGGTCCGCTCCTGCTTGGGACAGTTGTCCGCCACATCGGAGAAGGTAATGCCAAACCGCCCCAGCTGTTCGCCGAACTCCCGGATCTCCTGCTGGCTTGCGGTACGCACCGCGTAGTCAGAGATCGCGTCCCGGGTATCCGGCAGGGTCTCCAGCATGGGCCTGTCCTCATCGTCCCCGGCGGGAGCATGCAGAGAGACCACAGTCCTGTGGCGTTTTTCTGACCGGTAATGGTCAATGAGACGGTTGCGGATGGCCCGAGCGGCATAGGGCAGAAAGGCCCCCCGGCTCTTTTCGTAACTCAGAATGGACTCGTAAAAGGCCAGCATGGCGATGCTCAGCTCGTCCTCATGGCCGTCCTCCGGAGCGGCATGGGTGAACTTCACCGTCTCGCTGCGGATAAAGCCTATGTACTGCCCAATCAGAGTGTCCGCCGCCTCCGGGTCTGTCTTCGCCGCATATACCTGGCCTACGATACTGTGTTCCGTCCGCACCATTTCAATCCCTCCGCCCCCTCCAGCAGTAGAATACGAAGCCCTGGCTGGATTTTCGGGGTCGCAGCAAAATTTTTTCAAAGATTCGCGTGTGCATATCTCTTCAGAATATCATTTTATCAAAACTCTGGTTTCGGCGCGCTCTTGACACCGTCAAATATCTGTAAAACTTAGGTAAAATCAAAGTGGGGGTTCCATAATGGCGAGACAAAATGAATTTTACAGGAACGTGACAGAAGACCTCACACGACTTGTGTCGCCTGCAGAATCAGCTTTCGATATCAGTCTGGCTCTTGTATTAAACTCTAAAACAGTAAGGTGACTGCCTGTCCTTCGCTGACCTTCTCCATGACGGCCGGACCATTTCCACCGGTATGGAGGTCCTTGTGCGGATGGCTTCGGAAGGGAGCGACACCCTGGGCTCCTATGCCGGAGCTGTCGAGGTGAACTGCACCCCATTTGTTAGACAGTATGGTATACTGACTAACAAATGGGGTGCAGTTCAGAGAAGGCAATCCCCTGTTTTCCGTTTGAATACCCCGACGTTATTCCGCCGCAGCGTCGTGCCGTCGGAGATGGCGGACGGCCAGGAGCGTAAACCCCGCCGTGTAGATCAGGGTGGAGAGCAGAAAGGGCGCGAAGTCCAGCTCCATCTGAGGGTTGTTGGCCCGCATCCCGATGCACAGCAGAGAATAGGGGAAGGCGTAGCCAAAGCCCTGGCTGGTGACCACCAGCCCCATGATACCGCCAACCAGTCCGAAGGCCACCGGCGGGGCGAAAGCCCGGAGAATCAGGCTGAAAAAGAGCTGCACCGCGCACACCGACACACCACCCAGCGCTCCGCACAGGAGCCACTCCGACAGCTCCGGCGGAATCGGCCCGGAGAGACCAACCAGCTTTCCGCTGACAACAAAGAGGACCCCGATCCAGACCTGAGAGAGCAGGGAAATGCCGGCGGCCCAGATCAGCTTGGCCAGGCACAGATCCCACACCGGCACCGGCGCGGTGAGGAAGCTGTTCCAGTTGTGGTCCGTGTGCTCCAGCCGCCACTGCCAGGCGCAGAATACCCCCAGCAGGGCGGGCAGGAAAAACAGGGAGGAAAACAGGGTGTGCTGGCTCCACAAACTGTACCAGGCGTTGTCCAATACTTCCAGATTTCCCAAGTAGTTTCCCGTGCCCAGAATGGCGGGGAAGACCGGCAGCAGGACAAAAGCCAGCCAAACCGGGGAGCGGCGGCACTTCTGAAGTTCCGCCCGCAAACAACGCAGCAGCATCGCTCACACCTCCTTGCGTACGAACAGGGTCCGGCCCACGATCAGGAACACCGCCCCCCACAGGCATAAAAGCAGCAGGTCGGTGGGTTCCGGCCACTTCCAGTAGAAGGTCGTAATCCGGGTGACCTCGTCCCAGTCCATGCCCACCAGGGCCAGCAGCCCGTAGTACCCCCACGGCACACACCGACCCAGCGCCGGCGGGAACAACATGGAGAGAATGCCGAGAAAACTCCCGGCGATGCCGCACACCAGGGCGGCGGCCTGGTTAGCGAAGCGGAGGGACAACCCCTGCTGCAGGGCGTAGACCATCATGGATACCGCCCAGGAAATGACTGTGAAAATCCCAAACCGACCACATGGAATCTCCCCGGGGAAGCGGGCCGCGACGCCCATCGCCGCAAACAGTCCGGAGCGGAGCACCAGGAGCACCGCCAGGACCAGGGCGCCCCAGGCGAGTTTCGCCGCATAGAGCTTCCCCGGCGATGCCATCGTCTCCAGCAGCTTCAGCGTCGCTCCCTTGTGCTCCAGCTCGCAGTTCCGGCTGGCCAGGGTGGCCACGCTGATGGGCAATAGAATCGCATCGACCATGGCCAAGTTATAGAGCAGGAGCATCCACCCCTGTGCCAGGTCCTCGCTGTCCTGCCGGGTGAGGAAGGCCGCCATCCAGATCAGCTCCACCGCCAGTATGGCGGCGCACACCAGCACGATTTTTCGCCGGCGGCATTTGTAAAATTCCAGTCTCAGCAGTTTCACAGGCTCGCCGCCTTTCCCGTCAGCGCCAGGAAGATGTCCTCCAAACTCTTCTGCCGCTCCTCCAGCCGGACCACGCCCAGGCGGTTCTCAGCCAGAAAGCGGGTGAGCTGGGCGGCTGCCCCGTCGGAGAGAAGCGGGAGAATCAGATAGCCGTCCTCTTCCTGGCAGGGTACCGACTTTTGAAGCAGCAGACCGCGGGCCACGGCGTTGTTGGCCGTCCGCAGAGCCAGATGGTGGCGGCTATGGCTGTGGAGAACCTCCAGCGTGTCCTGGAATACCAGCTCTCCCTCCCGGATGATGGCCACGTGGTCCGCCATCTGGTCGATCTCGCTCAAAAGATGGCTGGATACCACCACCGTCATGCCGAACCGGCTGGGCAGGGCACAGATGAGTTCCCGCATCTCCTGGATGCCCGCTGGGTCCAGGCCGTTGGTGGGTTCGTCCAGAATGAGCAGCTTAGGGTAGCCCAGCAGAGCGGCCGCCAGTCCCAAGCGCTGCTTCATACCCAGGGAGTAGTGGGCCACTTTTTTGCCCCGTTGGCCGTCCAATCGGACGATTTGCAGCGCCTCCCGAATGTTCTTTTCCGGCACGCCCCGGAGCATCTGGACGATGCGCAGATTTTCCTCGCCGGTGAGGTGGCCGTAGTAGCTGGGGCTCTCGATGAGGCTGCCCACCTGCCGCAGCACCGACAGGCGGTTTGCGCGGTCCATATTCTGTCCCAGCACCTGAATGCTGCCCGCCGTGGGGCGCACCAGGCCCAAAATCATTTTCAGCGTGGTGGATTTTCCCGCCCCATTGGGGCCCAGAAAGCCGTAGACGCTTCCTTCCGGCACGTCCAGATCCAGGTGGGCCACCCGCAGAGCGCCTCCATATTGCTTGCACAGGTCGTGTGTCTCAATGATGTTCATGGCAAGACCCCCTTGTGCGTTCAGAATAACAGGTTTGCCTTACACGCCCATGAAGCCTACCTTACGATTACCTGAAATTTCGGATTCCGGCTGGACGCACGGATCGGATTTGCTATAATGGAGAAAAGGAAGGCGGAAGGAGGCCGGAACTGTGGCCTATCGAATCTTGATCGTGGACGACGAGCCCGCGCTCCAGCGCATGGTCCGGGAAATCCTGATCCAGGCGGGCTATGAGACCGACTCAGCCCTGTCCTGCGCCCAGGCGCGAGCGCTTTTTTCAACCGCGGCCCCGGATGCGGTGCTGCTGGATGTGATGCTTCCGGACGGGGACGGCTTCTCTCTGTTCGGACAGCTGCGGCAGCTGCGGGATGTTCCGGTCTTGTTTCTGTCCGCCCGGGATGAGGACGAAGCCAGGCTCCGGGGGCTTGGCCTGGGCGCGGATGACTATATCACCAAGCCTTTTCTGCCCCAGGAACTGCTGCTCCGCCTGCGGGCAGTGCTGCGGCGGGTCTACCGGGAAGAGCCCAAGATCATACGGCTGGGGGAGACGGAGGTTGACTGGGGCAAAGGGACGGTCCGGCGGGGCGGGGTGGAGGCTGCCCTCACCGCCAAAGAGTTCGCGCTGCTGAAGAAGCTGTGGGAGGCGCGCGGAAACATTGTCACCATTGACGGTCTGTGCACCGCCCTGTGGGACGGCCCCCTGGTGGGCTATGAAAATACTCTCATGGTCCACATCCGCCGCCTGCGGGAGAAAATCGAGCCGGACCCGTCCCACCCAAAATTCTTGTTGACGGTGCGGGGCCTGGGGTATCGCCTGTGCCGGGAGGAGATGCCATGAGCGTCCGCAGCTTCCTCAAAGGGGCCCTGCTGGTGGCGGCCTCGGCGGCCTTGATTACCATAGTCACGCTGCTGGGCATTTTTTCCTTTATCTATGCCAACACCGACGGCGGCCGGGATTGGAGCACATCCATGGAGGCGCTTTCCGACACCCTGACTTGGGACGGGACAGCCTATTCCTTTACTGGGGCGGAACTGCTGGAGGCAGACCGCTGGATGATGTTGCTGGATGAGGAGGGGCAGGTGGTTTGGTCCCTCCGCAAGCCTGCCGATGTGCCGGAACAGTACACGGTTTCCGATGTTGCCTCCTTCACCCGGTGGTATCTGAACGACTACCCGGTTCAGTGCCGGGTGCGGAAGGACGGACTGCTGGTGGTGGGGTCCCAAAAGGGGAGCGTGTGGAAGCATGACATGGCCATGAGTACCGGGACGCTGATGCAAGTTCCCCTGTGGTTCGGAGGTATCTTTCTGCTGGCCCTGGGGTGTGTGCTGATTTTGGCTTATTGGGTGGTGCGCCGGTGGTTCCGGAACAGCCAGCAGATACGGGATGCCGCCCGGTCCAATTGGATCAACGGCGTCTCCCACGACATCCGCACGCCCCTCTCGGTGGTCATGGGCTATGCCGCCCAGATGGAGAATGCACCGGATCTGACGCCGGAGCGCAAACGGCAGGCGTCCGCCATCCGGGCCCAAAGCCAGCTTATCCGGGATCTGGTGAACGACCTGAACCTGACAATGCGCCTGGACTGTGAGATGCAGGCTCTGCGGAAAGAGACGCTCCAGCCTGCGGCATTTCTGCGGCAGACTGCGGCGGATTTTCTCAACGGCGGCATGGCGGAGGGTTTTGCATTTGAGATGGATCTGCCGGAAACGCCGCTGCCTGAGATGGAAGCGGACCCCTTCCTGCTGCGGCGGGCGGTGAACAACCTGCTTACCAACTGCGTGCGGCACAACGCCCCCGGCTGTCCCATTCGTCTGGGCGCCAAAGCGGAGGGCAAACAGCTCATCCTCTGGGTGGAGGGCGGAGTCATGATGGGGGCAGTGCGAGCGGACCCGCCCCAGCCATTGGAGCCGGACGGCGGGGCTGCCCACGGCACCGGCCTGCGGCTGGTGGCCCAGATCGCGGCCGCCCACGGGGGCAGAGCGGAGTTCCACAGCGGGACGCCCTACCGGTGTGAGCTGTACCTGCCGGTGCTGGGAAACGGAGCGCAGCCTCGCTGATTGCCAGATGAGGCCGCTTGTGCTATCATAAAACGGTGAAGCGGGCCATTCAGGCAAGACTCACAGAAGCAAAATAAACAGGAAGCCTAAGAAAACAAAATCCCCCTATTCTGTACCTGGAAGCAAGGCAACACAGAATAGGGGGGATTTTTTGCGAAAGAAGTGGAGACCGAAGGAGATCCGGCCTGGGCCGCAGAGGCTGGCCGTCTCCTGGAGAGACTGCTGACTGGTCGGCCGCTATCCCAGCGCACCGGTCTGGATGCGCCGTTTCAGGTCAAGCACTTTCTCTTCGATTTGCACCATGATAGCGAGAAATGCGCGGTCCTCTTTGCCGCTGGGGTCGTCCAGCCCCCAGTCCTCTCGATGGGAGCAGGGCAGGGAGGGGCACTGGACATTGCAGCCCATGGTGACCACAAAATCCACGGCCGGCAGAGCGGAGAGGGGCTTATTGTACTGGGTCAGCTCCATGTCAATGCCATAGACCTGCTTCATTAGGCGCACCGCGTCAGGATTGATTCGGGAGCCCGGTTCCGTACCGGCGGAAAAGCTCTCAAATACGTCACCGGCCAGCTGTTTGCCCAGGGCCTCCGCCATCTGGCTGCGGCAGGAGTTGTGGACGCAGAGAAAGGCTACCTTGGGCCTGCTGCGGCCAGCCGCAGAGAAAGGGCAGCGCTTGCCGATGCACTGGTTGTTGTGACCGCTGTAAGAGCAGACAGGGACGGTCCGCTCCATCTCCACCCCCAGATGCGCCCGGACAAAGTCCACGGCTGCCAGGATGGAGAGAAAGGAGTCCCGCTTGCAGCATCGGGGGCCGCCTGCCTTGCCGATGCGGTCCAGGGCGCGGGCGGTCATCTGATTGCTCAGGCCCCAGGGCTCCCGGGCCAGGGGAGTGGACTGGGTGGCGATGGCCAGGAACTGCCCCGCGCTGATTCCCGCTCCGCAGGCACCCCAAAAGCCGCAGGCCCCGCCGGGGACGGCCCTGCCCCGGTGGTACATCTCACGAAGAGCGTTCTCCAGATCCAGCTGTCCTCCGGCGTTCCGGTAGGCGGTGAGCAGGGCCGCGCCCACCATCACATGGTGCTCCGGGCCGTGCATGTGGCAGAAGGGCAGGGCCATCATCCGCTGAAGGATGGCAACGGGGTCAGCGGAGGTCTCGGAGAGGCAGAGCCCAAGGATGCTGTCCATGCCCTGGGTGTGGCAGTCGCTGCATACATAGTGCCCCTTCACGCAGCGGGTCTTGCTGGGCTCTTGTTTATGACAGATGGCGCACTCCATAATCTCGTCCTGGGTCAGGTATTCCAGCGGCGCCTGGCAGATCAGACATTCTTCCGTGTTCAAGTCGATTGCTCCTCCCATTCCCGCAGCACAGCGAACTGCGCGGCTGTGTGGAACCAGTGTTCTCCGTCCTCCATCACCGTGAGCGCAGCATTATGCTGCCGGGCATAGTTTTCCACGGCCCGGCGGGGCGTCATAGGATCTCCGCCCCCGTAAAGTATCCAGATGGGACAGGTCCAGTTGTGGACCGGATGCTCCCGTACCCAGCACAGGTAGTTCCAGGACAGGGTCTGGCCAAATGAGGTGGCGATCTCCCCCTGTTCCCGTAGCTGCTCCTCTGTCACCCCGGCCCAGCCCATCATGGTCAGAATCAGCCCCTCCATGTCCAGAATGGGGGAGACCAGCAGGGCGCGCTCCGGCGCGTCAACGGCCAGCATAGCAAAGTAAGCCCCGATGCTGTTGGCCCGGAGCGAGACTGTGTTCCAGCGGCGGCCTGCCCAGTCCAGCGCCGCCCGAATGTCCGGCACCGCGGCCCATGGGGTCAAGTCTTCGCCCCAGTCCTGACGCTCCCCATGACCGGGCAGATCAATGGACAGCACCTGAAACCCCTTGGGGCAGACCACCTGGGCGAAAGCCTCCGCCTCCTCCTTGCGGCCCATCTGCCCATGGAGAAATAAGTATCCTTGCTTTGCAGACTCCCCATATAAAACGGCGGGAATCGTGTCAATTTGAATGCGTTCCGTTTTCATAGTTCTGCCTTTCGCTCCATACAGCGGCCATCCGCGCCAGCCCCGTCCCAAGCTCCTCAAAACCTGCACAGCGGCTGGGCCGGGTATTGACGGCGTGGTCCAGCAGGGGCTGTGCCTGACTGGCGGTATCCAGGCACAGATCCAGCGCCAACACATCCTCCCAGGCCCGGTTGAGAAAGGCTACCTCCCGGCGGCCGTGGGTGCGGGTGAGCGCGGTATCGCCGGCCTGCCGCAGGTAGCGCCCGATTTGCGCTGTGGAAAACCCGGCGGCGGTGAGGCTCTCCGTCAAGCCGGTTTGAAACAGCTCTGGAATGTCTGACCACTGGAGGGGCGGCACGGCATAGCGGATAAAGGTGTATCGGCTGTGGCAGTGGACAGCCAGCAGACTCTTGCACCCCCGCAGATCTATGACATGCAGGTCCCAGCAAAAGCGCTTGTCCGGCTGTGTGCCGTAGGCCGGCGGTTTCCGCTTCAAAAACCGCTGGAGCGGAATCGTCAATCCAAGCTCCATGACGCCTCCTTGCGGGGAATGGTGAGTCTCACGGATTGTCTGCCCCTCAGATGAGAATGCCGTCGCAGTGGTCAATCTCGTGCTGGATGATCTGGGCCGTCCAGCCGGTAAAGGTTTTCCGGCGCTCCTGAAAGTGCTCGTTCTGCCAACGCACTTTAATGGACCTCCACCGCTTGGCCGGACGGGTGCCGCTGAGGGACAGGCAGCCCTCCTCCGTCTGGTAGGGGTCGGACCCTTTGAGGATCTCCGGGTTGAACATGACCAGGTAGGCGCCCTCATTGTCGAAGGCGATGATGCGCTTGTTGACGCCGATCATATTGGCCGCCATGCCTACGCAGCCGTCCTTGTGGTGTTCCAGCGTCTCCAAGAGGTCGGCCGCTGTTTGCAGATCGTCCGGCGTGGCTGGTTCCGCCTTTTGGGCCAAAAATGCCTCGTCTTTGCAGATGTCTCGAATCATAGTTGCTGCTCCTTGTCCGCACTTAGTTCCCCTTGTATTATACATGGATGGACCGGAAGGAACAAGCCCCGGACGAATTGCGAACACAGCCCACGTGATGGACGAGAAGACGGCCTTTTCTGCGAGACCACGTGCACAAAGAGATTTACAATGCCTGTGTTCTGCTGGTCCGGCCATATTGTGCAGTCCGCTGCCTCTTCTTTTGTGAACAAAGAATGGTGGAGAACCGCCAGAAACGCCTTAAATGTGTAGCTTGCTTTTAATGAAAAATATGAATCATGTGAAGCCGATTTTTCTCCGTGCAGGCCAAGGACAATTACGCCATTGCCCGCTGCCTTCCTCTGCTTTTCCGGTCAGCAGGTCTGTGGCCGCGTCTGCGATATAGCCCAGATAACTTCCGGCAGAGCTGTCACCGCACAGCAGTTTCCACATCAGGCCGCCAAACAGATAAGACTGAGCAAATTCACGCCAGCTATGCAGTTCTTCCGCAGCCTTATGGGAGAGGTCCCAGAGAATACCAACCGCCTCGCTTTCCGTGATCCACCCCAAATAGCAGCCCCAGCGGCTCAGCATCGCCGCCCGGCCAACATCCCATCCGGCCATAAATCCAGGGGCATATTGGCCTTTATACCGCTGCGCAAACCTCCAGGCCCGCATGACAGACTCGCGGTCATCCTCGTCCATGGTTTCGTCCATCAGATCCTCCGGAGAAGACGCTTCGCTGTAAAGCTGATACCGCAGAATATAGCCCTCCTGCGTCAGATAGCGGATCATATCCAGAAGATCGCTGCGTCCATGGATCCCCCAGGATCGGCGAACGAGAGACACGATCTTCTGTTCCATAACGGGGATATGCTCCTCCACATCCATGCCGTGCAGGTTGTGGTCGTTAAGGGTCGATATAATGCCCGACAGCAGAATGCCGAAGCGCTCCCATTTCGCATCATTTTTTTGGTATGGAATCGGCTCTGATTCAGGCATAACCTCAAGCCGCGCCATGGCTTCTTCCAAGGTCGCATAGAGGGTTTGCTCCACTTCCAAATCAAATACGGGGTCTTTTTCTTCGCCGGAATCCTCCATCTCCAGCATTTCCAGAGCCGCCGCGAGAATGCCCATATCTTCGCCAAACAGCTGCTCCATCAAGTTCTCTGAGGCAGAAGCGGTGGCCCTGGCAACTTTCTCGTCTACCATTTTTTGCAGTCGTTCCTCGTTGGCGGTCATCTGCGCCACTCCATCGGCCCCTAATATCTGACCGAGAAGTTCCACCTGCCGCTCCGTGCCGGCACGAATCTGTGCCTCTGCTTCAGCGGCAGATACAGATTCCTCCTTTTCCGTACTGGAAATCTCGATTTTCTGAATCAGTTCCTCACTTTTTTCAAAAGTCTTTTTCATGCTGTCAGCGGCCCGTTCGCTGGCTTGCTGTGCCCGTTTTCGAATCTCGTTGATATCAAGCATCTTTTCTGTCCTCCTCATCAGAGGGAAGCGTATGCCATGCCGGAGGTTGTTTGCGGCGGGTAAACAGCTTTTTGATTCGACATAAGATTGCCTCTATAAAGTGGAACCACAGATTGCCAAAGATAAATACCGCCACAAGAACCAGCAGGAATACTCCAATTTCTTCCAACCACATGGTTACCTCACTTTGTTGCAAATCGATTCATAAAGAAGTCAGTAAAAGCGGCCAGCTCCTCATCCTGTGATACATAGACATACAGCTTTTCATCTTCCAGCCAGTCATAGGCATTGATTCCAATATACCCTTTTTTGTCCGGGTAAATGATAAACGCATCAGTAGGGTACTTGTTTCGGTAGGCTTTCAGAATTTCGGAGCGGCGATAGTAGGTCGGATCTCCACAGCCGGAGAGATCGGGCACTGTGGGAACCACCACAATCGTTTGACTTGTCTCGTTCCAGCCGACGATCAGATTCCCAATTTTCGTTTTGCTGCCGTGGACAAACCCATAGTTGAAACGGCTTACATCCTCGGTATATCCGAAGATCAGCCTGTAACTGTCTCCATCTTCCACGACCTGGTTAAACAGAGCCCGCATTTTCTTTGCGTTTGCATGACTCTTTTCCATATCGACCTCCGGCCCCTTGAACAGCTTGCTAAACAGTCCCATAATCGTTTCCTCCTAAATGTTTCGATATTTTTTGTCATACGCTGTGCTGGGCAGTACCCACAGCATCATAAATTTCGTGAATATGCAGGTCAATCCGTTTAGAGCGCCTTGACCCAAGGCGGGGATAAAACCGGCCTATTGCGCGGACAGGAGATGTTCCATCTCCGTCAGGCTCAGGCCGCGAATCAGAAGGTAGTCACCGCTTCTTTCCAATATATAGGGCTGCAGCCGCTGCAGGGCCGTGTGATACTCCAAGAAACCAAGGCTTTCATCTGTTGTCAGGCTGACAAAAGTCAGTGCCCACAGCGAAATCGTCTCTCCCTCAATTTCGTACCGTGTCTCTGGCGCTGCCGGCAGAGTGGTATCCACGGTTTCCGACAGGGTAAAAGTGACCATGAGACCGCCATCCTCCAATTCAAAGGCATGGGGATTGGCTTCATTGGCCTGTGACCACACGTTCCCCGGCTCCGCGTCAGCAGAAGGATCTGTGTCCAGCTCAAAAAGCAAATGTTGGGGAACAGCGGTTCGACATGCGGAAGGGATTCGTCCCTACCAAAAGCCAGAGCAGGGGAGAAGAAAAAGATTTCGTGCTCTGCAAGGCTACCGTATTTCGCAGATGCTTCCTGGAACAGCTCTACGCGCAGAAATTGCTCTGCAAACTTTTCGGTGGGAAGGATGCGCTCAAAAAATCAGAAAAACTGGTGGAAAAGCTGCCCGATTTGTGGCAGCGGATATCAAGCAGACACATATCGTCGGCGGTTTCAGAGAGTTTGCGGTAAATAAAAAGTGTTCCAAATCCAGTCATTAGAATGGGCAGACACCCCTCCTGCTCCCCCAGCCAGAGTGTAACCGTATCAATATAGTCCGTTGGGTTGATCAGTTTCAGGAGTCCTCTGCCGTAATTTCCAAACCCGTATTCCTGCCGAAAATCCGGAAGTTCTGCCGCCACGTTCCCTTGAAATTGCGCCAGCATTTCAGCGGTGGGTTTTCTCAAATTGTGATCCGGCGGATATTTGCTTATGAACAGCTCAAATCCTTTCATTGTGTGTCCTCCTCTTCGCTTTATTTTTGCCGAGGGCACTGAAAATAAGGGCAATTATCTAGATTTGTTTTTATTTTCTCTACAAGGAACTCCGCCCGAATATAACGGCGAAACATAATATTCAGACGGAGTTTCAGTTCCTTCCTTCAGGGAGTGGGGGCTGCTTTCCATTTTTCCAAGGTGTCTATAATCGCGTTCAGCTGAAAATCAACCGTTTTATCCGCGGCCTCCGGGACAAATAAGGGAAGGGTATTGGGAATCGCTCTGCGGACCACCATCGCGGCCAAACTTAAATTCGTAAACAGATGGATTCTTTCGGTATCTGCCTTGATTCCAAAGTTTTCTAAAATTTCTCCAAACAAGCGAAGCTGCTTTTGGCGAAACACTTGATAGCTCTCCATTGACAGACGCTTAAAAATAAGCTGCTGCTCTTCAATCGTTAAAACGGCAATTCCGTTTTTCTCTCCATAACAACAGGCGTGGAGAAATTTTTTTGCAGCATCACGCCAGCTTAATGTGGAATCGGCCATCAGTGTTTGCACATATTTGATAATTCTGGGCTGCTGCAAATAAAGCGTTTCAACGATCAAATCTTCCTTCGTTGAGAAAAAAGAATAGAAGAACGTCCGCGAAATTCCAACTTTTTTATATACTTGCTCCACAGTTGTATGCTGTATGCCCTGCTTTGCCATTAGCTCAAGCCCAACTGCAACAAGCTGCGTTCGGATACGCTCTCTGTCCTCGTCCGAATAAGCTACCTTTGGCACGCCATCACACCCATTCCCAAATAAAAACGATCCTAAAAATTTGTTTTTATTATATCATATTCCATCCGATAATGCAAGGGAGAAGTACTGTGTATCGGATCGTTTCAGTGTAGGTTTGTCAAACATATTGGACAGTGAATTCATTCGGAGAAAGCCAACTAAG
>DXYV01000027.1 GCA_019415645.1 Clostridiales bacterium
AACCCCAACGCCTCCGGCCGCCGCCGGTCCATGGACCGTCCGACGGCTGGCCGGCCTTGTGACCGGAGCGGTCCTCCTGCTGGTGCTGGTTCTGGGCGGGGTGCTTCTGAGCCGCGATACGGGGGAGCTGACTGCGGCCCAGAAACGGCTGTTTGCCACGGCGCGGGTGACAGACGTGCTGGCCGATAACGCCCAGCCGGAAGACTGGAGCGAGGGCCTGAGACTGGGAGCGCAGGAGATCGAGGTGGAGGTGCTCAGCGGTCCCTACCGGGGCGCTGTTCTGGAGACGGTCAATTATCTCAGCGCCTATTCCAATGTGGACTGTAAGGTGGGCACCCGGGTGATCGTGCGCCTGGACCTGGACGACGCGGGGGAGCCCTATATCGTCTCCGTTCCCAACTATGACCGGGGAACCGTGTTGCTGGGAATGATCGCCGTGTTCTGCCTGATTTTGATTGTGATCGGCGGAAAGAAGGGGGTCATGGCGCTGCTGGGGCTGGCTTATACCCTGGCGGGAATCTGGTTTCTTCTGATTCCCCTCATCCTCCGCGGCGCACCGCCCATTCCCGCCTCGGTGGCGATCGCGACCCTGACCGCCGTTGCTTCCCTGCTGATGCTCACGGGCTTTACCCGGAAAACACTGTGCGCCGTTCTCGGCTGCGCCTGCGGCGTGGCCGCGGCGGGACTGTTCGCCTGGGCGGTGGGGACCATCACGCCTATCAGCGGCTTCAATATGTCCGAGGCGGAGGATCTGGTCCTCCGGGCGTATGACGACCCCATTCAGATTCGGGGCCTGTTGGTCAGCGGTATTTTGATCGCCGCGCTGGGCGCGGTGATGGACGTGGCCATGTCCATTGCCTCGGCCTGCAGTGAGCTGTGCGAGGTGGAGCCTGCGATTACGCCGGGCCGTATCTTCCGCTCCGGGATGAACATCGGGCGGGACGCTATGGGCACCATGGCGAACACCCTGATCTTGGCCTTCGCCGGTGCGGCGCTGAACATGCTGATTTTGTTCCAGGTCTACGGTTACCCGCTGATTCAGATCATCAACAGCGACAATATGGCCATCGAACTGATTCAGAGCGTGGCCGGTTCGGTGGGAATCATATTGACGGTCCCGCTGGTGGCCCTGTTCAGTGCGCGCCTGCTCAAGCCGAAAGGACAAGGATAAAGCAAGACGGCAGAAAACCGCACGTCTGGCTCATTTTTCTACAGGCCTTCTTGTATGCTTTGCAGAACAGTAGAAGAGAGAAGCGGTTATAAAAGAAAAGCAGAACGCCCGGAGCTCTTTGCTCCGGGCGTTCCGCGTGTTATGGGGAGAGTAGGAAGAAAACATGTTTACAGCTTGAGGATACGGGCAGCCACGTCGTAGAATACTTCCCGTTTGGCCTCGCCCTCCAGTCCCCAGTTGCGGTCCACATATTCCGCCGCGGCCTGCGTGGGGGCCAGGGGGTGGGCCGAGCCGAAGAGAATCTTGCCTTTGGCCAGCTTTTTGGCGGCCTTGGCGTAATCCTCCGAGCCGGGGGCAATGGTGCCATAGGCATCGGGGAGCAGATAGACGTTCTTGTCGATCATGGCCAGGGCGATGCACTCCTTGGTCCAGGGCCAGCCGCCGTGGGCCACGATAAAGGTCAGGCCGGGGAATTTGCGGGCAGCGATGTCCAGACGGCGAGGGGCCTCCGGATCAAAGGGCGCGCCCTTCATGGCGTGCGCGCTGTAATTGATCATCAGAGGAATCTGATTCTCCTCCAGCATCTGATAGAGCGGGAACAGACGCTCGTCGTCGGCGGTAAAGTAGGTCTCCGGGGAGAAGCCGCTTTCAATGGCGATTCCCTTGCCCTCGCCCTCCAGAACGGTGCGCCGGACCTCGTCCAGCGCCTGCTGGCCGGAGAGGGGATTGACCGAGGGGAACAGAATGAAGCGTCCGGGGTATTGATGGCTGAGCTCCAGCAGCTCCTCATAAGTGACGCCAAACTCATCCCGGCCCGGAACCACCGCCAGGTCGATGCCCGCGGCGTCCATCTCCTGAATCAGCAGATCCACGGACTTTTCCCGGACGGAGGGCGGCATATGGGTCTCGGTGTGCCCGTAGGAGCTGCGCTCCAGGTCGTCCAGATCTTCATAAAACTTCAGGTAATGGCCAAAGGGAGGCCGGACGCGAAAATCAATTTTTTTCACAATGACGTTCCTTTCCGCAGGGATTATCAGTGGCCAGAGGCCGGCGTATGGTTAGAGCAGGCCGATCAGCATCCAGTAGGGGATGCCGATGGCGGCCAGATAGACCAGCATGATCAGGGCCTTGACACCCATGAGCTTGGCAAAGTCCTTTAGGTACATGCCGCCGAAGGTGAAGGCCACCAGGTGCATGCCGGACTCATAGGGCATTAGCAGGTTGTCCAGACCCAGCACATAGGAATACAGAACCGGGGCGGGATTGACGCCGATTCCGGTGGCGATATCGGCCAGAGGCGCAGACAGGGAGGTCATGGCGGCCAGCGGCGTCAGGGCGAAGTTGATGACGAAGCCGAACACATAGGACAGCAGGGTGAAACCATAGGCGCCGGTGCTGGACAGCACGGGAGCCAGAGCGTCCGCGATAAACTGGCCCGCGCCCACGGCGTTGGCCACGGTGCCGATGGCCATGCAGCCGCCGACAAAGACCAGGGTGGACAGGTTGACGCCGGCGAAGTCCTCCTTCTTGGCAACCCGCATACCGGGGAAGTAGAGGATAGCAGGGGCGACCAGGAAGCCGTACACCTCGGCCAGACCATGGAACTGGGCGGTGAACAGGTAGACGATGAGCAGCACGGCCACAACCAGACACTTCTTTTCGTCGCCGGTCATTTTGCCCAGCTTTTCATACTCGGACTGGAAATACAGCTTGCCGTTGATCTCCTTCTCCGGCTTCATCAGTCTTGGGATCATCAGGCAGAGGATGAAGAACAGCGGGATCATTGCCAAATTCTGTTTGAGGAATTCAAAATAGGATACCTGAATGCCCGCTGCGCCCAGGGCCACGCCCACCTGGGTGGGCGCATAGATAAACAGCTGGGCTTCCATATAACCCAAAATGGCCGACATATAGATACCACAGGCTGCTTTGGACTTACCCAGATCGAAGGCTTCGCAGATGCTGCGGCCCAGGGCCAGAAACACCATGCACACCCAGGCGCTGGGGACCAGCAGGTTTAGAATCAGGCCGGCCAGGAAAAAGCCGTAAATGATGCCCTTATAAGAGGCACCCGTCTTGATAATGGCCCAGTAGCCAATCCGCTTGAGGATGCCCACCCGGTCGTAGATGGCGGCAATCAGGAAACAGCCAAAGACGATCCAGACCACCGGCTGGGTCCAGGGGGCCATGGCGGTGCCGAAGTCCACGATTCCGGTCACCGCGTAGGCCAGCGGAAGCAGGAGCGCGGGAATGGCGCTGTGGACCTGATCGAACGCGAACATCAGAATGGCGCAAATGGTCAGCGCGAAGAAAATGCGCAGTTCACTGGTGTAGGTTTCGCTGGTCGGGATCAGCAATAAGATGACCGGGACCAAGATCGTAACGATCCACGAAATAATAGCTTTGATGGGCAGTGTTTTAGTTCCAGCTGCTTGACTCATAAAATTTCCCCCTCAAAAAATAGTCTTTTTGAATGCTGCGCATGGAACAGTGCGCCGTAAGGCGCTCAAAAGCGATGCAAGCTCAGGGCCGCGTCGAAACCGTCATGGACCGCCTCCTTGATCATACCGGGTTTTTTGCAGTCGCCCACAGGAATGACATCAAAGGCGGTGTCCCGGAAGGAGTCCCGCTGGGCGGCATTGGCCACCCGGCCGGTGCACAGAAGCACGGAGTCTGCGGGCAGCCGCTCCTCGCCGTCCGGCGTGGAGACCAGCACGCCGTCGTCCTCGATAGCCAGGCAGCGGGTCTTGGTTTTGATTTGAATATCCGGATTGAGACCCAGCTGGCGCAGCAGCATCATCCGGGGGCCCAGATTGGCGTCGCGGGCGATGTGCTCCTCCATTTCCACCACGGTGGGGATACAGCCGTGCTCGCCCAAATGGACGGCCATTTCACAGCCTACCTGGCCGCCGCCGATGATGACGACGCGTTTGCCGAGCTGCTCCTCACGGCCAAATACGTCTACGCCCTGAAGCACATGGGGCTTCTCCACGCCGGGAATGGGCGGCACAGCGGCCTCGGAACCCACGGCCACAATGACCGCGTCGAACTTCATGCGCGAAATCTGCTCGGCGGCGGCCTCGCAGTTGAGCCGCACCTTGATGGCGGCGTCCCGCACCTGTTTGATCAGGTAATTGCGGAAGTTGGCCACGTCGTCCTTGAACCAGAAGCGGTCAGCGAACAGGTTGAGCTGGCCGCCCAGCTTGTCGCTGCGCTCGAAGAGGGTCACCTCATGGCCCCGGGCGTTGGCCTCCAGCGCGGCCTCCAGTCCGGCCGGGCCGCCGCCGATGACCGCCACCTTTTTGACGCAGCCGGCGGGCGGGAACTTCTCTTTGTAGAAATGGCTGCCATAGGTCGGGTTCACCGCGCAGCTGAAGTTCCAGGTGGAGGACTCGTCATCCAGTACGGCGTCGGCAATGGCTTTGCGCATGGCGCCGTCGCAGCAGTTGTTGCAGCGGATGCAGGTGCGGATGTCGTCCGCCCGGCCGGCCCGGGCCTTGTTGGCCCACTCCTCGTCAGCGATCCACTGACGGCCCATGAGCACATAGTCCGCTTTGCCGGAGGCGATGATCTCCTCGGCCAGTTCCGGGGTGTTGATGCCGCCCACGACGCCCACGGGAATCTTGACCCCGGCCTTTTTCACCTGCTCGGACATGGCCGCATTATGGCCATGGGCGATAAAGCAGGAGGGATGCATGAAGCCGCGGGTCCTGGCGTCAAAACGGGTAGCGGCGGAGATG
Organism: Clostridiales bacterium; assembly: GCA_019415645.1. Classification (GTDB taxonomy): domain Bacteria; phylum Bacillota; class Clostridia; order Oscillospirales; family Oscillospiraceae; genus DXYV01. The sequence goes on from DXYV01000027.1 coordinate 4,912, forward strand.
TGGACCAGGTCCGCCAGGTCCTCCAGCTCCTTGATGTAATAGATGGTGTCCTCGATCTCGATGCCGCCAGGGGACATCTCCGAGCCGCTCATCCGCAGCTCGATGAGGATGTTGCTGCCCATCTTCTGGCGCACGCGCTCCAGCACCATACGCGGGAATTTGATGCGGTTTTCCCGGCTGCCGCCGTGGCCGTCGGTGCGGGTGTTGATCAGTGGGGAGAGCCAGCCGCCGAAGAGCCAGCCGTGTCCATAGTGCAGGCAGACCATGTCGAATCCGCCCCGCCAGGCCATATGGACACCCTTGGCGACGATGTCCGCCACATAGTTCATGTCGTCCTCGGTCATGGCACGGACCTTCTGGCCGTTGGGCATGACGCGGTCCACGGCGCTGATGGGAATAGTTTTTCCGTCGTTGAACTCCGGAATGGCGAAGTGGCCGGAGTGATTGAGCTCTACCGAGGTGCGCGCGCCATAGGCGTGGGCATAATTGTTGAACTTGTTCAGTTGGGGCAGGGTCCGGATGTCGGTCAGATCCAGTTGGGCGGGGTGGGAGGCGCAGGTGGACAGGTCAAAGCGGGTCTCACCCACGTGGACGCAGCCGGCGCCGCCCCGGGCCCGCTTGGCATAGAATTCAATGCTGTCGTCCAGCATGACGTGGCTGGCCGGGTCGTGCTCCGTACTCATGGGCGCCATGAAAATACGGTTTTTGAACTCGACCTGCTGCTTGCCCACATAGAGGGGCTCAAACAAATGGGGGTAATACTTGTGTGCCATAGTGATATCCTTCCTTTCCTCTCTTAGTCAAATGCATGCAAGCTCAGGGCCGCGTTGAAGCCGCTGTGAATCGCGTCCTTGACCAGACCGGGCCGCTCACAGTCGCCCACTGGAATCACATCGAAGGCAACGCCCAGGAAGGAGTCCCGCTCCTCGGCCCGGGCCTTCATGCCGGTACACAGTACCACCGTATCCGCTGGGAAGAAGACCGTCTCGCCTTTCTCATTCTCAGCCTGTACGCCCTCCGGCGTAATGGCCAGGCAGCGGGTCTGGGTGTGGGAAGTGACGCCTTGGGTGCGGTCCATCTGCCGCAGTACATGGAGCCGGGAGCTGAGCTTGGCGTCGGCGGCCAGATATTCGCCCATTTCCAGCACCGTGGGGATGCAGCCGCGTTCACCCAGATGGATGGACAGCTCGCAGCCCACCTGGCCGCCGCCCACGATGACGACCCGCTTGCCCACCTGTTCCTCCCGGCCGAACACATCCACGCCGAGCATCACATTGGGACCGTCCGCACCGGGCAGCGGGGGCACATTGGGGACCGAGCCCACCGCCACGATCACTGCGTCGGGGTTGAGGGCCTCCACCAGGTCCCGGGTCCCTCTGGTGTTCAGGCGGATTTCGATTTTCCGGTCGCGGACCTGCTTGATGAAGTAATCCCGCAGCCGGGCCAGATCCTTCTTGAACCAGAGCCGGTCCGGATAGACATTGAGCCAGCCGCCCAGACGGTCGGACTGCTCCAGCAGTGTGACGTTGTGGCCGCGGATACTGGCCTCCAGCGCGGCCTGCATTCCGGCCACGCCGCCGCCCACCACCACAACGTTCTTGACGCAGCCGGCGGGCGGGAATTTCTCCCGGTAGGCATAGCAGCCATACAGGGGATTGACCGCGCAGGCGAAGTTCAGGCTGGCGGACTCGTCGTCCAGCACCGACTTGGAGATGGCCTTGCGAAGGGCGCCGTCAATGCAGTGGTTGCAGCGGATGCAGGGGCAGATATCGTCCGCCCGGCCGGCCCGGGCCTTGTTGGCCCACTCCGGATCGGCGACCCAGGGGCGGGCCAGGAGCACATAGTCAGCCATACCCTCAGCCAGAATCTTCTCGGCCAGTTCCGGGGTGTTGACGCCGCCCACGCAGCCCACAGGAATTTTGATTCCCGCCTGCTTTACTTTCAGCGCCATGGGGGCGGTGTGGCCGGGCTGGACGAAGCAGGTGGGGTGCATATCGCCCCGGGTATCCGCGTTCCAGCGGGTGCCGGAGGAGATGTGGACCAGATCCACCACGTCCTCCAGCATCTTGATGATCTCGATGGTGTCCTCGATCTCCAGGCCGCCGGGGGTGAGTTCGGAGCCGCTCAGCCGCAGCTCCAGCAGGATGTTGTCGCCCACCTTCTGGCGGATGCGCTCAATGACCATGCGAGGGAAGCGCACGCGGTTTTCCAGACTGCCGCCGTGGCGGTCGGTCCGCTGGTTGAGCAGGGGGGAGAGCCAGCCGCCGAAGAGCCAGCCGTGTCCGTAGTGGAGACAGGCCATGTCGAAGCCGCCCCGCCAGGCCATGTGGATGGCGTTGGCGTAGATGTCGGCCACATAGTCCATATCCTCCTCGCTCATCTCCCGGACCAGATTGCCGTTGGGCATCCGCCGGACGGTGGCGCTCATGGGCGGCGTATGGCCGTCGTTGAACGCGGGAATGGCGAAATGACCGGCGTGGTTGAGCTCCAGCGAGGTCCGGGCCCCATAGGTGTGGGCGTAGTTGTTGAACTTGTTGAGCTGGGGCAGGGTCTTGGGGTCGGTCAGATCCAGCTGGCAGGGATGGGCCACGCTGTTGACCTTGTCAAAGCGGGTCTCGCCCACGTGGACGCAGCCGGCGCCGCCCCGAGCCCGCTTGGCGTAGAATTCCACGTTGTCATCCTGCATGACCTGGCTGGCCGGGTCGTTCTCCGAGCTCATGGGCGAGGTGAACACCCGGTTCTTGAAGCGGATCTGGTGCTTGCCCGCATACATGGGGGCAAACAGATGAGGGTAATACTCCTGAAACGCCATGTCAGCCTCCGATCAGCCCACGCCGCCGCGCTTGGCCGCGCCGGCGCTGTTGCCGCCGTCCAGGCAGATGGCCTGGCCCGTGATGTAGGCGGCCATGTCGCTGCACAGGAAGAATACGTTCAGCGCTACCTCCTTGGCAGTGCCCAGGCGGCGGAGGGGGATGCCGGCGGCCACGCGCTCGGCATGGCCGGGCGTGGTGGCGATCATGTTGTCCATTAGCTTGGTGCCGGTGGTGGCGCCGGGGCAGATGACGTTGACCCGGATGTTCTCCGGCCCTACCTCGATGGCAGCGGTCTTGCTCAGGCCGATCAGACCGCTCTTGCTGGCGGCGTAAGCGCCCATGGTGGGGACGAACTTGATGCCGCCCAGGGAGCCGGTGTTGACGATGGCGCCGCCCTGGCCCTGACGGATGAGCTGGCGAATCTCATGCTTCATGCACAGATAGGTGCCCTTCAGGTTGGTGTCAAGGATCTCGTCCCAGAATTTCTCCTCCTGATCGGCCACCGACTGGGCAGGCATACGAATCTCGTCTGGGCCCACGCCGGCGTTGTTGAAGGCAAAGTCCAGATGGCCGAAGGCCTTGACCGTCTCGTCCACCATGCGCTCCACCTGGTCCTCGTGGGCGATATCGCACTGAATAAAGATGGCCTCGCCGCCGGAATCCTTGATCTCCTGGACCACTGCCTGGCCGCCGGCCACGTTCTTGGCGGTGACGACGGCCACCTTGGCCCCTTCGCGGCCGAAGAGAAGCGCGGTCTCCCGGCCCATGCCGGTGGCGCCGCCCGTGACGATGATGACTTTTCCTTCCATCGTGATATTCATACCGGTATTCCTCCTGCGATATTGAAAATTTTGACTGTTTCTGCTAGAATACTGTTAAAATCATAACATGCACAAAAAAATCCGGATAGGAGTTTCCGGATTGGACACGTTGCAAAAAATTTCTCCCATGGGAGAAGAGGTGCCGGGGAATGCCGTTCAAACAGTTTCAATATCTGAAAGAAGTCATGGCGTGCCGCTCCATCAACCGGGCGGCGCAAAATCTGTATATCAGTCCCCAGGCGCTGCGTTCCGCCATCGGCAGCATGGAGGACAAGGTGGGCTTTAAGATCTTTGAGCGTTCGAAGCAGGGGGTCAGCCTGACGCCGGAGGGGGAGCAGATCGAGGCGGATATCGACGAGATCATCCGAATCAGCGAGCGGTGGAACGGAATCCGCACCGCACGCAGCCAGGTGGATGGTGTGGTGCGGCTGGTGGCCTCCACTTCGGTGTGCAATACCATCATCCCATCCATCATGCTGGAGTGCCGGAAGCGGTACCCCAATTTGCAGCTGCTGCAATATGAAGCCCGGGATGAAAGTATGTTGTCCCTGCTGACCAAAAAACGTATGATCGGCGTGGCGGGAGCGGTGCCCGTTCCGGCGATTCAAACGCAGTACATCCAATTCGCGCAGGAGAACGGCTACCTGCTGGAGACTTTGCGCCATGACCAGTATTATGTCTACCTGAACAGTGAGCATCCGCTGGCGGCCAAGGGGGAGCTGGAGCTGCGCGATCTGTCGGTGCTGACTCTGGCCATTTTCCCCAATGAAAACAAGCGGCTGGCATTCCGACGCATTTTTGACTATTTTTCGCCCAATACCCCCTTTTTCCTGATGCATCAGGAGAGTATCTTTCAGATGGTGGCGGAGAATCAGAACGTGGCCTGTCTATTTCCCGCCATTGCGGGGGACCGGGACCGCTATGTGCTGGGGGGCAAGATCTGTCCCATGGAGGTACGGGATTTTCCCATGCCCGCCATGGCCTGCATGTTTCACCCCATGCCCCGGGAGCTGACCAACGGGGAGAAGGCCGTCATGGACCTGATCCGTGCCAAGCTCAAGGACCCGGCGGAGACCGAAGAATTGCCGGAGTGAGCGCGGGGCCGGAACCGGGCGTTCCGGATGAGCAGAAAATGCAAAGCGGGCGGGACCGGTTTGGTCCCGCCCGCTGGCGTCGTGGACAATGTGAGATCAGAGACTGAAATCCTCGTCGGAGAGCTTGGAAAAATCGGGCACAGCCGGCTTGGGCGGCACGCGCTTGAGGGGATCGTAGCGGAACCGGCGGCACTGGCCGCCGGCGGAGACGATTCCCTTTTTCAGGCACATCACGCGGTCGTCATCCAGCCGCGCGCCGCGCTTGCAGTAGGCGCAGCGTGGTTCGATTTGTTTGGAAAACAGCATAGAGCTCGCTCCTTTGGCGGACCATGGCCGCCGCGCGCTCCGGCTGAAGCCCGCAGTCCGACCGCCTTGCAGTTGATTTGAGGACATTATACTACACGGCGGCTCTTTTTTCTACTGCTTTTTCGCACCATCAGTGCGGCGACGGCAAAGCAGCCCAGCCACAGTACCCAGGCCGAGACGGTGGAGATGGTCAAAGCGGTGGAAAAATCCAGCTCCGACAGGGTCTCCACCTGTTCGGCCAGATAGGCGGACACGGGCTCTGCCAGGGGAAACAGACGGGTGAGTCCCCAGACTAGGGCGGCGGAAAAACCGCCGTGGAGCAGCTTGCCCAGCAGATAGGTACGGACGGACAGCCCGCTGTCACTCAAAAAGGAGAGCACCTGGCAGTGGACGGAGATTCCGGCCCAGCCCAGCATGAAGGCGGCCATAGAGACCCGGCCGGCCAGCGTGCCCGAGCCGGAGAGAGACCATACGCCGGAGGAGATCTCCAGCAGTCCGGTGAGCAGGCGGGAGGCCCAGGCCTCAGTCAGGCCGAAGGGCGCGCACAGGGCGGAAAGCCCGTGGGCCAGGGCGGCGAGAATCCCAAAGCGGGAGAGTAGCGTGATGACCACGGAGAAGAACACCACAAAGGCGCAGATGCTCAGCGTGCTCTGGAAGGAGCGGGTCACGGAGCCGGTGAAGGCGCTGGTGAAGCGGACCGATTCCACGTGTGTCCCGCCGCGCCGGGCAGACCCCTCCTCCCGCCCGTAGAAGCGGAACAGCAGCCCCACCAGCAGGGAGGCCAGGGCGTGGACCAGATAGAGCAGCAGACCTACCCGGCTGCTGGCGAACACCCCCGCGCCTACCACGCCGAGGATAAAGGCGGGGCCGGAGTTGTTGCAGAAGGCGAGCAGGCGCTCGGCTTCCGTCTTGGAGCACAACCCTTTTTCGTAGAGGGAGAGGGCGGTGCGCGCACCTACGGGGTAGCCGCCCACGAATCCCAGAGCCACGGCGGTGGCGCAGGCGCCGTTGACCCGGAACAGGGGGCGCATCACCGGCTCCAGCGCCCGGCCCAGATAGGCGGCCAGCCCTAGCTCCACCAGCAGGGAGGAGAGGACGAAAAAGGGAAACAGGGAGGGGATGATGACGTTGAAGCACAGGGTCAGTCCGGTTTTGGCACCCTCCATGGCCTCCGTGGGGGCCAGAATCAGCCCCAGGGCGGCCGTGAGCAGGGCGGCGCAGCAGACCAGATCCCGGACGGAACGCTTCGACAAGAGACGGAACATAGAGTCACCTCCGTCTCAGAGATATATGCGGGGGCCGGGGCCATTATGCGCAGAACCTGCGCGTGAGGTCTGCCGGGATTAACCGGGGAACTTTTTTGGGCGGCTGCGGCTGGGACAGGCAAATCGTCCCGGCCGTTTTCATATGTTGTCCAGGAGGTGGTGGGTTTGGACAGAAAGGAAAGCTTCCTGGAAAAGACCTCGGCGGCGCTGGACCTGCCCAGCGATGTGGTGGCGGGCATGCCGCGGATCGAGCTGCTGGGGGACCGGGAATTCCGGATGGAATACCACAAGGGAATCCTGGCCTACGGCACGGACGAGATCCACATCTCCGGCGGAAAGCTGGTGGTGCGGGTCAAGGGCGAGGGATTGGAGCTGCGATCCATGAACCCGACGGAGCTGCTGATCACTGGGCGCATCGCCAGTGTGGATTTTTCGTGAGGGAACGCTATGCAATGGTTGGTAAATTTGCTGCGGGGCTATGTGGAGGTCGAGGTGTACGGCGCGTTTCCTGAGCGCCTGCTGAACCTGTGCGCCCAGAACGGCGTCGGGTTCTGGAACCTGAGGTGGGTGGACGCCACCACCTTCCGCTTTACCGTGTCCTTCCGGGCGTATCGACAGCTGAACAAGCTGGCCCAGCGCGCCATGTGCGAGCTGCGGGCGCCCCGGGAACAGGGACTGCCCGCCCTGGCCCTGGGCTTTCGGAAGCGATACGCCTTTGTGGCGGGCCTGGCGCTGTGCATCCTGACGCTGAGCGTCCTGTCACAATTTATCCTGGTGGTGGATGTGGAGGGGAATGAGACCGTGCCCACCGCCGTGATTCTGGCGGAGCTGGAGCGGCTGGGGCTGAAGGTGGGGGCCTATGGGCCCGGCCTGGAGGAGAAGGAGATCGCCAACACCGCCCTCATCGAGCTGGAGGAGCTCTCCTTCCTGGCCATCAACCTGCACGGCTGCCGGGCAGAGGTGCAGGTGCGGGAGGCCGACCCGGCCCCCGAGCTGCTGGATCAGACCACCCCGGCAGACATTGTGGCCACCGCGTCGGGAATCATCACAGAGATGACAGTGACTGCCGGACAGGCGCTGTTCCAGACCGGCGACACGGTGGTGGAGGGAGAGGTCCTTATCACCGGCTTTATGGACCTGCCGGAGATCACCTTTTCCGAGGTGGATATGGGCACCTACATTGTCCACGCCACCGGAACGGTATGGGCCCGGACCTGGCGCACCCTGCGGGCGGAGATCCCTCTGACAGCGCCGGTCAAGGTGTACACAGGAGAGAGCGAGACCCGCCTGGCCTTGAATTTCCTGGGAAATCGTCTGAATTTTTATCAAAACAGTAGAATTTCCTATGCGCAATATGATAAAATAACCCATACCAGTACCCTGACGCTCTGGGGCGGGACCCAGCTTCCCATCTCGCTCATCCGGGAGACCGCCCGGGCGTACACAACGGAGCCGGTGGAGCTGAATCAGGAGGAGGCCCAGCGGCTGTTGGAGGACGGCCTGCGCCGGGATTTGGACGAGATCCTGCAGGAGACGGACGGGGAATGTCTCCGGACCGACTATACCGCGGCGGTGGAGGACGGAATGTTTACGGTGACGCTGCTGGCAGAGTGCTACGAGCAGATCGGCAAGACCGTGGAACGGGAAGGCGATGTGGGCTATCTCCCCGGCGGGACGGGTACGGAGGAAAACGCGACTCAGACAAATTGAAGGTGTTACCAATGATAGAACAAACCATCAGCATGGAACGGATGGAAGAGGCGGTCAACCTGTTCGGCCTGTTCGACGAGAATATCCGCCTGATCGAGCAGGAGCTCCACGTCAGCGTGGTGACGCGGGATTCCGAACTGAAGATCGCCGGCGAGGCGGAGGACGTGATGCACGCGGTCAAGGCCATCGAGGGGCTGCTCTCCCTCTCCGCCCGGGGGGAGGCCATCAACGAGCAGAACGTGCGCTACATCATCGAGCTGGTGCGCTCGGGCAACGAGGGGCGCATTGCGGACCTGGCCAAGGATGTGCTGTGCGTCACCGCCAAGGGCAAGCCCATCAAGGCCAAGACCATCGGCCAGAAAAAGTATGTGGAGGCCATCAAGAAGAACACGATCACCCTGGGCGTGGGCCCGGCGGGTACCGGCAAGACCTATCTGGCGGTGGCGGCCGCCGTCACCGCCTTCCGGGATAAGACGGTTAACCGCATCATCCTCACCCGGCCGGCGGTGGAGGCGGGCGAGCGGCTGGGCTTCCTGCCCGGCGATCTCCAGTCCAAGGTGGACCCCTACCTGCGGCCGCTGTACGACGCGCTGTTCGATATGCTGGGGGCGGAGACCTACAACAAGTACCTGGAGCGGGGCAACATCGAGGTGGCGCCCCTGGCCTATATGCGCGGCCGCACCCTGGACGATTCCTTTATTATTCTGGACGAGGCCCAGAATACCAGCCGGGAGCAGATGAAGATGTTCCTTACCCGTCTGGGCTTTGGCTCTAAAATCGTGATCACCGGCGACATCACCCAGATCGACCTGCCGGGGGATAAGGTCTCCGGCCTGAAGGAGGCCATGCGGGTGCTGCGGGACGTGGAGGACATCGCCATCTGCCGCCTGACCCAGAGCGACGTGGTGCGCCATGTGATTGTGCAGCGCATCATCCAGGCCTATGAGGAGGATGAAAACCGCCGCAGCGCCAAACGAAACAAATGAGAAAGAGGAGAAACGACCATGGAACATGATATTATTTTGTCGTCCGATGTGGAGCTGCCCGAGGGGATGGAGGACCACGTCAAGCGGGTGATTTTGACCGCCCTGGCGGCCCAGGGTATGAATCTGCCCTGCGAGATCAACGTACTGCTCACCGATGACGCGGGCATCCAGGCCCTGAACAAGCGGATGCGGGGCATCGACCAGGCCACCGACGTGCTCTCCTTCCCCATGTTCGACATACCGGAGGGCTATCTGCCTTCCGCCCTGTGCTCCGATCCCGACACCGGACTGATTGCCCTGGGCGACATGTGCATCTCGCTGGAGCGGGCCCGGGCCCAGGCGGCGGAGTTCGGCCACAGCCTGGAGCGGGAAGTGAGCTATCTGACGGTCCACTCCGTGCTCCACCTGCTGGGCTATGACCACACGGATGAGGGCGTGCGGAAGGCCCGGATGCGGGAGCGGGAGGAAGCCATCCTGGCCGAGCTGGGACTGACCCGGGAGAACGAGACGCAGCGAAACTAACCCCGCAACGTGGGGCGGGGACGACTATTTTATGGCTCAGGAAAGTTGAGGATCACCTATGAACATCAAAAAATCTGGAATCATCACCATCTGCGGACGGCCCAACGTGGGCAAGTCCACCTTGACCAACGCCCTGGCGGGGGAGAAAATCGCCATCGTGTCGGACAAGCCCCAGACCACCCGCAACCGAATCACGGCAGTGGTCAACCGCGGCGAGAGCCAGTTTGTGTTTTTGGATACGCCCGGCCTGCATAAGGCGCGCACCCGGCTGGGAGACTACATGGTAAAGGTCGTCAAGGATTCGGTGGCCGATGTGGACGCGGTGATGCTCCTGGTGGAGCCCATCGCCAACATCGGCGGGCCGGAACAGGAGCTGATCGGCCGCATCAAGACTCTGGGCGTGCCGGCGGCGCTGGTCATCAATAAGATTGACACGGTAAAAAAAGAGGACCTGCTGGCGGTCATGGCGGTCTACGGACAGGCCTTTGACTGGAATGCGGTCCTGCCCATCTCCGCCCGGACGGGGGAGGGCGTGGACGAACTGATGGACGTCCTGGGGGGCTGGCTGCCCGAGGGGCCTCAGCTCTTCCCGGAGGATATGATCACCGACCAGCCGGAGCGGCAGATCATGAGCGAAATTTTACGGGAGAAGCTGCTGCGCTGCCTGGACAAGGAAGTGCCCCACGGCACGGCGGTGGAGATCACGAAGTTTTCGCAGCGGGACAACGACATCATCGACATCCACGCGACCATTTACTGCGAAAAGGAGTCCCACAAGGGAATTATCATCGGGAAAAACGGCGCGATGCTGAAAAAAATATCCTCCCAGGCCCGGGAGGATATGGAGCGCTTCATGGGCGCCAAGGTTTACCTGGAGACCTGGGTGAAGGTCAAAGAAAACTGGCGCGATAATCCTGCGGCGATTCAGAATTTCGGATATACCGAAGACTAAAAGGGAGCGGACGCAGCAGGTGCCAGTTTTCTCGCGCGAAGGCGCGCCGCGCCGATGGCGCGTCAAGCGTTTTGCGCAGCAAAACCTTGCCGGAGGCGGAATTTACTTCCGCCGAGGAAGAAAAAATCGGGGTCCCCGCGGAATGAGACATTCCGTGGGGCGAAACTGGCGTGACAATCCCACAGCAATTCAGAATTTCGGATATACCGAAGACTAAAAGGGAGCGGACGCAGCGGGGGCCAGTTTTCTCACGTGAAAGCGCGCCGCGTCATAGTGTTTTGGGAGGTGCGAGGATTGGTTGAGATCGAGTCTTGGATGAATGAACTGGCGGAGCAGCTGACCCGGACATTCGGGGCACGGCTGCTGTTTCTGGGCCTTCAGGGCAGCTACGGCCGGGGCGAAGCCACGGAGCAGAGCGACATCGACGTGGTGACGGTGCTGGACACCGTCCACCGGACCGACCTGGATACCTACCGGACCGTCGTGCGCGCGCTGCCGGAGGGAGACAAGACCTGTGGATTTATCTGCGGCCGGCGGGAGCTGCGCAGCTGGCCCAAATACGATCTGCTTCAGCTGGCGGAGGACACCCGCCCCTGGTATGGGGCGCTGGAGGACCTGCTGCCTGGCTTTACCAGGCACGATCTGGCGGAGGCGGTACAAAACGGTGCGGCCAATCTGTATCACGCTACCTGTCATACATACCTGTATGCGGACCGGGACGCCTGGCCGGCTTTTTTGTGGGAGGCGCAGAAGGGCGCGTTTTTTGTGCTGCGGGACTGGTATGAGCTCCGGACGGGCTGTTCGGTCCGGGGGCGGAAGGAGCTGCTGCCTCTGCTGGAGGGGGACGCACGGGAAATACTGGCCTGCGGTCTGGACGGCGAAAGCGAGCCCGGCGCGGCCTTTGAACGGCTGCTGCGCTGGAGCGGGACGCTCCTGGAACAGATGGGGGACCTGGGGACAGAAATTCCCTGACATAATCCCCGGCGCGCTGCCCATGCTAATCCCAGAGACGGGAGGCATGGGAGCATGGAGTGCGAGATACTTTGGAATTTATTCTGGGCCACCGGACTGCCAGAGGCCTATGTGCTGGTCCGACGGGCCCAGTTGGTGCGGGAGCCGGGGGAGAGATCCGCCTGAGCTCCCGCGCCCCGTACATAGGAGCGACGTACATGCACATTATTACTCAGGGCTTGGTCCTGCGGGAGACCAACTATAAAGAAGCGGACAAAATTCTGACGGTCCTCACGGCGGAAGGGGGCAAGCGCACCGTCAAGGCCCGGGCCTGCCGGCGCAAGGGGAGCCCGCTGGCGGCGGCCGCCCAGCTGCTGACCTGGTCGGACATGACGCTGTTTGAGTACCGGGATTATTATACCCTGAACGAGGCCTCTACCCGGGAGGAGTTCCGTGGCCTGCGGAATGACCTGGAGAAGCTGGCGCTGGGCTCCTACTTTGCCGAGGTGACCGAGGCGGTGGCCGAGGAGGGAGTTCCCCAGCCCGCGCTGCTCTCGCTGATCTTGAACTGCCTGTACGCGCTGGACAAGTGGGACAAGCCGCCGGCCCTGGTCAAGGCGGCCTTTGAACTGCGGGCGCTGTGCGCGGCGGGCTACGAGCCCATGCTGGACGCCTGCGCAGTGTGCGGTGTGCCCGAGCCCGAAGGGCCGCGGCTCAACCTCTCGGAGGGAGTGCTCCACTGCGCCCGCTGCAAGGAGGGGGCGGGGGAGGGCATCTCCATGCCCCTGACCGGCGCGGCGCTGGAGGCCATGCGCTATGTGGTCGGCTGTCCGGCCAAGAAGCTGCTGTCCTTTACCTTAGAGGGAGAGAGCCTGAGCCGAATGAGCCAGGCGACGGAGGCCTACCTCATGACCCAGCTGGAGCGGGGCTTCCGCACGCTGGATTTTTACAAACAGATTCAAATGACCCCGTAACGCGTGGGCCCTCGGGCCCGCGCGTTTTTTGGATAAGGCGACTTGGCATGAAATTTGCATTTTTCCAGGGCAGAGGGGCGGCCGCCCCAAACAAGAAGGGAGCGCAACGAAGATGGAAAAAATCACGTCGGAACTTCGGGTCAGAATGTCAGCCAAGGACGCGCACTATGGCGGGAATCTGGTGGATGGAGCCCATATGCTCCATCTGTTCGGGGATGTGGCGACAGAGCTGCTCATCCGCTGTGACGGGGACGAGGGCCTGTTCTGTGCCTATGACAATGTGGAGTTTTTGGCGCCAGTCTATGCCGGCGACTACATTGAGGCCAGGGGAGAGATCGTCTCGGTGGGAAACACCTCCCGTAAGATGACTTTCACCGCCCATAAGGTCATTACGGCCCGGCCGGAGATCAGCGCGTCCGCTGCGGATGTGCTGGATGAGCCGGTGCTGGTCTGCCGCGCCAGCGGAACCTGCGTGGTCCCGGCGGCCTGCAAACGGAAGTAAAGCGTCCGCGAAACGGCCCGTCCCTCTGGGACGGGCCGTTTCTTTGATTTGGACTTGCGAGTTTGTGAAATGCGCATTATAATGGGCGGAGACATTACATATAAATTGTGCAGGAATACAGAAGAGGGGGAGGGACCGTCGTGTTGGATAGTTTTGGCCTGGGACGGTCGCTGGAGCCGGAGCGTTCCCTGGCGCAGCAGGCCTGGAGAGTGGATAATCAGATGGAGCTGCGCCGGGACGAGCTGCTGATTGATGTGAAGATCGTCAGCATCAATCTGGTCAGTTTCAGCGAGATCTGGGAGGAGACCGGGGGCGACGACGATCTGCTGCGCCGGCGGGTCATGGAGATCATCCGCGAGCGGGGAAAGCTCCACAACCCGGTGACCAATACAGGCGGGATGCTGTATGGCACGGTGGCCGGTATGGGGCCGGACTATCCCAATCGCTGCGCCGTGCGGACCGGCGATGAGGTGATCTCCCTGGTCTCTCTGTCCATCACACCGCTGAAGCTGGAACGAATCTGCTCGGTGGACTACGAGAGCGCCCAGCTGGAGGTGGAAGGGCAGGCCATTCTGTACGCCGACTCACCCTTGGTGCGAAAGCCGCAGGATATGCCGCTGCGAGTGGCCATCTCAGCTATGGATGAGGCGGGCGCGCCAGCCTGCACCCACCGAATCGTGCGGGGCGGACAGGAGGTGCTGGTGCTGGGGGCCAGCGGCCGGACCGGCCTGCTGTGCGGCTATGCGGCCCGGGACAAGATGGAGCGGGATGGCAAACTGGTGGGTGTGGTACGTGACCGGGAAAGCCGGGCCATGCTGGAGCAGTACGGTCTGTATGACGAGGTACTGGTTCTGGACGCCACAGATATTGAGCGATTCTGCGGTGTGGAGGAGGGCGGAATCGCCCGCCGCTTTGACGTGGTCATCAACTGTATCAATTCCGCCAATACGGAGATCGCCAGCCTGGTGGCTGTAAAAAACAAGGGCGTGATTTATTTTGCCACCCTGGGCTGCGATTATAAATTCGCCGGCCTGACGGCGGAGAGCATCGGAAAAGAAGTGCGAATCATTCCCTACACCGGTTTTCTGGAGGGGCACGCGGACTACACCCTGGGTCTGCTGCGCCGGTTTCCCCGGATGCAGGAGGCGATTCAGCAGCAGTTCCAGACCGTGGAGGAGGAGCGAATCCGACATGAGCGGCGGGAACGGTGGGAGGAGGAGCACCGGGACGACAGCGCCAATGTGGGCGGCTATATTTTCCGCAGCAAGGAGTCCAAAGCTACCCTGCGCCAGGCGCTGAAGGTGGCCCGCTATACCTCCAATGTGATGATTTACGGGGAGTCCGGTGTGGGCAAGGAGATCATTGCCCGCATCATCCATCAGAACAGCGAGCGCAAGAGCTTTCCCATGATTAAAATCAACTGCGCGGCCATTCCGGAGAATCTGCTGGAATCCGAGCTGTTCGGCTACGAAAAAGGATCCTTTACCGGGGCAAATGCCAAGGGGAAAATGGGCCTGTGGGAGGCGGCACAGAACGGGACGTTGTTTCTGGACGAGGTAGGAGAGCTTCCGCTCTCCTTTCAGGCTAAACTGCTGCGGGTCATTCAGGAAAAGGAGATCGTGCGGGTGGGCGGGATCGCCCCCATCAAAGTAAATGTGCGCATTGTGGCGGCCACCAACCGGGACCTGGCAGAGATGGTACAGCGCGGACTGTTCCGGGAGGATCTCTATTACCGCTTGAACGTCTACCCCATTACCGTGCAGCCGCTGCGCAAGCGGCGAATGGACATCGTCCCGTTGGCCGAGCATTTCGTGGAGCGCTACAACGGTGAATTTGGCCTGAAAAAGACCCTGAGCGCCCAGACTCTGGAGTTCTTGGCCAATCAACCCTTCCGGGGTAATATCCGGGAACTGCAGAATTTGATTCAGCGGCTGATGATCACCACGGATTATCAGATTATCGAGGTGCGGGACGTGCTGACTGCGCTGGCCTATGACCAGAAGGAAGGACGCCGGGAGCATGGCGCTGCCAAATCTCCCGGGGCTGCGGCAGCCCCTCCGCCTCCGGCAGATCCGGAGGCGGAAGGGACACTAAAGGAGCAGCTGGCCCGGCAGGAGGCAGCCATTCTGCGGGCTTGCAAAAAGAAGTACGGCTCCACGCGCAAAATGGCAGAGCAGTTGGGTATCAGCCAACCCTCCGTGGTACGTAAGCTGAACCAATATGGGATTCAGGACGAATCAGCGGACTGATTTGAATTTACATCAAAGAGCGATACAAAAAGTAATCAGCGATTAGTTTTTGTATCGCTCCTTTTGCGTTTTGGTAGCCGGAACGGGGGAAGTAGACGGAAGTTGCAGGGGCGGGAGGAAAAAATAAGTTGGCATGGAGCTTGCAATTTAACCAATCGGAACGAGAAAAGAACGGACAAATACGGTGAAAACCACCAAGGAGGAGTTCGTATGCGAGGAGACCGGTATGGCAGTCACCGGGTGATTGCGCCCAAGGGACTGCTGCCCCAGGCGGCGGAACAAATCAGCAACGATCCGACCATCTGTTCCAATGAGATTCGAATCGATGTGATTGCGCTCCAGCCCACCGCAACTGCCTTTGGCCGGCTGAAACGGGAGTGCGGCGGTGACAAGGAGAAAATCGCCCAGGCAATTTTGAAAATCGTGGAGGAGCGGGGAAAGTTTCAGGACCCTGTCTCCAAGTCCGGCGGAATTTTGATCGGGCGGGTGAAGGAGATTGGCGCGGACCTCCGGGACCGCGGAGATATCCAGGTGGGTGACAAGATCGCCACATTGGTATCCTTGTCTCTGACGCCGCTGAAGATTTATGAGATCACGGGGATGGACCTGGACACGGAGCAGGTTTACTGTAAAGCGGATGCGATCCTGTTTGAGAGCGGAATTTACACCAAGCTGCCGGAGGATCTGGGTGACCCGCTCTCCCTGGCGCTGATGGACGTGGCGGGGGCGCCGGCCCAGGTGGCGGTTCACGCCAAGCCCGGCGACGTGGTCGTGGTGATGGGCGCGGGCAAGGCAGGATTGCTGTGTCTGGCGGAGGCCAAGAAGCGGGTCTCGCCTACAGGTACGGTGGTATGCCTGGAGTATTCCCAGGAACAGTGCGACGTGGTAAGCCGTCTGGGAATCGCCGATGTGGTGCTTCAGGCCAACGGCCAGGAACCGCTGATTACCTACAAGCGTTATCTGGAGGCCATGCACGGGAGACTGGCTGACTTCACGGTGAGCACAGTCAGCGTGGGCGATACGGAACTGTCCGCCATATTGGTGACCAAGGACGAAGGAAAGATTTATTTTTTCAGCATGAGCACAGATTTTGTGAAGGCATCCCTCGGAGCGGAGGGCGTGGGGAAATATGTGCCCATGCTCATCGGGAACGGCTATTACCCCGGGCATGCCCAGATCGCCTTTGACATTGTGCGCCGGGAGGAAAAGCTGCGGAGCTATTTTGTGAACCGCTATTGCGGCGGTGGCTAAAGACAGAAAGGAGTTGAGCGTTACGGAAAAGCTGATCGTCACAGCCGCCATCTGCGGCGCGGAGGTGACCAAGGAGCAAAACCCGGCGGTGCCGTATACGGTGGAGGAGATTGCCCGGGAGGCGAAATCCGCCTATGATGCGGGCGCGTCCGTCATTCACCTTCATGTACGTTGGGACGACGGCACACCCACCCAGGACAAGGGCCGCTTTCAGGAGTGCGTCACTGCCATTCTGAAGGAGTGCCCCGATGTAATCATCCAGCCTTCCACCGGCGGCGCGGTGGGCATGACCGACGAGGAGCGACTCCAGTCCACGGAACTCACCCCGGTTCCGGAGTTCGCCACGCTGGACTGCGGGACCTGCAACTTCGGCGGAGATGAGATCTTCATCAACACCGACAACACCGTGTTCAACTTTGCCCGCATCATGCAGGCGCGGGGCATCAAGCCCGAGCTGGAGGTCTTTGACAAAGGAATGATCGACATCGCCCTCAAGGCCGACCGGAAGGGCCTGCTGGTCCACCCCCTTCATTTTGACTTTGTGCTGGGCGTCCAGATGACGGCCACGGTCCGGGATCTGGTGTTTATGGCAGGGAGCGTGCCGCCTGGCTCTACCTGGACGGCTACCGGACTGGGAAAAAACGCCTGGACCATCGCTGCGGCGACCATCGCCATGGGCGGCCATGTGCGGGTGGGGTTCGAGGATAACCTCTATTTGGAAAAAGGTGTGCTGGCCAAAAGCAACGGGGAAATGGTGGAAAAAGCCGTCCAGCTGGCCAAACTGCTGGGTCGGGAGATCGCCACTCCTGCTGAGGCCCGCCGCATCCTGAGCCTGAAGCAATGACTGGACCTGTAAGTATCCAGCCAATATAAGAAAATGGACCATCCTGTTTAAGGAAGAGAGGAGAACACCATGAAATTGAAAAAATGGATCGCCCTTGCCATGACTGCAGCTATTAGTTTTACCCTGTTTTCCGGTTGTACCCGCCCCAGCGACAATGCGAACAACCCTCCGGCCAATACCGGCAGCGACCAGGGAACCAATGCTTCGGAACCTGCGGACGCCAACGAGCCCATCGTCATTAAGATCGGTCATACCGACTCGGATACCCGCTCTACCCATCGCTGGAGCGTCTGGCTGGGCGAGTGGCTGGAGGAGCAGGCGCCCGGGCGCTTCCAGGTAGAGGTCTACCCCAACGGACAATTGGGCGACTCCCCGGACATGGTGGCCGGCGTGAAGCTGGGTACCCTGACCATGGAGTTCGACCTGTCCTCCGTAGTCAGTTCGGTCTCCGGCGCGGCCACCAGCGCGGTGGATCTGCCTTACCTGTACCCCACCTATGAGGACTGGGTGGAGGGCACCTTTGAAAACGGCGGCCTGGAGCTGTTCAACGAGACGCTGGCGCCTTCGGGCTATTACTGCATCGGCATGTATTACAACGGTATGCGGCAGGTCATCAGCCGCACCGGGACCTACCACAATTCGGATGATCTGAAGGGCCAGAAGATCCGTATCGCCCAAAATGATTTGGACATCAAAACGTGGAACGCCATGGGCGCCAATCCCACCCCTATGTCGTGGAACGAGGTACTCACATCCCTGTCCACTGGTACTGTCGAGGCGCTGGACCACTCTCTGGGTGTGTTCAATGATTTCAACATCCATGAGATTGCCCCCTACATCACCCTGACCAACCATGCCAGCTCTCCCTTCCCCATTGTCTGCTCGCTGGAGTGGATCGAGTCCCTGGACCCGGAGGACCGGGCTCTGCTGGAGGAGGGCGTGACCCTGGCCTGTGAGCAGCAGCGCGAAGAGGAGCGGGCCAACGAGCTGGAGTACATTGAGCGGTTTAAGGAAGAGGGCGCAACCGTCGAGGAACTGACTCCGGAGGAGACGGCCGCCTTCAAGGAAGCGGTTCAGCCCGTGTACGATGACCTGCGGGCTCAGATCGGCGACGAGCTGATGGACCGCTGGCTGGTCACCGTGCCCCAGCACTGAACGCAGAAAAACGCTCCGGTCCGGGTTTTCAAGCCCGGACCGGAGGCGGAACCTGCGGCCATGAGAAAGGAGGAGACGGGCGTATTGCGGAATACGCCTGATTATGCCGATGAAAGGGAAAAACCGTATTTTTTCCGTGCTCAATCGAATCGAAGAGATCATTCTGGTGGCGATGTTTGCCGTCATGGTGCTGGTGATTTTTGTCCAGGTCATCATGCGTAAGGCGAACAACTCCCTGGTGTGGTCGGAGGAATTGGGCAAATTCCTGTTTGTATGGATCTCCTGGCTGGGAATCAGCATTGGCCAGCGAAAGGGCGAACACATCAAGATCACCATGCTGGTGGATCGCTTCCCCTTCCGTGTGGCACAGATCTTCAATATTCTGTCCGATATTATCGTCATAGTCATTTGCGCGGTGACGCTGTACTATGGCGTGACGTTGGTGATTACTCAGTGGACTACTCCCTATGCCGGAATCAAGATCAGCACCTCCTGGGGCTATCTGGCGGTTGTGGTGGGCTGCGCCTTGATGATTCTGCGCTGCCTGGTCAGCAGCAAACAGTCCCTGGTTCTGCTGATAAAGGGTAAGCCGGAGGAACCGGCAGAAGAGGAAGGAGGCGGCGACGCATGAGCGAGGCCATAATTGTTCTGCTGGTCCTGCTGATTATTATGCTGATGATCGGTGTGCCGGTAGGGTTTGCCATCGGCGGCGCCACGATGATCGCCATGTTTTACTGCTCGGACCTGAACATGGTGGTCAACGCCCAATACTGCTATTCCGGTATTTTCTCCTTCACGGTCATGGCCATCCCCTATTTCATGCTGGCGGGATCCGTGATTTCTGCGGGGGGAATTGCCAAGCGAATCGTTAATTTTGCCTCCGCCCTGATCGACTTTGTGACCGGCGCCGTAGGTTGCGTGTCCATGCTGGCCTGTATGTTCTTCGGCGCGCTGTCCGGTTCCGGCATGGCCACCACGGCGGCCATCGGCGGCATGATGATTCCGGAGATGAAGAAAAAGGGCTACGATCCCGCCTACGCCGCTACGCTGGTCTGCTTCGGCGGAATCGTGGGCCCCATCATTCCGCCCTCCCTGTCCTTCGTGCTCTACGGCGCCACCACCAAGACCTCGGTGCCCGATCTGTTCAAGGCGGGCATCATTCCCGGCGTGCTGATCGGACTGGTGTTCCTGGTGGTCAACATCATCATCTGCAAGCGCACCGGCACCGACCTGCGCGCGGTGGAAACGGAGCATATCCCCCTGAAGGTGTTCTGGGGGCGCCGGCTCAAGCGCCTGTGGATCGCTACCAGGGATGGCTTCTGGGCCCTGCTGTCTCCGGTCATCATCCTGGGCGGAATTTACTCTGGCTTTTTCACGCCGACCGAGGCGGCCGCTGTCTCCGTGGTGTACTCGATCATCGTCTCTGTGTTCGTGTACCGGGAGATGAGCTGGAAGGAACTGTATGAGACCTTTGTGGCCTCCGCCGTGCTCAACGGCGTGACCTCCTTCCTGCTGGGCTACTCCACGGTATTCTCCACCTTCATGACCTTTGAGCAGGTGCCCCAGATGATTACCAACTTCCTGACCAGCGTATCCGATAATCCGGCAGTGGTATTGCTCATCATCAACCTGATTTTGCTGGTGATCGGCTGTTTCCTGGATACGGTGCCTGCCATCATTATCATGGCGCCTATGCTGCTTCCCGCGGTACAATCTCTGGGCGTCAATCCCATCCACTTCGGTGTGGTCATGGCGGTCAACCTGGCAGTGGGCCTGTGTACGCCGCCCTACGGCTGCAACCTGTTCGTGGGGTCGGCTGTGGCAAAGATCAAGATGGAGAGCATGTTCAAGTGGATCGTGCCATTCCTGATCGTCGCCATCGCGCTGATCATGCTTCTGACGTATGTTCCGGCGCTGTCCCTGGCGCTGTTATAGCGTATATATGTGTATGGCAAAAAGCAGGCGGAGGCGTTCTCCTTTTGGAGAACGCCTCCGCCTGTTTGTCAGGCTTGGGGCTGGATATCCGCGACTGGCGCGGCGGTGGTTCCGGTCCGGGCGGCGCGGCGCAGAAGGACCAGACCGATGGGAAACAGCAGGGCCAGGGCGGCGACGCCCGCCTTGGAGGTGTCGAACAGCTGGGTGGACAGACCCATCAGCAGAGCGCCGAAAAAGGAGGCTCCTTTGCCGAAAATATCGAAGAAGCCAAAGTATTCCGCGGCCTTTTCCTTGGGAATGATCTGGGCATAGTAGGAGCGGGAGAGAGCCTGAATCGCCCCTTGGAACACCGCTACGCACACCGCCAGGAACCAGAATTCCCAGGCGGTATCCAACTGGAGGGCAAACAGGGCGATGAAGAAATACCCGCCGATGCACACCTGAATGAGCTGCTCCGGGCGGAAGCGCCGGGCCAGCCGGGCGAAGAGCAGGGAACAGGGGAAAGCCACCACCTGGGTCAGCAGCAGGGCCAGCACCAGGTCGGTATCTCCGATGCCCACGTCCTTGCCATAGGAGGTGGCCAGGTCGATGATGGTGTAGACGCCGTCAATGTAGAAGAAAAAGGCCAGCAGGAAGAGAAAAACCTGCTTTTGCCCCCGGATATCGGCCAATGTGCGGCCCAGACGGCGGAAGCTGGTGCGGATGAGATGGGGCTGGCGGGGTACAAAGTGGACCTGGCGGTAGGCGCGCAGCAGTGGCAGACTTACCCCCAGCCACCAGATGGCAGTGATGACAAAGGCGACGGCGGTGGCGCGGGCGGTGCCCAGGCCGGTCTGCTCCGCCGTCAGCACCAGAAGCAGGCAGGCCACAAAGGGGATGCAGCTGCCCAGATAGCCCCAGGCGTAGCCCTTGGAGGAGACCATGTCCATGCGCCGGTCATCGGTCACGTCGGTGAGCATGGCGTCATAGAAGATCAGGCTGCCCGAATAGCCCACCTTGGCCACCACGAACAGCGCCAGAAAGGCCAGCCAGCCGGCGGGGAGGGAGAGCACCGCGCAGCACAGGCAGCCGGTCAGAACAAAACCCAGAAACAGGGGCTTTTTGAAGCCCTTTGTGTCGGCGACGGCCCCCAGCGTGGGGCCCAGCACCGCCACGATCAGCGTGCAGAGGGCGGCGGCATAACTCCAGTAGGCGGTAGAATCCGCATCGGAGATGCCCGCCGAGGCGGCCAGATTTTTGAAGAAAATGGGAATGATAGTGGAAGTCATCAGGACAAAGGCGGAATTGCCCACATCGTAGAGCACCCAGGCCCGTTCCAGACGGTTAAGCGGTTCCATATGGTCACATCCTTTTACGAGAAATTGGGCTCCAGACGGTCGCTGAGAGGCAGGTCCTCGCCCACGGCCTGGAGGAACCGGCGGATCTGGACGGCGGTCGGCTCCACCGTGTCCAGCATTTGGTCCTTGATGGTATCGCTGCTGTCGTTGCACAGCGGGTTGGGAGCGGGGGAAAGGAACATACCGTGGTATTCTTCATAGACGCCGGCCAGCTTCATCAGGCGGAACGCGGCGGCGCGCTTGAGACCGGTCGCCCGGAGCAGACGCACACAGCGCTTCATCGACTCCATGGCGCCTTCGATCTGGCGGGGCGTGACCGGCGCGTAAAAGGGAGCGATGGCGGCGGCCAGGTCCGGCGAGGGCTTTAAGTGGCGGATGGTGTCCCAGCGGAGCGGGTCGTGGCCCTCCTCCCGGAGCAGCAGCGCGTCACATTCCGTTTCGATCTCCGCGTGGGTCACGCCGCTTTCCTGAATTTTCTGGTTGATGTAAGGGTGACAGGCGGAATCCAGCATGTAGTGGCAGAGAAAGCCCATCAGGTAGCTGCGCCGGGCGGGGGAGGGATTCTCCCGCAGAATTTGCTTGGCCGGGGCAAAAAAATCCAGGCCGGAGCGGAAGTGGATGTCGAAGCCCTTCTTGCTGACCGGATTGGCCCGCAGCGGATGGTAGTAAAACAAAATGTCCGGGCCGTGCAGCCCGGCATAGTAGGCGTCCTCTGCCTGGAGGGCGGTTTTGCGCAGAGCGGTGGGCAGGGCCTCCAGCACCAACCGGCCAAAGACCAGATGCGTGTAATGGGAAGGCACGCGGGAGCCTCCTTTCGGGAATCGTGTCAGGTATCAGCATAGCGGGCCTGTGTAAAATCCGATAGCGGAGGCGGGTAAGCTCCCTGTAAAAGAAAGGACGGTTTACCAATCCGGCGGAATGTGGTATACTGATCGGGACCTTAACAAAGACGAGGATAGGAACTATGACGGAACTGTTTGAAAAATCCATTCATACGCTGGAGCTGCCCCGGGTGCTGGAGCTGCTGGCTGAGCAGGCCGTGACCGCCGAGGGCAAGGAGCGCTGCCGGACGCTGCGGCCGGCCAGCGATGCCTGGCAGGTGAATCGCTGGCAGGAGGAGACCACTGCCGCGTTCGACATGCTGGTGCTGCGGGGCACGCCCTCCCTGTCCGGCGTCAAGCCGGTGGCGGCCTCCCTCCAGCGGGCTGACCGGGGAGGCAGCCTGAACACCCGGGAGCTGCTGGACATCGCGGCGGTGCTGCGCTGCGCCCGGACGGTGCGGGAGTACGGCATGGGCGATTCCACCCGCCGGACCGTGTTGGATTCCCGTTTTGCGGCGCTGACCGCCAACCGTTTTCTGGAGGACAAGATCACCGGGTCCATCGTGGCGGAGGACGAGATCGCCGACTCCGCCTCCACGGAGCTGGCGGACATCCGCCGGCACATCCGGGCGGCCTCGGGCAAGGTGCGCGATGTGCTCAATAAGCTCATCTCCTCTTCCCAGGCGAAATTTTTGCAGGACGCCATCATCACCATGCGCTCGGGCCGCTATGTGGTGCCGGTGAAGTCGGAATATAAAAATGAGATTCCCGGCCTGGTCCACGATGTGTCCGGCTCGGGCGGCACCTTCTTTGTGGAACCCATGGGCGTGGTCAACGCCAATAATGAGCTGCGGGAGCTCCAGGCCCGGGAGGAGAAGGAGATCGAACGCATCCTGGCCGAGCTGTCGGCGGAGGCGGCATCCTTCCAGGAGGACATCCGGCAGGACTACGACACCCTCGTCGCCCTGGACGTGATCTTCGCCAAGGGGAAGCTGTCCTCCCGGATGGGCGCCAGCGCGCCCCGGCTGGGGGACCATATCGAGCTGATCAAGGCCCGCCATCCGCTGCTGGATAAAAAGACGGCGGTGACCAACGACCTTCGCCTGGGCGGGGACTTTGACACGCTGGTCATCACCGGCCCCAATACCGGCGGCAAGACGGTCACCCTCAAAACCCTGGGCCTGCTGACCCTGATGGCCCAGTGCGGCCTGCATATCCCGGCGGGCGACGGCAGCGTTTTGCGAATCTGCGAGAACGTGCTGGCGGACATCGGAGATGAGCAGTCCATCGACCAGTCCCTGTCCACCTTCTCCTCCCACATGAAGACCATCGTGGGGATTTTGGAGGAGGCCGGGGACAGGAGCCTGATTCTGTTCGACGAGCTGGGCGCGGGCACCGACCCGGTGGAGGGCGCAGCTCTGGCCGCCGCCGTTATCGAGACTACCCGGGGCATGGGGGCTCTGGTGGCCGCCACCACCCACTATGCCGAGCTGAAGGTCTACGCCATGACCACGCCCGGCGTGGAGAACGCCTCCTGCGAGTTTGATGTGGAGACCCTTGCGCCCACCTACCGGGTGCTCATCGGAATCCCGGGCAAGTCCAACGCGTTTGCCATCTCCCGCCGGCTGGGCCTGCCCGAGTCGGTGATTCAGAAGGCGGCCGAGCGCATCGACGCGGAGAACGTCCGCTTTGAAGATGTGCTCACCCGCCTGGAGGAGCAGCGCCAGCAGATGGAGCGGGAGAAGGAGCAGGCCGCCAGGCTGCGGCGGGAGACCGAGGAATACAACGAGAAGATCAAAGAATATAAGGAGCGCCTGGAGAAGGAGAAGGACCGGGCGGTGGAACGGGCGCGGACCGAGGCCCGCGCCATCCTGGACCAGGCCAGGGCCACGGCGGACGACGTGTTCAAGGAACTCAATGAGATGCGCCGCCGTCAGGAGCGCCAGCAGGCCGACTGGCAGGCGCAGAACGACCAGCGGGCCGCTCTGCGCCACCGCCTCAACCAGGAGGAGGAGGAGCTGGCCGGTGAGGAGGAGGCGCGGCCCATTCCGCCCTCCAGCCGGCCGGCGGTCCAGGGCGACACCGTGGAGCACCGCAAGCTGGGGATTCGGGCCGAGGTTACGGCGGTGAACAAGGACGGCAGCCTCCAGCTCCGGGCCGGAGCCATGAACCTGACCGCCCGCCAGGACGAGGTGCGGGTGCTGGAAGAGGTCACAGCCTCCAAAAAGCAGGCCAAAAAGATGGAAGCCCGCAAGCAGCTGCACCAGTTCCGCAACCAGGCCGCTCCGGCTGAGCTGGACCTGCGGGGTATGATGACCGACGAGGCCATCGGCGCGGTGGACTTGTTTCTGGACAACGCGCTGCTGGGCAAGCTGGAGACGGTGCGTATCATCCACGGAAAGGGCACCGGCGCCCTGCGCAAGGCGGTGCGGGAGCACCTGAAGCGCAGCAAGTACGTCAAGGAATTCCGCCCCGGCGTCTACGGCGAAGGCGAGGACGGCGTGACGGTAGTGACGCTGAAATAAAGATGCTCGTCTCCGCGAAGCGCGGAGGGGCAACCCGGGAAAGTGACTCGGGAATCACACGATGGCGGCAAGCAAAAAGGCGAAATTTGTCTTTGTGCCGCTCCTGCGCGATTTGCACAGGGAGTTACCCGCAATTTGTGTAAATTGCCGTTGACGATGGGCATGAATTTTGGTATGCTATGTACAGCGATACAAACTGAATTATGGGGGGCCATAACCATGTATATGAAGGAAACTGTTGTCAACAACCAGGTGGGTCTGCATGCCCGTCCGGCTACATTCTTTATCCAGAAGGCCAATGAGTTCAAGAGCTCTATCTGGGTCGAAAAGGATGAGCGCCGCGTCAATGCCAAGAGTTTGCTGGGCGTCCTCTCGTTGGGTATCGTAAAGGGGACCTCCATCCAGCTGATCGCCGACGGCCCCGATGAGGAGGAAGCCGTGGCCGCCCTCATCGAGCTGATCAGTTCTGATTTTTCGGAGTAAGAAAGACGACCGAGTTCCTTAAAAAAGCGCCGCTTTGCGGCGCTTTTTTTGGTTGAGAGTAGATATACCGGGAGGAGGCCGGATGGATGGAACCTGTCCTGATGCCGGAGCCGAAGCGGCGCAGCGCGCTGCGCCTGTGGCTGGGTACAAAGTATTTCCGCGCCCTGCGGCGGATTCAGTGGCGAACCGGCGGCTTTCGCTTCGGAAAACCGCGGCCGGGGCAGGAGTGCCCCTACCGGTGTGCCAGCCACGCCACGCCGCTGCTGCGTAAGCTGAAGGATCTGGATATGGCCCTCCAGCACAACAAGGTCCACAACCTCTCTCTGGCCGTGCCGCGGCTGGACGCCGTGGTGCTGCGCCCGGGGGAGACCCTGTCCTACTGGCGGCGAATCGGCCCGCCCACCGCCCGGCGGGGCTACCGGGAGGGTATGCAGCTGAAAAACGGCGTGGTGTCCTCCGCCGTCGGCGGCGGACTGTGCCAGTGCTCCAACCTGCTGTACTGGATGACCCTCCACACGCCCCTGACGGTGGTGGAGCGCCACCGCCACGGCTACGACGTATTTCCCGATGTGGACCGGACCCAGCCCTTTGGCGGCGGGGCCACCTGCGCCTATAATTATATGGACCTGATGATTCGCAACGACACAGAGCAGACCTGGCGCCTGCACCTGTGGCTGACGGAGGACCAGCTGTGCGGCGAGTGGTGGTCGGACGCGCCTCAGCCGCTGCGCTATGAGGTCTATGAGAAGGAGCACTGGATGCAGGGAGAGTACTGGGGCGGCTATACCCGGCACAACGTCCTGTTCCGCCGGGCGTTTGACCAGGCGGGGAACCAGGTGGCCGACGACTATATCACGGAAAACCATGTGGTGATGATGTATACGCCTCTGCTGCCGGAAGGGGCCGGCTGTTCCGGGGCCTCGGACGGCAAGGAGGAGAACCATGACATTTGACGAATTGAAGCAGAAAGCCCACGAGCTGCCCCTCAAGCCGGGGGTCTACATCATGCAGAACGCCAAGAACGAGGTCATCTACGTGGGCAAGGCGAAAGCGCTGAAAAACCGGGTGAGCCAGTATTTTCAGGACTCGGCCTCCCACACGGAAAAGACCCGGGCCATGGTCTCCCAGATCGACCACTTTGACGTCATCATCGCCCAATCGGAGTTTGAGGCGCTGGTGCTGGAGTGTTCCCTCATCAAGCGGCACCAGCCCCATTACAACATTCTGCTCAAGGACAGCAAGGGTTACCCCTATATCCGCCTGACGGTGAAGGAGGAGTACCCGAAATTTTCCCTGAGCAATAAAGCTTACGACGACGGCGCGCGCTATTTCGGCCCCTATGGGAGCCGGGGCGCCTCCCAGCACATCATCGACGCGCTGCTGGCCGCCCTGAAGCTGCCCTCCTGCAACCGGAAATTTCCCCGGGATATTGGAAAGGAGCGGCCCTGCCTGAATTACCATATGGGCCAGTGCGACGGCTACTGCCGGCCGGAGATGGACCAGTCCCGTTATTCTGAGGCCATGGCCCAGGCGGTCCGGCTGCTGGACGGAAAGTATGACGAGGTGGTGGACGACCTGAACGCGGAGATGGAGGCCGCCGCCGCCGACCTGCGCTTTGAGCGGGCCGCCGAGCTGCGGGACCGAATCCGCTCCATCGAGCTGCTGGGCAAGCGGCAGAAGGTGGTGGCGGGTTCTCTGGCGGACACCGACGTGGTGGGCTTCCACCGCGGGACCGCCAAGAGCTGCTTCGTGGTGCTCCACTATGTGGCCGGAGAGCTGGCGGCCAAGGACTGGGAACTTATTGAGACCCCTATGGAGGAGCGGGAGGAGGACGCCGTCTCCGCCCTGGTGGCACAGTTTTACGGCGGGAAAAACCAGCTGCCCCGGCAGATTTTGCTGCCCTGCGAGCTGGAGGACGAGCCGGCTCTGGCCCGGATGCTGACCGAGGCGGGGGCGCGGAAGGTGGAGCTGGTCACCCCCAAGCGGGGGGCCAAAATGGACCTGATCCGCCTGGCCAATGAAAACGCGGCGGAGGAGGTGGAGCGGGCTACCAGCCGGGAGGAGAAGCAGAACAAGCTGCTGGAACTGCTGGGCCGGATGCTGGGGCTGGATCATCCGCCCCGCCGCATCGAAGCTTTCGACATTTCCAATACGGGTTCGGCGGACATCGTGGCCTCCATGACCGTATTCGTGGACGGCCGCCCCCGCAAGCGGGACTACCGCCATTTCAAGCTCAAGGACCTGGAGGGCCCGGACGACTACGCCTCCATGAACCAGGTGCTGGAGCGGCGGTTCCGCCGCTATCTGGACGGGGACGAGAAATTCGATCAGCTGCCCGATCTGCTGCTCATCGACGGCGGCGCGGGACAGACCGCCCGGGCGATGGAAGCGGTGGAGAGCCTGGGCCTGCATGTGCCCGCTTTCGGTATGGTCAAGGACGACCGCCACCGCACCCGGGCCCTGGTTTCCGCCCAAGGGCAGGAAATCGGCATTCAGAGCAACCAGAGCCTGTTCGCCCTGATCGGCCAGATTCAGGAGGAGACCCACCGCTTTGCCATCGAGTTCCACCGGGCTCAGCGGTCCAAGCACAGCTACCGCTCCGTGCTGGATCAGATCGAGGGCGTGGGAGAGAAGCGGCGGACCGACCTGCTCAAGCACTTCAAAAGCGTGAAGAATATCCGGACCGCCAGCTATGAACAGCTGTGCCAGGTGGTGCCCAAAAACGCCGCCCGGGCGGTCTATGACTATTTCCACAGGGAAGAGAATTAAGAATTAAGAATGGCGCGGCGGCGCGCTGCGCCGGATCCGCTCAGAAAGCGAGGGGCAAACCATGCGTGTGATCACCGGAACTGCCCGGGGGAAGCGGCTCAAGGAGCTGCCCGGGCTGGATACCCGGCCTACCACCGACCGGGTAAAGGAGGGCCTGTTCAACATTATCCAATTTGACATCGAGGGCCGCCGGGTATTGGACCTGTTCGCCGGTACCGGCCAATTGGGCATCGAGGCTCTGTCCAGGGGGGCGGCCTTCTGCGATTTTGTGGACCGGAACCCGGCCGCGGTAAAAATTGTGCGGGAAAATTTGCAGGCCACCGGCCTGGCGGACCGGGGAACCGTCCACAATCGGGATTTTGCGGCCTTTTTGCCGGGAATCCGGAGGCGGTACGACCTGATCTTCCTGGACCCCCCCTACGCCCTGCCTGCGTTGGAACAGGCGCTGGAACTAATCGCGGCAATTGACATCGTGTCGGGAAATGGTATAATAGTCTGCGAAAGTGCTCTGGATAAACTTTTACCGGAGCTTGACCCGCCCTATGCAAAGGGGAAGGAATACCGATATGGGAAGATCAAGCTGACCCTGTATCATAGGAGTGTTGACCCGTTATGAGACGCGCAATCTATCCCGGAAGCTTTGACCCGGTGACCCTGGGCCACCTGAACATCATCAAACGAGCCGCCGCCATGTTCGACGAGCTGATCGTCTGTGTAATGGTCAATTCCCGCAAGAGCGGGAGCGGCCTGTTTACGCCGGAGGAGCGGGTGGAGCTTATCCGCAGAGTAACGGACGACCTGCCCAACGTGACGGTGGAATGGTCCAATGAGCTGCTGGCTGCCTATGCCAAGCGCAAGCGGTCCAAGGTGCTGGTCAAGGGCCTGCGCGCCGTCTCGGACTACGAGGCGGAGATTCAGATGGCCATGATCAACAGCAAGCTCTATTCCCGGCTGGATACGATTTTTCTGTACACCAGCCCTAAATACGCCTACTTAAGCTCTACCGTGGTAAAGGAGATGGCCCACTATGGGGCCGACCTGTCCGATTTTGTTCCGCGGGAGATCATCGGAGATGTAAACCGGAAGGTACGGGAGCGGGCGGACCAGCTGGCCTGGACTCCGGAACCCAAATGCAAAGAAAGGGAGGAAAACTGAGATGGCGACCGGCGTAGAAGAACTGGTGGACATGCTCTTTACCATGATCGACGAGGCGAAGAACGCGCCTTTAAGCAGTGAAAAATGTGTGATCGAGCGGGATAAGGCGCTGGATTTGCTGGACGACATTAAGGCCCAGTTTCCGGTGGAGCTGGCGGAGGCCCGCAAGATCGTCAGCGCCCGCAACGAGTATGTGGCCGCGGCCAAGCGGGAGGCGGAGGACATCCGCAAGCGGGCGGAGATCGAGGCCAAGCAGATGGTGGACACCGACCAGGTGATGAGCGTAGCCCGGCAGAAGGCCAACGATATGATGAAGCAGGCGGAGGGCCGGGCCAAGGAGCTGAAGCACAGCGCCAACGAGTACTGCGAGGACCTGCTGCGCCGCACGGAGGAGGCCATCAGCGAGGCACTGGGAGAGGCCAGACGGGCCCACTCCTCGTTCCGGGCGGCGGCCAATATGGGCAGCTCTGCGGGGGAGGAGCCGGCAAAAAACAGCCGGGTCTTTGACGTGGAGGCCGAGGGCTGAGCCGGGTCCAACAAAACGGACAAGCGCGAAAGCGCCGTTTCACCGATGTGAGACGGCGCTTTTTTTGTTGCTCACAGCGCTGCGGCTCAATATCTTGCGGCGTGGCAAAATGGAAACACAAGTTACGGAACGTAACCGAATTGTAAAGATAGAACATCTGTTTGAAGTGCGGAAAGAAGCCTGCAAAGCCTTGAAATTTCTAAGTTTTGGACGCAAAAAATCCGAAAAAACTATTGCAATTTGGTTACGAACTCGTTATACTGAGAACAAGCGTGGAGTAAAATGGAGCGTTTTCGAGCGTCAAAATAGTAAAATGGAGGGGAAGTGAACAGACGTGACCGGGACATACGAGCACAGCATCGATGACAAGGGCCGCCTGTTTATCCCCGCAAAGCTCCGGGAGGAGCTTGGCTCCGTGTTTTATCTGGCCGCCGGCGTGAAGGAGAACCTGACGATCTACCCCATGGAGGCGTGGAACGTGCTCCGGGAGCGGGCGGCGGCCTTGACCACCACCCAGGCCGCGGCCATGGACGTATTTTTTGCCTCTGCCTGCAAGTGCGAGCCGGACAAGCAGTGGCGCATCATGGTGCCCCAGAATCTGCGGGACTACGCCAAAATCGACCGGGACATCGTCATCACCGGCAACAACGACCGGGCCCAGATCTGGAGCGCGGAAAAGTGGGCGGAGAAGACCCGCGCCGAGCTGACGCCCGCCAACATCGCCAACATTCTGGACAGCCTGGGGATCTGAGGAGGCGCGCCGATGGAATATACACACGCGCCGGTCCTGCTGCAGGAATGTATCGACGGTCTGGCCATCCGGCCGGACGGGCTCTATGTGGACGGTACCTTGGGG
>DXYV01000028.1:0-19495 GCA_019415645.1 Clostridiales bacterium
TGATCAGGTCGATGATGAGCTTCATCTCGTGGATGCACTCGAAGTAGGCGTTCTCCGGCTCATAGCCGGCCTCCACCAGCACCTCGAAGCCGCAGCGCATCAGGTCCACCACGCCGCCGCACAGCACGGTCTGCTCGCCGAACAGGTCGGTCTCGGTCTCATCGTGGAAGGTGGTCTCCATCACGCCGGCGCGGGCGCCGCCGATGCCGGCGATGTAGGCCAGGGCCAGCTTCATGGCGCTGCCGCTGGCGTCCTGCTCCACGGCCACCAGGCAGGGCACGCCCTTGCCGTTGACATAGGTGGAACGGACCGTGTGGCCGGGGCCCTTGGGGGCCGCCATGAACACGTCTACACCGGCGGGGGGAACGATCTGCTGGTAGCGGATGTTGAAGCCGTGGGCGAAAGCCAGGGCCTTACCCTCGGTCATGTAGGGCGCGATGTCCTTCTTGTAGACGTCGGCCTGGACCTCGTCGTTGATGAGCATCATGACGATATCGCCCCACTCCGCGGCGGCGGGGATGGTCTTGACGGCCAGACCGGCCTTCTCCGCCTCGGCCCAGCGCTTGGAGCCCTCCCGCAGGCCGACGCACACGTCGCAGCCGGAGTCCTTCAGGTTGAGGGCATGGGCGTGGCCCTGGGAGCCGTAACCGATGATGGCGATTTTCTTACCCTTGAGGTAGTTCAGGTCGCAGTCCTTCTCGTAGTACATTTTTGCCATGGTGATTGCCTCCTATTTGATTTGTTTCAGTATATAAGTTTGAGGAAGACAGGAAAAGTTCACAGGTTACAATTCCTCAAAGAACATTTTTCCCGTAGTTGTATTCTTCCTTGGTCTTGTTGTAATCGTAAATGGTGTGCTTGCCCCGCTGGAGGGCGATCATGCCCGAGCGGGCAGTCTCCAAAATCCCGTAATCCTCCAGCAGATGGAGCAGCGCGCGGGTCTTTTCCGCGTCGCCCACCACGGCGATGGTCAGGGTCTCCTTGCCCATATCCAGCACATTGGCACGGAAAACGTGGGCCATCTGAATGATGTCGTCCCGCTGGTCCCGGGTGGTGGCGTTGACCTTGATGAGGGTCAGCTCCCGCTGGATAGAATCCTCGCCGGTGAGCACCTCCACCGAGATGACCAGCAGCAGCTTGCTCAGCTGTGTTGCCAACTGATGGATGGTGGCCTCATCCACTACCGTGACCACCGAAATGCGGGTGACGCCGGGCTTGGTGGTCAGACCGGCGCAGATGGACTCGATGTTGTAGCCCTTGCGGGAAAACAGGCGAGCCACCTGGCTCAGTACGCCCGGGGTATCCTCCACCAGAATGGAGAGAGTATAGGCTCGTTTTTCTCGATTCATGCCGCGCCCTCCTTAAATCAGCATAAAGTCGGTGATGGGGCTGCCGCCGCCCACCATGGGGCGCACCATCTCGTCCATGTCGATGGCCGCATCGATGACATAGCCGTGGCCCCAGGCCAGAGCCTCGGTCAGGGCGGCCTTGAGCTCCTCCACCGTGGAGACATGAGCGCCCTTCAGGCCGTATGCCTCGGCCAGCTTGACAAAGTCGGGGGCAAAGCCCAGGTCGGTCTGGGAGAAGCGCTTGTGATAGATCAGATTCTGCCACTGGCGCACCATACCCAGGGTGCGGTTATCAAAAATCACGGTGATAACGGGGATGTCGTAGTGACTCTCAGTGGCCAGCTCCTGACCGTTCATGCGGAAACAGCCATCGCCGGTGATGTGGAGCACCGTCTTGTCCGGATTGCCCACCTTGGCCCCCAGCGCGGCGCCCAGACCGAAGCCCATGGTGCCGAAACCGCCGGAGGTGAGCAGCTGACCGGGGTAGTCGAAGTGGAAATGCTGGATGGACCACATCTGATGCTGGCCCACGTCGGTGGCCACGATGGTATCCTGGGGCACCGTGGTGCGGATGGTCTCCAGCACCTGCTGGGGCGTGAGCGTACCGGCGGCCTCGTCGTACACGGTGACCCGGGGATAGGAGAAAACATATTCCTTCCAGGCGGTGTGGTCCTGCTGGGTCAGGCGCTCGTTGAGCAGCTCCAGCACCCGCTTGGCGTCGCCGATGATGTGGTGGTCGGTCTTGACGTTCTTGTCGATCTCCGCCCGGTCGATGTCAATGTGGACGATTTTGGCCTGCTTGGCGAAGGTGGACGGGTCCAGCGCCACCCGGTCGGAGAAGCGGCAGCCCACTGCGATGAGCAGATCACAGCCGTCGCAGGCCATATTGGAGGCCTGGGTGCCGTGCATACCGATCATGCCGGTGGTCAGGGGATGGCCGCCTGGAAAGCCGCCGCCGCCCATGACGGTGATGGCCACCGGGGCGTCGATGGTCTCGGCAAACTGACGGAACTCCTGATCCGCCCGGCTGCGCACTACGCCGCCGCCGCACATGAGCAGCGGCTTTTCCGAGACCTGAATCATCTCCACCAGCTTGTCCACATCCTCATGGATGGGCTCGGGGGTCTTGATGTCCCAGCCGATCCGGCGGGTCAGCGCGGCCAGCCGGCCCTGACGGATATGCTCAGAGCGGGGAAGCGGCTCGTAGTCGATCATGACGTTGGGGGCGGTGACATTTTTCAGAAAGTCGATGAGCACCGGGCCGGGCCGGCCGGTGGCGGCTACGGCGAAGGCCTCCCGGATGATGTCAGGGATAGTGTCCGGGTCCCGGACCAGATAGGTGGCCTTGGTGATGGGCATGGCGATTCCGGTGATGTCCACCTCCTGGAACGCGTCCTTACCCAGGACGTTCTCCGTGACGTTGCAGGTGATGAACACCACGGGAGAAGAGTCGTAATAGGCGGTGGCGATGCCGGTGGTCAGGTTGGTGGCCCCGGGGCCGGAGGTGGCAAAGCATACGCCCACCTTGCCAGTGGAGCGGGCATAGCCGTCGGCTGCGTGGGCCGCGCCCTGCTCGTGGGCGGTCAGATAGTGGTTGATCTTACCTTTATAATTGTAGAGCTCATCATAGAGATTGAGAATGGTGCCGCCGGGATAGCCGAAGATGGTATCCACCTCCTGCTCCAGCAGACACTCCATGATAGCCTGTGTCGCGCGAACCTTCAAGTTCGGGTCCCTCCTTTGAAACCGTTGAATGGGAAATGCGTTCTTCTGCCTTGATCGCTGCGGCTCGGACGCTTATATTTTTCCGCTACCCTTCTGGACGGCGATCATGCCGGTGCGCACGACCTCCAAAATAGAGAAGGGGCGCAGCAGCGACTGGAAGAGCTCCACCCGCTCGGTGGTGTCCGACAGCTCCAGCGTCATGGACGTGGGGGAGATGTCGTCGATCTTGCCGCCCATGATCTGGCAGACGTTCATAATGTCCGGCCGGGTCTTGGTGGTGGCGTTCACCTTAATGATCATCAGCTCCCGGCCGATCATCTTGTCCTCCTCGATGACCCGCACCTTGATGACCTCCACCAGCTTGTTGAGCTGCTTTTCCACCTGCTCCACCACACTGTTGCCGCTGTCCACGATGATGGTAATTCGGGAGATGGAGGGATCGTCGGTGACGCCCACGGCCAGAGATTCAATGTTAAAGGCGCGCCGGGAGAACAGGCCGGTGATGCGGTTGAGTGCGCCGGCCTGGTTTTCCACCAGGACGGAAATGGTTTGTTTCATAGCGGTACCTCCTTTACGCGCTGGTGGTCAGATTGGGGTCCACGTCGCAGATCAACAGATAGGGGCCGGGCAGTGCCAGCATAGCCTCCACTGCGCGGTCGATGGCGGCGGGGTCGGCCAGTTCTCCATGGGGGATTCCATAGGCGTCAGCCAGCACGCCAAAGTCAGGGGAGTGCTCCAGGTCCACACCGAAGGGCCCCTGGGGGTAGGAACTCTCCTGAATCTGATGGACCAGGCCAAGCACCTGATTGCGGATGAGCACGATCTTCACATCGGCGTTCAGGGTGCGCAGCGTGGACAGTTCGTTGAGGAACATCTGGAAGGAGCCGTCGCCGCAGATGACCACTGTCTGCTTGCCCGGCTCGGCGATTTTAGCGCCCAGGGCGGCGGGGAGGGAGTAGCCCATGGTGCCCAGACCGCCGGTGGTCAGGAAACGCCCCCGCTTGAGGGGCAGGTGGGTGCAGGCCCAGATCTGATTCTGGCCCACATCCACGCATACTGTGGCGTCCTCGTCCAGCCGGGCGCCTAAGGCGCGCAGGACCGCGCCGGGGTGGACGGTGCCCGCCGGAGCCTCCAAGGGCCGCCGGAGCTCCAGCTCCCGCTTGGCGCGGATGGTGGCTACCTCCTGGGGCTGGGCAGTGGGGGAAAGCTCCAAAATCTGCTGGAGGATGACCTTCACATCGCCCACGATGGGGATGGAGGCCGACATGTTTTTGCCGATCTCCGCCGGGTCCACATCCAGGTGGATAATTTTCATGCGCCGGCCGATCTCGCTGGGCTGCAGGATAGCCCGGTCAGCTACCCGCGCGCCGCACAGAATACACAGGTCGGATTTGGCCAGCACCTTATTGGCGGTAGTATTGCCAAAGGAGCCGATCATCCCCATATAGAGCGGATGGTCGGTGGGCAGGATGCTCAGGCCCATCATGGTGGTGACCACCGGGATTCCGGTGGTTTCCGCCAGCTGGCGCAGCTCTTCCTGCGCGGCGGCGCCCACCACGCCGCCGCCGGCCACGATCACCGGCTTCTGGGCGGCGGCAATGGCCTCCACAGCCCGCTTGACCTGGACCGCGTTGCCCTTGACCGAGGGCTTATAGCCCCGGATGTTGACTTCCTCGGGGAACTCCGGCTCAAAGCGGGCCTGCTGAACGTCGATGGGAATGTCCAGAAGCACCGGGCCCTTCCGGCCGGTGGAGGCGATGTGGAAGGCCTCCTTGACGATTCGGGGAATCTGCCGCACGTCCTTGATGAGATAGGAGTGCTTGATAAAAGGGGCCACCGCGCCGGTGATGTCCACCTCCTGGAAAATATCGCGGCCCAGTAGGTGGCTCTGCACCTGCCCGGTAATGGCCACGATGGGAATGGAATCCATATAGGCGGTGGCGATTCCGGTGATCAGGTTGGTGGCGCCCGGGCCGGAGGTCACCATGCAGACCCCAACCTTGCCGGAGACCCGGGCATAGCCGGAAGCCATATGGCCGGCGTTCTGCTCGGTGCGTACCAGCGTATAGTGGATGTCCGTGGCGGCCAGTGCGTCTACCGCCGGGCAGATGGTGGCCCCGGCGTAGCCGAACAGCTCACACACACCCTCTCGTTTCAGGCTTTCGATCAGCGCCTGTGCGCCAGTCATCATAGCAACTCCTCCCTTGAAGTTTGTTTTATCTGCCGCGGCCCGTCCGGAACAGGCGGAGGACTGCGGCAAAACCAAAAAAGCATGGCTTCGTCCTGAATAGGACGAAGCCATGCTCCGTGGTACCACCTAAATTCGCAGACCGGGGCCTGCGCACTCATGACCCGGTAACGGCGGGGGACCGTCCCGGCCTACTGAACAAGGTTCACCTGCGTTCAGCCGGACCGCTCACGGGTGACTCTCGCCCGGCCGCTCAGGAAAACTTACACCAACCGTTTTCTCTCTGCGTTTCCACGACCTGGTTACCTGCCCGATCATCGCCTTTGGTATCTTTATTCATGTCCAGAAAAGTATGTTTGTTTTTAATCTTATCGGGCGCGGGAGGATTTGTCAACGAAGTTTTTGCTTTTTTTTCATTTTGAACGGGTTTGCCAAGAAAGCGGCCAAAAGATTTATAAGGATTTGTGCGATATTTTGCATAAAAAAAGATGATTTACAGAACAAAGTGAAAGTGTTAACAAAGTGTGAATTTTTCTATGATTTCCTTGTGGTTTGATGGTAGACAGGCGGGACAAGAAATGTTAGAATATAGTCTGGTTTCAGAACAGACGACCGGCTGAGCCAGAGGGCGACCTGGCCGGCAGATCGTTCAATGGGGGGCGCACAGCCCTCCGGAAATGAGGTGAGGGTATTGTTACAGAAGTTCTATGGCGGCGTTCACCCCAACGACCATAAGAGCGCCACCAACAGCAAGGCGATTACGCCGCTCAAACAACAGCCCGCCCAAGTGGTCATCCCCATGGCGATGCATACGGGAGCCCCCTGCAAGCCGCTGGTAGAGGTTGGCCAGGAGGTACGGGTCGGGCAGCGAATCGGCGAGACGACCGGTTTGGGGGCGCCCATCCATGCCAGTGTCTCCGGCAAGGTGACCGCAGTAGAGCCGCGGCCCAACAACAGCGGCACTCCCGTGCTGAGCGTGGTCATTGAAAACGACTTTCAGGACACGCCCGCCGCGCCCCTGGAGCGGCCCGCCCCCCTGGATCAGCTGACCCCGGAGCAGATCGTGGCTCTGGTACGCGATGCCGGTATCACCGGTATGGGCGGCGCGAGCTTCCCGACTCATGTCAAGCTGTCCGGCGCCATCGGCAAGGCGGACACCTGCATCATCAACGGTGCGGAGTGCGAGCCCTACATCACGGCGGACCACCGCCTTATGCTGGAGCAGGGAGAGCGGATCATCGGCGGCGCCCGTATTCTGAAAAAGGCGCTGGGCCTGGACAAGGTGATCATCGGCGTCGAGGAGAACAAAATGGACGCCGTGGAGCACCTGAAGGCGCTGACCGGGGGCAAACCCGACGTGGTGGTGGAGCCGCTGCACACCCGCTACCCCCAGGGCGCGGAAAAGCAGCTGATTCAGCGCATCACCGGCCGGGAGGTACCGCCGGGCGGACTGCCCGCCGATGTGGGCTGCTGCGTGTTCAACGTGGGCACGGCGGCCGCCGTGTATGATGCGGTCCACGACGGGAAGCCCCTGACCCACCGCGTGGTCACGGTCACCGGCTCCGCGGTGAAAGAGCCGGGCAATTTTATCGCACCCATCGGCACGCTGTTCTCCTATCTGGTGGAGCAGGCCGGCGGCTTCCGGGAGGACCCCGCCCGAGTCATCTCCGGCGGCCCCATGATGGGCGTGGCTCAGTATGAGCTGGACGTTCCCATGGTCAAGGCCACCAACTGTGTGCTGTGCTATACCAAGAAGGACCTGCCGGTCCAGGACCCGGAGCAGGCCTGCCTGCGCTGCGGCCGCTGCGTCAATGTATGCCCCATGCACCTGACCCCGCTTTACATGCACATGTACGCGGAGAAGGAGAACTGGGAGAAGTGCGAGAAGCTGCGGGTCATGGACTGCATGGAGTGCGGCTCCTGCAACTACATCTGTCCCGCCCGCATCCCGCTGGTCCAGAGCTTCCGCCTGGCCAAGCCCAAGGTGCGCGCGCTGGCCGCGAAGAAAAAGGAGGCGAAGTAACCCATGGAAGAAAATCGGAAGCTGAGCGTGGCGTCCTCGCCCCATTTGACCTCGCCGCAGGGCACCCAGCAGCTCATGCGCGACGTGCTGATCGCGCTGGTTCCCGCCCTGGCCATGGCGGTCTATTTCTTCGGCCCCCGGGCGCTGATTCTCACCGCCGTCTCAGTGGCGGGCTGCATGTTCTTTGAGTGGGGCTACCGC
Organism: Clostridiales bacterium; assembly: GCA_019415645.1. GTDB lineage: Bacteria > Bacillota > Clostridia > Oscillospirales > Oscillospiraceae > DXYV01. The sequence goes on from DXYV01000028.1 coordinate 7,487, forward strand.
AAGATCATGAAGAAGTCCAACACACTGGGCGACCTGTCTGCCGTCATCACCGGCGTACTGCTGGCCTTTGTCTGCCCGGTGTATCTGCCCTACTGGGTCATCCTGATCGGTGATTTCTTCGCCATCGTGGTGGTCAAGCAGCTCTTCGGCGGCCTGGGCAAGAACTTCCTCAATCCGGCTCTGGCCGGACGGGCCTTCCTGATGCTGTGCTACCCGGTGCAGATGACCACTTGGGTGCAGCCCGGCCCCAAGAACTGGGCCGGAATTCTCACCGCCGTGGACGCCGTGACTGGCGCCACCCCCCTGTCCACCGACTATATGCACAGCGGACTGCTGCCGGACGGCGTGAGCCTGGGCGACATGTTCGTGGGCAACGTAGGCGGCTGCATCGGAGAAGTGTCCGCCCTGATGCTGCTGGCCGGCGGCATTTACCTGGTGTGGCGGGGCGTGATCCGCATCCGGATTCCCGTGGCTTTCATCGCCACCGTGGCAGTCCTGACCTTTATCTTCCCCCAGGGCGGCAACGACCGGCTCCAGTGGATGCTGTATGAGATTCTGGGCGGCGGCCTGATGCTGGGTGCGATTTTCATGGCGACCGACTATGTCACCTCGCCCGCCACCAAGCGGGGCGAACTCATTTACGGCGTGGGCTGCGGCCTGCTTACCGTGTTTATCCGCTACTTCGGCGGCTATCCCGAGGGCGTGTCCTATGCCATCCTGCTGATGAATGTCTGCGCCTGGCTCTTTGACCAGATCGGCCAGCCCGCCCGCTTCGGCGTGACCAAGGAGGCCAAAGCGGCGGCTAAGGCGGCTGAGAAAGAGGCCAAGCAGCTGGCCAAGGCGGGCAAGAAAGGAGGCGAGACGGCATGAGTGAGGCTGTGAAAACCAAGAAGAGCACCAATGAAATGGTCCGTCTTGTCGTCACACTGTTTGCGATTTCCGCCATTTGCGCGTTGCTGCTGGGCATGGTGAATGCCATCACCGTCGACCGTATCGCCCAAGCGCAGCAGGAAAAGACGGAAGCCGCCATGCGGGAAGTGCTGGCTGCGGACAGCTATGAACCGCTGGTCTACACGGGTTCTGACACCACAGTTGTGGCCGTTTACCAGGCCGGCGACGCCGGCTATGTGGTGGAGGTGACCCCCTCCGGCTTCGGCGGACTGATCGACATGATGGTGGGTGTGGACAGCGAGGGCGTCTGCACCGGAATTTCGATTATTGATATGTCCGAGACCGCCGGCTTGGGTGCCAACGCCTCCAAAGACGAGTTCCGCGCCCAGTTCGTGGGAAAGAGCGGCACTGTGGCCGTCACTAAGGACGGCGGCGACATCGACGCCCTCACCGGCGCCACCATTACCTCCCGTGCGGTTTCCAACGGCGTAACCTCTGCGCTGGAAGCCGTAGCGGAGCTGGGTTAAGGAGGGGACTGCCATGAATGTGAAAAAACAACTTCATGATGGCCTGGTTGCGCAGAACCCGGTGCTGGTACAGCTGTTGGGTATGTGCTCTACCATGGCGATCACCACCACGCTTTTCAATGGGATTGGCATGGGCTTCTCCGTGCTGATTATCCTGACCTGTTCGAATGTGGTGATCTCTCTGCTGCGTAAGATTATCCCCAATGAGATTCGAATCGCCTGTTATGTGGTGGTCATCGCGTCCTTCGTGACCATTGTGGACCTCTGTCTGCAGGCGTTTCTGCCCGATCTGGCCGAGAGCCTGGGCGTGTTTATCCCGCTGATCGTGGTCAACTGTATCATTTTGGGCCGGGCGGAAGCCTTCGCCTCCAAGAATACGGTGGCTGCCTCCGCGCTGGACGGCGTGTTCCAGGGCCTGGGCTACACCTGGGTGCTGGTGGTCATGTGTCTGATTCGGGAATTCCTGGGCAACGGCACCATCGCCGGCGGCTTCAGCTTCCTCAACGACGGCAACGGGATTCGCATCCTTCCCGAGGGCGTCCCGGCGCTGGGCATGATCCTGCCGGTGGGCGGCTTCCTCACCCTGGCCTGCCTGATCGCCTTTATGCAGTGGCGCAGCAATAAGGCCAAAGAGTCCAAGAAGGACGAGAAGGCTGAGGAGGTGGCGAAATGAGCGTCGATATCTTCGAGCTGCTGTCCGTGGCGCTGGGCGCCATTCTGGTCAACAACTTCATTTTCGCTCAGTTCCTCGGTATCTGTCCCTTCATGGGCGTTTCCAAGAGCACCGATACCGCCCTGGGCATGGGCCTGGCCGTTACCTTCGTTATGGGTCTGGCCTCTGCGGTGTGCTGGCCCATCAATGAGTACCTGCTGGTGCCCTTTGGTCTGGAGTTCATGCAGACCATCGCCTACATCCTGGTCATCGCCGCGCTGGTGCAGTTTGTGGAGATGTTCCTGAAAAAGTCGGTCCCGACCCTGTATTCCGCGCTGGGCATCTATCTGCCCCTGATCACCACCAACTGCGCGGTGCTGGGCGTGGTGTTGCTGAACACCCAGAACAATTACGATTTCATCACCAGCCTGGTGTATGGCGTTACTGGTGGCCTGGGCTTCCTGTTGGCGATTTTCCTGTTCGCCAGCGTCCGGGAGCGTCTGGAATTCTCCAAGTGTCCCAAGGCCTTTGAGGGCTTCCCCATCGCGCTGGTCACCGCTGGCCTGCTGGCGCTGGCTTTCATGGGCTTCTCCGGCCTGAGTCTCTAAGGATAAGGGGAGGTAAGGGAACAATATGACTACCATTTTGATTTGTGTTGCGATTTTGGGCGTGATGGGCGCGGTATTTGGTTTGGTGCTGGCCGTCGCCTCCAAGGTGTTCCATGTGGAGACCGATCCCCGGGAGGAGGCCATCGTGGAGTGCCTGCCCGGCGCCAACTGCGGCGGCTGCGGCTTTGCCGGCTGCGGCGGTTATGCGGCGGCTGTGGTGAAGGGCGAGGCGCCTACCAACTCCTGCGCTGCCGGCGGTGCGGCCGTGGCGGCGAAGATCGCGGAAATCATGGGTGTGGACGCCGGCGCGGTGGAGCGTTCCGTGGCGCTGGTCCGGTGCTCCGGCTCTGCGGGGCATGCCCAGAAGAAATACGACTATGTAGGCATGGATGATTGCCAGGCGGCCTCCCTGCTGCTGGGCGGCGGGCCCAATGCCTGTGCTTACGGCTGCCTGGGGTTCGGCTCCTGCGTCAAGGCCTGCCCCTTTGGGGCCATGTCCATCCAGGACGGCGTGGCTCACGTGGATCATGAACTTTGTGTAGGATGCATGAAGTGCGCCGAGGCCTGCCCCAAGAATCTGATCATCAAAGTGCCCTATGCCGCCCAGGTGACGGTGCCCTGCAACTCGCAGGAGAAGGGCGCCGCGCTGCGGAAGTATTGCGACGTGGGCTGTATCGGCTGCAAGATCTGTGAAAAGGCCTGTGAGCACGACGCCATCCATGTGGTGGACAATCTGGCCCGAATCGACTATACCAAGTGTACCTCCTGCGGACAGTGTGTGGCTAAGTGCCCCCGCCATCTGATTCAGGACGCACGCCTGACGGCTCCGGCCCAGTCGGCTTCGTGAGCTGAAGCAAACATTCAAACGAAAAACAACGCCCCGGTGTGCCGCTTACAGAAGCGACACACCGGGGCGTTTATTTTTGGAAAGATCAGCTGCATGTTACGAAAGAAATTTCCGGAAGAATAGAGAGACAACCTGTACCCGCTGACCGGCCCCAGATATTATGCGGCTCAGTTCTTTGTGGACAGCTTTGGCTGTCTGGGCGGGCTGAAGATCAACTACAAGATGGAGGTCGTAGACCAGGAGCTGGACCCCATCCCCGGCCTGTATGGCGTGGGGTCCGAGGTCAACTGCCTGTACGCGGGGACCTATCCCGGCAAGCTGTCCGGCAATACCTCCGGGTTTGCCTACAATTCCGGAATCCTGGCTGCGGAGCACGCTGCGGAGTATCTGGCAGGCCAGTGCTGAGGCGGATTCGCATAAGACAAAACCTGTGGGCGCCCACTTTCTAAGTGGGCGCCCACAGGCGTTTGCAGAGCCGGGAAAAAGCGCAGCTCGGGTCACCGGGCGCCTTCCAGCGTGAGCAGGCGGAGCTTTCGGTCCAGCCCGCCGGCATAGCCGGTCAAGCTGCCCTGACTTCCCGCCACCCGGTGGCAAGGAATGAGAATGGAGATGGGGTTGTGCCCCACCGCACCGCCCACCGCCCGCGCGGATACGGTGTTCAGTCCCCGCACCTGAGCAAGCTGAGAGGCGATTTGACCGTAAGTCATCACGGCCCCGTAGGGGATCTGACGCAAAACCGCCCAGACAGCCAGACGGAAGGGCGTGCCATGGGGGCGGAGGGGCGGCAGGCACTCCGGCGCTTCCCCGGCAAAATAGCGGTCCAGCCACAGCTCGGTCTGCGCCAGGATGGGGAGGCGTTCCGCCCGGTGCTCCGGGTCCAGGGTAGAGGCAAAATAGGTCTGCCCTTCAAACCACAGCCCGGTCAGACATTCTCCATCGCAGGCCAGCAGGATATTCCCCAGAGGCGAACGGTATGTATCCGTATATTGCATCTTCTTTACGCCATCCTTTCATTCGTATCGCAGTATTTTTTAGTATAGCACAAAAGAGAACCCATGTCAGCAAAAATGGCCGAGCCGTCTGAGGGAAAAGAGACGGGGATGTCCCGGCTGTCAGGACTGGCACGCTCCGCATACGATAACACGGGGCACATAGCCCCGAGAGGAGGCCATGCAAATGGGTATTACAAATGCGAACAAGGTCCTCAACATGGACCGAATCGACTGCGATGGGATGCTGCGTGTGACGCTCGCCCTGACGGCGGCTCCGGACATCCTCAGCAACCCGACGGACATCGTACTGGTTTTGGATCGCTCGGGCAGTATGAGTGGGGGTGCGCTGGCCAATCTGAAGCTCGGAGCGAACACCTTTATTGACATCATCGAGGAAGCTACCGACGGAACGCTGGATGGCCAGATTGGTTCCGGCAGCCGAATTGGAATCGTCAGCTTTGCCGATACGGCTACGGCGGATACGCAGCTGATCACGTCGGTAGCTACCCTGAAAAGCGCTGTGGCCGCGTTGACCGCTGACGGAAGCACCAACCATGCAGACGCGTTTGCCAAAGCCACACAGCTGTTTGATCCTGCTTCCAGTAACGCAAAGGTCATCGTGATGTTTACGGACGGCAACACCACGGCCGGTGTGCCGCCCGCACCGGTGGCCGCCGCCGCCCGCGCTCAGGGAATCATCATCTACGCCATCGGCCTGGTGGGCGCCGACGGTGTGGACGTCAGCGCCCTGAACGAGTGGGCGACTGACCCGGACGCTACCCATGTGGCGGTCACCCCGGACGCAGCGGAGCTGGAACAGCTGTTTGCGGACCTGGCCGCCAATATTTCTAAGCCGGGTGCTACCAATATTGTGCTCAATGAGATCGTCCAGGCGGATTTTGTCATCACCAGTATCCTGCCGCCCACAAAGGGAACCGCGACCATGCTCGATTCCCGTTCGCTCCGGTGGAACATTCCGGAGCTGGGCGTGACCACCAACGAAAGCGCGGTCCTGGAATTCTTGATTCAGCACGTGGGTCAGACGCCGGGCACCAAACTGGTCAATCAGTCCATCACTTATACCGATACGGAGGGGAATGTGGCCACCTTCCCGGCGCCTACGGTCGCCGTGGAATGCGATGTGGTCGTGTACCCGGAGGAATGTCCGATCCCAGTGGATCTGGCCGTGGGGGGCTGTTCGGATTCGGTCGTGGTGGACCTGGGGGATGTTGCGTTGGAGTCGCTGGGCCGGATCATTCAGCTGGATGTGTCCCTGAAAAATGTCTGCCCTGGCAAGCGGGTAGCGCTGGCCGCCATTCTGACCGAAGTAGATGCCCAGGGGACAGAATATCCGCGCGGCATGAAGACCGTGACGATTCCGGCCCACTATTCGTCTACCTGCCGGGATGTGCAGGTCAAGTGCTTGAAATTTGTGGTGCCGGAGGATCTGGATGTGTCCGGCGGATCGCCCCAGGCCACGTGCAACCAGCGCAATTTTAAGGCCCGCTTTATTGCGCATAACATTGATACCGACTATCGCTGCTGCCAATATGTGGTAACGCTCTGACCGGCGTGCCGCTGTACCCGCCGCACTTATGGCGGCGGGTACATAGTGATCAAACTTGTTTGCCCGTTTGCCGGTGGTCTCACAGCATCGAAACAGGGCCCGGGAGAATACCCCGGGACCTTGTTATACCTTCGCCACCTGATTGGCGGCTTGGCGCTGGAGGAAATCGGTATATTGTTCCTGTGCCTCCTTGGCCGCCTCCATGGCCTCCTCCACGTCGCCGTTGGTGTGCATCCCGGTCAGCTTCTTGGCCGTGACCAGCGCCAGGGCACAGTTAGCCGCCATCAGGTCCATGGACAGCCGGCTCTCCTCCGCCCTGCGGGCGGCCCGGCGCTCGGCGCGTTCCCGCTCCCGCCGGACCTGGCGGCGATCCCAGGCGGCCGCCGCTTCAATGATGGCCACCAGAACGGCCGCCAATCCTGCAATCACCGCTTCACCCACCGTCAGCCCTCCTTGGTTCCGCTCAGCTGCTTATATACCTGATTGATGCCCGTGGCGGCCAGGCCGGACACGATCCCCACCGCCACTGCGGTCAGATAGTCCGCGGCCGGGAAATCCGGCATGACCAGCATCCCCACCACGCCCAGCACGCCGCCGGCCGCGCCGACGATCACCGGGATGTACTTGTTGTCCAGGCCGGTCACCTTGACCGCCTGGCCCACCAGGAAGCAGATCACCGTAATGACCGCCACTCCGGTAATGCCCAAAGAAGATAGATCCATGTTGTGCTCCTTTCCAGGCGGCAAAAAGCCGCCCTATCGTACTTGACAAGGCGGCCTGGTCTGCTATAATGAAGATAGAGAGGGCGCTGCGACAAGCGGTTAGCCCGGTAAGTTAGTTAAATAAGCAAACGCCTATGAAACCGTCACCGGCCAGGGTGGCGGTTTCTGCGTTTCACAATGATCGTAACGGTGAACCGTCCGATATGTAATGTGATGCGCATGGCCTCACCCCCTCTCCGGGGATGTGGCTAACCGCCTGCCTCTTGTGCAGCGCCGCTGCTATCCTATCACAGTGCGCCGCATTTTGTCAATCTGCCGCCCCGACCGGACGGCTATTTTTATGCCTTGTCGTGCTTCCGAAACATCTCCCACACTTCCGCCCGGGTGATGTTGTCCAGGGGTCGGGTACCGTCTGAGATGCCCTTCTCCTTCACATAGTCCTGGGCCGGCTTGTACCAGGGCTCCGCCTCCGGCTCCTCATACCCCGGCCAGCCGCTCACCACCACCTCGGACCCGCTGCGGCTGTCCCACCGGCTCCGGCTGGTGCGCACGTCCACGTGCACGAAGCTGCCGTACACGCCGATGCCGCCGGACTTGGGCTGAAGGTACTCCGCGTACTGGGCGATCTCCAGCGGCGTCACGCCGCTGATCCAGATGTCCGCCGCAGAGCCCAGCATATGCTGGGATTTGGGCGAACCGCCCACAGCGGTGTTGTGGCTCTTGGTGCGGTAGGCGGAGTTGATATTCACCGCCTTGCCGAAGTGGTCCCGGATGGACTGGAGCAATTCCACCAGCTCCGCGGAAATCAGGATGGTGTCGCTCCCGTCCTGGCATTTGAACTCCCGCACCCGGAAGTTGGGGGCCAGCTTGGTCTCCCCGTCCTTTTTCAGACTGTATGTGTTTACGACCACAGGCTTGTCCTCCCTTTCGTTGGTGTAGACCAGCAGCAGATTGTGCACCCGCCGGCTGCTGGTGATGGTCTCTCCGTCGAAGTCGCACTGCGTCGAGCCGCCCCCGTCCAGCATCATAGCGTCGTCCCAGCCCTGGGCCATCAGGTAGGCCTGTAAGGCCTCCGGCGTCATACCGTCGGAGCTGGCGAACAGGCACAGGCAGTCCCCTTTCGTACCCATGGCCGAGCGCGGCCGGCTACCGCCCATGTCGGCGTTGTAGATCAGCCGGGACGCCGGCTTGCCCTGCCGGATGAGCTCCACGCAGCACAGATAGTTGCGGAAGCTCTCATCGGGCACCAGGCCCATCTGGAGGTCCGGCCCGTCGTCCCACAAGTACCCGAAGTAGGTGTATGGGTCTTTGGCATAGGTCACGCCCTCCGCGCGCAGGTGGCACAGGGGCTGGAACGTGCTCATGTTGTACAGCCCGCCGTTGAGCACATAGGCCGCGCCGGTCTCCGCCCGGATGGCGGAGACCGACTTTCGGCCGGTGTTTACGTAAAGCTGGAGCCTGCGGATCTGCTGCAGCGGGACAGACGCCAGCCGCTTACTCATGGCCGGCCGCGGCTTCCGCCTCCACCTTGGCAGCGGCCGTCTCGATGGCGGCGTCGAAGGCGGCGCGGTACCCCTTCTCGAAGGCAGGGCCCAGGCCCACAGCCTTGCCGGTGACGGCGTGGTACTCCTGGATGGCGGCGGACTGCTCATCACCCGTCAGGCCGTCCCACTCCGCCTTCAGAGCGGCCCAGTCCAGGTCCGTGCCCGGGTCGATGGCCTTGCCGTGGCGGATGTTGTTCAGCAGCTTGGAGAAGCCCTCGCCCACATCGGCCTTGACGTTGGCCGTCTCCGGATGCTTGGCGTACTCCTCGGTGGCCGCGCGGGTCAGCTCCCGCACATTCCAGGCGTAGTGATACAGTTTCATATGCTTCGTTCCTTTCTGTGAAGTTTTTTGTGGGGAGTTTTCCCCATGGATGTGGTTTGGCCCGCATTTTGTTGCACGATTCTATGCAAGAGGTCAGATTCCGGCCCTTGACAAAGCGGCGATCCTTCGCTATATTGAACTGATCTGTGAGAAGGAGGCTTTCGGATGACGGAAAAAGAACGGATGCTGTCCGGCGTACTCTACCGGGCCGATGACCCGGAGCTGCGGGCGGACAGCCGGCGCTGCAAAGAGCTGCTGCGGCGGTTCAATGAATTGGCGGGCACGGCACCGGAAGAGCAGAAGCAGATTCTGCGCCAGCTGTTGGGCCGCCTGGGGGAGGATTCCACCATTGTTGCTCCGCTCCACTGTGACTATGGCTGCCATACCTATTTGGGGAATCGGGTGTATATCAACTACGATCTGATTGTCTTGGACGTCTGCGATGTTGTAATCGGTGACGATGTGCTGATCGGGCCCCGGGTCTCGCTGCTGGCTGCCAGCCATCCAATCGATCCGGAGGTGCGCGCGTCCGGCCTGGAGTACGGCGCACCCATCCGAATTGGGGATCGCGTGTGGCTGGGCGGCGGCGTGACGGTCAATCCGGGCGTCACCATTGGTTCGGATAGTGTGATCGGGTCAGGCTCTGTGGTGACCCGGAATATTCCCTCCGGCGTGATCGCCGCCGGTAATCCCTGCCGCGTTCTGCGTCCGATCTCGGACCAGGACAAGGCCCGTTGGCGCGGGCAGCAGCTCGAATACGAGAATTCCTGATGCACTCCGCAAGAAGGGCGGGCCCAACCGGGCCCGCCCTTCTTGCGGAGTGCATCCAATTTGATCAATCGTCTTGTTCTGCTTTCAGTACCGAGCCGGAGACTGCATCGATCTCGTACTCATATTCGATTCGTCCGACCCGGAATTCGATTTTGTAAATGACCTGCCCATCGTCATGGTCCAGCTCGATCTCCCAACTGGACAGGTCAGATTCGCTGACTCCGGCGTGGCTGAGAGCCGCAGATTTCGCAGCGGCCTCGCCGATATAGGAGTCGGCCGAGGAGGAACCGGATGCGGAGGACGTATAGGAGCTGTGGTGTTCATCGATTTCGGACTTCAGAATCGAGCCGGTCGCGGCGTCAATTTTGTATTCGTATTCCGTCGTCCCGACCTGGAACTCGATCTCATAGACCGTCCGGCCGTCATCGCGGTCCAGCTCCACCTTCAGGTGGGAGACCTGGCTTTCGGACACGCCGGCGTCGGCAAAAACCGCAGCCTTGGCCTCGCTCTCGCTCAGAGTGGTTGTGGCGGTGGTCCCGGTGGAGTTTGTTCCGGTTGAGCCCGTGCCTGCGGAGGGGGTGCCGGTATCCGGAGACGTGGTCGGCGTGGAAGTGGTGCCGGAACCATGGAGCTCCTGGGAGAAGTGCAGCACCTCAGCGGTGCGGGCGTTGATGTCGTAATCGTATTCCGTCGTGCCTGCGTAGAACTCCACCTCATAGACCATGATGCCGTCCTCGCTGTCAAACTCGATTTCCAGGCGGGAGACCTCATTTTCGGACACGCCGGCGTGGGTAAAGGCCGCGCTCTGCGCTTCCTCCGGCGTGATATAGGCTTTGGTACTGGCGGAGCCGGTCTGTGTGACGGTATCGGTAGTCAGGTTGCGGGAAGCGGTAATCAGGGCGATCTCGTTGACGGTCAGCGGCGCAAGGGAGGCGAACGTCAGCGTGGAATCCTGCGCAATGACCTCTTGAATCAGGGCGGCCTTGCCCAGTGAGATCTGATACTGCTCCGCGAGGGTCGCCAGTTCGGCGTCCTCCGAGACGCTTTGGGTGAGCACAGAGGCTTCCATGGTGTCATCCTGGAAAATTCCGCTGATGGTCTGACGGACGGTCTGCTGAAGCTGAGCGGAACGATCCGGATCGTCGTTTTCCACCGAGACAAGAATGGAGTTTTGCAGGTCGTCCAGGTAGCCGTTTTGGACCATGGAACCGATCAGGGCGTTGACGGCGACCTCCAGATCGGTTCCTTTCAGCTTCATATCGCCCAGAATGACCTGGGCATCCTCGTTCAGCGCGTCAGCTGAAATGACCCGGTCCCGTGCATTGACGGTAAGGGAGATACTGGGGTTGACATCCAGCATCACGACAGAATCCACCGCATTGGCGGTCTGCCAGCTGCCCCAGCCAAAGGCCCCGGCACAGACCAGAACGAGCGCGGCCGCTGTGGCCGCCAGACGAAGGTGTTTCTTTGGCTTTTTTGCGTGCTCCATCGGGATAACGATTCCTTTCTGCGTGGAGCAGGAGGCGAGAATGGAATCGAGCACATCGGGCGCAGCGTGATCGACCGCAGTTCGGATTCGCTGTTCCAGTGTATGATTGGTCATATTACTCACCCTCCTTCAACACGAGTTTGAGCTTTTTCAAAGCCCGATTGTATTTGGAAAGAACCGTAGGAAGCGGAAGCTCCAGCAGGGCGGCGATCTCCCGGTGCTTCAGCCCGGTCAGAGCATGAAGCGTGACGATCTGCCGCTCCTCATCCGTCAGAAATGCCAGCATAGACTCCAAAACAAGCCGATCCTCGGTGGTGACCGCCGGGGTGTCGGCAAACTGCATGTGCCAATCCTCGGGGGATAGGGTAACGGTTTTCCCCTGGTCCCGAATGCGGCTCATGGCCAAATTGCGGGTGATTGTAAGCAGCCAGGCCATGGGCTTACGGAAGGAACGGTAGCGCCCCGCCGCTTGCCAGACCTGAAGGTAGACCTCCTGGAGGACATCCTCCGCGTCGTGTACATTCTTTAGGAGAGACAGGGCGAAGCCGTAAATGGCGGAACGTGTCCGGTCGTACAGCTCCGCCAGGGCGCTTTGGTCCCCGGCGGAGATCCTGCTCAGACAGAGATCCAATGCGGCGCTGTCTGCCTCAGGCGGAGATGCTGGAATGGTCAGGAAACAGAACAACATGGTTTTCCTCCTGTTCATCCATACAATTAACGCGGAGGGAAGGCGTTTTATTGCAGGAAGAAAAAATTTTTTCTGGCGCGTCAGGGAGCAAGCACGGCTTCGGCGGCTTTCATGCCGTCCACAGCCGCACTGGTAATTCCACCAGCCCACCCCGTGCCAGATCCCCTGGCGGCTGCGCCGCAAGGGGCCCCGATGAAACCCGGAAGCGGCGGAAGTCAATTCCGCCGCCCGCAAGATTTTGCAGGGCAAAATGCTTGAACGCGCAGGAGCGCGCCCGCAGAGCGGGACCCCGGCGAAGGCGCGTCAGGAAGCAAGTACAGCTTCGGCAGCCTTGATGCCGTCCACAGCCGCACTGGTAATTCCACCAGCCCACCCCGTGCCAGATCCCC
>DXYV01000028.1:19595-35316 GCA_019415645.1 Clostridiales bacterium
TGGCGGCTGCGCCGCAAGGGGCCCCGATGAAACCCGGAAGCGGCGGAAGTAAATTCCGCCGCCCGCAAGATTTTGCGGGGCAAAATGCTTGTACGCGCAGGAGCGCGCCCGCAGAGCGGGACCCTGGCGAAGGCGCGTCAGGGAGCAAGCACGGCTTCGGCAGCCTTGATGCCGTCCACAGCCGCGCTGGTAATTCCACCGGCCCACCCCGCGCCTTCGCCGCAGGGGTACAGGCCGCGCAGCGGAGATTGGAGGTCCGCGCCGCGCAAGATCCGGACCGGAGAGGAGGAACGGGTCTCCACACCAGTGAGCACGGCATCCAAATGGGCGAAGCCGTGGAGCTTTCGGTCAAAGATGGGAAGCGCGCCAGCCAGCGTATCCGTGACGAAGGGGGGCAGGCAGGCCCGCAGGTCGGCGGGCGTCACGCCGGGCCGGTAGGTGGGCGTGATCGTCCCCAGCCGGACGGAGGGCTGCCCGGCCAGAAAATCGCCCACAGTCTGGACCGGTGCGCGGAAGCCACCGCCGCCCAGAGTGAATGCAGCCTCCTCCCAGCGTTGTTGAAAGGCGATACCCGCCAGAGGATGAGAACTGCCGAAGTCCGAGGGGGAAACACCCACCAGAAAGCCGCCGTTGATGTTGCCGCCATCCCGGGCCCGGCAGCTCATGCCGTTGGTCACCAGACGCCCGGGCTCGGAAGCGGCGGCTACCACCTGGCCGCCGGGGCAGACGCAGAAAGTGAACGCAGAGCGGCCGTCGGGCAGGTGGCAGGCAAGCTTGTAGTCGCTGGGGGGCAGCTTGGTCCAGGACGGACCGTACTGGGCCTGCGAGACAGCGGCCTGGCTGTGCTCGATACGCACGCCGATAGCGAAGGGCTTGGCCTCCATGGGAACGCCCTGCTCCAGCAGCATGGAAAAGGTATCCCGGGCGGAATGGCCGGGGGCCAGCAGCAGCGCTTCGCAGGGGAGAGCGTAGCTGGCGCCGTCTGCCGTGATTTGAAGGGCGGTCAGCCGGCCGCCGTGGATGGCCAGTCCGGTCAGCTGGTGGCCAAACCGGAGGTCACAACCCAAAGCCAGCAATTCGCGGCGCAGGGAGACCATCACGCGGCGCAGAACGTCGGTGCCAATATGGGGCTTGTGGGACCACAAAATGTCCCCGGGCGCGCCGTGGGTGACAAAAATGCGAAAAATATGGTCGATGCGCGGGTCGTTGATGCCGGTGGTCAGCTTGCCGTCGGAAAAGGTGCCGGCGCCACCCTCTCCGAATTGGACATTGGAGCCGGGGGCCAGCGGTCCGCCGGCCCAGAAGCGTTCCACGTCCGCAGTCCGCTCCTCCACGGGGCGTCCGCGTTCCAAAACGATGGGCGGAACGCCGGCCCGGGCCAGAGTGAGGGCCGCGAAGAGACCGGCCGGACCCATCCCCACCACCACCGGCGGATGGGAAAAGGCGCGTCCGGCCGTGGGGGGAGCATAGGGACGCGGCTGATAGAGCGAGACCTGTTTGCTGGCCGCCCGGTGGACCAGTTCTTCCTCCTGGTCGGCGGAGAGCAGGACCGAACAGACATAGCGCACCTGATGCTTGTCCCGGGCGTCGATGGACTGACGGACCAGAGTCAGCTCACCCAGCAGGTCCGGACGGAGGCCCAGCAGACGTGCGGCCTTTTTGCGCAGCAGGTCCGGTCCGCCGTCCAGCGGAAGGGAGAGGTTGGAGAGCTTGATCATTGGGCTGCGTCCGAATAGGCGAGGGCGGTTTCCAGCGCCACCTCCATCATGGCGGTAAAGGCGGTCTGCCGCTCCAGCGGCGAGGTCTCGCGGCCGGTGAGCAGCTCATCCGACACGGTGAGAATGGTCAGCGCCTCTTTGCCCGCCCGGGCCGCATTGGCATAGAGCGCGGTAGATTCCATCTCCAGGGCCAGGACGCCCATCTTCCGCCACAGCTCGGTGGCCGGAATGTCGTCATAGAAAAAGTCGCTGGAGAGCACGTTGCCCACCATATAGCGGCAGCCCCGCGCCTGCGCGATGGACTCGGCGGTCCGGAGCAGGGGATAGGAGGCAATGGGGGCGAAGGTACCGGGCAGCCCATACTGGCTGAGGTAGTTGGAGGTGGAGCAGGCGCCCTGGGCGAAGCACAGGTCGCCGATGGTCAGGTTTTCGTGGATGGAGCCGGTGGTCCCCACACGGATGATACGCTCCACGCCGAAGAAATGGAACAGCTCGTAGGAGTAGATGCCCATGGAGGGGCAGCCCATTCCGCTGCCCTGAACAGACACAGGAACTCCCTTGTAGGTGCCGGTAAAGCCGAGCATGCCGCGCACGGCGTTGACCTGCTTCACATCGGACAGGAAGGTTTCCGCGATAAACTGGGCCCGGAGCGGGTCGCCGGGCATGAGCACGGTTTTGGCATAATCGCCGGGATTGCCCTGCAAATGGGGAGTAGACATAAAAATCCTCCTTTTTATCGTATCAGAGAGTACGCTGAAAGTAGACCATATCCACCAGAAGGACCCCGTCCTCCACGATGGGGTGGTCATAATGCTCGGGGAAAAAGTTGGCGATTCGGTGCGACGGTGTGAAGCCGCAGGCCAGATAGAAGGGGACGGTACGCGGGCTCTCTCCGGTGCCCACCAGCAGCGTGTGGCCCCGGTCCCGGTAGTGGGCGCAGACCCACTCGATCAGGGCACGGCCGCAGCCCTGACGCTGAAATTCCGGCGCGACGGCCAGATTTTTCAGCTCAAATACGCCGCCGCCCTCGTCCGTGACCACGCAGAGCCCGGCTGTGCGCCCGTCCTGCTCCAGACAGTACAGGTCGCCCCGCTCCAGATAGCGGTCGATCATGTTCTCCTGCTCGTCAGCCAGCAGAAGCAGAGAGAGGTAGCGCTTTTTGCGGGTTTGGACCAGCCGGATCGTCATGGAAGAACCTCTTTTCCTCAGATTCCATTTTAGTATAACAAAAAAACAGACCGGGGGCAATGACCCTCGGCCTGTTTTCGGCGAAAATGAATCGGCGGCTTATGCGATGGAGACGACCTCGTAGCCCGCCTCGGTAACGGCGGCCTTGAGCACATCGTCCGCCACGGGCTGGCTGAGCTCCACCGTGGCGCACTTGCCCTCCAGGTCCGCCTTGGCGGAGAGCACGCCGTCCAGCGCGGACAGCGCCTTCTCCACATGGGCGGTGCAGTGGTTGCACATCATACCGTTGATCTGAATGGTTTTTTTCATGGTCGATACCTCTCCTAAATCAATTTTTAACTCCTCCGAAGGCGGATTGGGCCCAGAGGAGGAAGTTTTGGGCTTGAACAGCTTCAGCCGCAGGGCGTTGGACACCACGCATACCGAGGACAGGCTCATGGCGGCGGCGGCGAACATGGGGTTGAGGGTGAAATGGGTCAGACCCAGGGCGTAAAATACGCCGGCGGCCAGCGGGATACCCAGGGCGTTGTAGAAAAAGGCCCAGAACAGGTTTTCCTTGATGTTGCGCAGCACGGCCTTGGACAGCTGGACCGCCGTGGCAACGTCCCGCAGATCGCTCTTCATCAATACGATGTCCGCCGATTCGATGGCCACGTCGGTACCCGCACCGATGGCCATACCCACGTCAGCCCGGGCAAGAGCGGGCGCGTCGTTGATTCCGTCGCCCACCATGGCCACCTTGTGGCCCTCCTGCTGGAGCTGGGCGATGTGCCGCTCCTTATCGGCGGGCAGGACCTCGGCGATGACGCGGGACAGGGGCAGGGTCTTGCCGATGGCCGCGGCGGTGCGGCTGTTGTCGCCGGTGAGCATGACCACGTCGATGCCCATAGCGCGCAGGGTCTGGATGGCGGCCGGGGAGGTGGGCTTGACAGTATCCGCCACCGCTACCACGCCCAGCAGATGGTCCGAGGCAAAGTAGAGGGGGGTCTTGCCGTCCTCCGCGATGGCTTCGGCCATCAGACGGTCCTGACCCAAATCGATGCCGGCCTCCTCCAGCATGGCACGGTTGCCGGCCAGATAGTGCTCCCCCTGGATTTCTCCCTTGATTCCGCGGCCGTGGACCGCCTGAAATCCGGTCACCGAAGCCAGAGGAACGGCGCGCTCCTTGGCCTCTTCCACGATGGCGGCGGCCAGCGGGTGCTCGGAGGGGGCCTCCAGGGAGGCGGCGATGCACAGCAGCTCCTCCGCGGTGGTGTCCCCCACCGGATACAGGCCGGTCACCCGGGGCTTGCCCTCGGTGACGGTGCCCGTCTTATCCAACACCACGGTGTCAATGGCGTGCAGGGTCTCCAGTGCCTCGGCGGACTTGATGAGGATGCCGTTTTCGGCGCCCTTCCCGGTGCCCACCATAATAGCCACCGGCGTGGCGAGCCCCAGTGCGCAGGGGCAGGAGATGACCAGCACCGCCACCGCGCTGGTGAGCGCCTGTCCGGCGGGGTGGCCGGTGGCCAGCCAGGCCACGGCGGTAATAAGGGCAATGGCCATGACCGTGGGCACAAACACGCCGGCTACCTTATCAGCCAGCTTGGCGATCGGGGCTTTGGAGGAGGCGGCCTCGTCCACCAGCCGGATCATCTGGGCCAGCGTGGTATCCTCACCCACCTTGACGGCTTTCATGGTGAAGGTACCCGATTTGTTGATGGAGGCGGCGATGACTCGGTCTCCCACAGCCTTTTCCACGGGAATGGATTCGCCGGTGAGGGCGGATTCGTCTACGGAGGAATAGCCCTCGGTCACTTCGCCGTCCACGGGAATGGACTGGCCGGGCCGGACCCGAATCAGGTCGCCCAGGACCACATCCTCCACCGGAATTTCGATCTCCTGCCCGCCGCGCAGCACAAAGGCGGTTTTGGGCGCCAGATCCATCAGCTTGGAGATGGCCTCGCCGGTTTTGCCCTTGGAGCGTGTCTCCAGATATTTGCCCAGGGTGATGAGGGTGAGAATCATACCGGCGGACTCAAAGTACAGGTCCATGGACCAGCGCTCCACCAGTGCCATGTCCCCATGTCCCAGGCCCCAGGAGATCTGGAAGATGCCCACGATGCCATAGATGACGGCGGCGGCAGAGCCCACGGCAATGAGACTGTCCATATTAGGGGCCAGATGGAACAGCGTTTTGAAGCCCACCTTGTAGTATTTGTCGTTGATATACAGGATGGGCAGGACCAGCAGCAGCTGAATCAGAGCGAAGGACAGGGCGTTGCGAGAGTCATGGAAAAAGGCGGGCAGGGGCCAGCCCATCATGTGGCCCATGGCCAGATAGAACAGCGGGATCAGGAAACAGAAGGAGGAGATCAGCCGGCGCTTCATGTGGGCCAGCTCCTGCTCCATGTTGTTGGCCGCCGGCTGGGCCGTAGCCTTGGCGGACGCGGCGGCCGGCAAAGCGCCGTAGCCGGCGTGGACCACGGCGTTGACAATGGTTTCGTCCGTCACATCGGGGCCGTGTTCCACCAGCATGGAGCCGCCCAGCAGATTGACGCTGACGTCGGTCACACCGGGGACCTTCCGGACCGCCTTTTCCACATGGGCGGAGCAGGCGGAGCAGGTCATGCCGGTGACGGTAAATTTTTCTTTCATAAGGCTTCACCTCACAGAAGACATGGAAAACAGAACCGGGAAACCGCGCGAATCACTTCAGCAGCTTGCCCAGCATCTGTACCAGCTCGTCGATTTTCTCATCCTTCTCCTGCTCGGAGGAGGCGGTGCGGACACAGTGCTTCAAATGGGCGGCCAGGATTTCACGGTTGGCGCGGTTGAGCACCGCCTCCGTAGCCATCAGCTGGTGGGCGATGTCCATGCAGTAGCGGTCCTCCTCCACCATTTTCAAAATTCCATCCAGCTGCCCGCGGGCCGTTTTGAGCAGGCGGAGAACCTGGTCTTTGTCAGCCATCATATGAAACACAGCTCCTTTTTCGATAATACCCCTCCCCCGGGGGGTGTTTATAGTATAGTATATCAGTAGGAGTTTGTCAAGGGCAAACAGACACGGCGGATAAAAATTCCGGCGGACCAGCGCAAGCTGGTCCGCCGGGAGGGCCTTGGTCCGGGTTTATGCCATATGATGCTGCCGGTCCTCGTCGTGCTGAGGCCGCCACAGCAGCGAGATACACCAGAGGGCCGCCAAGCCCACCAGCGTGTAGATGATACGGCTGAGCATGCTGCCGGAGCCGCCGAACAGGGCGGCCACGATGTCAAAGCCGAAGATGCCGATGCTGCCCCAGTTGATACCACCGATGATGGCCAGCGTCAGGGCGATCTTATCCATGACCATAGTTACGCCTCCTTCTCCTGGATGTGGGGATCCGGATTTAGTTTGCCCATAGAACGGGCCGGAATACAGGATAAAATTTGAAATAGAACGATTTTTTGCACGGCGCGGCGGTGCGCCGTGGTCATATGCTTCGGCTTTACCGGGACCCACAGTACATGCTATAATAAAATAAACAAAACCTGGCGGGAGAGGACGGAATAAGCCGGAGACCGGCCGCGCGGCTGGTTTTGCGTGTAGTTTGTGAGGTGAGGTAGTATGATATGCGCACAGATCAAGGCAGCGCTTCCCTGTGACATCCAGCGGGTGTGGGACGTGGTCACGTCGGTAGAGCAGTATGCCTGGCGCAGTGATCTGAGCAGAACTGAGGTTCGGAACGAAAAAGAATTTGTCGAATATACAAAGGACGACTTCGCGACCCGGTTTACTGTTACGGCCGCAGAACCGTACCGGCGCTGGGAATTTGAACTGGAAAACAGAAATCTGAAGGGGCGCTGGATCGGTCGGTTCACGCCGAAGGGGGCGGAGACAGAAGTAGAATTCACCGAATATGTGACCGTAAAAAAGTTTTTCCTGCGGCCGTTTGTCCGCTTCTATTTGAACAGACAGCAGACCCGGTTCCTGTCCGATTTGAAGCAGGCCCTGCTGCGCTGACACATGCAGAGCCTCATTCGAAGGGAAAAGCGTGTTCGGGCGCCGCTGGCCTGACCGGAAAAATCCTGTGCCGGCTATTTTTTTTCCAGACAGTTTGTGATACAATATCCGCATATTCCAGAAAACTGGTCCATAACAGTAGAGGAGGCGTATTGGATGGAGCGAATTCAAACCGTAAAGCTGAAGAAAATCATTGAAAATTTTGACCTGGAGACATTGCGCGGTCCGGAGGGCTATCAGGACCGGCTGATCACCACGGACGACGTAAACCGGCCCGGCCTGCAGCTGACGGGATTTTTTGACTATTTTGACGAGAAACGGCTGCAGATGATCGGTCTGGTGGAGACCTCCTATCTGGAAAAGCTGAGCAGCCAGCAGCGGCTGAACAGCTTTGACGCGCTGTTCAGCTATAACTTTCCGGCGCTGATTATTTCCCGGGGGCTGGAGCCCTTTGACGAGTGCATGGAGATGGCGGAAAAGCACGACACCATCGTGCTGCGCACCAAAGAGACTACCTCCAATTTCATGAGCACGCTGATCGCCTACTTAAAGACCGCACTGTCTCCCTGCATCACCCGCCACGGCGTTCTGGTGGATATTTACGGCGAGGGCGTTCTCCTCCTGGGCGAGTCCGGCGTGGGCAAGAGCGAGACCGCCATTGAACTGGTCAAGCGGGGCCACCGCCTGATTGCGGACGACGCGGTGGAGATCAAGCGCATCGCGGCCAACCGGCTGGAGGGCACGGCCCCCGAGCTGATTCGACACTACATCGAGCTGCGGGGCATCGGCGTGGTGGATGTGCGGCGGCTGTTCGGTATGTCTGCCATCAAGCGGGAGGCTGACATCGACCTGGTGATCAATCTGGAGCCGTGGAAGGACGGCGCCATGTATGACCGCCTGGGCGCGGAGAGCCTCTATACCTCTATTCTGGATGTGCAGGTGCCCACCCTGACCATTCCGGTGAAGCCGGGGCGCAATCTGGCCATTATCATTGAAGTGGCGGCCATGAACAACCGCAATAAGAAGCTGGGCTACAACGCCGCGCTGGAATTTACCAAGCAGGTCAACGCCCATTTCGACCAAGCCATGGCCGGCGGCGATTTCTAAAGAAACGCTGAGCCGTCGTGAGCAGCGGCATCGTCGCCGCAAGCTGCGGATCGCTCGTTCCCGCGCGAGCGCAAGAACTCGTTCCCTCCACAGCGGCTCCTCTCCCCACCGGACCCGCTTACCCGCAAGGGGCACGCCGCATCCGTGTAAGGCGGCGGAGCCGCCAACGGTTGCGCAGGCGCTGGGCCCCGGCGGGGACCTCTATTAGGCGCTGAACCGTGATGCGCAGCGCGGATCAAACAGCATCGCCAAGAAAGGAATTATTCATATGTGTGGTATTGTAGGCTATGTCGGAACGGAAGCGGCTGCGCCCATCTTGCTGGACGGCTTGGCGCGGCTGGAATATCGCGGATACGATTCCGCCGGTGTGGCGGTCTATGACGCGGCCCTGGGCCTGCAGGTGGTCAAGGCCAAGGGGCGGCTTCAGGTCCTCTCTGATCTGATTCAGGGCGGCAGCGCGGTGCAGGGCTCTATTGGTGTAGGCCATACCCGCTGGGCGACCCATGGCGCGCCGTCGGACATCAACTCCCACCCCCAGGTCAGTGAGAACGGCCGGTTCGCGGTGGTACACAACGGAATTATTGAAAATTACGGAAAAATCAAGGAATTCCTGGAGCACAACGGCGTCCATTTCGCCTCCGAGACGGACACCGAGGTGGTGGCGCAGCTTCTGGCATACTATTATAAGGGAAATCTGATGGAGGCGGTGAGCGAGGTACTCACCAAGATCGAAGGGGCCTACGCCCTGGGAATTTTGTGCGCGGACGAGCCGGACCGCCTGATTGCGGTCCGGAAGGACAGCCCGCTGATTTTGGGGTGGGGCGAGCAGTTCAACTTCCTGGCCTCCGACGTGACCGCGGTCATCAAATACACGCGGGAGGTCTCCTATCTGGACGACGGGGAGATCGCGGTGCTTACCGCCGACGGAATCCAGGTGTACGACGGCTACCTTCAGCCCGTGGAAAAGCCGGTCCACCATGTGGATTGGGAGGTCTCGGCCGCGGAAAAGGGCGGCTATGAGCATTTCATGTTCAAGGAGATCATGGAGCAGCCCAAGGCGATCCGGGACACGGTGTTCCCCCGAATCCAGAATAACCGGGTGGTGCTGGACGACCTGAGTATTTCCGCCGAGTACCTCAACGACATGGATAAGATTTATATCATTGCCTGCGGTTCGTCCTACCATGTGGGCGTCATCGCCAAGTATATCCTGGAGTACACCCTGCGCAAGCCGGTGGAGGTGGCCCTGGCCTCAGAATTCCGTTACTGTAACCCCATCGTCACCGAGCATACGCTGTGCATCGTCATCAGCCAGTCCGGCGAGACCATCGACACCCTGGCCGCCATGCGGGAAGCCAAGCGCCTGGGCGCGCGGGTGCTGTCCATCGTCAACGTGGTGGGCTCCACCATCGCCCGGGAGTCGGACGACGTGCTGTACACCTGGGCAGGCCCGGAGATCGCGGTGGCCACCACTAAGGCCTACTCCACCCAGCTGGCAGTGATTTATCTGATCTGCCTCAAATTCGCGGAGATGATGGGCCGGATGAGCGAGGAGGAGTATGCCCGCATCGTGACTGAGCTGCTCAAAATTCCCTCCAAGATCGAGACCATTCTGGAGCATAAGGAGACCGTGCAGTATCTGGCTTCGGTGTACTTTAACCACAGCTCCATTTTCTTCATTGGACGGAACATCGACTATGCCATCGGGCTGGAGGGCTCCCTCAAGCTCAAGGAGATCTCCTATATCCATTCCGAGGCCTACGCCGCCGGCGAGCTGAAGCACGGGACCATCTCCCTGATCGAAGACGGCACGCTGGTCGTGGCGCTGGCCTCCCATGCGGGCCTGTTTGATAAGCTCATGAGCAACGTCAAGGAGGTCAAGGCCCGGGGGGCCGACGTGCTGGGCCTGACCACCGAGAATTTGGTGGAGGAGATGAGCAAGACGGTCAACCATGCCATCTCCGTGCCCGAGACCCACCCCATGCTGGTGCCCTCTCTGGACGTGGTGCCCATGCAGCTGTTCGCCTACTACGTGGCGCTGATGCGCGGCTGCGACATTGACAAGCCGCGCAACCTGGCCAAGAGCGTGACCGTGGAATAAACCAAAGCAGCGCCCATAAGCCCGTCAAAGTTTGGCGGCTTATGGGTGTTTCTCTACTTGCTTTTTCCCGAAAAAGGGCGTACACTGGACGCACATGGCAGAGTAGGGATATGTGTGCAGAACCTCAGTGAGGTCCAGTGCCGGCGGGACGGGGAGTTGTCCGCCGGACGAAAAGCCGTCAGGCTTGCAGTGCGTATCCCGCATCCCGCTGCCGCAGATCGGGATTGTGCGCTTCCTCCCTTTGTGCGGCATTTCCAGCTCGCTGGACTGCCAAACACAAAGAGGAGGTATTTTTATGCAGATTTATCGCACACCCTTTTCCCGGGCCTACTGGAGGGACGCAGTGGCCGACTTCCGCAAACCGCGCACCCTGGTCTTTTCCGCCATGATGATCGCGGCCTGTGTGGCCCTGTCCTATGTCCCGTCCATCCCGGTGACCGACGGCGTAAGGGTCACCTGGGGATTTTTGGCCCGTGCCCTGTGCGGCATGGTGGGCGGGCCGGTGAACGCCCTGGTGTTCGGCTGCGCTGAGGACACCATTTCCTTTTTCCTCAATCCCGGCGGCGCCTATTTTCCGGGCTATACCCTGACCACCATGCTGGGCACCATGCTCTACGCCTTATTCCTCTACCGCACCCGGGTGACCGTTCTGCGGGTCTTTCTGGCCAAGCTGAGCACCAATGTGCTCAATGTATTCCTGGGCTCCGCGTGGAGCGCTATCCTGTACGGCAAGGGCTATCTCTACCGTATGACCACCAGCGCAGTCAAAAATGTGTTCATGCTGCCGGTGCAGACCGTTATGCTGGTGTTCCTGTTCGCCGCGCTGATCCCGGTGCTCTATCAGGTGGGGCTGATGCCCAAGCAGGCGGGGAACCACCTGCGCCTGCGCTGGGGGAGGCCGGCTCCGGTGGAAACCATCACATAATCCGTGCCCTGTCCGCATATCCCTGTGACAGGGGGTGTGCGGACATGTCTTTTTTCGCAAAGCTGGGAAACGCGATTTGGACGCCCTGGCTGCTGGGACTGTTTCTGGTGGTGGGGAGCTACTACTCCTTCCGGACCGGTTTTTTTCAGCTCTTTGGGATTCGCACCTGGTGGGGGCGCACAGTGGGGACCCTGCGGAGGGGCAGAAAGAAAAGGAACGGCCGCCGGGGAGCCATCTCCCAGCTTCAGGCCATGTCCACGGCGCTGGCAGCCACCATCGGCACAGGCTCCATCGCCGGCGTGGCCACGGCCATTTTTTTCGGCGGGCCGGGCGCTGTGTTCTGGATGTGGGTCTCAGCCTTCCTGGGCATGATGACCGGCTGCGCGGAAAAGACACTGGCCGTGCGCTATCGGGAGAAGGACCCGGCCGGCGGCTGGCGGGGCGGACCCATGTGCTACATTCGGGACGGTCTGGGACAAAAGTGGCTGGCGGCGCTGTTTTCCGTCATCTGCGTGGGGCAGACTTTGGCCGGAGGCAATTTGGTACAGGCCAACTCCATCGCCACCGCATTGAACAACGCCTTTGGCGCTGACAAGCTGACGGTCGGGCTGGTGACAGCAGCCCTGGCGGGAATCGTCGTGCTGGGGGGAATTCGACGAATCGGGGCGGTAAGCGAGCGGCTGGTGCCCGCCATGGCCCTTTTGTTCGTCGGCAGCGGAGCGGTCGTGATCGCCCTCCATGCGGACGCGCTGCCCGGGGTATTCCGCGATATTGTTCAGTATGCGTTTCAGCCCAAAGCGGCGGTGGGCGGCTATGGGATGGGGCTGGCGATGCGCTTTGGAATCGCGCGGGGCGTGTTTACCAATGAGGCGGGGCTGGGAACCTCGGCCATCGCCCACGCCGCGGCGGACGTGGAGGAGCCGGCAGAGCAGGGAATGTGGGGCATCTTTGAGGTGTTCACCGCCACCCTGGTGGTCTGTACCGTGACTGCGCTGGTCATCCTGACCAGCGGGGTTTATACGGTGGAGGGGGCGCTGGCCGCGATCCGCACCGGAGACGTGCCCGCCTCCATGCTGGGTGCCCCCCTGACCTCCACCGCATTTGCCACGGTGTTCGGATCATGGGGGCCGGTGATTGTGTCAGTGTCTCTGATGCTGTTCGCCTTTACGTCGCTGCTGGGCTCCTGCTATTATGGCCAGCGGGGCGTGGAGAGCCTGACTCACCGGCCCGGAGCAGTCTGGTGCTATCGGGCGGTCTTTCTGGTGGTGATCGTCCTGGGCAGCCTGGGGGATCTGACGATAGTGTGGCAGCTGGTGGACGTATGCAACGGTCTGCTGGCGCTGCCCAATCTGCTGGCCCTGCTGCTGCTTTCTCCAGAGGCGCTGAGATTGATAAAAGATACAGTAAATCAAAAACAGTGTTAAAAAAGTCACAAAAAATCATCATATAATGAAAAACTTCGTTAAAAGCAAAACTTTTCTTTACATTTCGGAAAAGGAGGGCCATACTGGAGACATCGAGCGAGGGCAAAGCCCGCGAACCAAAGGAGGCTTTTCTATGGGCGTTTATGCGATTACCGGCGGCTCCAGTGGAATTGGCGCACGCACAGTAGAAATTTTGAAGGCAAAGGGGCATAAGGTCATCAACATCGACCTGAAGAACGGCGACATCTGCGTCAATCTGGCCAGCAAAGAGGGGCGGAAAGAGGCGATCGGCAAGCTGCACGAGCTCTGCCCGGACGGCCTGGATGCCATGATCTGCAATGCCGGTGTCTCCGGCGACAACGGTACGATTCCGCTGATTATTTCCCTGAATTATTTCGGCGCGATCAGCATGGCCAACGGTGTGTATGACCTGCTTCAGAAAAAGGGCGGAAGCTGCGTCGTGACTTCCTCGAACTCCATTGCCCAGGGAGGAGCCCGCATGGACGTGGTGGGCCTGCTGAACAATCAGGCGGATGAGGACCGCATCCTGAAGCTGGTCAAGGACGCGGATCCCAAGACCGGCCATACGTTTTATGCGGCCACAAAGTATGCGCTGGCCCGCTGGGCCCGCCGGATGTCGGCGGACTGGGGCGCGCACGGAGTGCGGCTGAACGCGGTGGCGCCGGGGAATGTGCGCACCGCTATGACCGACAAGCTGACGCCCGCCCATATGGTGGCCGTGGAGGCCCTCCCGGTCCCCATCAATTACGGGACGGATCAGGTGCTCATGGACCCGGAGGACATCGCCAACGCCATTGTGTTTCTGGCCTCGCCGGAGGCGCATGGAATCAACGGCGTGGTCCTGTTTGTGGACGGCGGAACCGACGCGCTGCTCAATTCGGAAAAAGTCTATTAAGGAGGGGTCGAAATGGTGATCGCGGATTATCGAAACGCAATGGAGAAGAAGGACTATGTGGCCCTCTCCAACTGCTTCTCCGATCAGTGCCGGCTGTTCGACTATTGCCCGGCGGGAATCGGACGGGAAAATTTCTATATCTATGGGAAAAAAGCGGTGGATATGTTCTACCACAATCAGTTTGTCCTGGGCGGACTGACCATTCTGGACCCGGTGATCGTGGACGAACGCACGGTGAATTTTTACAGCAACTACGGCGGCGTGGTAATTCATGCCGTGGCCTCGATCGAGAGCTACGATCCCCAGAACGGACTGATCAAGGAAATGGTCATCCGCCCCGCTTAAAGATGCAAAAGTCTCGCCCCGGCCGAAGGGCCGGGGCGAGATGAGTTTTATTCTGTTTCAGAGGCGGCCGCATCGTAGGCCGGCGGCACGGCTGCGGCACGGACCCGTTCTACCGAGCAACCCTCCAGAATGCCGGGGACGCTTTCCGCATCGGAAGCGGGGTAGCCGATCGTCACCGTATCGCCTACATTCAAAATCACCGCTGCGGGATAGGCAGAAGCGGATACGCTGTAAAAGAGCTCCTCATCCTCCAGCCGCAGGAAATAATACGAGTTCCCGTCCAGGACCGCGGTGCGGATTTCTGCGACCACACCGGTCGTCTCTGTCTGCGGAAGCGCATCCTCCGTGGCGATTCCCTTGTCGGCCAGCAGCTGGATATACTTCTGCTCGCAGGCCGAGACTGTCGTTCCGGTGGCAACCACATCATAGCGAGCCACATTGACCATGGCATAGCTCTTGACCAGATTGGCATCGTCCTTCAGCGGGATGAAATAGGTGGGCTCTCCCGCAATGTTGAGCAGCAGTGGGAAGGTGGCCTGATAGCCAAGGTCCTGGACCACGCCCTGCGCGGAGGACTTGGCGGCCTCCTCCGTGGCGCCGGGCGCGTCATAGAAGCGGGTCTCCTTCGTCCGCTGATTGCACAGGAGGAAGCCCAGATTGGACTGATCCGAATTGACCGAGGTCACGCCGGTGTAGACATACACATCGTCGTTCATGGCGATATAGTTATATCCCTCGGTCACACGGGTGACGCCCCGCTGTCCGAAGATCGAGTTGAAAAAGCCGTGGATAAAGGAACCGTAATAGTCATACTGCGTCATGATCAGCTGCGCGGTGTAGACGTTATCCACCCAGGTGGGCACGTCGGCGATGTCGTAGTACTGGCATTCTCCGGTAATGGCGTTCATCAGCACCGCGCCCTGAATATCCGTGCCGCCGAACAGGCCGATGGTCTTGACAATTCGGGGAGCGATCCACCATGGTGTTCCGGATTCGTCAATCTCAAATTCCGGTGTGGAGAACAAATATGTGGGATATTGGAAGCGCAGATGGCGCATGACGTTCCGATTGAGCGGCTCAGAGAAGGAATACTTCATGCCCTCGCTCAGCCGGACGACGCTGGCTTCCTGGGTGACCATATCCACGACGACATAGGCGGGGAGCCCTTCGCTGCGGTTGGTGATCCATTTGATCAGGTCGGCATATGCGATAGGCGCGACCCGCACCGGCCTGCCCTGATAATTGATCTGGGTGGAGTCGTTGGAGTATTCAAACTGGCTGACCATATCGCTGAGAGTACCCATCTGCCGATCGCCCAGAAATTCGGCGGAGGTACGGTCCAGGGTGGGAATTTCATCAAAGGAGATTTGAGAAATATCTTCTGTGAATTTGCCATCCTCCACAGTAAGCAGGTCCCGATAGTCGGCAGCCCGGAAGAGGGGCATGGAGACCAGCGCGCCGATCAGTGCCACCAGAAGAAGGATTGCGGCCAGAATCGCGACCGGGAGACATTGGCCTTTCACAAAACCCCAGTAGGCTTTCGCCCCGCCGCCATTCAGCCGAAAGCCGGAGATGATGAACGAACAGATCACAAATACGATGCACAGCAGCAGAAAGAAGGAGTAGAACTCCGGTGCTTGCAGATTAAGCGGAGGAAGAGCCACATAATAGTAGATGGCGCCGACCACCGCGGTAATGAGCAAACTGACCAGCGCGCGGCCCAGCTTGCTCTGCGGCATACGCCGTTTCTTTTTTTCCTGTTCCATAGATTTGGTACGCTCCTTAAGAATTCACTTTTTCAGAAGATCAGATCGCCAGGGAGGAATGACAAAAGACATAATCAGTATAGCCGATTTTCCGCATGCGGTCAATGTTGTGATGCGAAACAGTGTGTTCAGACAGTTCAGAAGGAAAAGTGGGGTAAGGAAAGAAGAAATCGTGCTTCAAAAATGTGAAATAGTGTAGGTTTGTCAAACATATTGGACAGTGAATTCATTCGGAGAAAGCCAACAAAG
>DXYV01000029.1 GCA_019415645.1 Clostridiales bacterium
TTCGCACGGCATTGTCTGATTTTGGGGTCCCCACGCAAGAGGCCCTTGCGTGGGGACGGCCGGCATGAGCGGCGTGTCAATCTGATCACTGACGTAGAGAACGAACAGGCCTGACGGTCGGCACATCTTTTTTCAGCCGACTTCCACCCGCGCCGTCCCGGCCTTGGGACGGCGCTTTGGTCTATTTCAGGAGGCGGAACATGGACCATCTGCTTATTGTGACCGAACAGGATTCCTTCTACACCGCGCTGGAGCGCCGGCTGTCCGACTGCTATGCCATCCGGCGCTGCCGCTCCATCGCGCAGGTCCAGCCGCTGGTGGATCAGGGCCAGGTGGCGGTCCTGCTGCTGGACTGCCCGGCGGACGACGCTCCTTTCTGTGAATTTCTCCGGCAGAACGAGCTGACCCACCCCTTTCTGGAGTGTACGGCCGTCATGGAGCCGGAGAGCTTCTGCCGCCTGGCTCTGAGCAAGAGCCACAACCTGTTTGCCCTGCTCCGTCCAGTGGAGCTGGACGACGTGGTGCGTGCTCTGCGGGAGACCAAATCCAAGCTGGCCCGGGCCGCCGCCTTCTCCTTCACCAGCGACCCTGTCTTTGTCCGCCAGCAGGAGCAGCGCTTCTGGCTGACCCTCATCCACTCCGGCGCACCTGAGGGCGGCCCCATCTCCGACGCGCCGCCCCCCATCAACTTCTCCTTTCCGCTGGACCGCCCCATCCTCCCCCTACTGGTGTGTTTCCGGGGCTGGCGGGCGGAGCCGGGCTCCCAGCGGGAGCGGGAGGTGCTCCGCTTCGGCCTGCACGCCTATCTGGAGCAGAGCCTTCCCCAGCGGTATGGCGGGGTAGCGCTGACGCTGGATGACGACAGCACTCTGATTATTCTCTACGGCGATGAGCTGCCGGATGCGGACGGACTTCAGGCCCACTGCCGGGATGTGATCCACATCGCAGAGCTGGGGCTGCACTGCAACGTCAGCTGCTACTGCGGGGAGCCCTGCCACATCCACCAGATCGCCGCCCAGGTCCAGATTCTGATCGCCGGGGACCGCAACAACGTGGTGGAGGACCAGGGAATCTTTTCCCTGGCCCAGCTGCAGGAGGAGCGGCCTCAACTCTCCTCCCCCATGCCCCAGAACTGGATGATCTATTTCAATCAGGGCCATCTGGACGACTTCTGCCGCTGCGTGGATGAGTTTTTTCAGCAGGCCATCGCCGCCAATGCCCTGGACCGCAACTTCCTCACCTGTTTCCAGCAGGACCTGGTGCAGGAGCTGGGCTTTGCCCTGAAATCCACCGGAGTGCCGGCCCGCCGCCTGCTCCACGGAGCCCAGGGGGCGGAGGAGATGCGGGAGGCAGTGCGCTCGGTCCCTGCCATGGAGCAGTGGGTACGCCGGGTCGCCACTGAGGCTATGGTGCTCACTGGGGCGGCCAGTGAAAATCCCAACATCGCCCAATCCATCATCCAGTACATCCAGGTCCACCTGGAGCGGCCCGTCTCCCGCAGCGACCTCTCTCAGCTGTTTCACCTCAGCCAGGGGCATATCGCGCGCGTCTTTCGGCAGGAGACCGGCATGAGTATTTCCGCCTATGTCAACAGGCAGCGCATGGAGATGGCCTGCCGGATGCTGGAGCAGTCCGAGCTGCCGCCGGGTACGGTGGCCCAGCGCTGCGGCTTCTCGGATTACCCCTATTTTTTCAAGACCTTTAAGCGGGCCACCGGCCTTTCTCCCACCGAATATCGCCGCCAAATGCAGAAATAAAACATGGATATGCCCATTCCGTCAATGGAATGGGCATATCCTTTTTGATATATTTCAATAAAAAGGAGATATGGCACATCCGCTTTTTCGTGATTGTGCTCAGTCACCAATGGGACACCGCGCGGTCTGTGTACCGTGCCCAAAAGGAAGGGAGAAACCTATGCCCAAAACCATTTTAGAGGTCAAGCACCTGTGTACCAGCTTCCTGCAGGAAGGGGGCGGAGAACTGCGGGCGGTGGACGACCTGAGCTATACGGTCCACGACCGGGAGTGCGTGGCGATCATCGGCGAGTCCGGTTCCGGAAAATCCGTGTCCGCTCTGTCGATTCTGCGGCTGATTCCCTATCCGCCCGGAATCATCAAGAGCGGTCAAATTATGTTCCAGGGCCGGGACCTGCTCCAGCTCTCTAACGAGGAGCTGGAGGACATCCGCGGCCGGGACATCTCCATGATCTTTCAGGAGCCCACCACCTCCCTCAATCCGGTGCTCACCATCGGCGACCAGATCACGGAGAACATCCTGATTCACGGCGCAGTGGAGGACCAAAACCTGACCGAAGAGGAGAAGGCCAAGTACCAGGGCATGAATCTGAAGCAGCGGGCCTGGGCCCGGGCGGCAGAGCTGCTCTCTCTGGTGGACATTCCCAATCCCGACGTACGCCTGAAGGACTATCCCTTCCAGTTCTCCGGCGGCATGCAGCAGCGGGCCATGATCGCCATGGGCATGAGCTGCAACCCCGATCTTCTCATCTGCGACGAGCCTACCACGGCTCTGGACGTCACCGTTCAGGCCCAGGTGCTGGAGCAGCTCAACCAGCTGCGGGAGCGCTTCGGCACCGCCCTGATCATCATCACCCACAACCTGGGCATCGTGGCCCGGTATGCCGACACGGTCAAGATCATGTACGGCGGCAAGATCGTGGAGGACGGCCCCACCGAAGAGGTCTTTGACAATCCCCAGCACCCCTACACGCTGGGTCTGATCCGCGCCGTGCCCCGTCTGGACCTGCCCCGCAGCCACGGCCTTTACACCATCGAGGGCGAGCCCCCCGATATGTCCAAGATCCCGCCCAACTGCTGCGCGTTCCACAGCCGCTGCAAGTACGCCGACGAGCGCTGCCGCACTGAGCGGCCCCAGCCGGAGCAGGTGGGCGAACAGCACTGGTGCGCCTGCTTCCACCGGGAGGCGGCCCAGGCGGAGCGAGAGGAGGTGCTCAGCGTATGAGCAGCGCGGCTTACCACATGGATGTGGAGCACAAGGAGGCTCCCTTCCAGAGCCAGACCCAGCACAAGCTGGAGGACATCATGGTGGTCCAGGACCTGAAAATGCACTTCCCGGTCACCTCCGGCCTGCTCAAGCGCCAGGTGGGCGCGGTCAAGGCGGTGGACGGCGTCTCCTTCTCCATTAAGCGGGGACAGACGCTGGGCATCGTGGGCGAGTCCGGTTCCGGCAAGTCCACAGTGGGCAACTGCCTGCTCCAGCGTTATAAGATCACCTCCGGCGATATTTTCTTCGAGGGTCACAACCTGAAGGACGTGACCAAACCCGCCCTGCGGGCCATGCGCAAGCAGATGCAGATGATAACCCAGGACCCCTTCGCCTCCCTGGACCCCCGCATGGACATCCAGGGCGCGATCTCCGAGGGTATGCGTATCCATCACATGGGCAGCGCCAAGGAGCAGGAGGAGACCGTCATCCGCATGATGGAGATGGTAGGGCTCAATCCTCAGTTCCGCCACCGTTTCCCCCACGAGTTTTCCGGCGGTCAGCGCCAGCGCATCTCCATCGCCCGGGCCCTGGCTCTTCAGCCCGCCTTCATCGTCTGTGACGAGGTGGTCTCGGCGCTGGACGTGTCCATCCAGGCCCAGGTCATCACCCTGCTGATGAAGCTCCAGTCCGAGCTGGGACTGACCTATGTATTCATCGGCCACGACCTGTCGGTGGTCCGCCACATCTCCAATCAGGTGGCGGTCATGTATCTGGGCAAGATCATGGAGCTCACCGATTCCGACGAGCTCTACGCCCATCCCCTGCACCCCTACACCCAGGCCCTCATCTCCGCGGCGCCCATTCCCAACCCCAGGGTGGACCGGGCCCGGGAACGTATCCTGCTCAAGGGGGAGATTCCCTCTCCCATCCATCCGCCCGAGGGCTGCAACTTCTGCACGCGCTGTCCCTATGCCGACGAGCGCTGCCGCAGGGAGGAGCCCACCTTCCGGGATGTAGGCGGCAATCACTTCGTGGCCTGCCACCGGGTCACAGGCGCATAAGGAGGCGAACCAAGTATGGGTAAATATATTGTCAAGCGTGTTCTGCTTCTGATCCCCACGATTTTCATTGTGTGCGCCATCGTGTTTGCTCTGATGCGCATGGTCCCCGGCGACGCGGTGGACATCATCGTCAACCGCATGACTCAGTCTGGTCTGGCCGTAGACGCGGACGCTATCCGGGCCCGTTTGGGTCTGGATGTGCCGGCCATTCAGCAGTTTTTCAACTGGCTGTGGGATGTGGTGCGGCTGGATCTGGGCGATTCCTTCTTCCTGAATGACTCCGTGGCCAACATCATCGGCCGCCAGCTGCCCATCTCTCTGGAGCTGGGCGTCATCACCCTGATTCTGGCCAACCTGATCTCCATTCCCCTCGGCCTGTACTGTGCCGCCCATCAGGACTCCATCTCCGACTATGTGGTACGCATCATCTCCGTGATTCTCATGTCCATCCCCATGTTCTGGCTGGCCACGCTGGTGCTGTTTTACCCCGCCCAGTGGTGGGGCTACGCGCCGCCGGTGCAGTACGTCAGCTTCTTCAAAGACCCGCTGACCAACCTCCAGATGTTCCTGGTGCCCTCGATTCTGGGCGCGCTGGCCCAGGCTGGCATGCAGCTGCGCATCGTGCGCACCATGGTGCTGGACACCCTGCGTCAGGACTACATCCGCACCGCTTACGCCAAGGGCGTCAAGCAGAAGCGCGTACTCTTCCACCACGCTTTCCGCAACGCCATGATCCCGGTCATTACCGTCATCGGCGGCTCGGTGGCCGCGCTGGTGGGCGGCAATGTCATTCTGGAGAGCATCTTCAACATTCCCGGAATCGGAAACAGCCTGGTCACCGCCCTGGGACAGCGGGACTTCCCCATGGTGCAGGGCTGCGTGCTGGTCATGTCCATCTTCGTGATGCTGGTCAACCTGATCATCGACATCACCTATAAGTGGATCGATCCCCGGGTCACGTTCGAGTAAGGGAGGTTGGAATCATGCAATTACTCAAAGATCTGTTTCGGAAAAAGACCGTAGGCGGTATCTGTCTGGTCATCCTGATTCTGTTCCTCTTCGTGGCCATTTTTGCCGACGTGATCGCCCCCACCCCTATGGTGAACGGCTCCCTGCCCATTGATCTGACGGTGGCCCGCATGGCCCCCTTCCAGTCCCTGGAGCACCCCCTGGGCACCGATACCATGGGGCAGGACCTGCTGAGCTACATGATCTACGGCGCCCGCACCTCTGTGATCCTCTGCGTGTGCTGCACCGTGCTGTCTACCCTGATCTCGGTGGTCATCGGCGTGCTCTCCGCCGTCGTCGGCGGCTGGTTTGATCTGGTGGTGCAGCGTATTGTGGACGCCTTCGGCTGCATCCCCCAGATGCTGCTGCTCCTGCTGCTGATGGCCATGCTGGGCAACGGCATCCCGCAGATGATCTTTGCCCTGGCGGTGCCCTCCGGAATCGGCGGCTCGCGCATGGTGCGCTCCTCGGCCATGGCGGTCAAGGACAGCGTCTACTGCCAGACCTCCGACCTGCTGGGCGGCACGATCCTGTGGAAGTGCGTCAAGCATGTGGTGCCCAACATCATGCCCCTGGTCATCATCTCGGCCGCCGGCTCTCTGGGCGGCGTGGTCATGATGGAGGCCTCCATGAACTTCCTGGGCTACGGCGTGGACCCCGGCACCCCCTCCTGGGGCGCCCTCATCACCGGCTCCGGCCGGGATCTGATGTTCACCTGCCCCTGGCTGTGCATCGTGCCTGGCATTGCGATCTCCATTCTCACCTTTGCCGCTTCCATGTTTGGCGACGCCATCCGCGATCTGCTGGACCCCCGCCTCAAGGGCGGCGTGGGCAGCTACTCCAGCAAAAAGCTCAAGAAGCTGGCTGCCAAGCTGGCCAAGTCTGACGCGGCTGCGAAGGCCGCCTGATGTTCGTTCGGTTATGCCAGGCGCAACGCCTGTGAACATGACAAATTTTTAAGGAGGTACCAACATGAAAAAGATCGTGTCCCTGCTTCTTGCCTCGGCTCTGATGCTTTCCCTGGCAGCCTGCGGCGGCGACAATTCCGCCACCAGCACGCCCCCGGCCGAGGAGAGCTCCGCCCCGGTCACCACGCAGCCCGTGGCCGAGCCGGTAAGCGACGAGCCCCAGTACGGCGGCACCGCCACCATCTACTACCCCAAGTTCTACAACTACTTCGACCCCGCCATGATGGACGAGTACCAGTTCTCATTCTGGTATGAGACCCTGTGGATCATCGACTGGGGCCTGAACGACCCCGCCACCTACAACTTCGGCCCCGGCGAGGTCCCCATGGAGTACATGGCCGGCCAGCTGGCCACGGATACCGGCGTGTTTGACGAGGAGGCCGGCACCCTGACCGTCACCCTGCGGGACAACGTGTATTTCCAGGAGGGTGAGCCCTACAACGGCCGCCAGTTCGTGGCGGAGGACGTGGTGTGGTCCTACTCCCGCCTGCTGGGCCTGAACGGCTACACCAAGGTGGAGACCGAGTATGACTGGGCCTCCACCCTGAACATGATCGCCGGAATCGAGGCCACCGACGACCACACTGTGGTCTTTACCTTCAACGAGGGCATGGCCAACACCATCGCCCTGACCCAGCTGCTCAACGCCAAGGTCAACATCGCCGGTCCCGAGTGGGATGAGCTGTCCGAGACCGAGAAGGCCGACTGGCACTATGCCAAGGGCACCGGCCCGTACATCCTCACCGACTATGTGCCCGACAACTCCATGACCTTCACCCGCAACGACAACTACTACGGCGTGGACGAGCGCCATCCGGAGAACAAGCTGCCCTACATCGACACCATCAACCTGGTGTACATCTCCGACTCCGCTCAGATTCTGACCCAGGCTCAGGCCGGCCAGCTGGACTGGTTCGGTGAGAACGGCAAGGACGTGCTCTCCCTGGACCAGATCAGCCAGCTCACCGCCGCCAATGTGGGCACCGTGTATCCCTTCGCCGCCGGCTCCCCCTCCGCCATCGCCCTGAAGGTGAGCCAGGAGCCCTTCAACGACATCCGGGTACGCCAGGCCATGCAGCTGGCCATTGACCTGGAGGCCATCAACACCTTCCTGGGCAACACCGGCGAGGTGGTCGTGCCCGGTCTGTGGTCCACCGCTCTGTCCTGGTCCACCGTGGA
This sequence comes from Clostridiales bacterium, assembly GCA_019415645.1. GTDB lineage: Bacteria > Bacillota > Clostridia > Oscillospirales > Oscillospiraceae > DXYV01. The sequence goes on from DXYV01000029.1 coordinate 7,184, forward strand.
CGAGTGGCCCGACGATCTGAAGGCCCAGTTCACCACCAGCACCGCCGATCTGGCCGCCAACCAGGAGACCGCCCGCCAGCTGCTGGCTGACGCCGGCTATCCTGACGGCTTCACCTTCGAGATCGAGCTGGACCCCACTGCCAATCTGGAGCTGTACCAGGTGGCCGCCTCCTACCTCCAGCAGATCGGCATCACCATGGAGATCAGCGTGGCCGCGGAGATGATGGAGGCCGTCCAGCACTCCCAGGATTACAACGATCCCCGGCAGTCCGCGGGCTTCGGCGGCGGCTTCGGCGAATACAACCTGGCCTTTATGATGACCGGCAACGGCGCCATGCCCAACGCTTTCGGCCACAACGACACCGAGTACCTGGACAAACTCAATGCCATGGGCACCGCCACCTCCGCGGAGGAGCAGTCCGCCCTGGCCGAGGAGCTGGACCAGTACTTCCCCGCCCAGCACTGGGCCATTCTGGTGGCCGGCGTGCAGCCCAACTATGACTTTATGTCCAACCGCATCGGCGGTTACTCCGGAGAGAAGATCTACTACAAGGGCAATATGCGCACTTACTGGGCCCGCCTGTGGATCAACGAGTGATCTGACCCTGTTCCCGCAATCATTCCATCCCTCTGTGCCGCCCTGTGGGGGCGGTCGGAACGGAAGCCGGGCCGGCTGCGGCCGGCCCCGGCTTCCGGGGCTTCCTGTGTTGGAAAACCCTTTCCCGCAGAGGAAGTTCGGAACCATCTCATCCAATAAGGAGGAATTTACCCATGGCTCTACGTTATCAGGCGCTTCTGACCCCCCTGAAGGTACGCAATACCATCCTGCGCAACCGCATGATGTCCAGCGCCTCCACCCCCCATTTCCTGCAGGGGACCGAGCCCTATCCCACCGAGAAGATCATCTCTCATTTCGCAGACCGGGCCAAGAGCGGCGCGGCATCCATCTCCATCAACCATTTTCATCAGGACAACATCCCCTTCCCCGGCCGTACCATCGACAATCCGCCGGGCCACTTCAACCTGTTTGATCTTCAAAACGCCACGGCCCAGAATTACTTCTGCCAGCTGCTGGACGCCATCCATTTCTACGGCGCCAAAGCCAACGGTTATCTGATGGCCGATCCCGGCTGGTTCTATCCCGACGGCAAGCAGCCGGCCGGCCCCGACGGAATGCCGCCTATGCCCCCCATGCCCGGCATGGGCCCCAAGGAGCCTGAGTCCACCGAGACCGACCGGGCCCGCTCCGCGGAGGACGACAGCCCGCCCGCTCTGCCGGTGGAGGACGTCACCCATGAGATGATTCAAAACTACATCAAGAACATCGCTCTGGAGGCCAGCGACCTGGCCCGCCTGGGCTTTGACATCATCTCGGTCCACGCCTGCTACCGCCACTCCCCCCATGCCCGCTTCCTCTCTCCCCTGACCAACCACCGCACGGACGAGTACGGCGGCAGCGTGGCCAACCGCAGCCGCTTCCTGCTGGAAATTTTCCAGGGCATCCGCAAAGCTGTCGGCCCCAACGTGCCGCTGGAAGCGGTCATCTCCGTGTCCGAGCCGGAGGGCGGCTATACCGTGGAGGACACCATCGAGTTCTGCAAGCTGGCCGACGGCCTGATTGACATTATCCACCTGCGCTCCGGCGAGATGGACCCCCAGCATCCTCTGGGCTACACCTCCACCGAGACTATGCCCACCCCCTATCTGGAGGAGATGGGCCAGGTGTGCAAGGCCGTCCACGCACTTGGGCTGCACATGGTGGTGGGCGCCTCCGCCGGTTTCCAGGACCCGGCCTGGGCCAATGCCGCCGTGGCCGAGGGCAAGTGTGACCTGGTCTACATGGCCCGCGCCTGGATCAACAATCTGGACTACGGCAAGAAGGTCTACGAGGGCCGCGGCGAGGACGTAGTCCCCTGCATCCGCTGCAACAAGTGCCATGTATCCAACGGCAAGGATATGTGGCGCTCCGTGTGCTCGGTGAACCCCGAGATCGGCTTCCAGGATAAGCTGGAGCGCATGATCTCTCCCACCACCCAACCCCGGAAGGTGGCGGTGGTCGGCGGCGGCCCCGCCGGCCTGGAGTTTGCCCGCGTCGCCGCTCAGCGCGGCCACACTGTCACCCTGTACGAGGCCAGCGACAAGCTGGGCGGACAGCTCAAGCACGCCGACTATCCCTCCTTCAAATGGCCCCTGAAGCAGTTCAAAAACTTCATGATCGGCCAGATGGAGAAGCTGGGCGTAGAGGTTCACCTGAATACCAAGGCCACGCCGGAGCTTCTCTCCGGCCAGGGCTACGACGTGGTGGCGGTGGCCGTTGGCTCCACGCCCTCGGCGCCCGCCATGCCTGGGATCGACGGGCCCAACGTCCACTTTGCCGCCCAGATCTACGGCCGGCTGGAGGACCAGCTCTCCGACGAGATCGTGATGATCGGCGGCGGTGAGATCGGCGTGGAGACCGCCCTCTACCTGTGCGAGCTGGGCAAGCACGTCACGGTGCTGGAGATGCTCCCCGAGCTTATCGCCGACGCGCCCCATGCTCACTATAAGAACATGGTGCATAACTATTGGCGCAAGCAGCCCAATTTCCGCTTCCAGTGCGGCGTCAAGGTCACCTCCATCGACCCGGACGGCGTGAACTACACCGATCACAAGGGCCAGAACCACAAGCTCGCCTGCGGCGACGTGCTGCTGTCCATCGGCTCCCGCCCCCTGACCGACGAGGCCATGGCCTTTGCCGGCGTGGCAGACCGCATGATCGTGGTGGGCGACTGCGACCAGGTGGCCAATGTCCAGCGGGCCATGCGCTCCGCCTGGTCCCAGGCGGTCACGCTGTAATGCCGCGTTCTATCCTCCTTTTCCACTCACAGGGGCCGGGTTGCCTGAGCAGCCGGCCCCTGCGGCATATGTTCCGCTCTGCGCGCAGAAAAGCGGCTCCGGAGGCACAGCTCCGGAGCCGCTTTTTGCTCTGTCTCGCCGGTCAGCCACCCAGGGTCAGGCCCTGGCCGCCGGTCTTGTTCCAATCGTCCGCCGTCTTTTTCAGATCCTCCAGGGTATCCTCGGAGCGGAAGCCGCTCAGGTTCATGCCGTCGTCGGCCAGGCCGTCCTTCTTGAGCATGTTCTCCAGCACTTCCACGTCGGATTTGATGTCCAGCGCGTCGTCCTGGAACAGCTTGTCGAGCTGCTTTTCAAAGCCGGCCACCACCTGGTCCATCATGCCCTCGATCCGCTCCTTGGCGGCGTTGATGTTCTCCCCTTCGATTCCCTGGGCGTCCAGCTGGGCATAGGCCCTCAGCACCTTCAGGGTGGTGGGCAGGTAGTAGTTCAGGAAGGAGCGCAGCTGTCCGCTCTTATTGGGATTCTTCCGCTGATAGTCCAGAATCTTGCTGGTGATCTCCCCAATCCGGTCGATCTTGGCGCTCATCACCTCGTCAGGGATGGCGTCGTTGACCTCCCGAATCTCCTGGAGAATGGCGTTTTCATCCTGCTCCTCCTTCGCCGGCTCGGCCTCAGGCTCCTCCTCCGGCTCCGGGTCGGAGATGCCCTCGTCGGAGAGCACCAGCTTGCCGCTGGACAGGTCGATGTAGCCCACCGGGAGCACCCCGGTGTCCAGCATATCCTGGAGGTCGTCGTACACGACCTTCTCCCGCACTCCCATGGCGGAGGCCAGGGTATGGAGGGAGACCTCCGTATTCTTTCCGATGTAGGCCAGGTATTTTTTATACCGCTTGGCCTTCTTCTGCCGCTGCCGGCCGGCGTACAGGCACACCAGGCCGCCGCCGAAGAATCCGGCGAGGGTGACCAAGTCGCTGGCATAATATGAGGCGTAGCCATAGGCGATGATGTCGCCCAGGGTCGTCAAAAGACCGATTCCGAAGATTCCGGCAATGATCGCGCCGACCACCATCAGGGGCTTTCCCTTGGACACGTCCACCGGGCCGCGGCTCACCGTGGTCTTTTTGACCTTCTCCCAGCCGCCCTTTTTCTTGTCCTTTCCAGAATTGGTGTTCTGCGCGCCGGCCTGCTCCGTTTCCCACACCGGCGGCGCCCAGGTCTCGCCCCGGGCCTCCGCGGCCCGGCGCTCCTGCTCCAGATCGTAGGGGTGGCGTTTTACGGTCCCGCCCCGTTTTCCCCGCCGGCCGTAGCCCATCAGCTGCCGGAACAGCAGGACCAGTCCGACGGGCCAGAACACGCCCAGCATGATCACCGTCAGGACCCATCCGCCCCAGTCAATGTTGTTATTGTTCTGATTCATGGTCTCACTCCTCAATGACGCGCGTGGTCAGCGACTTGCGCCAGCGGCCCGAGTGGGTATAATACATGCCCACAGGCACCGAGATGGACGGGGCGATGGCACAGGCGACGAACACGCCTTCGATCTGGAAGAAATGCTCCAGGGTGATTGCCAGAATCACCCGAAACACAATACAGTTGGCAAAGGAGGACAGCAGCACCCACCAGGTGTCGCCCGCCCCCAGCATCAGGGCGTGGTAGATCAGGAAGATGGCGTAAAAGATCTGCCCCACGATCTCCACCCGCAGGTTCAGGGTACCCGCCGCGATGACGTCGGCTTCATTGGTAAACAGGCCCATCAGGAAGGGGGCGCCCAGCTCCACCAGGACGATCAGCACCACCGACATCAGCAGCGTCATACGCATGGCGCTGTACAGGATGGCCTTGCTCCGCTCGTACTGCCTCGCGCCCAGGTTCTGGGCGATCATGGAGGAAGCCGCGGTGGACACGGCGGTAATGAACATCATGGAAAAGTCCTTGATCTTCACCGCAAAGCCGTTGGCCGCAGAGTAGGCCACGCCGTAGTCATTGATCAGGTAGGTGACCACCAGCCAGGAAATACCCGCCACCGTCATCTGAATGGCGCAGGGAATCCCGATGTTCAGAATAGACCGGACCTTCTCCGCCCGAAGGCGCAGCGCCGTCCGGCTCCAGGAGAAAATGTCCCGGTGGCGCAGCAGATAGACCAGCGCCAGCAGGCAGGATACCCCCTGGGCAATGACCGTGGCCAGCGCCGCGCCCGCAGTTCCCATGCCAAGGGGGCCCACAAACAGCAGGTCCAGCACGATATTCAGTACCGTGGACACCAGGATACACAGAAGGGGCGCTTTGGAATTGCCCACCGCCCGCAGGATGGAGGCCAGAGCGTTGTAGAAAAAGATGAACAGCAGACCCCAGGCGGACACCGCCAGATAGCTCACCGCATCCTCCAGAGCGGGCGCGCCCATAAACACCATAAAGGGACGCGCGACCCAGGCCGCCAAAACGGACATTCCAGCGCCCAGCAGCAAAAACAGGGTCAGGAACGTGCCGGTGGTCCGCTCCTGATTCTCTCTGTCCCCCGCGCCGAAATACTGGCCCACCAGAATGTTGCCGCCGTTGGACAGGCCAATGGCGATCTGGGTGAGGACCGTCATGAATTGGGACGCGTTGTTGACGCCGGATGCGCCGGCGGAGCCGATCATTTGGCTGACCACCAGCATATCCACGATGCTGTAAATCGCCTGAAGCAGGCTGGTCCCTACCACAGGCACCGCATAGCGGAGCAACTGCTGGGAAACGCTGCCCTGAGTCAGGTCGGTAACGGTATTTGACATGGGTCTTGCGGCTCGCTTTCTCTGATTTCCGGTTCTATTACTAATTTATTATCATAGCTCAAAAAGGGGAAAAAGTAAATAGGGGAAGCGCCTTTCCACCGGGGTGGATTCTCTTGCTTTTTTCATGTGCAGCCCCTATAATGAAGGTGCTGATGCTCCCTGCCGCATCCTACATGTTCCAGAAAGGAGCCCTCCCCATGCATGAGACTGCTGCGCCCGCCCCCGGCGGGAAAAAACTCCCTCTGGGAATCAAGATTACCATTCTGGTCGTGGCAATTCTGGCCGTGCTCTTTGCGGCCTACGCCGCGTTCTGTGCCTGGGTGGGCGGCGATACCCTGCCCCCCAATACCTATGTCTCCATCCCCGGCGTGGCCGAACCCGTGGCGGTGGGCGACGTCAATGTTGAACTCGCCGCCGGCGCGCTGACCATGGCCGCCCAGGTGGACGAGAGCCGCAATATCACCGTCACCTGCAACGGGCACAGCGCGGAGATTCCCGCCGATGTGTTCACCGTGGACGCCCATGGGCTGCTGCAGGAGATCATGGGCACTTCGAATGACCACTTTCTTGCCCGGGGCATCCGCTTCCTGTCCCAGCGGGGCCGGGCGGAGACCCACTACCAGCTGGCCTATACCTACCGGGACGGCGACGAGGAGCGCGTGACCCGTCTGCTGGAGAATCTGGCCCTCCAGGTGGACCAGGCCCCGGTGGAGACTACCTGGACCGAGGGCGAGGATTCGATGGAAGTCACGCTGGGCACGCCCGGACAGGCGCTGGATGTCACAGCGGCCAAGGAGGCCATCCTGGACGCCTTCCAGTCCGCCCAGACCAGCCTGACCCTGACCACCCGGGAGGTCGCCCCCCAGGCGCTGACCGCCCAGGCCCTCAACGACCAGATCTATGTGGCTCCGGTCCCTCTGTCGGTGGATGAAAATGGCGACACCGTGGCCCCTGTGGTGGGAAAATCCATCGACGTGGAGACCGCCCAGGCCGCTTTGGACGCCGCCGCCCCCGGTGAGACGGTGTCCATCCCCCTGGTGCGCACACAGCCCGACTACACCGAGGCCAGTGAGAGCGGCCTGCTCTATCAGGACCTGCTCAGCGAGAGCGTCACCAACATCGGCGGCTCCTCCGGCCGGCTGGCCAATGTGACCCTGGCCGCGGAGAAGGTCAACGGCGTGGTTCTGCTGCCTGGCGACACTTTTGATTACAACAAGGTCGTGGGCAAGCGCACCGAGGAGGCCGGTTTCCACTCCGCCCCCGCCTATGTGGCCGGAGAGACCGTCAACGAGATCGGCGGCGGAATCTGCCAGGTGTCCTCCGCCCTCTACTACTGCACGGTCTATGCCAATCTGGAGGTGGTCACCCGCAGCAACCACCGCTATGCCGTGGGCTATGTGCCAGACGGCCTGGACGCCACCGTGTCTTGGGGCGGGCCGGAGTACCGCTTCCGCAATGACTCCGATTACCCCGTGAAGATCGTGGCCTTTGTCGAGGGCCGCACCCTGACCGTCCAGTTCTATGGCACCAATCCGGAGGGCATCTACGTCACCACGGAGCGCACCCGGGTCTCCACTACCAACTACACCACCGTCTATCAGCCGGACGCCTCCATCCCCCAGGGCACCACCAAGGAGAAGGTCACCCCCTACACCGGCCGGAAGGTCATCGTCTATCGCTGCGTCTACGCCGCCGACGGCACCCTGCTCTCCCGCACGCAGGAGAACACCAGCGATTATAAATCCCGGGACCGGGTGATTCTGTATAACCCCGCCGACGCGGCCAGCCTGGGGCTGGACCCCGAGCCCTCGGCCAGCGTTCCGGCCTCGGGGACGCAGACCACGCCGCCGGCTGCGGAAGAGACGGGGTCCTCCGCCTCCCCCTCCGCTCCGGCTGAGACGAATCCCTCCTCCAGCGCGGAACCGGACCCCGCACCCGCCGCTTCCGATTCTGCGGCGCCCACCAGCAGCCCCGAGCCTGCGGATATTCCACCCGCGGAGACGCCGGTCCCGCTGGATTGACCCAAATGAAAACACAGGAGATACAACATGTTCCAAGGATTTTCACTCGAAACCATTGAATTTATGTGGGGCATTCGCTTCAACAACGAAAAAACCTGGTTCGAGGCCCACAAGCAGATCTATCTGGATACCCTCTACACCCCCATGAAAGAGCTGTGTAATCAGGTCTACGCAGTCCTGAACCAGGAATATCCCCAATATGGTCTGATTCACAAGGTATCCCGCATCTATCGGGATGCCCGCCGGCTCCACGGCCGCGGTCCCTATAAGGACCACCTGTGGTGCTCGTTGGAAAAGCCCAACGACAACTTTTCCGCTCAGCCGGTGCTCTGGTTTGAGCTGACGCCGGACGGCTGGAGCTACGGCATGGGCTATTACGCCGCCCGCGCCCTGACCATGGAGAAGCACCGGGCCCGGATGGACCGGGACCCCAAACCCATGAAAAAGCTGGTCCGCCTTTTGAACCAGCAGTCGGAATTCGTCCTGGAGGGCCCTGCTTACAAAAAAGAAAAGCCCGCCCCGGACCGGCTGCTCACCGAGTGGTACAACAAGAAGTCCTTCACGCTCTCCCATGACGAGACGCTGACCGAGGCCATCTACCAGCCCGAGCTGGTGGACCGGCTGGTGGAGGGCTATCGGTTCCTGATGCCCTTTTATGACTATTTCGTCACATTGGACAGCGATCCCGATCCCCGCGCCTGAATCGTTCCGGCCTCGCTGTTCCCGAAGAACCCGCATTTTTTGTTCCGCGGCGGCGCAGACACCTGCGCCGCCGCGGTTTTTCTGCCCGCCGCAGCGACATAAAAGCCCCCTCGCCTGCGCATACTGTGAAAAGCGAACACACAGAAGGGCGGGGACAATTTGCGTAACGGAAGAAAAACCCGATGCCTTGCCCTCTGGGCGGGCGTGCTGCTGGCTGCGCTCCTGCTGCCCTGGGGCATCCGGGCCGCGCAGCTGACTGCGGAGCGGGACGCAGTTTCCGCAGACGGCACAGCGGAGATCACCGGCGAACCGGAAGCCGAAACGGACACGCCCAAGCTCATCGCCCTCACCTTTGACGACGGCCCCTCCTCCGTGACCACGCCCATGCTGCTGGACGGCCTGGCCGAGCGCGGCGTCCACGCCACCTTTTTCCTGGTGGGCTCCATGGTGGAAAACAGTCCGGATGTGGTCCTGCGCATGGTGGAGGAGGGCCATCAGATCGGCGTCCACACCTATGACCACAGCTCCTCCACCGGATTCAAGGGACTCTCCGCCGCCCAGTTTGACGCCCAGGTGGGCGTTACCCAGCGTCTGCTCACCCAGCTCACCGGCCAGACGGAGTTCGCCCTCCGGCCCCCCTACGGCTATGTGGACGACGGCGTGCGTCAGCGGGCCATCGGCCCCATTGTCCTCTGGTCCATCGACCCGGAGGACTGGCGAGACCAGAGCGTGTCCCAGGAGGTGGAGCACATCGTCTCGCACGCCCAGGACGGTGCCATCATCCTGATGCACGACATCTTCCGGGACAGCGTACAGACCGCCCTCCAGGTGGTGGACCGCCTGCACCAGGAGGGCTATTATTTTGTCACAGTGGACGAGCTGTTCGCCGCCCGGGGAATCGAGCTGGTCCGGGGACAGGTCTACCACAGCGCCGGAAGCTGAAAAAGCCCCGGCGGACCGGTGATACCGGCCCGCCGGGGCTCTGTTTGATTCAAGGAATGCTCTTCCGGCTCACATCCTCCGGCGTTCCGTGCCAGAACACCAGCAGGGTACCCGAACGGACGGCCAGTTCTGCCGTCCGGCCCAGAAACTCGTTGCTCACGCCCAGGGGCATATCGCAGGTAAGCGCGGCATCCTCCAGCGGATAGGCCACCCCGCGCTCTGAGACGCCCAACGCTTTCTCGCCGTGGCAGAACACCGAGAAGGTCCCGCGGCACTGGTCAGAAAAACGCAGTCCGCCGTCCGTGACCGCAGTCACCACCGTCCCGTCGTCGGCCAGCAGATAGCCCTCCGCCCCACTCCGGGACAGGCCGGCCAGCAACTGGAGGGAGGCCACCGTCATATCCAGCCGTCCGCCCAGGGCGCCGCAAATCACAAAGCGGCCATAGCCCCGCTCCCGCCCCAGCCGCAGGGCCAGGCCCAGATCGGTGTCGTCCTTCTCCTTGGGCACCCGCACCACGTGGGGGTGCTCCGGCACATAGCCCAGGGAATCAAAATCCCCCACCACCAGCTGCGCGGGAATGGCCAGCGCCTCCACCGTGCGGTAGCCCCCGTCGGCGGCGATGGTCAGATCGCCGGGCCCCGGGCGGCGGCTCAGAGGCGCGCAGGCTCCGGCGCCGAAAATATAGCAGGTCGGTACGGCCGCAGCCTCCCGCATTGCGTCATGCATGGTCCCATTCTCCTCTATCCCTGACCGCTGGCCAGGCTGAAATCAGGCTCCAGCGGCCGGTCGGTGGCCACGCCGCCGAACTGATCCAGCGGTGCGTCCTCCACCAGCAGCTGCACGGCCGTCACGGCGTCCAGATTGCCCAGGGTATTCACCACGGAATAGAGCAGCAGGCGCTGCGCCTCCTGCGACTCCGGGGCGTTCTCCTGGAAAGCCGCCGAAAAGTTTACATAACAAATCCCATCGTCCAACCGCGCGTCCAGCAGCTCGCACGCCTCCGGGAACAACGCCACCAGGCTGCCGCTCTCCGGGCCGGCCATCAGCGCCTCCAGCACCACCTCATAGAGGTTGTCGCTCTCGGTGAGGGTGAGCTCCCGGTTCTCAAACCCCAGTCCGCCGCCGGTGCTCCGGGCAAAATAGAGCACCACCGACACCTGCTTGGGCTCCTCCTCCGCGCCGGCGAACATAACATCGTCCGGAGAGAGGACCTGCCGGGCACGGTACGCGATCTCGTTGCCGTTGACGGTGATGGAGACCTGCTCCACGCCCTCCAGCTGGCACATGGTCAGGGTAATGCAGTAGTCGGCCAGGGTCAGGTCGATTCCGGTCAGGTCGCCGTAGGGGGCCGACAGGTCCAGCTGGAGCAGGCCGTCGGCCGACAGCGTATAGCCCAGCAGGCGGGTATCCGCCGGGAAGGGGTCCTCCAGCCCCTCCCCTGTGGGGCCGCTCAGCAGGACCCGCATAATGGTGGTCACATCGGCGGTTTGGGTATTCGTCTCATAAAGCTCCCAGGACAGGGCCGCCGCCGGCGGCTGAGAGCCGCTCTGGGCCACCGGGAACCACAGCCGCACCCCTTCCGCGACCTGCGCCTCTCCGCAGCCGCTCAGGCCCAGCAGCAGGGCCGCCAGCAGAGCGGCCAATCCACAGCGCCTCATACCTCCACCTCCTGCTCCCGGTAGGCCGGGAAGGTCACGATAAACCGGGTGCCGCCCCCCTCCCGGGGCATGACGGCGATGGTCCCGTCAAACAGCCGCACCGTGTCGCTGACGATGGACAAGCCCAGTCCGGTGCCGCCGGCGGCCCGGGAGCGGGCCTTGTCCACCCGGTAGAAGCGATCAAAGATCTTGTCCCGGTCCTCCTCGGGGATACCCACGCCGGTGTCCGCCACCTCCAGGGTGACTGTGTACTCGCTGCGGGTAAGGGACACCATCACCCGGCCGCCGGGCAGGTTGTATTTCACGGCATTCTCCATCAGGTTGAAGGCGATCTGATACACCTCGTCGTCCGAGGCGGGCACATAACAGTCGGCGCGCAGGTCGGTCTGAAGGGTCACCTCCACCGCGTCGGCCAGGGGCTGGAGCATCCGCTGCACCCGCACGATCACCCGGCCCACGTCCACCGCCTTGTGCTCCACCACCGTCCCGGCGTCCAGCCGGGTGAGGGTGAGCAGCTTCTCGCTGATTCGGGTCAGGCGGTCGGCCTCCTCCCCGATGTCGCCTACAAAGTCCTTGATGGTCTCCAGGTCCATGTTTTCGTTCTGAAGAATGGAATCCGCCATCAGGCGGATGGAGGCCAGCGGTGTTTTCAGCTCATGGGAGGCGTCGGAGACAAAGCGCCGCCGGACCTCCTCCGTGGTCTGAAGCCGGTCAGTGAGCTGATTGAACTCGCCGGCCAGCTGGGCCAGCTCGTCGCCGCCCTCGATCTCCACCCGATGGTTGTACTCGCCCTCCCGCACCTTGCGGATGGCCCGCAGAAGATTTCCGATGCCGTGGCTGAGGGAACGGGAGAACACCAGGCACAGGGTAATGGCCACCAGGCAGATGATCACCGATACATAGCGCAGGTTGGCCTGGATGTTGCGCAGCAGGCTGGCCTGGTCCGCGTCGTACTCATAGAGGTAGACCGCCCCCACCGTCACGCCCCGGTACATGATGGGCACGGCGGCCCGGCTGCGGAACGCGTTTTCCTGGTATTCCGAGCGGAACACGTCGTTGCCCTGAAGGGCGGAGACCACCTCGGCCAGCAGGGCATAGCGGGACACGCCGGGCTCTACCTCCGAGGAGTCGTAGACGATCAGCGCCGACGCGTCCGTGACCAGCACCCGGCTGACCGCCAGGTCCTCCAGCGTCGGCATGACCGCCTGGATTCGCTCCGTGATGGTCGTCCCTGCTTCCTCCGCTTCCCCTCCGCTGCCGGTCAGCACCTCTGATGCGGCCAGGGTGGAGGCCACCACCGACGCCTGACTCTGGAGGGAGGTCTCCTTGGAGCGGAATACCATGTCCTGGGCCATGAGCACCGGGTAGGTGTTCAGCAGCACCACCACAGTGGCCACGACCAGCAGGTAAATCATGGCGTATTTGACCTGAATCGACTGCCAGAAGGGCACGCGGCCCGTGGCGTCGGGGGTCTTGTTCGGCTTTGCTTCGCCCATGGGGCCGCCTCCCTTCCCGCGGGTTCTTTCGCCCGGTCTTACGGTCCTATCCGCCGGCGCGGGGCTCAGCTGTTTTTGAAGTAGTAGCCCACGCCCCACTTGGTCAGAATATATTCCGGGTTGGCCGGGTCGGGCTCCAGCTTTTCCCGCAGGCGGCGCACATGGACGTCCACCGTGCGGAACTCGCCCATGTACTCATAGCCCCACACCAGATTGAGCAGATTCTCCCGGCTGTACACCCGGCCGGGATTTTTCAGGAAGAGCTCGATCAGGTCGAACTCCTTGGCGGTCAGCTCCACCGGACGGCCCTGGCTCCAGGCGGCGCGGGAGACCGTGTCGATGGCGATGGCCCCCCGCTCCAGGCGGCTGGCCTCCTGCTCCTTCTTCTCCGTGGCGCCCGCCCGGCGGAGCATGGCCCGGATGCGGGCCTTGAGCTCCAGAATGTTGAAGGGCTTGGTGATATAGTCGTCCGCCCCGCACTCAAATCCGATGATCTTGTCCGCATCCTCGCTGCGGGCGGTCAGCATGATGATGGGCACATTGGAGAACTCCCGAATCTTCATGCAAGCCTGGAGACCGTCAATTTTGGGCATCATCAGGTCCAGAATGATCAGGTCGAACTCCCCGGTGCGGGCCAGGGCGACGGCCTCCTCGCCGTCGCTGCCGGTGGTCACCTGGTAACCCTCGTTTTCCAGGTTGAACTTGATGCCCTTCACCAGCACCCGCTCGTCATCTACCACTAATATATTAGCCATCCGTCGTTCCTCCTACGGTCGCATAATCCATGATCGCGCTGAGAATCCCCTCGCCGATCCCCTTCACGTTGCGCAGGTCCTCCACATAAGTGAAGGGACCGTTGGCCTCCCGGTAATCCACAATGGCCTGCGCACGGACCTCCCCAATGGAGGGCAGCAGCTGGAGCTCATCCACCGTGGCGGTGTTCAGGTCAATGGGAAAGACGTCCTCCGTCTGCTCCGGTGCCGGGGACGCCTCCGCCGCGGCAGTCTCTGCCGGTGCGGACACGGCGGGCGGAGCCGCCTGCTGCGCGGTGATGGTCACCGGCTCCGCGCCCCGCTGGGTTCCCCAGAAATAGCTCCCCATGACCACCAGGGTCAGGACGGTGATTCCGATGGCCGCGCGCTCCAGTTTGGTCAGTTTCACATTCCCGCCCCCACTCTTGTCTCGTATTTCTGTAAATTCCCCGCGCCTGCCTGTTGCGCCGGACCGCGGAATTTGCTATAATAAAGGTTACCATAATATCTGCCGTCCTCTGCCGCACTGTGCATCTCACGGCATGGGACGTTGATTTCTATATTATATCACAGGATCGGGGAGTTTCCTATGAAAAAATATCGGTTTTTTTCCGCCGTTTTGACCCTTGCGCTTCTGCTTGCCACCGCGGTTCCCGCCCTGGCGCTGGAGGCGCCCGAGCTCACCTGCGGCGCCGCCATTCTGGTGGACGGCGACCATGGCGACGTGCTCTTCGAAAAAAACGGCTATGAAAAAATGTACCCCGCATCCATCACCAAGATCATGACCTCTCTGCTGGTGCTGGAGGCTATTGAGGACGGCCAGCTCACGCTGGACACGCCCATCACCGCTTCGGAGACCGCCATCGCGGCCATCACCGCCGACAGCTCCACCCAGAACATCCAGCCCGGTGAGATTCTGACTGTGGAGCAGCTGCTCTACTGCGACCTGGTGGCCTCCGCCAACGAGGCGTGCAACATCCTGGCCGAGACCGTCGCCGGCTCCATCAGCGCTTTTGTGGATCTTATGAACCAGAAGGCCGCCGAGCTGGGCATGGAGAATACTCATTTTGTCAATCCAAGCGGCCTGCACGACCCGGAGCACTATACCACCGCTTACGACATCTACCTGATGGCCCACGCTGCCATGCAGTATGAGACCTTCCGCACCATCGTCTCCACGGCGCGCTACGTTGTCCCCGCCACCAATATGAGCGGCGAGCGCAACCTCTATACCACCAATGCCCTGATCGACAACTGGCGCATCGCCGGCTATACTTACTCCAAGGCCATCGGTATCAAGACCGGCACCACCGATGCGGCCGGCCAGTGTCTGGCCGCGGCCGCAGTGGACGAGCAGGGGCGCACCTTTTACTGCGTCGTGCTCAACGCCCAAAATGTGGTGGACAGCGCAGGCAACACCACCCGGTACAGCTTTAAGGAGAGCCGGGATCTGCTGGAGTGGGGCTTTGCAAACTTCGAGCGCATGACGCTCATGGACGACACCACCCTGATCCGCGAGGTCGCCGTCACCCTGTCCGACGAACAGGACTACGTTCTGGCCGAGCCCCGGGGGTCGGTGGAGCGCACCATGCCCACCGACTACGATCCCGAGCTGGCGGAATATCGGGTGGACCTGCCCGAAAGCGTGGAGGCCCCGGTGGAGGCCGGCGATGTACTGGGCACCGTCACTCTGATCTATGAGGGGGAGGAGTACGGCACGCTGGACCTGGTGGCCGCCGACGGCGTGGCGCGCTCCGACTTCCAGTATTATCTCAAGACCATCCAGGAATATCTGAACACCTGGTGGGTGCGCGCCCTGCTGATTGTTCTGGCCGTCCTCATCCTGGTGCTGATCCTCTATCTGGGCGTGATCCGCCCCCACCGCCGCAGCCGCAACCGTTACCGCCGGCGCACCTATTCCGGCTCCCGCCGCAGCCGGTATTCCGGCCAGCGCCGCCGGCGCTATTGACCCCGCTTCCCGCGAAGCGTTTCGATCAAACAGACGCGCCCTGGACTCCAAATTGGAGTCCAGGGCGCGTTTTCTACGATTCGTATTCAATAATTGGTGATAATCAGATGCTCCACATCCCGGTCGTTGCGGCTGCGCACGTTATAGGTGTACTGTTTTCCGAAGCGGCGGATGTGAAAGGCTCCCTCATACAGGCCGTGGATGAAGGGCGTATTTTTGATGACCAGCAGAATGTTGGCCCGGCTCCGCCGCAGGGCGCCGGCCAGCCGTTCCTGGTCTTCCCGGGTGAACACGTTGCCCTCATAATCGTCAAAGTCCGTGTCGTAGGGCGGGTCCAGGAAGATAAAATCCCGGGGGCCCGGGTCCAGGGCGTCCAGGAACGCCTCAAAGTCCATGCAGGAGAGCTGCGTGCGGGCAAACAGGTCCGCGATCTCCGGGCGGAACATGTCGTCTACCTTACCGCCCAGATTTTTCTGGTTGTAGGACATCCCGCCGTAGGGAATGTTGAACTCGCCCCGCCGGTTATAGCGGAACATGGAGCCGTAGCAGTATTCCCGGATGAAATAGAAATTGGCTGTGCGGCAGGCCGCGCCTGGGTCTGGAATTCGCTCCAGCTGGATGTCGTTGAACACGGCGCGGAAGTACATATAGTAGCCGCTGGTAAATCCAGTGACCAGATTTTCCCGCAGGTCCTCCTGGCTGAAGGGCTTGCGCTGGTGGTTGCGGCAGGTGCGGACAAATTTGTCCAGGGCCATGCGGGTCAGCTCTGTCCGGAATGCCGCCTGGTCCAGTACAATGCGGGCCAGCGTCCCCCGCTCCAGCAGGGTCTCCGTCCGCCGGGCCACAAAGTCCATCAGCTCCTGTTCCAGCTCCTCCTTGGTCCAGCGTCCCTCCAGAAAGGCCTGAAACCAGCCCGTCAGCTGTTCCCCGGCCGCCCGGCAGTCCTCGGTCAGGTCCCGGAAGCTCTCGTGATAGCACAGCAGCAGGTCCCGCAGCTCCAGGTCCTGGGTCTGGATCAGGCGGTAAAATTCCATCAGCGCCCGAGAGCTGTCGTTGACGGCCGCCCGCTGGGGCTCCAGGGCAAAAAAGAGAGCCCCCCCGCCGAAAAAGGGCTCGATATAGCGGTCATAGTCCGGAATCAGCGGCCGGATGTGGGGCAGTTCCCGGGATTTTCCCCCCGGCCATTTGATGATGGGGTCCATAGCTCACTTCCTAAATCGCGGTCTGTTCCCCATGCACAGGGACAGACCGCTGGTTCTTTGGTTGTTCCCGCGCAGCGCGCGGTCTTGGCTTATTATCCTGCGTACGGAACAAAGCCGCAGTTCTTGAGAGCCAAGGCTTGAAAGCCAAACAACTTTGTTCAGGTGCAAGGTTTTGAGCAAAATCGCCTAAAATCCTTGCACCATCCCTTGACGTGGCGTGCCACATCAAGGGATATACGCATGGAAACAGGGACTGCATTTCATCCAAACGGTTCCAAAAAGCCGTTTGGATGAAATTGTGCGGCAGCTGCCGCGCGAATAGACCGCATTGCGGTTTATTCCGCAGACATTATTATAGCACGCAAGGGCGAAATACGCAAAAGAAATCTGCGGCCGCTCCGGGGCGCTGCCCGGGCCGGCCGCAGGATATACGGAAATACGGAAGGTTAGGCCCCCTGCTCCAGTGCCTGCCGCAGGGCGCGGGAGAGCTGGTCCGGGCAGGAGGTGGCCTTTCCGCCGCAGCGGATGCCCTCCAGCCGCGCCACCACGTCCTCCGCCTTCATCCCCTTGACCAGGCTCATGATGCCGTGGAGGTTGCCGTCGCAGCCGCCCTGCACCTGTACGTCGGTGATGATTCCATCCTCCACCGTCACAGTCATGGCCCGGGAGCAGACGCCCCGGGGCTTGTACTCAATCGTCATCGTTCTGTTCCTCCCTGTATTCCAGCAGATAGGCCTCGTCCTTTTTATCCAGGCTGCGCTCCCCGGCCAGCCCCTCCACATGGTGGGTGAACTCGTGGCGCAGGGTGGTGTTCAGCTCCTCCACCCAGGTCTCCCGGGGCTCGTCGGCGTACAGCGCCGCGAAAGAGCCGTAATAGATGTTGATGTAGCGGCCCATTTCGTCCACGCAGTATTCGCCCAGGATATACAGGTCCGGCCCGTTCTCCGGGTCGGGCATGGCCTCGGGCAGCAGCAGGATTCCGCCGTTCAGGTCCTGGTAAAAGGGCTCGGGAATCTGCTCCGCCAGTTCGTCGAGGATCTCGCCTACCTCGTCAAAGCTCAACAGCATCGTATGTTCTCCTTTCCGGTAACCGGTTTCATTCTGCGTTTCGTCCGCCGCTGGGCGGTGTCTGGCCTGGAGATTGATCCCTGCCGCTGTGCAGCAGGAGCGGCGGCGTTCCACCGCATCCGTCCGTCTCTCGGCCGGCCGCTTTCTCCAGCGGGAGACATCAGCGGTTGACCTCTCGCTTCTCCGTGCGGCCCATCAGCCAGTCGATGGATACGTCATAGAATTCCGCAAGGTTCAGCAGCACACCGCCGCGCGGTATGACCTCCCGCTCCAGGTCCTGATAACCGTGGAGCGAAAGCCCAACTGCCTCCGCCACTTCAACCTGTTTCAGCTTTCTCTCCTGGCGTAAACGCCGTAGTCGTTCTGCAAGCATCCACCATTCTCCCCTCTTGACATTCAGTTTTCTGAATGTTATAATCATATTCAGTTAACTGAATATATAGGAGGTAATTTTATGAATGTCCTCGATGAGCTCTACTATGGCAATCTGTGCGGCCTGCGGCAGGATTCCACCCCCACCGAACGCCGGTTATCCAAAGAGCTGGACCCTCTGTATGACCAGATTGAGACAGCCCTGGGAACGGATTTTCTCCGGACCTTCCACGACCGGCTGTTCGATCTGGAGGACTACCAGTTCCGCACGGTCGTTCACCGCGGCTTCCGTTTTGGCTGCGCCCTTCTCATCGACGGACTGTTCTCTGACCGCCTTTGAGTCTTACTCCTTCGGCTTTTTCATGGTCAGGGAGATTCGCTTTTTCCCCTCGTCCACGCTCAGCACCCACACGGTCACCACATCGCCCACGGCGCACACCTCGGAGGGGTGGCGCACCCGCCGCTCCGACAGCTGGGAGATATGCACCAGCCCGTCCTGATGCACGCCGATGTCCACGAACACACCGAAATCCACCACGTTGCGCACCGTGCCGGACAGCTCCATCCCCGGCTTCAGGTCCTTCATTTCCATGACGTCGGTGCGCAGGATGGGCTTGGGCAGCTCGTCCCGGGGGTCCCGGCCGGGCTTACGCAGCTCCGCCGCCACATCCAGCAGCGTGGGCATCCCCACGCCGCAGTATTCGGTCAGCCGCGCCTCGCCCAGCTGCTCCATGCGCTCGTTCAGCTGGTCCAGGCCGCCCCGCTTCACATCCTCCAGCGTATAGCCGCACAGCTCCAGCAGCTTTTCCGCCGCGCCGTAGCTC
Source organism: Clostridiales bacterium (assembly GCA_019415645.1). Lineage (GTDB taxonomy): Bacteria > Bacillota > Clostridia > Oscillospirales > Oscillospiraceae > DXYV01. Next base: position 25,797 of record DXYV01000029.1, read on the forward strand.
TCCGGGTGGACGGCGGTGTTGTCCAGCACGTTGGCGCTCTCCGGCACCCGCAGGAAGCCGGCGCACTGCTCATAGGCCTTGGGCCCCAGCTTGGCCACCTTCAGCAGCTGCTTTCGGGTGGTGAACACGCCGTTCTCCTCCCGGTATTTCACAATGTTCTTGGCCGTGGTCCCGTTCAGGCCGGACACCCGGGTCAGCAGCGGGGCCGAGGCCGTGTTCAGGTCTACGCCCACCGCATTGACGCAGTCCTCCACCACGCCGTCCAGGGTCTCGCCCAGCCGGGCCTGGGGCATATCGTGCTGGTACTGGCCCACGCCGATGGCCTTGGGGTCGATCTTCACCAGCTCGGCCAGAGGGTCCTGGAGCCGCCGGGCGATGGACACCGCGGAGCGCAGGTTCACGTCGTACTCCGGGAACTCCTCTGCGGCCAGCTTGGAGGCGGAATAGACCGAGGCCCCCGCCTCGCTGACGATCATGTAGGACACTCCGTCCCCCAGCTTGTGGATCAGCTCCACGGTCATCTGCTCGGTCTCCCGGCTGGCGGTGCCGTTGCCGATGGCGATGTGCTCCACGCCGTGCCTGCGGATGAGCTGGGACAGCTTGGCAATGGCCTCGTTCTTCCCCCGCTCGCCGTGGGTGGGATAGACCACCGTGGTATCCAGCACCTTGCCGGTGGGGTCCACCACCGCCACTTTACAGCCCATGCGGTAGCCGGGGTCCAGCCCCATGGTCACTTTGCCCTTGACCGGCGGCTGCATGAGCAGGGGCTTCAAATTCAGGCCAAAGGTCCGGATGGCCCCCTCGTCGGCCTCCTCAGTGAGCCGATTGCGGATCTCCCGCTCCACGGAAGGCTCGATCAGCCGGTCATAGGCGTCCTCCACTGCCGCGCGCACAAAGGCCATGGAGCGGCTGCCCGGCTTCACCGCCCGGCGGTTGAGCATGGGCAGGACCAGGTCCCGGTCCAGTTCCACGCTCACCTTGAGCAGCTCCTCCCGCTCGCCCCGGTTGATGGCCAGAATCTGGTGACCCTGGGCCCGGCTAACCGGGGTACGGAAGTCATAATAGAGGCGGTAGACCGAATCCTCCGGCTCCTTGGCCGCCGCCACAGAGCACAGGCTGCCCTTTTTCCAGAACAGGTCCCGCAGCAGCTTGCGGATCTCCGCATCGTCAGAGATCCACTCCGCCACGATGTCGCTGGCCCCCTGGAGGGCCTCCTCGGCGGTCTCCACGCCTTTGTCCGGGTCCACATAGCGGGCCGCCTCCTCCAGAGGCTCGGGACAGTCCCGCTCTTGGGCGAACAGGACCTGAGCCAAGGGCTCCAGCCCCTTCTCCTTGGCCATGGTGGCCCGGGTGCGCCGCTTCTGCTTATAGGGGCGGTAGAGGTCCTCTACCTCGGCCAGAGTGGCGGCCGCGTCGATGGCGGCGGCCAGCTCGTCGGTCAGCTTGCCCTGCCCCTCGATGGCGTGCTTGACCTCCTCCCGCCGGGTCTGGAGGTTGCGCAGGTATTGCAGGCGGTCGGCCAGGGTGCGGATGGTCTGGTCGTCCATGGCACCGTGCAGCTCCTTGCGGTAGCGGGCGATAAAGGGGATGGTGTTCCCCTCGTCGATCAGATCTATGACGTTTTGCACATGCTCGGGGCTGCGGTCCAGCTCCCGGGCCAGAATTTGCGTGATCGTGTCCATGTTCTTCTCCTTGTCCACAAAGTCCTTTTTATTTTACTTGAATCTCATGGAAAAGTCCAGAGAAACGGCTTGCATCTTCCGCTGTTTTTCCGTAGAATGGAAGCAGAAGGAGAAAGGAGGCGCATCGCCATGACATTGGAACAGCTGGATCAGGAGCTGGCTGCGCTGCGGCTGGAGATGGAGGAGGCCAAAAAGCTCCAGGCCCAGAAGCAGGACCTGGAGCAGCAGCTGCGGGAGTGCCGGGACCGGCGGGAGAGCGCCGCCCAGGTGCTGGCGGCGGAACAGGAGGACGTAGACCGGCTGGAGGGGATGAGTCTGGCCTATGTGTTCCACACCATCCTGGGCAACCGGGTCGAACATCTGGACAAGGAGCGTCGGGAAGCTCTGGCCGCCCATCTGAGCCACCAGCAGGCCCTGCGGGACGAGGCCGACGTGGCCGCCCGGCTGGAGGAGACCCGCGCCCGCTGGGCCCAGGCGGCCGATGCCGGCAAGCGCTATCAGGCCAAGCTGGCGGAAAAACGGGATCTGCTCAAGTCGCTCCATGGACCGGAGGCAGAGCGCATTGAGGCGCTGGAGGAGGCCATCGCCAATGCGGAGAGCCAGCTGCGGGAGATCGCGGAGGCCCAGAGCGCAGGGCGCTCCGTCCTCAGCTGTCTGAATCATGCGGCGGACAGTCTGGACAGCGCCGAGGGCTGGGGCGTATGGGACATGATGGGGGGCGGCCTGATCGCCACCGCCGCCAAGCATGACCATATCGACGATGCCCGGGGCTGGGTCGCCGATGCCCAGGCCCAGCTCAGCCGGTTCCGCACAGAGCTGGCCGACGTGCAGATGGACGGCGCGCCCTCCATTTCCATTGGCGAATTCGCCTCCTTTGCCGATTACTTTTTTGATGGACTGATCGCCGACTGGTGCGTGCAGGACGGCATCCACGACTCCCAGGCCAGCGTGGCCCAGACCCAGGCCCAGGTCCGGGAGGTTCTGGCCCGGCTGGACCGCCGTGCCGCCGCGTGGGAGGAGGAGCTGCGCTGCCGGAAAGCGGAGCTGGAGTCTGTCACTCTGGGGCACTGATCCGCCGCAGCATGCTAAATACCAAAGCCCCCGGCCGGTTTGCAAACCGGCCGGGGGCCTTGTTTATGCCTTTATCCGGTACAGATGATACAGCAGGCTGCCGCAGAGAGTGCAGTGGAGCAGTCCGGTCACAGCCGTCAACACCAGCATGGATGTTCCGCCGGCCGCCAGGTAGACCAGCAGCACGGCCAGCAGGAGGACGCTCAGTGTGCCCCCTAAGACGGACCAGTTATGTTTCATGTTCGTTTCCTCCTTTTATACCGCCGCACAGCGCGATTTTGCGTGCTCTCCCGCACTCCATCCCCGGTATGTTTCCCTCCGGCTTCCGCCTTCCAGGATACAGCGCGGCAGCGTACATTCCCAGGCTTTCTTGAAATAGGTGCAGCATTTGCAGTCTCGCGCTTTCATCTCAGCATTGGTGATCTTCATTACAAGCGTTCCTCCTTGTTTCTCCCGACCTTCAGACCGCTTCCTCTACGACCCGGCCCTCTGGTTCGTCTGAGCCGGCGGCTTCCCGCTCCAGCGCACGAGCCAGGCGCGTCCGAAACCGCGCGGAAAACAGTCCCAGAAATTTTCCCACGCCCACGGCGGCGATCACGCTTCCCTCGCGCACTCCGTGCAGCCCGTGGAAATAGAACAGCGACAGCAGCAGCGCCGCTGCCAGCACCGTGCAGTCAAATCCAATCTTCACATGGTGCAGCGGCCGGTTCCATTTCTCCGCAATGACCTGCATGAGTCCCTCCCCAGGCAACGGCATCAGTCCGGGCGCCAGATACAGGAAGATTCCCAGTCCCACCAGCGCCATACTAACGACAAGACAGAGCAGCTGGAGACCATACAAAGCCGCTGCGGGCAGGCCCAGCATTGTAAAGTCGGGCAGGCAGAGCCCCAGCAGCCAGTTGCTGAAGTCGGTAAAGTAGCCGAACAGCACCGAGCAAATGATCTGCAACAACCGCCACGGCGCGAACCTCCGCCCCAGAAGAATCAGCTGGAGCAGGATATACCCGCTGAACACCGCGATGATGCAACGGCCCATGTCTACCTCCAGAATTTCGCTGAGCACATAGGGAATCGCGTTTACCGGGGACACGCCCAGGTCCGATTTTACCGAAAAGGCCACGCCCAACGCCATGATGAATAGTCCGACGCAGTAGACCAGCAGCCGTTTGCAGAATTGTGCTTTGAATGAGGACCGCACGTTCCTCTCCCTCCTTTAATGCGTTTTAAGCATTATTATAATATAATTATTGCATTTATAATGTCAAATGAAAGATTGAACAAAATCAAACCATATTCAAGCCAAAAGATTGTCCAGCTTGACTTTTTCCCCGGACTGTCTTAGGATAAGAGCAGAATGCGGCGTACCGCCGCGCTTCCGTTCGGAGGTGTCCCATGCCCGATTTTCATCAACTGAATTGCTTTTTGTTGGTGGCCGAGACGCTGAATTTTTCGGAAGCGGCCCGCCGGGCCGGCATGGTCCAGTCATCGGTCAGCCGGACCATCAGCGATCTGGAGAATCAGCTGCATACCAAGCTGTTTTACCGCACCAAGTGGGAGGTCTCCCTAACGGAGACCGGCCTGGCCTTTCTGCCCTACGCCCAAAAGCTGATGGAAACCATGTCGGAGGGGGCCGGACTGGTGCGGCAGATCGAGACGGGCCGCACCGGCCGCCTGTCCTTTTCCTCCCTGTCCTCGTCCAGCGCGTTTTTGATGGCCTGTATCGCGGAATTTTCCGCCCGCCATCCCGACGTTCTGGTGGATGTTACGCACAATACCGGGCAGGAGCAGCAGGCCGCGCTGCTGGAACGCAAGCACGACGTCTATCTCACCTATGAGAGCATGCTCCCCAGGGACCACTCCCTGGAGTACTTTGTCTCCCACCAGGACTGTCTGGCAGTAGTCCTGCCGAAAAAGCATCCCCTGGCCGGCCAGCCGCTGGACTTTTCCAAATTGGCCGGAGAGAATTTTATTCTGCCCACCGAGGCATCCTCTCCCCTGCTTTACGCCCAGATTCTGGACATCTGTCGGCTCCACCACTATGAGCCCCATGTGGTCGGCCGCTATAACAAGGCGGAATCCATTCTGCTGGCGGTCAGCGCCGGCCTGGGTATCTCTATTCTGCCCCGCGGACTGGCGCGCATCTTCCTCCCCCTGACCTGCGCCGCGCTGCCCATCGAAGGCCCGGAGTCTCTGCGCAGCTATGTGGTAGCCTGGAATCCCAAGAATCAAAATCCCAGTCTGCAGGCGTTTCTCGCTCTGTCTGATTCGATTCTTCACAAGTATCAGGACTGGCCCCGCACCTTTTACGAAGAGACCGGGATTGACGCCTATCTGGAATAAAAGGACGCAAAAGGGCCTCGGACCGGGTATATCCCGATCCGAGGCCCTTTTCTCTTTCTCCGTGAGGTATTTTGCCAGCGCTCAGGTCTGCGCGGGCAGATAGAGCAGCGGGTCCACGGCCATGCCGTCCTGCGCCAGCTCAAAGTGGAGATGGCTCGCCCGACCGCTCTCCGCGATGGCGGTGCTGCCCACCGCACCGATGATGGTGCCGGTGCGGACCGTATCCCCTACCGCCACCGTGGGCTGAGTCTGGAGGTTAGAATAGGTGCTCACCATTCCCTGCCCGTGGTCAATGACCACCGTGGTACCCATCAGGTCGTCGTCGTAGATCTCGCTGACCGTCCCGTCCGCCGTGGCCAGCACATCCGTGCCCTGAGCCGCCGCCACGTCGATGCCCGAGTGGGTGCGCCAGTCGCCCATGGTCTCGTCATAGGCCAGGGTCTCCAGGCTGAAATCCGCCAGGACCTCCCCCTTCACCGGCCAAGTATAGACCAAGGCCGCCGGCTGGGTGGACACGGGCTCCTGGGACGGCTCCTCATCCGCCGCCGTATCCTCGGCGGGCTCGCTGGCCGACGGCGTGGGCGAGGGGGAGGCCGAGGTCTGAATCTCCCGGGACGGCTGGGGCGACGCCGAGGCGCTGGGCTGGGCCGAGGGCGTCACGGTCACGCTGGCCGTGCCGGACACCGCCGCGTCATCCTCCCCGCCGCTCATGGAGCGCATCAGGTAAAATCCGGAGATTCCAATGGCGGCCACGCAGACCAGAACCACCACATAAAAGCCTTTTCCATTGATAAACTGTAAAAATTTTTCCGCAAAAGTCGGTTTCCGGTTCATGTAGAACACCTCCAGACCTAGTGTTGACCAGGTTTGGACGTCTTATACCTGTTCCGGCAGAAAAACCCGTTTACTCCAGCCAGCGGATCTCCGCGGCCGGGCGGTAGGGGATATTGGGATAGCGCTCCCCCTCCGGATAGCCCACCAGCAGGATCTCATAGACCCGGCAGCCCTCCGGGATTCCCAGGTACGCCTGGATGGCGGGACTCGCCAGCGCCGCCGCCCGCAGATAGCCGCCCCAACAGGTGCCCAGACCCCGGGCCACCAGCCGCTGCTCCGCCAGCGTCATGGCGATGACCGTGTCGGTCTGAGGATTGAGGGCGTCCAGCCGGTTCCAGCCCACGATGAGGCAGGGCGCGCCGCAGGTCACCGGGTTGTTCCCCCGCTGGGCCAGCTTGAGCAGGTGGCGGTAGTGGGGCACATCCTTGGCCCAGTCCAGGGTCATCTGGAACAGCGTGTCGGTGCGCGTCCGCCCCAGCACCACGGTCCAGCGGTTGGCGTGCTCGTTCTTGCCGCTGGGCGCATACAGGGACAGGTCCAGCGCCTCCTGAATCACCGCCCGGTCGGGACACTCCGGCCGGAAATGGCGGATGGAGCGGCGGGTCTGGACCGCCCGCAGCAGCGGGTCCTCCGGCGGGGCGGGATAGAGCTGCGCCGGGGTGAGCTCCGTCGTGCCCACCGCCTGGGCCGGACAGGCCGCGGCGCAGTGGTAGCACTCCATGCAGGGCTTTTCCTTGACGGCAACCGTCTGATCCTCGGTCCGGTAAAATAAGCCCAGGGAGCAGGCCGTGATACAGGCCCCGCAGTCCAGGCACTTTTCTTTGTCTATGGTCATCAAAACGCGGCACCTCCTGAACAGTTCACGCTCTTATTGTAATGTCTACTGAATAAACTGTAAAGCAGTTTATTCGCGCGGCGGTTGCCGCGCAATTCCATAAGAATGGCTCTTTTGAGCCATTCTTATGGAATACAGTCATGGTTACAATGCGTATTTCCCCTGGTGCGCCGCAGGCGTACCAGGGAAAGGTGCAAGCGATTTGGACAATTTAATCCAAACCCCTTGCACCCAAACAAAGCCAGATGGCTTTGTTCCGTATGCATTATTGTAGCGGAAATGCAGGCCTGTTACAACCGTTTTCTGCATAGACTAGCCCTTGAGGTGGTTCCATGTGGCATAACAAACGGTTGATTTTTCAGTTGGCACTACTTTTTGTATTGAACATTGTACTCATTCTGGCCGCCCAGCGGTTATAGGTCCACGCGCGCAAAGCGGGCCGACGCGATTCGGCAGGCCAGCGGCAGGGCCCCGGCATAGGCCGCGGCCCCCAGCAGCAGGATCGGGACCTGCCGCAGCAATTCGGGCGCGTCCATCCCATCCATCCACTGGGTGGCCGGGATATGGGCCAGGCTCTCCATCACCAGCATCACCGCCGCGGCGGGCAGCCCCGCGCAGAGCATCGCCTGGCCGGCCTGGTAGGCGGTTTTGTAAAACTGCGTCAGAAACACCAGGTCAAACAGGGCGAAGATCAGCAGGCCGAAGCCGTAATAGGCCACATTGGCCTCCAGGCCCACCGGATTGGGAAACGAAGGCGTCCACATCCGCAGGACCGCGAAGGGCAGGGAGATGAGCAGCGTTCCCAGCTGCGCCGTCACGATAAGCAGGCATTTCCCCTTGACAACATCCCGCTTCGGGATGGGGAGTGTGGCGGTATAAAAGACGTCGTGAGTCTCCCGACCGTAGACGAAGGTGAGGGTGGGTCCCAGACAGCCAAAGAAAAAGACGACACAATAGGGATAGGCCGGAATCAGAAGCAGCGCCCCCATGAACAGGAACACAAACAGCGTAGGATGGGCCGCCAGCCGCAGCTCCTTCCACAGCAGGTTGCGCATCTCAGGACACCTCCCGTTCCGTGCGTACCATGATCTCCTCCAGCGTGAGCGGGCCGGTCTCCCCCGGACGGCGCAGTGTCTGGAAGCGCTGGAGAACGGCGTGCATCTCTCCGCTGGCCAGAACGCGGCCCTTCTTCAGATAGGTGAGCTGGTCGGCGCATTTCTCCAAATCGGACGTGATATGGGTGGAAAACAAAATCGCCCGTTCGCCCTCCCGGACCAGCTGATGAAACAGCTCCAGCAGATCGTCCCGGGCCACCGGGTCCAGGCCGCTGGTGGGCTCGTCCAGAATCAGCAGCCGCGCCCGGTGGGAAAGGGCCAGCGCGAGCTGATACTTTACCTTCATCCCGTTGGAGAGCTGGCTCACCTGTTTCCGTTCGTCCAGCCCGAACCGTGCCAGGCAGCGCGCATAAGCCGCCTGGTCCCACGCGGGATAGAATCGCCGGGTGACCGCGGTGATCTCCGCCAGCCGCTTGCGGGGGTAGGCATACACGCCACCCAGCACCACGCCCAGCTCCTGCTTGCAGGTTGCCTCTTCCTGCCGGAAGTCCCGGCCCATCAGCCGAATCGTCCCGCTGTCCGGACAGACCAGGTTGAGCATGGCTTTGATCGTGGTGCTTTTTCCCGCGCCGTTGGTTCCGATCAGGCCCATAATGTGCCCCGCCTCCAGAGAGAAGCTGACGCCCTCCAGCGCAAAACCGGGATAACGCTTGGAGAGGTCCTCCACCGCCAGTAAGGTCGTCATTCAGGTCCCTTCTTTCGGATAGAATTGGTCCATCAGGGTCTTGATCTGCTGCTGAAACGCCTCGGCCGGCACCAGCGCGACGCCCCGTGAGCCGGGATTCTCGTCCCCCAGGACCATCAGCAGGTCCCCCGCCTTCAGGTCCAGCAGGTCCCGCGCCGCCTTGGGGATGACCACCTGGCCCCGCTCCCCCAGTCGGGTGGTGCCGAATATGTGCTTTCCCTTCGGGCCCACCGCCACGCCGGTCTCACTCCCGTCCTGGTGGAGCATGTCGTCCAGGGAGACCCCGTAAAGCTCCGCCAGGGTGTTGCAGTTGAGCAGGTCGGGCACCGTTTCGCCGCTCTCCCATTTAGAGACCGCCTGGCGGGATACCCCCGCCGCCTCGGCCACCT
>DXYV01000003.1 GCA_019415645.1 Clostridiales bacterium
TTAAGGTCAAGGACTGCCAGCCGGTGAAGAAGTCCAACAAGCTGCTGCGCTTCACGCTGGACGACGGCACGGGCACGGACCGCCAGATCCTGTCGGGCATCGCCATGTACTACAAGCCGGAGGAACTGATCGGCAAGACCCTGATCGCCATTGTCAATCTGCCACCCCGCAAGATGATGGGGCTGGAGTCCAATGGCATGCTCATCTCCGCCGTTCACACCGAGAAGGGAGAGGAGGTCCTCCATCTGCTGATGGTGGACGACGCTATCCCCGCCGGCGCCAAGCTGTGCTGAAAACGAGCGCCTGAGCCGTCGCGCACAGTGGGCTAAGACGCAGCGCGGAACAAACGGACCGGAGGCCCGAGAGGGCCGCAGGCCGGCTTGTGCAGTCGGAGCGGCTTAGACCGCGTCGTGCGCAGGCGAGGCGTGATGACAGCAGGCATCTGAGCCGTGATTGCATTCGGAAAGGAGTATCCTATGTACGAATACGAATATGTGACCCTCTACGTGGGCGGCGGGTTCTGGATCGGCAACGCGGAGTGCGAGCATCGGACGGTTATCGACGAATATGCCCGGAAGGGCTGGCGCTACGTGGGCTATATCCCTACCCGGTTCACCGGCGAGGGCGGAACCAAGGAGATTGACCTGATTTTTGAGCGTCCGGTTTCGGGCGGAAGCGGACAGTACTGACCATGAAAAAATGGCCCTGCGGGCCGTGCGGAAAGAGAAAGAAGCGGAGGGACGCAGATGCGCCCCTCCGCTTTTTATAGGAAGAGACAGCGGAAACATCTGGGGAGCGATTTGCCGCTTCCGGTTTGTAAATTGCTTGATTTCATGGTATACTGCTGTCAAAATTACCGCAGAGGGAAGGAAGTCGAACCATGATGGAAGAAGGTAAGGTATACCACGCCTTTATTGAGGGATATGGCAGCGACGGGACCGGAATCGCCCGAATCGATGGAATGGTGGTCTTTGTCAAACATGGAATCCGGGATGAGCTGGTGGATGTGTTCGTGGAGCACGTGGGCCACCATGCGGCCTGGGGGCGGGTGGTAAAGGTGATTCAGCCCTGCCCCGGCCGTCGTCAGCCGGATTGCCCACACTATGCGGTGTGCGGCGGCTGCCAGTTCCGGCACATGAATTACGCCGAGGAACTGGAGGCCAAACGGATTCGGGTGGAGGACGCGCTGCGGCGCATCGGCGGCGCGGAGATTCGGGTGCCCAAAATCTGGGGAGCGGCGCGCATCGACCGCTACCGCAACAAGGTTCAGCTGCCCGTGTCCGACCAGGCCATCGGCTACTACCGGGCCCGTACCCACCAGGTGGTGGACATTGACGACTGTCTACTCCAGCCCGAGCGGGCCAACGCCTGCCGCCGGGCGGTCCGGGAGTGGATGAACGTCTATCAGGTGCCCGCCTACCGGGAAAAGGAACACAAGGGCCTGATTCGGCATCTCTATCTGCGGTTCAATCAAGCAGGGGAGACCCTGTGCTGCCTGGTGGTCAACGGAAGAAGCGTCCCCCACGGAGACGCGCTGGTGGAGCTGCTGCGGGCCGCGGACCCCAGCCTGGCGGGGGTGGTTCTCAGCGTGAATACCCGGCGGACCAACGTGATTCTGGGGGATTCCTATGTGACGCTGTGGGGACGGGACTGGCTGGAGGAGACCCTGTGCGGCCTTGACTTCCGCCTGTCGGTACCCTCCTTTTTCCAGATCAACCGGGAACAGACCGAGGTGCTCTACGGGCGGGCGCTGGAGTTTGCCGGTCTGACCGGGCAGGAGACCGTGCTGGACCTCTACTGCGGAATCGGGAGCATCTCCCTGTGCCTGGCCAAGCAGGCGGGGCGAGTCATCGGGGCGGAGGTGGTGCCCCAGGCCATTGAGGACGCCAAGGCCAACGCCCGGCGCAGCGGAATAACCAATGCGGAGTTCTTCTGCGGCGACGCAGGCGAGGTGGCCCGGCGGCTGGCCGAAGAGGGGACGCGGCCCCAGGTGGTGTGCGTGGATCCGCCCCGGAAGGGTCTTGCCCCCGACGTGGTGGAGACCATCGCGGACATGAAGCCGGAGCGTGTGGTCTATGTCTCCTGTGATCCGGCCACGCTGGGCCGGGATGTGAAGCGCTTTTGTGAACGGGGCTACCGGGCCGTCCAGGCCGAGGCGGTGGACCTCTTCCCTCGAACTGCTCACGTTGAGACGGTATGTCTTTTGTCCAAACTTAATGTAAAGGAACATATCGAGGTTGAGTTGGATATGGACGAGCTGGATCTGACAACAGCGGAGAGCAAGGCCACTTATGAGGAAATCAGGGAGTATGTGCTGGAACATACCGGCTTGAAAGTCAGCCACCTCTATATCGCCCAGGTCAAACAGAAATACGGCATTATTGAGCGTGAGAACTATAACAAACCGAAGTCCGAGAATTCCAGACAACCGAAATGCCCGCCGGAAAAGGAAGCGGCGATCACGGATGCTTTGAAGTTCTTTGGAATGGTTTGAGCCTCACCATGATGATTAGGCATAAAATTGTCTGTAGAATTTTCTGCGGGCAATTTTATTATGTTTGCACGGAGACTGTTCGTACTTGCCTGGGGTAACCCCAGCATACTACAATCAAAACAAGAAAACCGGGGGGGTGAAGTAGCATGATGATTTATCTTCAAATGATAGATTCTCCTGAAGATCGCTCAAAGTTTGAGCAAATCTACATGGAGTATCGAAGCATGATGTTTCACATAGCAAATAGAATACTGACCAACGAACAGGATGCCGAAGATGCTGTGCATGAGGCGTTTTTGAAAATTGCTGAAAATATTGAAAAAATCGGTCAACCCAAGTGTCCAAAAACGCTGGGCTACATCGTTACAATAGTAGAGAACAAATCAATAGACCTTTATAGGAAATGCAACCGCCACCAAATCGTCGAGCTGGACGATGAGATGCAAGGTGTTCCGGCTGTTTATGAAGGAGAAAACACCTTGGCAGCCTGCATCCTGAAACTACCTGCACGATATAGAGAGGTAATTTTACTCCGATACCATCAGGGTTACAGCGTAAAGGAAGTGGCAGCTATGCTTGGAATATCCCATGCTGCTGCATCCAAACTTGACCAGCGTGCCAAGAACAGATTGAAGGAACTGTACGAAAAGGAGGGCAAGCTATGATTACAGATGAAATGCTGAGAGCTGCTGCGGCAGAGGCAGATCAGGCAATTCTTGATTCCTTGCCTCTTCCGCAGGAGTGCGACCATCAGTTCTCCCCACAATTTGAACGCAAAATGAAGCGTGTTATCCGGCGAGGACGGTATCCTGGAGCCTACAAATTTCTTCGGACAGCAGCCTGTTTCCTGGTAGCAGTTGTTCTGACCGGTACAACATGGCTCACGGTAGATGCCGAGGCCAGAGGTGCCTTCTTTGCCTGGGTACGTCAGCAGTACGAAACCTTTGTGGAGTACCGCTTTGCGGGACCGACACCGGACGAAGAAATGACCACCGATTTTGTTCCCACATGGTTGCCTGATGGATTTGAAGAAACCAATGTGCAGTCTGCGGGAGGCACTTCTATGCGGACTTATAGCAACAGCGATGGTCGGGTGATCCATTTCATGTACTCCGCCGGTGCGGACGCCACAAGCCTCTTTGTAATCTCAGACCAGATGACCGCAGAGGAAGTGGCTGTAGGAACACAGAAAGCCGATTTCTACTGGGATGCTGATCCCCAAAATGCGAATGCCCTGGTGTGGCAGTCCGAATCTGGTGATATTCTGTTCTGTATTTCGGCGGCACTGCCCGAGAGTGAGATGGTGAAAATTGCAGAGAGTATTGAAAAAGGCACATAAAACAGGTAAATATGTTTATCAATTTGGCAGAGGGCATTTTCTTCTTGCCTGAGGTTCAGGCCGGATAACAGCCAATTACAAAACGAAAAGAGGGATGTCAATGAAAAGAAAATTTGTGGCTCTTATGGTTGTAATCGTTCTGTCCTTGACCAGTCTTACAGCTTGTGGTGCTAAAACGCCGCAGGACATCGTTTCTGAAGCATTGGGCCTGGATGCATCTGGTGGCAGTGAGGTTTCCGCTTCCGACACCCACGGTGGATTCCATGGGGACGGAACCTCCTGCATTGTCCTTACATTTCAGGACGATGCCGTCTTGGAACAGATAAAGGCGAATGCGGATTGGAATTCCCTTCCTATGGACGAGACTACTCAAATCCTCGTGTACGGCATTTCCGGAGAGGAGAATCACACGGCCTATCAAATCGGTCCCTATCTGAGCGACAGCAACGGCAACCCGCTGGTGCCGGAAGTCAAGAACGGGTACTATTTTCTGCTGGACCGGCAGGCCGAAGATGACGCAGCCGGAAAGGATATTCTGGAGCGGAACTCCTTCAACTTCACCTTTGGGCTTTACGATACCGACACCAATACCCTGTACTGCTGTGAGCTGGACACCTGATGTCTTTTTGATGTGAGGAATAAGCCATGAAGAAAATGATATTTGGGATGCTGATGTTTTTGACAGGGGCGCTTTCAGTTGCCATGATTTTAGCCGGATCAATGGCAAACGACTGGACGCTCAACGGGCAGCATTCCGCTTTTTGGAATATATCCCGATATGGCCTGCTTCCTGCACTGTATCTCTTTGCTGGCATGGCAATCCTTGGCCTGATTGTTGCCGTGTGGGGATTGTTCGACCATAAGAGCTGATAAATGGACATCCATTCGGCTCAGCTATTAACAAATCAGAATTTGGCAAGGAGGTATTATTATGAACCGAATTAAGAATGACAAAATATTGCTGACACTCTGTATCCTATTTTTCATTGGTTATGCTGTGATTTTTGTAAGTGCTTTTTCGGAACTTCCGCTTAATGTCCCCCTGTGGCACCAGGGTTTACTGTTGTATGGCCACTTTTTTCCTATGTTCTTCCTGGAGTTGCTGCTGTGCCGCACGGCCCAGGTGAGGTGGCGCATCTTCCTGCCTGTCGCCCTGCTTTTGCTGCCGGGGCTGTGGTTCCTCTCCGCTTCGGAATGGTACATGATGGCATGGATTCTTTTCTTGCTTTGGTGTATTCCTGCGCTCTTGGGGTGTTTAGTAGCTTGGGCTATTTGGGCAATTTACAAACGATTAAAAAGATAAGGTTTTGTTCTAACAAATATTTGGTAGTTTTTAGCTTTTACCGATGATATCACGGCATTTTAAATTGCTGTTGGAAACATTTTTAGTTTTTTGTCCCTAAAATAAGTGGATAAACCAGAATTTAGGGAGGGATTATCATGTTATGCGTGATTATTCAATATCTGTTATCGCCAGTTGTGTTTTTGCTGACATTCATTCTTCCTGTTGTATTTTACTTTGTCAATCGAAGATATGTTTGGTGTAGCATCCTTCTGGCTGTACTTGTTGGACTAATCATAAATTGGGGCAATTTCAATTACTATGAATCACGTGGTCTCATGATTCTCGTTACATTAGTGCAAGTTGCTGTAATGGCCATTATCATACTAATACTAAGAGCGGTTACTCCAAAAAGACAAAAGTAAATTCCAGTTTAATGGGTGGTTGAGTCAGAGAACAGGATGTTCTCATTATGAAAAAATTGAACCATATCTTAAATATTATTATTGGTGCTTTTGTAGGTGTATTTATTGGGCATGGGATTTATGTATATTGGGATTTCAAAACCCATCCTGATTTGTATGCTGTGCGGTCTGCTCCTTGGTACACAAGCATTTTGGTGTATCTTGAGCTGGACGGATATACCGAAGGCAGGGCAAAGAGGATCATCAGCTATATCAAATCTGCTCTCCGGCAAACTGACAGTGTGGAAATATGGAATGTCTGGCTGATGGGATATTGGGAATTTGATGATAGACCGTATATTCGCAAAAAGATGGTTTACATTGATGAACTGACCGCAAATGAACTCAAAGAACTCATAGAAGCGGAGAATTGGGATAACAAAGATAAAAACCGCCCATCTTTTTATTGCCTGGAGTTGGTTCGGTAATTGGGAGCTTTATTTTGAAGTTGCAGTTTTCTTAGGAGATGAGTTGTTTGAGTGGTTTTTCTATTGATGTGAACGAATTCACCTGGATTTGCGGACCAGAAGATGACCCAGAAGATCTTTGCCTTCATGGCCATGTTACCGTGCAGATTGGCAAAGCCAGGATGGAGTATGATGGAACCGTCAGCGCAACTGCGCTTTATCTGCTGAAAACCTTGACTGAAGATAAGGTCATGTCAGAACACGATATTCAGATGGTTCCGTGCTGCGGTCACTTTTTAATTGCAAATAAGGATTTGTCACAGGTTACGATTTCAGGATGTGACAATGGGTTGGACTGGTCTGTCGTCCACGAAAATGACGGGGTCCGGCTGATTCTCCCATCTGGTGAATCAGAATGGGTGTCCCTGCGTGACTATCAAGCAGAAGTGCTCCGCTTCGCAGACAAAGTAGAGAGCTACTATCAGTCCTGCAAACTGAAGAAGATCCCGGATGATGAATTCTCTAAAAATGGCTACATAGCATTCTGGAACGAGTGGAAATGGCGCTATACAGAAGTCGTCCATGGGAAGGCGGATATGAAAGATATTTTTGAAGAACGGCAGGATTTGGTTGAGGTTCTGACAGAATCAATCCAAGGACTTAAACCTGCGCCTTTTACCCCGGAAAACACCGCCGAACATTGGTCGTTGGAGTTTGACAGAACGGAAAAGGGTAACAGCAAGTGGATAGCTTATATGTCCGACGCCCTAAAAACTGCACGGACTTTTGAAATCCACTGCTGGAATGAAGAAGCAGAGTGTATTGATCTGGCGCTCCAATACGGGAAACAGAAAGACACCGATTGGCGGTATGGAAAAATCATTGCCGGAAAAGTGACGCCGGATTTTACTGCATTTTTGCTTGGTCTACCCAAGCCCACAGATACTGAGGTCTACAACAAAATGACGCCGTTTTTCACCATTGCGCTGGATAACGGATTTTGGTCTGCCCATTATGGAACAGAGCTGTCAAAAGAATAGTAGGGTCGATTATCCAGGCCCGTAGACACAGAGCCATACAGCATAAACAGGAAGCGGCGGTTTGTCTTAAAGTACCAAATTGTCGCTGTTTTTAGATTGCAACCACCAGTTGACATATAGTTGGTCGACTGCAACCGGAATTTTGAGTACAATACAGGTACAAGGAGGTGTTATATATGACTTTGGGTGAAAATATTAAAAACAGACGAGAGGAATTAAAGCTGTCGCAAGAATATGTAGCCGAACAGCTTGGCGTCAGCAGACAGGCTGTATCCAAGTGGGAAACAGGCCAGTCAGAGCCGACAGCAAGTAATCTTATCCAGTTGGCAGAAGTATTTGACATCAATCTCTCTGAACTTGTTGATCCCCATAAGAATGGCGAGGACGAATTGACCGCCGAAAAGGGGCGGGATCGGAACAAGCCAAACCTTATTTTACGGGCAAACCTCATAAAATTTGCAATTATCACGCAAGCAGCAGTTATGTTCAGCTGTACGTCGGCAATTTACCAGCTTCGGAATCCTGACTATCCGAACAAAGACCTTTATTATGGGGCGCTTATCTTTTCGCTTATCATGCTGCTACTCAGTTCCATATGGATGGCAACAAACCACCGCTATGAAGCAGATAAAAACCAGCGCCGTAAAAATGCAAATATCGAGTTGGGCTACTGCTGCATTCAACTTTTAGTTGGCTTGTTGACAATACGTTTTGGGATGGGTTTTGTGGGTGCGCTCATTATGATCGTGATTTGCAGTGTCTATATCCTGTACATCAATCCCAAGTTTATGTGTCGTAAGCTGACAAAGTGAAATAAAGTAGAAGCCCAATGAGCGTCTGCATATTTGTAGCGGTGGACTGTCCCTACGATACGTCCCGTCTCGGCCTGGAGCGCCTTATTCGCAGCTACGATACCGCCGCCTCCTGGTGATTCCGTTCGAGAAGCGCTTCGAGGGTCGCGAGCGCAAGTACATCAAGGATGACTACCTGAAGCGCAAGGACGTGCTGGAGTACGTGCTCTACAAGCTGCTGGCGACGACCGATTACTACGAGCTGGACGTGCCCCAGACATGCATCGACATGCTGGAGGAGTTCAAGCTGGAGAACGACCCCGTTCGCCAGTTTGCCGAGGAAGTGTTCGCCGAAGCGACGTGGGACCTGCTCCCGTACAAGTTCATGTACGACTGCTACCGCCATTGGTTCCAGCGCAACGTGCCTTCGGGGCGTCCCGTTGGAAGGAACGCGTTCCTCAAGTCGCTGAAGGGACTGGCGGCGGAGTACGGATGGCTGGCGCAGGACAAGGTGCGTTCCGACGGGCGCATGGATAAGCCCGAGCCGCTGATTCTCGAGTACGACGTGCGCGAGTGGATGAACTCCGGCTACACGGGCAGCGACCCCGGGCGCAAGTGCATGCCCGATTTGGCGGAAAGCTATCGCGGCTTCGTGAGGGTTTCCACCGCCGGTTCGGGCGATAGCGAAGAGACAGATTCAGAGGACAAGGAGGAGTAAGAGATGGAAGATTTGACACCGAACGAGGTGGCACGGCTCCACCTGAAGGCGAGGCACGGAACGCTCACGCCGGAGGAGCAGAGCAGGTATTCAGAGATGGAGCCTGCTTCTGTAAAGCGCCGTTCGGGCTATGACTCTACGACACGTAAAGCGCCGCAGCTGAAGCGCAGTATGCAGGGCGTGATCAACCGGTGCGACAAAGGCGGCACCGCCACATTCCGCAGTGAGATGGAATTGCTGCGGCTTATTCGGGACGATTTGGCGGCAGAGCGCTCCTGGGATAAACAGAGAGCAGGGAAGTAGAGAAAACGCCGTTAGCCGACGAACAGCTTAGAGAATACACAGTAACCAGTCGAAAAACTAAGTTTATGATTGTGAGATTTTCTGACCCCTAAAAGCATTGACTGTGACATTGTTTTTTGAAATTCAAATATAAGTTGTAAACTCAGTTCATGCAAAACCGGGCAGTACGGATTCGTTTCCGTACTGCCCGGTTTTTGTTTATTCCTTATCTGTGGTGGCTTCATTCAGAATACCATAAACCTCCGCCAACGCATGAACATACCTGGGAAACTGCGTTCGTAGCTCGGTATCATCATCCGGCGGCAGGATCGGTCTCCGCATCAGCCGGTGGACAATCTTCCAAAGCTGAAGTTTACTGCCCGGATAGGCCTTCTCCAGTTTCTTGATGGCACGGTCCTTTGCCTTTTCCACAGCAGGCTCTTTCATCATGTGGTACATACCGATTTCTTTCAGCGGAGTCTTTTTGAAACCGAACACGCCGTAAAATTTGCCGAGGATATCCCTGTCCTTCTTCGGCAGGGCATCAAACATCTCACGGAACAGCTCGACGCTGAGCTTTCGATACACGATCTGTTCCGCCGGAGCAGAGAGCTTCCCAGGCATCAGCAGCTCAAAGGGATCGCCGTCATAGTCCTCCGGAACAAGATCGTACACTCCAAGAAAATGGGTGTTGTAGCGAATATGACGAGTGACCTCTGTACTGTCGATATTCATCTCTTTTGCAATTTCGTCGATGCTGTGCCAATCCGAATGGTACATCTTTTGTGCCTTCCGAACGGCTTCCATATCGCCTTTGCTCAGAGCCAGATTGCCGATGCTCCGCTCCAGCCAGCGTGTCATCCGCCCTTTCAAGTGGGGATACAAATAGGTGGTCAGCAAGGCCCGGCTTTCATCATATTCTCTGCTTTGGATTCTGGTCAGAAACTCCAGCGCACCCTCACCGCAAAGGTCATCCAGGATCGTCTTGGTATAGCTGGAAAAGTCCTCCGGACGATTCCTGTCCATGTGCAGGCAGTTGAACTCTTTGGCCGCTTCCTTGGCAATGCTCCGAATCAGACCAAGGTTCCTGCGGTACAGCTTGTCCAGAGCAGTCTCATCCCCGTCGTAATACTGACGGATCAGTTCCTCGTTGGTCATGGAGTCTCACCTGCCTTTGGCTTCGGTGGACGGCCCCTGGGTTTGGAGACTCTGGTAATCTGGCAACGTTTATAGATTCGCTCTGTGGTTATCTTCTCTGTAAAATCCTCAACAGAAACATTGGGATCACGCAGAGCATCGTAAAGCAGATCACGCACATAGTCCTTGGCTCTTCTGGCATCTTCCTGGGAGATGGCGCCTCTCTGCATATCCTTCGTGATGCGGGAAAAGGCGGTCAGCTTGGCCTTGACCTTCGGAATGTCTCTGGCGAGTTCCTTCTGCACTTCCACCGTGCCGAACTGTCGGCAGGTGTAGCCGGGGGCGTGAGGACAGGCGCCTTCGCAGTACAAGGCGTGAACGCCACTCTTGAGCATAAAATATTTTCCACAGATGATGCAGCGGCGAATGTTATGGCCGCTGTTCAGGGCCAGCATATAATCCGCTTTCATCAGCGCCTGCAAGCTGTCGGTCACGTGCTCCTGACAGATGGCGGCGGAACCATCCGGCAGCTCCCGCGGCACATAGGAGAGCATATACTCATCGTGCCTCGTGTAACAGTCCCCGCGGCTGGTGATTGGATTGATGATCAGCTTCTCTGCGATGCGGTCATCATTATAGAAACCGTAGAGAGCCTCCGCATAGCTTTCCGGCCCGTTGGTTTTCAATTTGGAGATAGCGAACTTGATAAAATTCCGGATCGTGCCGTTAAACGCACGGATGTCGTGGAGGTACATATCATAGCGGTCGATATGCTTTTTGTATGTATCCCAGGTTCCCTCTGTCTCACCAAGGATGCGGAACATCTCGTAATAAAATGACTCGTCCATTTCCGAGTCGGCCTCACTGGGGCGAAACAGGTCCAGCGGTCTCCATAGGCCATCCTCTTCTGGTGCGGAGTCTGCCTCATTAAGTGCAAAGAATTTCTCCGCAGCGGCTCGGAGCCGTTCTATCTGTTCATCCTCCGGCGGGTCATGTTTCTCCGAAGGAAATAAACTGAATTGTCCTGTGACTTCACGGATCACAGAAAAGAAAGCATCATCGCTCTCGTCCAACAGTAAGCGGAACACCGTATACCGGCGCAGCTCCTGGCAGAGCGCGTCCATCTCGTCATTTAGCTTCCACCAAACCTCGGTGTCCTTATTGTGCTCATAGGCCGTCGTAAAGGTGCGGATGCGCTTCATCCGTTCATGCATGGGATGATAGTCATCGGGCGACAGATTCAGCAGATCCTCTGTCAGCCTTCCTGCATCAAACTGCTGACCGTTCAGCTCCAGGGTGCTGCCGTAGGTATAAAATATAATGTTGCCTTCCATTTCCATAAGCACCCTCCTCTGCAATAATTTGTCCTGCCTGACTTTTAATCTGTCCATGCTTTTTATAAGAATATCATGTTTTCCTCCACAATACAAGCAGAGGGGTGAGGCGTGCAGCTTCACCTCTACTTTTTTATTCAGAGGTGCTATATGAAACAAGAAAAACGACTGCAAACCATCGACGGCGAGAGCCTGATGAGCCTTCCACTCACGCCGCTCAACTTCGTGGTGGACACGCTGCTGTCTCAGGGACTGCACATCCTTGCTGGCTCCCCCAAGGTGGGCAAGTCCTGGCTGGCGCTGTGGCTCTCCGTCATGGTGGCAAAGGGAGAACCCGTCTGGGGGATGCCCGTCAAGCAGGGCACAACCCTCTACCTCTGTCTGGAAGACTCTACACTCCGCATCCAGAACCGGCTGTTCGAGATCACGGAGGATGCTCCCGCCAATGTCCACTTCTCTACCGGCAGTGACATTCTGGGCAAGGGGCTGGAGGAACAGCTCTGCACTTTCCTCACCGAACATCCAGACACGGTGCTGGTCATCATCGACACGTTGCAGATGATCCGCGGCACCAACTACGACAACACCTACGCCAACGACTACCGCGACCTCTCTGCTCTGAAACGAATCGCAGACACTCACGGTATCGCCATCCTGCTCATCCACCATCTGCGCAAAGAAACAGCCGACGATGTGTTCAGCCGCATCTCCGGTACGACAGCCATCAGCGGAGCGGTGGATTCCAGCTTCACGCTGGTGGAGGAACGGCGCGGCAGTGGCAAGGCGAAGCTCTCCTGTATCGGTCGTGACATTGAGTACCGGGAGCTGACGCTGGAACGCAACGGTGAGAATGTGTGGGAGTTGGTGGCAGACAGCAGAACACAGCCGGAGCTGCTGGGCGACCGCATTGTCTTTCTCGTCTCTGAACTGATGCGTGGCCGCACAGAATTTATCGGCACTCCCACGGAGCTGTCTGAAAAGATCGACCCTGTCGGGACGGAGCGCATCTCACCTAAGAAAGTGTCCCGCCTGATTCTGCAAAACCTTGACGCACTAAGCAAAATCGGCATTTCCTTCGTAGTGCGCCGCAGCAACGGAAAGCGGCTCATCGAGCTGCGCCGTGCCGAAAGTGACGATGCCCGAGGTGTCCCGGCGGTCGACCCTGTTGACCCTGTCGGGGCGCAGTGCGGCGATTTGCGGGAGGTTTCCAGCCATGGCGAGTAAACTCCCGCTGGAAAAAAGAAACGCCGTTTTGGGCCGCTTGTGGCCGAAATTGAAAATGCAGGAGTTCGGCGGGAGAAATCACCTCCTTGGAGGTGGCCAGCATCGCGTTTGTCTGGTCTGCGGCAGCGCCGCTGTCCCGCCTTCCGCCTGTTTGCGGGGCGCTGCCCCACACCCCATTTTTACGAAAGATTGGAGGAAACAACATGAAAAAGGATATTAAATTCAGCACCCGAATGGCATCCGAAGACCGGGAGGCCATTAAGGAACTGGCGAAGCAGTCCGGTATGTCCATGAGCGATTATGTGACCGCCTGTTGTCTGGGAAAGCAAGTCGTGGTTATCGACGGACTGAAAGATGTGCTGAAGGAGCTGAAATCCATTGGCAGAAATCTGAATCAGCTCGTCACCCTGGCGCACATGGGACGAGTGACTGTGATCGATCTGGAGAGTGTGCGTCAGGCGCTCTCTGAACTCAGCGAAGCTATCCGGTCGATCCTGGAACGAAAGCGGTGGTGACTATGGCGATCATCAGCTTCACCAACTACAAGCGGGGACAGACCACCGGATGCATGGGCGCCGTGATGCGCTACACCATGCAGGACAAGAAAACAGAGTTCGATGGTCAGCGGTTGGTCACAGGCATCAACTGCCAGCCGGAATCTGTCTACGCTGACTTCATGACTACTAAGCGGCTCTATCACAAAACGGACGGTGTGCTGTTCTACCACATGGTGCAGAGCTTCCCGAAAGGCGAAGCGGTCGGCCCGGTCACCGCGCACGCGGCGGCGCTGAAGCTGGCCGAGTACTACGAGGGTTACGAAGTTCTGGTCTGTACCCACACAGACCGGGAGCACATCCATTCGCACCTGCTCATCAACTCGGTCAACTTCGATACCGGACGAAAACTGCACATCGCCAAAGAGCAGCTACAGGAACTGCGGCAGCGCAACGACCAGGTCTGCATGGATTTTTCGCTCCCTGTGTTTCAACCCAGGGAGCAGAAGCAGAAAACGAAGACCATGACCATCGGGGAATATCACACAGCAGCCCGTGGTCAGAGCAAGAAGCTGCAGCTCATGAACATCATCAACGATTGTATGCGCCACGCCTCCAACCGCGAGGAGTTCATTGCGCTGATGGAGAGCGAGGGCTACAAGGTGCGCTGGGAGGAGTCCCGGCGGAACATCACCTACACCACACCCAGCGGCTGGCAGTGCCGTGACCGCCTGCTGTTCGGTGACAAATATCTGAAGGAGAATATGGAATATGAATTCAGGATCAGAGAAGAAATTATCGATGGACCAGCTCATGGAACGGAATCGTCCCACGCCCACACCGCAGGAGCAGAGTGCGCCGATCACACCCATCGTCATCCAGTGTCCGCTACCGGAGGCGCTGACGATACTGACACAGAAGACAGAATCCATCGGTCGGGAAGCGCGTGGGATGCGGGAGTATCTTCCGAACCTGAGATCCCACACAGACCTGACAGCGGTGCAGAACTCCATGACAGAGATGCAGAAATCGTTGACGGAGATGACCGCTCTGCTGGAACAGGCTGGGAAGAAGAAAGAAAAGCGTACCTGCAAATGGCTGGACTGGCTTCCGGACTTCGACCTAATCGTGGTGACCAAGTGGATCGTGCTGGTGCTGCTCATCGTGGCAGCACTGCTGGGGATGGGGTACGGTACAGCGACAGTGGTCAGCAACATCCGCAACCTGTTTCTCTAAAGACACTCCACGCTGGACTGTATGGTCTGGCGGCGACTGGAGCGTTGTTGGATGATGGTGACGAAGATGCCGAGGAACGGTATCGCCGCATCCAGGCGGAGCAGGAAGCCAAAAACATCGGCGCAGTCATCGGCCTGGCGGCTGGCGTGACCATGGTACTCACGCAAGACAAGTCATCAGTCGAGGAACAGCAGCGGGCCGAAGAACAGCAGGCAGAACAAACACAGCGGCAGACCATGATGTGACGGTCTGCTATTTTTGTTGCCCGATACGATTCGGGAGAAAGGATTTTTTATGAAAAATGAATTTGAACTGTATGCAGAAGCCGGAGTTGGCAACGTGTGCTTGATGTACCGGTCACTGAAAATCATCCGCAAGTACATTAAACGCAGCAGTAAAAAACAGGAGGTACACCATTATAGATAATCGAAAGAAAGATGAATGGAGCGGCTTTGCCGATTTACTTGCGAACTTAATAGAAAAATATGCGGCGGTTCTGGATATCGAAAATCTTCCAGAACCGCCGGTTTGTTTGGACGATGCCAAAAAAGAGATTAAAAATAAGTCCAAACTTTCCGAGGACAGCGTTGATAAAACGGAGATTGCGTGATATAATCATCGTGTGATGTTCGTCCAAACCTACTCTGAAAATCATTTTGGAGTAGGGGTTACATAAGGCACTACGACCTGTAGAACAAATTGCGGATAAGGATGATGATATGAAAAAAGACAAAATAAAAGTATATACGTATACAAGAGTCTCCACTACGATACAAGTGGATGGATACTCTCTGGATGCTCAGAAAGCCAGAATGAAAGCATTTGCCGAGTACAATGACTATGAGATTGTTGGGGAATATGAGGACGCCGGCAAATCCGGCAAGTCCATTGAGGGCAGAGCGCAGTTCAGTCAGATGATGGAGGATATCAGATCCGGTAAGGATGGCGTCTCCTATGTGCTGGTGTTCAAGCTCTCCCGCTTCGGCAGAAACGCGGCGGATGTGCTGTCCACCTTGCAGGTCATGCAGGACTTTGGTGTCAATCTGATCTGCGTTGAGGATGGCATTGATTCCTCCAAGGATGCAGGCAAACTGATGATCTCCGTCCTGTCAGCGGTCGCAGAGATCGAACGTGAGAACATCCGTGTGCAGACTATGGAGGGCAGGATACAGAAAGCCCGCGAGGGCAAATGGAACGGCGGATTTGCGCCTTATGGTTATACGCTGGAAAAGGGCCAACTGTTTATCAACGAGGAAGAAGCCGAAGCGATCCGTGTGATCTTCGACCAGTATGTGCATACCGACATGGGTGCAAACGGTCTTGCCAGATACCTTGCCAACCACGGCATTTACAAAGTCCAACGCCAGAATGGTAAGAGGCCGCTGTTTGACGCTGTCCTCATCCGCAGAATACTGAAAAATCCTGTGTACTGCGGCAAAATCGCCTACGGCAGGCGCAGGACAGAAAAGGTGCATGGTACAAGAAACGATTATCGGCTTGTAGAGCAAGACGATTACCTGCTGGTGGATGGTCAGCATGAAGCCATTGTATCCGAAGATCTGTGGCATGACGCACAGGTGAAGCTGCTGGCACAGGCAAAAAAATACGAGCATGTCAACCGTGGCAAAGATACAAAAATCCATCTACTCTCCGGAATCGTAAAGTGTCCGATCTGCGGAGCAGGCATGTATGGCAATAAGAGTGTCAAGCACAAGGCAGACGGTACGAAGTACAAGGATTTCTTCTACTATGGCTGCAAGCACCGCACCATGACCCGTGGCCATAAATGCGATTACAAAAAGCAAATCAATGAAGAACTTCTGGATACCGCTGTGGCAGAGGTTATCACCAAGCTGGTCAGCAATCCGAAGTTCGCCGCGCTGATGCAGCAGAAGATCAGCATGAAGGTGGACACCTCTGCTATCGAGCAGGAGATCGCCAACTACGAGAAGCAGCTCCGTCAGAGCTACTCCATCAAGTCTAAGCTGATAGATGAGATCGACTCGCTTGACCCAGACGATAAACACTACATCAAACGCAAATCAGACCTTGATGATCGTCTCTACAAGATGTATGATAAGATTGAGGATGCGGAGTCTCTGCTGATCGAAGCCAGAGCAAAGAAAACAGCCATTGAAGCGGAGAAGCTGACGGCTGACAATATCTATAAGGTGCTGATTTACTTCGATAGGCTATACTCTGTCATGGACGAACTGGAAAGGCGACATATTATGGAGTCGCTGATTTCCGAAATCCGTATCTTCGAGGAACGGCAGCCAAACGGTCAGTGGCTGAAGTCCATGAAACTCAAACTTCCTATCATAGAGGAAGATATGGAAATCGGTTTGGACAGCGATACACATATTGAGACCGTCCTTCAGCTGTCACGAGAAGGGGAGGCGTGACCGGGACGCACAAGCGGAGCAAGTGCGGTTGCATAGATACGCAGGAAATGCTTCATTTCAAATCAAAAAATGAGAGAATAAGGGGCAAAAAAGAGCGAGAGACCACGAAGCACAGCAGATTGCCCAAAAAGTGGGCGGAACTTTTTTGAACCTTAGCATGGTTTCTCTTGCATTTGGTTTCATCCTTTGCTATAATAAAGCACGTAATCTCCACATGGACACTTGTTTGCATCGTGTGGACAGGCGCGGACGGGACCGTCCGTGACTCTATGAAAGTTCGGAGGAATACATGAAATGAAGAAGCTACTT
This sequence comes from Clostridiales bacterium, assembly GCA_019415645.1. Lineage (GTDB taxonomy): Bacteria > Bacillota > Clostridia > Oscillospirales > Oscillospiraceae > DXYV01. Next base: position 16,957 of record DXYV01000003.1, read on the forward strand.
GCGCTCGGATTGTCCGCCTCCCTGCTGCTGACGGTTTTGGCCGGCTGCGGCAACGGCTCCACTGGCGGCGATGCCAACTCCAACAACAGTGCGACTCCCGACAGCTCCGCGTCCACCCCTGCCGCATCCGGTGACAACGTCATTAAGATCGGCGTGTTTGAGCCCTCCACTGGCGACTCCGCTTCCGGCGGCAAGAAGGAGATGCTGGGCATGCAGTACGCCAACTCCGAGACTCCCACCGTCATGGTGGGCGACACGGAATACACCGTGGAGCTGGTTTACGCCGATAACGGCTCCACAACCGACAAAGCACCCACTGCCGCTTCCCAGCTGGTCAGCGAGGGCGTGGCGCTGGTTCTGGGTTCCTATGGCTCCGGCGTGTCCATCGCCGGCGGGCCGACCTTCGGCAATGCGGGCATCCCCGCCATCGGCGTGACCTGCACCAATCCCCAGGTCACGGCCGGCAACGACTATTACTTCCGCATCTGCTTCCTGGACCCCTTCCAGGGCACGGTCCTGGCCAACTTTGCTCTGGATAACTTTGACGCGCAGGTGGCCTACTGTCTGGGCGAGGCGGGCAACGAGTACGACCAGGGCCTGATCAAATACTTTACCGACGCCTTTGAGGCCGCCGGCGGCACGGTCATCACCGACTCCTTCCCGACCAACAACTCGGACTTCAACTCCTACCTGAACAAGGCCAAGGATCAGGGCGCGGACGTTATCTTCACCCCGGTGTCCATCGCCTACGCCACGCAGATCATCACCCAGGCCGCCTCTCTGGGCATTGACATTCCGTTCCTGGGCTCCGATACCCTGGACGACAACATGGTCCTGGAGGCCGCCAACGGCACCGACATCCAGCTGTACGTCTCCACCTTCTATCAGGAGGGCGGCAATACAGCCTTTGACGAGGGGTTCAAGAACTACATCAACACGGCCGACGGCGCTCTGGACGCCAACGGCGGCAACGACACCATCGCGGCTGTCTCCGCCATGGGCTACGACGCCTACTATGTGGCGCTGGAGGCCATTAAGGCTGCCGGTTCCGTGGATCCCGCCGACATCAAGGCTGCTTTGTGGGACGTGGAGTATGACGGCGTCTCCGGCCACATCGCCTTTGACGATGAGAACGGCGACGCAGTCCGCGATACCGCGTATATCAAGCACTCCACCAACGATGGCGCCTGGGAGCTGGAGACCGTCCAGACCGTCGCCGAATAAACCCAAAGTCTGTTCCGAGCGGAACCAACTATGCTTGGCGGGAACCGAAGGGTTCCCGCCAAGCATCATCTTCCTGACGGTTCCGGGCTGCCGCGAACAGGGCGGCGCAGCCGCCTTATTCGGGTCAGCCCGGCGGTCCATTTTACGTGTATGAGGGAGGAACCTCCATGGAATATTTTATCTCCACTCTGCTGTTCGGCATTTCGGTGGGCGGCCAGTATGCCCTGATTGCCATTGGCTATACCATGGTGTACGGCATCCTGCGCCTGATCAACTTTGCCCACGGCGATGTGTTCATGGTAGCCGGCCTGATGGGAATCTACCTGTCCTCCGGCCTGGCGGCCTATCTGCCTGCGGCGGCGGTCATCCCGGTCAGCCTGATTCTGGTGCTGATTCTGACCGTGGTTTTGGGCTTTGTCATCGAGCGGGTGGCCTATAAGCCCCTGCGCTCCGCACCCCGCATGAGTGTTATGATCTCCGCCATCGGGGTGAGCTATCTGCTCCAGAATACCGCCACCTATATCACCGGCGGCCAGCCCATGACCTATCCCACCATCCCCTTCCTGTCCGACACGGTGACCGTGGCGGGCACGCCCATCAAGTGGGTGGTGATTATTACCCCCTTCCTGGTGGTGGCCCTGGTGCTGGTGCTCACGCAGCTCATCAACCACACCAAGATCGGCATGGCCATGCGTGCGGTGGCCAAGGATTTTGAGACCAGCCAGCTCATGGGCATCAAGATCAACAACGTGATCTCCATTACCTTCGTCATCGGCTCGGCTCTGGCGGCGGTGGGCTCCATGCTCTACTTCACCAACTATTCCGCCATTGTCCCCACCGCCGGCTCCATGCCCGGCCTGAAGGCCTTTGTCGCCGCAGTGTTCGGCGGAATTGGCTCCATTCCCGGCGCGGTGATCGGCGCATTCATCATCGGAATCTGCGAAAACTTTGTGAAGATCCTGCCCTTTGAGGGGGCCACCACCTTCGTGGACGCATTCACCTTCGCCCTGCTGATCGTGATTCTGGTCTTTAAGCCCACTGGCCTGTTCGGGGAAAAGGCCACGGACAAGGTCTGAGGAGGTGCCCGGAATGATTCAAGCGAAACAGAGCAAAAAGGGCGCGGTCATCGGACTGATCTGCGCCGTCTTGGTCCTGGCCGTGGTGGCGATTCTGGAAAATACTCTGGATCCCAACAGCCAGCTGTTCATTGTCCTGAAAAAGGGCGCGGTCTACTCCCTGGTGGCCGTGTCCATGAACCTGCTCAACGGCTTTACCGGCCTGTTCTCTCTGGGCCAGGCGGGCTTCATGCTGTTGGGCGCGTACACGTACGCGATTCTTACCGTACCTATGTCCGCCAAGGACTCGGTGTATTACCTGTACGGCGGGTCGGCGGTGCCCTTCTCGCTGCCCGACCTGTTCGGCGGGGTGGACACCCCTGCGGGCCTTATCCTGGGGGTACTGCTGGCGATCATTCTGGGGGGACTGGTAGCGGCCTTCTTCGCCTGGCTCATCGGTCTGCCGGTGCTGCGGCTGAAAAGCGACTATCTGGCCATTGCCACGCTGGGCTTTGCGGAGATCATCCGCGCCATCTTCCAGTGGCAGGCCCTGGGTCCGGTGACCAACGGCGCCAATATGATCACGCAGATCCCCACCTTCTCCAACTTCAATATTACCAACGCCAATGGGGAGATCGTGCTGCGGCTGTCCACCTTTTTCCCCTTCCTCATCGCCATTGTCTGCATCGTGGTCATTGTGATGCTGATCAACTCCTCCTATGGCCGGGCTTTCAAGGCCATCCGGGAGGATGAGATCGCCGCCGAGGCCATGGGCATCAACCTGGCCAAGCACAAGCGGCTGTCCTTCTGCATTTCCTCTTTCTTTGCCGGTGTGGGCGGCGCGCTGTTCGCCATGTACGCCAACAATGCCCAGGCCAAGGTCTATACCTCCACCATGACCTATGAGATTCTGCTGATCGTGGTCATCGGCGGAATTGGCTCCATTTCCGGCTCCTGCATCGCCACCTTCCTGTATGTGGCCTGCTCCGAGTGGTGGCTGCGCTTCCTGGACAGCGAAATGACCTTCGGCGCGGCCAATGACCCGAGGCGCATCGCCTTTATCGTGATCTTCGCAGTCGTGGTTTTGGGTGTGGCGGTCCTGCTCACCCGCCGGGAGCGCAAGACTACCAACCGTATGTGGAAAGCGGCGGTGGTGTGGATCGTAGCCCTGCTGCTGCTGATCTGGCTGGCCTACTTTGTGGTCACCGGGTCGCTCAAGGTGCCGCTGATGCGCAACGGCTTCCGTATGGTGGTATTCTCCATCATCATTATGATCGTGGTGCTCTTCTTCCGCCGCGGTATCATGGGCGATAAGGAGCTGACCGACCTGTTCCGCCGCCGGAAAAAGGCGGTCGCCGCAAAGGAGGAGAGAGCATGAGCGAGAATATCCTGAACGTGGAACACGTCACCATGCAGTTTGGCGGCGTGGTGGCGGTGAACGATTTGTCCCTGGAGGTCAACAAAGGGGAGATCGTGGCCCTCATCGGCCCCAACGGCGCAGGCAAGACCACCGCCTTCAACTGCATCACCGGCGTGTATGAGCCCACCAACGGCCTGGTCTCCTTCTGCGGCGAACCCATGGTCCGCAACCACCCCCAGGGGAAGATAACCAAGAGCTATCTGGGAGAGAACGGTACGCTGTACACCGCCCGGCTGGATCTGAGCGACCCGGAGGCCCTGGCTGCCATTGAGGCGGAGCAGGACCCGGAGGCGAAGGCCGCCCGGCAGAAGGCGTACGACCAGGCGCAGGAGGAGCGCAAGGCTCCCGTCCTGGCCAAGGACCCGCTGGCCTTCTCCGACAAGGTTCTCTCTCCCACACCCGACAAGATCACCCAGCTGGGCATCGCCCGCACCTTCCAGAACATCCGCCTGTTTTCCTCCCTGTCTGTGCTGGATAACGTGCTGATCGCCAAGCATATGCGGGCCAAGCAGAATTTCCTGTCCGCCACCTTCCGCCTCAACCACAAGGAGGAGAAGCGGATGCGGGAGGAGGCCATGGCCCTGCTGGAGGAGCAGAACCTGCTCCACCTGAAGGACGAGGTGGCGGGCTCCCTGCCCTACGGCATCCAGCGCCGGCTGGAGATCGCCCGCGCCCTGGCCACCGAGCCCAAGCTGCTGTTGCTGGACGAGCCGGCCGCCGGCATGAACCCGCAGGAGACCCAGGAGCTCACCGACTTTATCCAGCAGATCCGGTCGGAATATAACCTGTCCATTTTCATGATCGAGCACCACATGGACCTGGTCATGCAGATCTCCGAGCGCATCTATGTCCTGGATTTCGGCAAGCTCATTGCCCAGGGCACGCCGCAGGAGGTACAAAACAATCAACGCGTCATCGACGCATATTTGGGGGTGGCTGACGATGCTGAGGATTGACGGACTGAAGGTGAGTTACGGCGGCATCGAAGCGGTCAAGGGAATCTCCTTTGAAGTGCCCGACGGCAAGATCGTCACCCTGATCGGCGCCAACGGCGCGGGCAAATCCACCACCCTGCGGGCCATCGCCGGCCTGGTCAAGCCGGCCGCGGGCCGCATCCACCTCCAGGCGGAGGACATCACCGCCCTGTCTCCCGACCGAATCGTGTCCAAGGGAATCACGCTGGTGCCCGAGGGCCGTCATGTGTTCCCCGACCTGACCGTGGTGGAGAACCTGCGAATCGGCGCCTATCTGCGCAAGGACGACCTGGAGGAGGACCTGCGCTGGGTGTACGACCTGTTCCCCCGGCTCAAGGAGCGCTCCTGGCAGGCGGCGGGCACCCTGTCCGGCGGCGAGCAGCAGATGCTGGCCGTAGGCCGGGCGCTGATGTCCCGGCCCAAGATCATCATGATGGACGAACCCTCCCTGGGCCTGGCCCCACTGGTGGTCAAGGGCATCTTCGACATCATCCGGGAGATCAACAAGCAGGGCGTGACGGTGCTGCTCATCGAGCAGAACGCCAACATGGCCCTGAAAACGGCCGATGTGGGTTACGTGCTGGAGACCGGCCGAATCACCCTGTCGGGCAGCGGCATGGAGCTGCTGAGCAACGAGCAGGTGAAAAAGGCCTATCTGGGCTGAGTCAATGTGCCGTTCCGCGGCCCCGGACCATTGAGGTCCGGGGCCGTTTTGCTGTCCAGAGGGAAGAAACCATTGATTCCGGCCGCGCAATCGGGTACAATCAAACACGAGACCAATCGCCCGCCGGAACCGCGGCGGGCGCGCCAAGGAGGAGAACGCCATGAAGCTGGTGTCCTGGAATGTGAATGGCCTGCGGGCCTGCTTGAAGAAGGGATTTCTGGAGTCCTTCCAGTCTCTGGACGCGGATGTGTTCTGCCTGCAGGAGACCAAGCTCCAGCCCGGACAGGTGGAGCTGGACCTGCCGGGCTATGCCCAATACTGGAATTCCGCGGAGAAGAAGGGCTATTCCGGCACCGCCGTCTTTACCCGGCGGGAGCCGCTGGCCGTGACCTACGACATCGGGGACGCCGACCACGTGGGGGAGGGACGGTCCATCACCCTGGAATTTCCGGACTGTTATGTGGTCACGGTTTACACCCCAAACGCCCAGGAGGGGCTGGCGCGGCTGCCCTACCGCATGGCATGGGAGGACGCCTTCCGGGCCTACCTGCGGGAGCTGGACGGGAAGAAGCCGGTCATCGTGTGCGGGGACCTGAATGTGGCCCACGAGGAGATCGACTTGAAGAACCCCAAGACCAACCGGGGCAATGCCGGCTTCTCCGATGAGGAGCGGGCCAAATTCGGCGAACTGCTGGCCGCCGGCTTTACCGATACCTTCCGCTGGCTCTATCCAGACCGGACGGGGGCCTATTCCTGGTGGAGCTACCGCTTCCATGCCCGGGAGAACAACGCAGGGTGGCGAATCGACTATTTTCTGGTCTCTGACCGGCTGCGGGAGCGCATCGCGGCGGCGGAGATTCACGCCGACATTTACGGCAGCGACCACTGCCCGGTGTCCCTGACCCTGCGGGAAGCATAAACAGACAGGCCCGTTCCGCATCTGCGGAACGGGCCTGTGCTGCTTCAGGGCCAGTCGGGGTCCGGACCATAATAGGAGAGAAGCGTCTGGGCGAAAAGCTCCGCCGCGCCGGGGCCATGCCGCGCGTCCAGGATAGAAGCAAGGCGTGGGTCCCGATAGCAGGCTGCCTGCGCCCGCATCGCTCCGGACTCGTCCGCCAGGCCCAGGAAGTCTTTCAGCCGCCGACCGTACTCGGCCGCGCAGGCGCGGGCGGCTTCTGAGCAGGGACCGGCCTCCCGCTGCGCGTACAGCTCGGCCAGCAGGGTGCCGATCGCTTTTTCAAAGGTTTGAGCGTCCTCCGACTCCGGCGGATGGAGGAGGGCCTGGAGCATCTGGGCCTTGCCGCCGTACCAGTCCACCAGCCGGAGATAGCCCCGCTGCAGGTCGGCCTGGGCAGTGCGGCTCAGATAGTGGGCCTTCCAGGCCTCTGTTCCGCCAAACTCAGTCTCCAGAGTTCGGCGCATGGCCTCCGGGAGCCGCTCCAGAGAGACCGCGCAGAGGGCCTCGCGCTCGGACGGGCCCAGAACCTGGGGTGTGGGAGCGCCGTCCGTCTCCGCCACTGCGTCCAGCCGGGCCAGCTGGCGTTCGAGCTGCTCCCTGCGGGCGATCAGACGTTGTCGCTGATCGGTCAAAAGACGGGCACGGTCAGCCGGCGCAGCCTGCAGAAGGCGCCTGATTTGTTCCAGAGGAAAACCGAGGGCCCGGAAAAACAGAATCTGCTGCAGCCGCTCCCGCGCGTTGTCGTCATAGAGCCGGTATCCGGCCCGGCTGGCTCCGGAGGGCCGGAGCAGGCCGATCTGATCGTAGTAGTGGAGTGTGCGCACGCTGACGCCGGCCGCCTGCGCCAGCTCCTTGACCGTTTGCATGAAGCAGGACCTCCTTGGAATGGGTTTTGTCCAGTGTAAACCCTGACGCACCGGGAGAGTCAAGCCTTTTTTGCAAAAAACACCCCCAGCGCCGTTCGGCGCTGGGGGTGTTTGGGTTGAGCGGGGCAGAATCACAGCCGCATAGCGGCGTAGAAGCCCTCCTTGGTGGCCCACTCGGCGGTACGGGCCCGGACGCAGTCGCCGATCTCGGCGAAGTCGGGGGTCAGGCCCATGAGCGCGTCGGCCTCGGCCACCAGGGCCTTCATGCCGGCGGCCAGGATGACGTTGTCAGCCTGAATGGTCTCGGCCTTGCCGTCCTTCTCGTAGGTGACGCTGTTGGCGGTGACGCCGGTGCAGCGGGCGCCGGTCAGGACCCGCAGCTTCTCATCATTGCGAATCTCCACCAGCAGCTCGTCCCGATGGGTCTTGGAGGCGTCGGGGGCGATGTCAGCCTGCATCTCCACGATGGTGACCTGACGGCCCAGCTTGGTGAGGTGGAGGGCGGTCTCCAGGCCCACCTGGCCGCCGCCGATGACGATGACCGACTTGCCCAGGCAGTCCTCCTTGCCGTAGGAGTCCAGGGCGGGAATGGCGGCCTCCACACCGGGGATGGGGGGCACCAGCGGCGTGGCGCCCACGGCAGCGATCACAGCGTCATATCCCTTGACCTCGTCGGGGCCGGCGGCGGTGTTGAGCTTGACCGTGACGTTGGCGTGCTTGTTCACCTGGGCGGCCAGATAGTCCTTATAGGCCTTCAGGGGGTACTTGAAGGAGACATAGTCCGCGAAGTTGAGCGCACCGCCCAGCTTGCCGGACTTCTCGTAGAGGGTGACGGTGTGGCCCCGGTCCGCCGCAGTCAGCGCGGCCATCATGCCGGCCGGTCCGCCGCCCACCACGGCCACCTTCTTGGAGGTCTTGGGGGCGGGCACCTGCTCCAGCGCCCCCTCCAGCCCCACCCAGGGGTTGACGGTACACTGCAAATGCTGGGCGTAGTTGTCAGAATCGTGGCAGCGCATACATTTGACGCAGGGGACCACGTCCTCCTGACGGCCCTCCAGCCCCTTCTTGATCCAGTTGGGGTCGGCGATGAACTGGCGGGCCACCACCACCAGGTCGGCCTTGCCGGAGGCGATGATGTCGTCGGCGTCCTGGAGGGAGCCGATGCCGCCGATGGTGGAGATCAGCGCGTCGGTGATTTTGCCGGACTTCTTGAAGCCCTCGGCCAGGTAGACGTTAGGCATGGGAGGCAGGAAGCCGCAGGGATGGGTCCAGGTCATCCAGTCGGGGTTGTGCATACCGGCGGAGACCTGGATGATGTCGGCATAGGGCTGGATGGCCTGGCCGATGCGGATGCCCTCCTCCAGATCGATGCCGCCCTTCTCGAACTCGGAGCCCGAGATGCGCACGTCGAAGATCATGTCCCTGCCCACGGCGGCCCGGCAGGCGGCCAGAATTTCCAGGGGATAGCGCACCCGGTTCTCAAAGGAGCCGCCGTACTGGTCGGTGCGCTTGTTGGTCAGGGGGGAGAGGAACTGAGCGATGGGGATGGAGTGGCCGAAGTGGAACAGAATCCCATCAAAGCCGCATTCCTTGATGGCCTTGGCGGCCTGCACATAGCCGGCCTTGAACTGCTCCAGCACCTCCAGGGGCGCCTCGCCCCGGCCCACGGGACCGCCCATGATGGAGCAGCCGTCGGAGACCGTCCAGCCGTCGGGCAGCACGCCGATGAGCTCCATGGTGCACTTGGCCCCGTAGAGGTGGATGCGCTCGCTCAGGTCGCACAGGGCGTTGCGCCGGTTGGGAATGGTGATGTCCCAGGAGCAGTGGACCCCGTCGTTGTTGAAGCCGCCGATGGACACGCCGGCGCAGGTGACCAGGCCGGCTCCGGCCTTGGCCCGGTCCTCAAAGAAGCGGATGCCTGCCTCGGTGGGGTGATCCTCACCGTTGGAGGCGGTGTGGATGGTGGAAGGACCGGAGATGATGCGGTTTTTCAGAAGATGCCCCGCCACCCGGATGGGGGACATGACGTGAGTAAATTGAGCCATATGATGTTCCTCCTGTGTTCCGAATCACAACCTGCCCTTACAGGGAGGGGTCAATGAGAATCTTCAGCATGCCAGAGCGGTCCTTGCGGTCCAGGCCCTTCTCCACGCAGTCGTCCAGGGAGATGATGTCGGTGACCATACCGGGGAAGTGAATCTTGCCGGAGGCCAGCATGTCCAGATAGATCTGGACTTCCTCGGCGGTGTAGACGAAGGAGAAGTTCAGGTCAGGCTCGTGGATGGAGAAGGCGCCGGGCACCAGGTTGCTCATGGGCTCCTGGATGGTGCCGATGACCATGACCTGTCCGCCGGGCTTGACGCACTGGTACACGCAGTTGGCCAGGGAGGTCATGTTGCCCGCGCACTCGTAAACCACATCGGCGCCGATCTGGTTGTTGCAGATCTTCCGGATCTCCGCACCCAGGTCCTGGCACTCCTTGGAGTTGATGAAGTAGTCCGCGCCGTACTGTTTCAGGATGGGCTCCTTGGCGGAGTTGGTGCCCAGTACGATGACCTTGTTGGCGCCGCCCGCCTTCAGGAACTGGATGGCGGCCAGGCCGATGGGGCCGGTACCGGAGACCACCACGTTGTCGCCCACCTTGAAGTTGGACTTGCGGATGCCGTGGAGGGAGACGCAGATCACATCAAACAGGACGGCGTCCTTCAGGTCCACGTTGTCGGGGACCTTGATGATCATAGTATGGGCCACGTCCCGGACCAGGTAGTATTCCGCATAGCCGCCGTCGGGGCCGCCGATGCCCGCGGTGCGGGGGAAGCCGTTGATGCAGATGTTGGTCTGGCCGTGCTGGCAGAGGGGGCAGTCCTCGGGACAGTGGCTGGGAGGACCGCACAGCACCTTGTCGCCGACCTTAAAGTCAGTCACGCCCTCGCCCACGGCGGCGACCACACCGGAGTTCTCGTGGCCCAGCACCATGGGCAGCTGAACGAAGGGCGGGCAGTGGCCATGGAAAAACTCCACGTCGGTGCCGCAGATGCCCACATAGCTGATCTTGACCACCATCTGGTTGGGGCCGGGGACGGGAACGGGGCGCTCCTCGACGCGCACGTCGCCGGTGCCATAGTAAGCTGCAACTTTCATAGCAAAACTTCCTTTCTGATCGAATGGGGGGGTTGATAGGTTCAGTATAACAGAAGGGGCAGCCGCGGACAACCCCTCTTCGGAGCTGCCGCAGCCGCGCCGCCTGGCAAAAATGGATCAGCGCTGGGGCACGGAGGGCTGGATAAAGGCCTTGTAGCGCTCCACCCGGGCCTTGTACTCGTCGGTCTGCTTGGACTGACGGACCTTGCCCTCGTTACGCTGGATGTCGTCGCCGTGGATGAACTTGCCGGAGATGGTGTCATGGGCGTGGGGCATCTGGGCCTCCGCATCGAACTGGAACAGATATTTGCCGTCCACCCGGTCGATGTGGCCCTCAATGCCGCACACGCAGCAGATGGCCTTGCCGTCCTCCTGGAGGAAGAAGTTGCGGCTGTGGCAGTGGGGGCAGATGCCGGCAGGACCCTTGTAATCCTCGCCGCAGATGCCCAGCGGAGCCTGGAAGGTGCCGTCAACGATCTTTTGGGCGGCCTGGGCGGTGTCCACACCAATCTGATGGGCCTTGGCGATGGCCTCGTCGTTCATGACGATGTCCAGGGACCACTGGAAGGTCTCGTTGTGGATCATGGTCCACTTGGGGGTAAGGGCCTGGGTGGAGAAGTCGGCCTGAATGCGGGTGGTCCAGTCAGAGCCGCCCACGCCCATGTAGGAGACCACCTTCTCCTTCAAATACTTGGGGTCGATGGGCTTGCCGCCCTGCTCCGCGATCTTCTGGGCGATCATCACATTGCCCCGGTCCAGGCGGGGGCCGAAGCGGTCCATAATGGTATGGAAAGTGCCGGTGGAGAACTTCTCAAAGATGGGGATGGAGAATACGATGCCGTCCGCATCGAACATCTTGTCCACCAGCCACTGGAAGTCGTCCTTGAGGATACAGCCGTTGCCGCGGCCGGAGAACAGGGACATGACACAGGCCTTGCAGCCGGTGCAGTGCTGGATGTTCAGCTGGTTCAGGTTGATGAATTCAATGTCTGCGCCCACTTCCTTGGCCCCCATCAGGGCCTCCTTGCACATGGAGTCGTTGCTGCCGTTGGGCATACCGCCGGAGATGCCGAGAATTTTCATGGTAGCTACATCCTTTCTGACCAAAATTCCGAATGAGCTCCTCCACGCTCTCCCAAGGCATCCGGAGGAGCGCCGGCGCTGCTGCCGCGCCGGTTTCCTACGACTCTAGCATACAGGAAAATCGGGCGTTTGTAAAATGCCAGTTTGGACAAATTTTATGAGAGTTGGTTATAAGCTGTGACAGTTCCTGTGCAGGTTGACAGCGAAGAAAATTCCTTTTACAATAGGACTGGAATAAGTAACAAAACCGGCGCGGGCCGCGGCGGCGCGCGCGGGCACCGGACCCACGGGAGGAAGAAAACGAATGAATTTACTGCGCATTCGCTATTTTGTGGAGGCGGCCCGGCACCAGAATTTTTCGGTAGCGGCCCGTAACCTGTTTACCTCGCAGCCCAATCTGTCCAAGCAGATCGCTCTGATGGAGCAGGAGTTGGGGTTTCAGCTGTTTCAGCGGGTGGGCAAGTCCATCTACCTGACCCAGGCCGGAGAGTACCTGTACGAGCAGTTCAAGGAGCTGCCCGATTACTGTGCCCAGGCCATCGCCCAGGCCACCGCCCTGAGCCGGGGGGATGTGGGCTCTTTGTCGGTGGGAATTTTGGAGGGGCAGGACATCAACCGTGCCCTCAACGACCGGCTGGACGCCATCCACAGCCGCTATCCCGAGCTGGAGCTCCAGCTGGAGCGCAATTCCTTCCGCAACCTGCGCCAGGGCCTGGAGAGCTGCCGGTATGACCTGATCATCACCCTATCCTTTGAGCTGGCGGGGCAGACGGGCTGGGAGAGCCGTATCCTCCAGCGCCAGAACGGGGCGGTGGGGGTCTGCCGGAAGAACCCCATCTCCCAGCGGCCGGACCTGACGCTGGCCGATTTGGCTGGGGAGGATTTTGTGGCCATCTCGCCGGAGGAATCGCCCGGCGGATATGCTCATGTGGCGGCCAAGTGCCAGGAGGCGGGCTTTACCCCCAGAATCATCCGCATGGCCTCCACGCTGGAGTCCATGCTGCTGTGCGTGGAGACGGGAATCGGGGTATGTCTGCTGGACAGCAATACCCGCCTGGAGCACAGCGACGCAGTGCGCATGGTCCCGCTGCCGGGGAACAACGACTGCGACGTGGTGGCGGCCTGGATGGCGGAGAACCGCAACCCCATGGTCCGCCGCATCGCGGCGGAGCTGTCGGATGGGTAGGGGCACGGTGGCTTCTGCCGGCAGGATAAGACGATGGCAAAAAGAACGGCGGCAAGCAGTGGTTTCGCGGGAGATGGAAATTCATTGGACGGAATAGACAAAAGGACAAGGCTTCCTCTATCATTTTGACAGAGGAAGCCTTGTCCTATGGATGGCTGTTCCGCACCGTCAGCGTATCGTCTGGCAATCGCCAACTTTGCTGTATCCGAGAGAAGCTTTCATTTATTCGTTTCATACAGCTTTATATCCGTTCATCTTATCACCGGTGATGGTAATCAAATAGGATTCGCCAAAGTGTGCTTCCCAGGAGATAGGCGCTATATATTTTGTGATGTCATCCGGATATACATTTTCATAATTGGGAGTCACATATTCGGTTATGATTCGGAATTGCATGGACAGCTCGAACGTATCCGAGAGATGATGTAATTCCTCCTTATTCCACACCACAATGTTATCAGAATCGCGCTTGATCAACGATCCGTCCGCATTTGAGATGCCGCCACTGTATTCATGACCGGCTGCACAATAATCATAGACCAGTAATCCAATATCTTCTTCTACATCGAGTTGTATATGCAGGGCTATTTCATCCGCAGCCGGCACATATTCGTCCGGAATGATCTGATTGTAACCTGCGAGGCTCAGTCCCAGCACAATCACGATTGCGGCAATCATTCCGAGGATCGTTTTCTTCATGTCAGAAACACTCCTGCTTATCTATTCATTTTTTTCTGTATGTAAAGAAAATTCCAAGGATTGCAGCAAGAAAGAGAATCGGTGCGACTCGGACAAACAGCCATTCAAATGCGTGAAAGGCCACCCCGAGAACAGCGGTTTCAGGGTCACGATAATCCCAACCCAAATAAGGACTATTTAATACTCCTAAGACTGCAAAAATCATTACAATAATTGCACACAATGAAATAAGTAACCAACGAATTATGTTTCTTCTCGTAGTTTTCCTTTGTGCCAGCTGTAAATTTATCACTTCCAGTTTTTCGGAAATGGCTTTTAAGGTATCAACCTCCGTTTCCGGAACCGTTTCGCCCAGCAGCGTGCTTACAGGCGTTTCAAGTGCTTCCGATATGGAGATCAACATATCAGAGTCGGGAACCGACAATCCTTGCTCCCATTTCGAAACGGTTTGCCGCACGACGTTCAGCTTGACAGCAAGCTCCTGCTGCGAAAGTCCTTTTGCTTTTCGGATTGCTTTTATAGTTTCACTGAGCATTAGGGAGAACCCCCTTCCTTTCCGTCGTTACCGTTATTGTAGTCGGAATTGCCCGTTGCCGCAAGCAACACATCTTAACATCAGGAAGAAAACGGAAATTTGGAACTGGTGGTTCTCATTATAAAATGAACATATGAACATAATTATGGATGCAAATTGATTCCCAACGAAAAACAGCCACAAGCCCGAGGCGACCCGCCTTTGCTTGCGGCTGTGCTCAGGTTAGGAATTGCTCTTTGGTGAAGCCGTCGGAGTTTGGACTGCGACGACTGAAACGGGAGGGCGGGAGCGGCGGCTTGCAGGATTATATCGTTTGTGTTATACTAGAAAAAAGTCAACTGAGACAGGGAGGGTGTGCCGATGGAATTTACGCAGCTGAATTATTTTCGGACCGTGGCCCGGCTGGGCAACGTGTCCCAGGCCGCCCGGGAGCTCTATGTGACCCAGCCCAACCTGAGCAAGAGCATCAACCGGCTGGAGGCGGAGCTGGGTGTACCCCTGTTCGACCACCGGAAGGGAAAGATCGTCCTCAACGAGTATGGGCGCATCTTCCTGGCCAGTGTGGAGCTGTGCTTCTCTGAGCTGGCCACGGGCAAGCAGACCATCCGGCGGCTGTATGAGGCCCAGCAGAACGTGCTCTCCCTGGGGTGCTCCATTGACGACTTTCTGCCCGACGTGCTCAAGGAATTTTCCCTGGCCCACCCGGAGATCGGGATCCGCCAGTTTGCCTGCCCGCCGGAGGAATTGAGCAGCCGCCTGTTGGCCCGCACCCTGGATATGGCCATCACCAACCGGGCGCCGGACAGCGAACTGTTGACCGCCGAGCTGCTGGGGGAGAAGGAATTTGTGATTCTGGTCAGCCGGGACCACCCGCTGGCTGGCCAGCGGGAAGTGTCCATCGCCCAGCTGTCGGGGGAGCGGTTCATCTGCGACCGCTCACGCATGGACGCGGACACCCTGCGGGAGGTGTGCGCCGCCTGCGGCTATGAGCCCGACGTGGCCTTTGAGGTGGAGAGCACCGACCTGATCTACCGCCTGCTGGCGGGCAACGCGGGAGTGGCGCTGATGCCCATGGCCCAGATGACCAAGCTCAACCGGGACTATCCGGACAATCCCATCGTCATGCTCCACCTGCGGGACGCCATTCCAAGTGCCAATCTCTATCTGGTCTACCCCAAGGGCGCCGCATTCACCGCCGCAGCTCAGCTGCTGCGGGAGTTTCTGCTGGCCTGGCTGGACCGGGAGGACGAGGAACTGGCTCAGCTGGACCCGGCCTGATACCGAGAAAACGGGCCCGCAGTATCGTCGGGCCAAAGTCCGCGCCGCTCGCAACGCCCGGAGGGGCATTTCTCGCTCCGCTCCCTTGTCCCTCCTCGCCCAAACAAACCCGCTTCGCTGGGCTTTGTTTGGGTTCCCGGAGCGCACGCCTCTAGTCGGCGAAACTCTGCCGGGGCTTTTGCCCGGCAAGTGCATTTATGCTTCTGCAAACGCTTCGCCTTTTTTGACACGCGGAACGGGCCCGCGGCACAAGCTTGTGCCGCGGGCCCGTTTGGATTCGCAGTTGCGCAGAAACACGGCTCCGCTCAGCGCCGTTTGGCCGGCATGGAGTGGATGGACCGCCCCAAAACCGCTTCGGCGGCCTCGCCGATGGCCTCCTCAAAGGTGGGGTGGGGGCGGACCAGATCGGCCAGTTCTTCTACCGTCAACCCCCGGGCGATAGCCAGGGCACATTCGCCCACCAGATCGGTGGCATGGGCACAGAACAGCTGCGCGCCCTTCACCACCCCCTGCTGGTCGCAGACCAGCTTGAGGTAGCCCCGGTCGCCGCCTGCCGCCAGGTTGCGGCCGTTGGCGGTCATGAGAAATTTGCCGCAGGTCACGGAAATGCCGGCGGATTTGGCCTCCGCCTCCGTCAGCCCCACGCTGGCGATCTCGGGTTCGGTATAGACGCAGGAGGGGACCAGGTCCGGGTCCAGCCCGCAGGGCTGCCCGGCCAGATGCGCGGCCAGCGCCAGTGCCTGGGCGGAGGCGGCATGGGCCAGCTGGACCGAGCCGGCGGCAATGTCGCCGATGGCGTAGAGCCCGGGGATGGAGGTCTGGCGGTGTTCGTCCACCACGATGCGCCCCTTCTCCAGCTGCGGGGTGCAGGAGGGGGCGAACAGCAGATCGGTGTTGGCCGCCCGGCCGATGGCCAGCAGCACTCCGTCGGCGGGGACCGTCAAGGTCTCCCCCTTGACGGCGGCGCGGCAGACAAGGCTGTCATTCTCCGACTGGATGGCCTCCACCATGGCCCCGGTGACCAGGGTGACCCCCTTCCGCTTGAGGACCATGGACAGATTCTGGGCCAGCTTCCGGTCCAGAGTGGGCAGGATGCGGGGCTGAGCCTCCAGCACGGTCACCTGGGTCCCCAGGGCCTGATAGAGGGTGGCGAACTCCATGCCGATGACGCCGCCGCCGATGATGACCAGCCGCTCCAGCTGGGGAACGGAGGCCAACAGGCCGTCGCTGGTGTAGACGCCGGGCAGATCGGTGCCCGGGATCGCGGGAATCAGCGGACGGGAGCCGGCGGCGACCACCACAGCGGCCCCCTCCAGCTCCTCCACGGAACAGCCGCAGCCCGCCACAGAGACACGGCCCGGTCCCTCCACGCAGGCCCGGCCGTGGATGACAGTCACGCCATTGGCCTTCAGCAGTCCCTCCACGCCGGTGCGCAGCTGCTCGGTTACCGCGTCCTTCCGGGCGCGGAGGGCGTCGTAGTCCACCCGCGCGCCGTCCACCACCAGACCCAGGGGCCCGGCGGCGCGCACCTGTTCCAGCAGGTTGGCAGTGTGGAGCAGGGTTTTGGTGGGGATGCAGCCCCGGTTGAGGCACACGCCGCCCACCTGGTCCTTTTCGATCAGGGCCACCTGTTTGCCGTATTGCGCCAGGCGGATGGTCGCGGTGTAGCCGCCGGGGCCGCCGCCCAGGATAATGACGTCATACATGGGAAGTCTCCTCTCGGTGAAAGAGTTGGCCGATCAAGCCGGCCGCATCGGCCAGAATGCGGCACTGGGCCTCTCCGTCGGCCGGGACCGCCGCCAGCCGGGCGGTCAGGGCCGGAACCTCATAGCAGCAGCCGGTGAAGCAGGCCGGAAGCCCGGCCAGGAAGTCGGCCTCCAGCCCGTCGGAGTAGAGGGCGGTGTGGACCACCGCGCCCTGCTCCACGGAAAAGCACAGCTGAAGCCCGCCCCAGTTGAACCGCCCCTGAATTTGGGCGGTAAAGGGCGGCGCGGAGCCAAACCGCCAGTCCCAGGAAGAAAAGAACGCAATTCGCTCCGCCAGCGCTTCCTCATCGCCGGAGAAGGGCGAGGAAGGCAGGCCATAGACCGCCTGAAAGCTGTCCAGCAGCTGCCGGATCAGGACGGGAATGGTCAGCTCCGGCTGCAGCTCCTTCAAGTTGACCACCCGGGCGCGGACCGAGGCCACCCCCTTGGCGGCCAGCTTGGCCGGGTCCACGGTGAGGTAGCGGCTCATGGCCGCCCGGTCCACGTCCACCAGCAGGGTGCCGTGGTGATAACAGCGGCCTTCGCTGCGGTAAAAGGCGTTGCCCGAGCACTTGCGCCCGTCCGCCAGAATGTCGTTGCGGCCCGAACGCTCCGCCGGGATGCCCAGGGCGTTCAGTGCGTGCAGAATGACCTCCAGCTGGCGGGGCACGCTGTAATCGGCCTCCCGCACCAGAAAGGTGAAGTTCAGGTTGCCCAAGTCATGGTAGACCGCGCCGCCGCCGGACAGGCGGCGGACCAGCCGGCCGCCCTCCGCCTCCAAAAGCTCGGTCTGACACTCCGCCCAGGGGTTCTGGTTGCGGCCGACGACCACGGTGTGCTGGTTCTGCCACAGGTAGAGGATGCATGCCCCCTCCTCCACCCGGCGGAGAAGCTGCTCCTCCAGAGCCAGATTGTGGAAGGGGTCGGTGCAATCGGTCACCAGATGATACAGTTGGTGAATCATAAGCTCACGCGCCGGTCCAGCGCAGGATGGGCGTGCGGGCGGCGGTCACCTCGTCGGGCCGGCCGATGGGCGCGTTGTGGGGGGCGGCGTGCAGAGCCTCCGGGTCCTGCCTGGCCTGTTCCACCACCCGGCGGAACAGCTCCGCCGCCTCGTCCAGAGTCTCGGGACCCTCGGTCTCGGTGGGCTCGAACATGAGGGCCTCATGGACGATCAGGGGGAAGTACATGGTGGGAGGATGGATTCCGCCGTCCAGCAGGCCCTTGGCCACATCCAGGGCGGAGACGCCGGTTTCTTTCTTCAGATGCTCCAGAGTGAGCACAAACTCGTGCATACACGGACCGTCAAAGGCGGCGGGGGCGCAGGCGGCCAGCTTATGGAGCAGATAGTTGGCGTTGAGCACGGCGGTGCGGGCGGCCTCCGGAATGCCCTCCCGGCCCAGGGTGAGCACATAACACAGGGCGCGCACCACGACCAGGAAGTTGCCGTAGAAGGAGCGCACCTTGCCCACCGTGTGGGCAGGCGTGACAAAGCGGTAGACGCCGTTTTCCTCCGCCACCCGGGGGGCGGGGAGGAAGTCGGCCAGAAATTCCTTGCAGCCAACGGGGCCGCTGCCCGGTCCGCCGCCGCCGTGGGGGGTGGAGAAGGTCTTGTGCAGATTCAGGTGCACACAGTCGAAGCCCATGTCGCCGGGACGGGCGATTCCCATGATGGCGTTGAGGTTGGCCCCATCGTAATAGCACAGGCCCCCCGCCTCGTGGACGATGGCGGTGATGGCCAGAATGTTGCGGTCGAACAGGCCCACGGTGTTGGGGTTGGTGAGCATGAGACCGGCGGTATCGGGGCCCACGGCGGCCCGCAGGCCGTCCAGGTCCACGCAGCCGGAGGCGTCCGACGGCACGCTGACCACCTGGAAGCCCGCCATGACGGCGGAGGCCGGGTTGGTGCCGTGGGCGGAATCCGGAACGATGATCTTGGTGCGGGCAGTATCGCCCCGGCTGGCGTGATAGGCCCGGATGAGCAGCAGACCGGTGTATTCGCCGTGGGCGCCGGCGGCGGGCTGGAAGGTCATGGCGTCCATGCCGGTCACGGCGCACAGCAGGGACTCGCTCTGATGGAGCACCTCCAGGCAGCCCTGAACGGTGTCGGCGGGCTGGAGGGGATGGATGTCCGCAAAGCCGGGCAGGGCGGCGATCTCCTCGTGGACCCGGGGGTTATACTTCATGGTGCAGGAGCCCAGGGGATAGAAGCCGTCGCACACGCCGTAGGCCTGCTGGGCCAGGGCGTTATAGTGCCGGTCCAGGTCTACCTCGGACAGCTCGGGCAGGGGGGGCGGAGCTTCCCGGCGCAGGGACTGGGGCAGCTGGGCGGCGGGCACGTCGCAGGGGGGCAGCAGCGCGGCGTGGCGGCCGGGGCGGCTGCGTTCAAACAGAAGCTTCATACCGGACACACCTCCTTGACCAGAACGGCCATTTCGTCGATTTTGGCCTTGGAGACCACTTCCGTGACGCACCACAGCAGGCGGCCGTCCTCCAGGGGCAGGGGGCCCAGCATACCGTGCTCCGCCAGGGCGCGCTCCAGCGTCTCAGCGGGGACCGGGCAGGTGGTGACGAATTCATGGAAGAAGGGCTTGTCGTAGACCAGCTGAAAACCAGGCAGCGCGGTGAGCTTCTCCGCGGCATAGTGGGCCTTGGACAGGCACTGTTCCGCCACCTGCGCCATGCCCTGGGGCCCCATGGCCGCCAGATAGACGCTGGCGGTCAGGGCGCACAGCGCCTCATTGGAGCAGATGCTGGAGGAGGCCTTCTCCCGGCGGATATGCTGCTCCCGGGCCTGGAGAGTGAGTACGAAGGCCCGGTTGCCCTGGGCGTCGGCCGTCTGCCCCACGATTCGGCCGGGCAGCTTGCGCATCAGAGCCTTGGTGGAGGCCATAAAGCCCAGGTAGGGGCCGCCGAAGCCCAGGGGCAGACCCAGAGGCTGGCCCTCGCCCACAGCGATGTCCGCGCCGCAAGCCCCGGGGGTTTTCAGGATGCCAAGAGCGATGGGGTTGACCCCCATAATGGCCTTGGCCCCTGCTGCGTGGGCGGCAGACACCAGGGCGTCCCCGTCCTCCAGCAGACCGAAGTAGTTGGGCGTCTGGAAGTAGACGCAGGCCGCATCGTCCCCCAGAGCCTGGGTCAGGGCGGCGGGGTCGGTGACGCCGTCCGTGACCGGCAGAACGGTCAGGGGGATGTGGTGGCTGGAGCAGTAGGTGGTGATGACGGTCAGCACGTCGGGGTGGACCGCCCCGGAGACCACCGCCCGGCTGCGTCTGCGCTCCTGGCACATGACGATGGCCTCGGCGGCCGCGGTAGCGCCGTCATAGACCGAGGCGTTGGAGACCTCCATACCGGTCAGCTGGCAGATCATGGTCTGGTACTCAAAGATGGCCTGGAGCACCCCCTGGCTGATCTCTGCCTGATAGGGGGTGTAGGCAGTGAGGAATTTCTCATTGGCGGCCACGCTTTTGACGATGGCGGGGATGTAGTGGCGGTACGCGCCGGCGCCCCGGAAGAGGGTGGAAAAGCGGGTGTTCCGGGCGGCCATGGCCTCCATGCGCTCCCGCAGCTCCAGCTCGGAGCAGCCCTCGGGCAGGTCCAGCCGGTTCAGGCGCACTTCCTCGGGGATGACGGAAAAGAGTTCCCCCTCCGAGGTCAGCCCCAGCTGGGCCAGCATATCCGCCCGCTCCACCGCGGTGGAGGGAACATAGCTGCCCATCTCAGCCCTCCTCCGCCTCTTCCGCGCAGTGGGCTTCGTAGGCCGCGCCGTCCAGCAGGTCCTCAGTCTCGGTGATGTCCTCCACCCGGATGAGCCATGCCTCGTAGGGGTCGGCGTTGATGGCCCCGGGGTCGTCCAGCAGTTCCTCGTTGATGGCCACGATGGTGGCGCTCACCGGGCTGAACACGTCGGACACCGCTTTCACCGACTCCACATCGGTAAAGGCCTCGCCCATGGTGACCGGGTCGCCGGGCTCGGGCAGGTTGACGAACACCAGCTGGCCCAGCTGCTGCTGGGCGTAGTCGGTCAGGCCGATCTCGGCGGTGCCGTCGTCGTGGAGCCGCAGCCACTCGTGGGACTTGGAATATTGCAGATCATTGGGAATGTTCATGTTGAATACCTCCTGTTATAATAGTATGAATAAATTCAAACAATAATCACACGCGCTTGTAGAAGGGCAGCGGGACGACCTCGGCGGTGACCTTGCGGCCCCGCACGTCCACCCAGACCTGGGTGCCTACCGCGGCGTGGTCCGCCTCCACCAGCGCCATGGCATAGGCGCCGTTCAGCGTGGGCAGGAAGGTACCGGAGGTGGTGTGGCCGATGCAGGTCTCTCCCAGGTAGACGTCCTGGTGCTCCCGCAGGATGCCCCGGCTGGTAGCCTTCAGCCCCACCCGGGCCCGCTTGGGCGTCCCGGCGGCCAGCAGGGCCTCCCGGCCGATGAATTCCGCCTTGTTCAGCTTCACACCGAAGTCCAGGCCGGTCTCCAGGGGAGAGACTGTGTCGTCCATCTCGTGGCCGTACAGGGGCATGGCGGCCTCCAGACGCAGGGTGTCCCGGGCGCCCAGTCCGCAGGGGAGCAGACCGAAGTCCTGGCCGGCCTCCATCAGCACATCCCACAGAGCGGGACCGTCGTCCCAGGCGCAGTAGAGCTCATAACCCAGCTCACCGGTGTAGCCGGTGCGGGAGACCAGACAGGGAATCCCGCCCACGGAGAGCTCCCGGGTAAAGGAGTAGTACCCCTTGGGAATGGACTCCTGGGGCGCGACCCTGGCCAGGATCTCCGGAGCCTTCGGTCCCTGGAGTGCCAGCTGGGAGATGGAGTCCGAGCGGTCCTCCAGCCTGGTGTCCGGCAGCAGATTGGCCTGCATGTGGGCCACATCCTTGGCCCGGTTGGCGGCGTTGACCACCACCAGGAAGGATTCCTCGCCCAGCCGGTAGACCAGCAGATCGTCGATCACGCCGCCCTGATCGTTGCACATGGGACTGTACCGGACCTTCCCGACGGCCAGGTTGGTGAAGTCGTTGGTCATCAGGTGGTTGAGGGAGGCCAGCGCCCCAGGGCCGGTGAGGATTACTTCGCCCATGTGGGACACGTCGAACAGGCCGGCGGCGGTGCGCACCGCCTTGTGCTCGTTCATCAGGCCGGCGGGGTATTCCACCGGCAGCAGCCAGCCCGCAAAGGGAATCAGCTTGCCGCCGGCTGCCTGGTGCCGGGGGTAAAGTGCGGTGGTTTGTTCCATACAGATCGCCTCTTTCTAAAATATGGGATAGTATGTGGATTTTTTCACAAGAAAAAGAGGCGCGCCGCATGTGCGGCGCGCCTCTGTCTGCTGACCTGAAAGATAGCCCCGGCGGAGGGACGGGGTTGCTTCTTCGGTGCCAATTCAATGGCTTTCCAGAGCGTTGTCAGATACCGGTCCTTTTGCCTGAGAGTTGCTGCGGCCCCTTCGGCGGCGTCCCTGCGACGCGCTCTCCCAGTATCGTCATCCAACCGATTTACTTGTTCTGATTCTATTATACGGGCTGGGGGAAGAAAAGGCAACCGTTATTTTTTTGACAGGAAAAGTCCTGTTGTTGGGACCGGATATATGGTAGAATACCAATACAAAATGGAAAAATGGAGAGGAAGATGACGGAATGTTGTATCTGGAGCGCTTCCGGCTGCCCAGCCGGGCGCAGGAGGAGCAGTTTTTTGCCGGAATCCAGCGGACCTGCCACACCACGTTTTATCCCTTCCAGGTATTCTATCAGCGGGAGCCAGAGCCCTTTGCCTTTGCGCCCATCACCATTTTTTACGGGGGAAACGGCAGCGGGAAATCCACGGTGCTCAATGTGATCGCTGAGGCGGTGGGCGCGGCCCGGAGCGCGCCCTATAACCGGAGTGAATTTTACGAGGAATATGTGAAGCGGTGCTCCTTTACGATGAAGAGTGGACAAGTGCCTGGCGGCAGCCGCATCATCACCAGCGACGACGTGTTCGACTACCTGCTGGAGATACGGGCTCTCAACCAGGGCATCGACCTGCGCCGGGGCCAGCTGTTCGAGGAATACCGGGACGCCAAATACAGCGGCTGCCGCTTCCGGTCTCTGGAGGACCATGAGGAGCTCCGGCGCAAGGTGGCCGCCCGCAGCAAAAGCCAGTCGCAGTATGTCCGAAGCCAACTGATGGACAATGTGCGGGAGGGCTCCAACGGGGAGAGCGCCCTGCGCTATTTTACCGAAGAGATCCGGGAGAATGCCCTCTATCTGCTGGACGAGCCGGAAAACAGCCTGTCCGCCCAGCGGCAGCTGGAGCTGAAGGGATTTTTGGAGGATTCCGCCCGGTTCTATGGCTGTCAGCTCATTTTGGCCACCCATTCGCCCTTCCTGCTGGCCATGGAGGGGGCCAGAATCTATGATTTGGACCATGACCCGGTGCAGGCGCGCCCCTGGACCCAGCTGGAGACGGTGCGCACGTACTTTGCCTTTTTTCAGGCCCGCCGGGCGCAGTTTGACAATGGGACGGAGAGTACCGGAGGTTTGAAACAGGAAAAGGCCCCGAGAGAAAAATAAGTTCCATATGTTGAAATATCGGTAGAATAAGAGATACAAAACCAGAATTTTGATATAAGGAGAAGTTCAAAGTGTCAATACAGAAAGAAGAGGCATTGTTGTTTGAAGCGTTGCGGCAGCAGGTTCCAGACGCAGTGAGTGACGGAGTGGTTGATGAAAAGAGCTTTCTTTCTGCCCGTTATCGAATCGTCTATGTTCTGAAAGAAGTAAATGGAGGGAAAAATTGGGATTTAAGGGATTTTGTCTATCACGGAGGACGTGCTCAGACTTGGGACAATGTAGCGAGATGGACACAGGCGATACTTTCATGGGAAACCGATTTTTCTTGGGAAGAAATGCGGCAGAATCGGGAAGAGAGAAGGAAGCGGGAATTAAAGAAGATTGCAGCAGTCAATCTAAAAAAGACGTCGGGAGGATATACCTCGGATGGGCGCGAAATTTATGAAGCCGCGCGGTTAAACAGTGAACTATTAAAAAAGCAGTTAAACATTTACCATGCAGATTTTATCATACTCTGTGGGACAGAGAGTCCGTTTATGGCTTCGTGCTACCGGGACCGAAAAATCACATGTAAGATGACAAAACGCGGAATCTGGTACTTTATCGATAACGGTACAGTGGTGATTTCCTTTTCGCATCCCGAAGCGAGAGTAAAAGATAATTTTCTTTTCTATGCTTTGCTGGACGCGGTAAGAGAAATAAAGAGTGGACAAGAACTGAGAGAGGACCACTAAGATTTTGCTCAATGGAAGAATGCTCTACATGGAGACGTTAACGCTGTGTTAGAAACAAGTCCTGGCTCTCCTCGAAAAACGGGGAGGCGTTGTACCTGGAAAAACAAAACCGTTTGGCAGTAACAGATGTCTAGCATGAGAAAAAACCAGCGCTATTATCTGCCCCTGGGCTTGGGTCTGCCTCCCTCACGCAGGAACACCAGCCGGTCGGGGGTGGAGCGCTCCGGGCAGTAGACAAAGTCCAGCCGGCGGAAGGCGGTCATCTCTTCGGGTGCCTGGGCATTGTGCTCAGCCAGCCAGCGCACCATCTCGCCCCGGGCCATTTTGACATACACCCCTTTTTCCATTACCTTTTCTCCGGCCAGCTCGCCGAAGATGCACTCCACCAGGCGCACCCCCTTGGGCAGGCAGCGGCGCACGGCGCGGCCGTACTCGCCGCTGGCCAGATCCACCACCACGTCGTCCTGTTCGCACACCGTGCGGGCCAGCCGGTCCCCCCAGTAGTCGTACAGGTCGCGGCAGAATTCGGTGCGCAGCTTGGTCTGCATCTCCAGGCGGTAGGGTACTACCCCGTCCAGAGGACGCAGAATCCCGTACAGGCCGGAGAGCACAAAGACCCGGGCCTGGATGTAGTCAAACCAGGCCCGCTCAAAGACCTGGGGAGCCATGTACTGATAGGCGATGCCGTCGTAGGCCAGGATGGCAGGTGTCAGGTCCCGGTGCAGGTCCATGGTCTGGTAGCGGCGGTAGTTGAGCTGCGCGATGGCGTCGTTGCAGGCCAGCAGGCGTTTGAGCTCCTCGTAGGGGAGCTCCTTCAAATAGGCGCGCAGCCGGTCGGCCTGCTCCAGATAGCGGGGCAGACCGGCGGGCGGGAGGGTGTCGGCGTCCCGGCGCATCTTCTTGGCCGGGGAAAACAGAATCTGCATGGCGGCTCCTTTCTGAGCAATGGTTTTCCCTATCGTATCACACCGCGCCCGCCGGTGGCAAGCCGTATGCGGCGGGGAAAACGTTGACGGACCGGCGGGAACCTGCTATGCTGGACGTACCTTACAGAAAAATAGGAGCGAACCGCCATGATCGAGACCATCCGCCCGAACCTGTTCCGAATCCCCGTTCCCCTGCCCGGCAACCCCCTGAAGGAGCTCAACAGCTACCTGATCCGCGGCCGGGCGCGCAGCCTTCTGATCGACACCGGATTCCGCCAGGAGCCCTGCCGTCAGGCGCTCCTGGCGGGCCTGGAAGAGCTGGGGGTGCGGCGGGAGGAGACCGACGTGCTGCTGACCCATCTCCACTCCGACCACTCCGGTCTGGCCCCGGAGTTTGTCAGCGGCACGGGACGCATCTACATCAGCAACGTGGACCGGCGCCTGCTGGAGGACTTCGGCCCTGAGCGGTGGAAGAAGTCCGACGCGGCCTTTGCCGCCGAGGGCTTCCCGCCCGCGCTGCTGGCCCGGGGGGCGGAAGAGAATCCCGCCCGGGCCCTGGCGCCGGCCCCCACAGACCGCTATGTCAGCCTGTTTCCGGGGGACGTGGTGGAAGCGGGGGACTACCGGCTGCGGTGCCTCGCCACGCCGGGCCATACGCCGGGGCACCTGTGCTTCTGGTGCGAGGAGGAAGGAATCCTTTTTTCCGGGGACCATGTGCTGTTCGACATTACCCCCAATATCACGGCGTGGACCGGCGTGGCGGATTCCCTGGGGGACTATCTGAACAGTCTGGAGACGGTCCGGGCCTGCGGGGACCCACTGGTGCTGCCGGGCCACCGGGGACGGGGAAGCCTGGGGCCGCGCATCGACGCGCTGCTGGCCCACCACCAGCGGCGGCTGGACGAGGCCCTGAAGGCGGTGCGGGAGCACCCCGGCCTGCCCGCGTATGACCTGGCCGGCTATCTGACCTGGAAGATCCGGGCGGCCAGCTGGGCGGAGTTCCCCCTGGCCCAGAAATGGTTCGCTGTGGGAGAGTGCATGGCCCACCTGGACCATTTGACGGCAGAGGGACTGATTCGCCGGGAGACCG
This sequence comes from Clostridiales bacterium, assembly GCA_019415645.1. Classification (GTDB taxonomy): domain Bacteria; phylum Bacillota; class Clostridia; order Oscillospirales; family Oscillospiraceae; genus DXYV01. The sequence goes on from DXYV01000003.1 coordinate 43,088, forward strand.
GTGGGGACGGAATCCGGCGCTATGAGCTGGCGTGACCAGCGCCCGAACGCATCCATCCAATCGAAGAAAGCGGCGCAAAACGCCGGCGCTCCTGAGGGAGCGCCGGCGTTTCGCGTTTCCAAAGAAACGCAAAAAAGATCCAAAACAAAGGATAAACAAAACATAAAATTGAACAAAACGTAAAAATCAAAGACGGCGCCTTCCTTTTTCAGGCAGATTTCAGACTCTTCTTTTATGATGAGACCAAACCACGCGGCCCGCCGGCGACTGGCAGACTGGGGCCGCGCCTGAGTTTGAACGGCTTGAGGAGGTCTGTTTATGCGGTTATGGAACCGAGGAAAAACCGAGGAGAACGGGGAGAGCCTGCGCCCCCGGGAGGGCGGCGCGCCGCCCCAGGCCCGGCCTCGGCGGCGGTGGAAAAAACGCACCGTGGCGCTGCTGGCAGCAGCAGCTTTGGCAGTGGCCGGCGGGGGACTCGGAATCTGGAAGCTGTTTTTCGGTACCGCCTCGGCGACGGTACTCACCGGCGAGACCACCTACGGGACCCTGGACACCACCATTGAGGGCACAGGCACCACGGTGCCGGCCGAAAGCGTGACCTACACGGCCGAGGCCAATGCGGAGGTGCTGGAGGTATGCGTCTCGGCTGGCGACACCGTGGAGGAGGGCGACCTGCTCTACGTGCTGGACGACTCCGGGGTGGACGAGACCATTGAGGAGTACGAGGACGAGATCGCGGAATATCAGCAGCAGCTGTCCGATTACAACGAGCAGCTCTCCGACCTGTACGAGGCCATGGAGGGCCTGTCCGTCACCGCGTCCGCGGCCGGTCATCTGTCCGGCGTCACGGTGGAGGCGGGGGACACCGTGCAGGTGGGGGACCAGCTGGCGGTGCTGTCGGTGGACGGCTCCATGAAGCTGACCCAGTATTTCAGCTACGCCTACGAGGACGAGATCTACACCGGCATGACCGCGGTGATCTCCATTCCGGACCAGATGAGCAGCTACACGGGCACGGTGACGGAGATCCGCAAGGTGGAGCGCATCACCACAGAGGGGACCCGCTGCTTCGCCGTGACGGTGACCATTGACAACCCCGGTGCCCTCACCGAGGGCATGACGGCCGGGGGATACCTGTCCGGGGCGTCGGGGAGCATCTACCCCGCCATCGAGGGAACACTGGAGTACGCGGACACCATCACCATCCGGGCCGAGGCGGCCGGCGAGGTGACCTACGCCAATGCAGTGGACTATCAGAAGGTGTCCGCCGGCGAGGTGCTGTTTACCATCGACGGCTCCAATTATGACAGCCAGATCACAGAGCTCAACAGCCAGATCGAACGTCTCAACGAGCGCATCGCCTCGGACGAGGAGAAGATCGCCGACGCGGAGGAGAGCCGCTCCAACTATGAGGTGTACTCCGAACTGTCCGGCCGGGTCATCAACGTGGGAATCCAGGAGGGCGAGACCTACGAGAACAGCCGCACCGCGGTGATGATCTACAATCTGGATACTATGTCCATCTCTGTGAACATCGACGAGCTGGACATCGAGTATGTGTCTGCCGGCATGTCGGCCACCATCGTCCGGTCGGGCGCGGAGAGCGACGAGACCTACACCGGAACGGTCACAGAGGTGAGCCTGGAGGCCAGCAGCTCCGGCGGCGTGGCCACCTTCCCAGTGACCATCGAGATCGAAAGCGGCGGCGCGCTGTCCGCCGGCGTCAGCGTATCCTACTACCTGTCCACCGGGGACTCCGACGCGCTGGAGGAGGGGGTGCTGGCCCCGGTAAACGCGGTGCAGTACACCGACGAGGGCACGGTGCTCTTTGTACAGGCCGACAGCCGGCCGGACAACGCCGTGGACCTGGAAGGGGTGGAAGTGCCCGACGGCTTCTACGCCGTGCCGGTGGAGACCGGCTCCTCCAATGCCAATTACATCCGAATCCTCTCCGGCGTGGAGGAGGGGACCACCGTATTCCTGGGCTACCAGCAGTCGGCGCCCAGCGGCGGCGACTCTACCAGCCAGAGCGGCGGGGAAGGGGAGTTCAGCTTTGATATGAACGGCGGCGGTATGCCTGACTTCAGCGGCGGCATGTCCGGTGGAGGCGGCGGAATGCCCGGCGGCGGGGGCGGCGGCCCCATGGGTTAACAGAAGGAGGCGGCGACATGAGTCTGATCGAGATTCAAAATCTCTATAAAATCTACGGCGAGGGCACCGAGCAGGAGGTCCGCGCCCTGGACGGCGTTTCCCTGACCATCGACCAGGGGGAATTCGTGGCTATCATCGGCCAGTCGGGCTCGGGGAAATCCACCATGATGAACATTCTGGGCTGTTTGGACGTGCCCACCAGCGGGGACTATTATCTGGACGGGGTCTCCATCCGGCAGCGGACCCAGCGGGAGCTGTCCGAGCTGCGCTCCCGGCGCATCGGCTTTATCTTTCAGGGTTATAACCTGATTCCCTCCCTGACGGTGCTGGAAAACGTGGCCCTGCCCATGCGCTACCAGAAGGTACCGGCGGCGGAGCGCCGCCAGCGGGCCCTGGAGGCCCTGGAGCGGGTGGAGATCGCCCACAAGGCCCACAACCGCCCGGCCCAGCTCTCCGGCGGCCAGCAGCAGCGGGTGGCCATCGCCCGGGCTCTGGCCACCCGTTCGCCCATCCTCATGGCCGACGAGCCCACCGGCGCCCTGGATTCCAGAACGGGCGCCCAGGTGCTGGAGCTGATGAAGCAGATCAACCGGGACGGCACGACGGTGATCCTCATTACCCATGACAATGGAATCGCGTCCCAGGCCAAGCGAATCGTCCGGGTCATGGACGGAAAGATCCTCTGCGACAGCGCATCCGGCGGACGGCCGCTGGAGGTGGTCTCGTGACAGCCGTGCGCATGGCGCTGGACTCCATCTGGGAAAAGAAGGGGCGCTCCTTTCTGACCATGCTGGGCATCATCATCGGCGTGTGTGCGGTGCTGGTGCTGGTGGCCATGGTGTCGGGCTACAATGCGGACATGATGGCATATTATGAAAAGCTGGGCGTCAATAAGGTGGAGGTCACTTTGACCTACTACGACTCCACCCGCAGCCCCGACCTGTATGGGGACCTGTACGACTACGGCAACGGCGAGCTGGGGGAGTATGTCACCGGCGTATCCCCGTCGGCATCCAGCTCCATGACGGTGAAGTACCGCACCACCAATTTTTCCACCACTGTCAGCTTTGGCAGCGACCAGTATTCCATCTGCAACAACTACACCCTGGAGAGCGGCCGCGACCTGACCCGCAGCGACCTGGAAAACCGGGAAAAGGTGTGCGTCCTGGGCTCCTATGTGGCCGAGAGCCTGTTCGGCTATGCCAGCCCCCTGGGGGAGACCGTCTACCTCAACGGAGAGCCCTTTACGGTAGTGGGGACCTATTACCAGAAAGACGGCGGCACCGAGGGCTCCATGGACGACATGGCCGCCATTCCCTATACCCTGTGCCGGGAACTGCTGGGCCAGAGCCAGATCACCAGCTATGTCCTGAAGGTGGAGTCGTCCGGCGCCATGGATACAGTGATCGCCGCAGTGGAGCAGTGGCTGGCCGACACCCTGCCCGAGACCGTCGGGGAGTATACGGTGGAAAACGGAAACTCGGATATGACCGCCACCGAGGATGAGACCGCCTCCCTCTCCGCCGTGCTGGGCGGCGTGGCCGCTATCGCGCTGCTGGTGGGCGGAATCGGAATTATGAACATCATGCTGGTCACCGTAACCGAGCGGACCCGGGAGATCGGCATCAAAAAAGCCATCGGCGCGCCCCGTTCCGAGATCGTAGCCCAGTTTCTGGTGGAATCGGGAATTCTCAGCGCGCTGGGCGGCGTCATTGGAATTCTGCTGGGATACGGTCTGTCCCTGATTCTGGGCAAGGTGCTGTATGACCTGATTGTGACGCCGGGCCTGCTGATCACTGCGGGGGCCTTCCTCTTTTCCATCGCCATCGGCGTGGGCTTCGGCCTGTATCCGGCGGCCAAGGCATCCGGGCTCCAGCCTGTGGACGCTCTGCGGGCGGAGTGACGCGGGGCAACCCACGCATCGTTCCGCCCATGCGCGGAAGGACAAATCCTGACCCTGCGAAAGGTGTGTATTTGGATGAAAAAACGATTTTGTTCCCTTTTGACCACCTGCGCTCTGGCCGCCGGCCTGTGCGCGGGCCTCACCGTTCCCGCCGCGGCCTCCTTTGCCGATGTGACGGACACGGAGACCGCCGAAGCGGTGGCGGTGCTCACTTCCATGGGCGTGGTGGACGGCTATTCCTCCGGGGTCTACGCGCCGGAGGACACCCTGACCCGGGCGCAGTTCTGCAAGATGATCGTCCTGGCCACCGGCCGGGGGGCGTCCGTGAGTCAAAACAGCTACCGCGCCCTCTTTGACGACGTGGCCTCCAACAGCTGGGCCCTGGGCTACATCAACGTGGCGTACTCCGACGGCCTGGTGGCGGGCTACGGCGACGGGACCTTCGGCCCCAACGACGGCGTGACCGTGGCCCAGGCCGTCACCATTGTGCTGCGCTGCCTGGGCTACACCACCCAGGAGGTGGGGGCCTTCTGGCCGGAGGACTATCTGGCCAAGGCGGCTGACCTGGGCCTGACCGACGGAATCGAGACGGGCTCCGAGGAGGACCTCACCCGGGGCGAGGCCGCCCGGCTGCTCTATGCCATGCTCCAGGCAGACACCGCCGACGGGACGGCTTTTGTACAGACCATAGCCGACTCCACCCAGTCCGACGTACTGCTGCTGGACAATGACGCGGAGAGCGAAGATGGGGCCACCGGGACCGCCGCCGTCTATCAGGACGGCAGCGTGCGCTGGTATGAGCAGGCCAACGGACTGGACGAGGATCTGGTGGGGCTGCGGGGCACGCTGCTGCTGAACGCCTCCGGCCAGGCCGCCGGATTTGTGCCCGACGGCAACGCCTATGTGAGGCTGACGCCGTCGGAGGTCACGGCCACAGCCATCACTGCCGCAGGCGGCGGGAGCTACACCATCTCCAGCAGCATTCCGGTGGTGCTGGACGGGGAGCGGACCACCTACGGCGACTGCTGGTATGACCTGGAGAGCCGGGATTCCGTCACCATTTTCTATTCCTCTGCCGGCACCATTGATCTGATCTGGGCGGGGAACGAGACCAAATACGACGGAATCCAGCTCACCGGCTATTACGAGGACGCCTCCCCCAGCGAGGCCAATCCCACCACCATCACCCTGCTGGGCGTGGAGTTTGAGGTGGATTCCGCCGCCCTGGACACCCTGACGGATTTTGAGGTGGGCGATCGAATCACCGTGACCCTCAACGCCGAAGGCGCAGTGGTGGAAGCGGAGACAGCCACGGGCGGCAACCGCTCCATGGTAGGTGTGCTGGAGAATGAGAGCGGCACGGTGGAGCTGCTCAACGGAATCACCATCCAGGGGACCTTCACCAATTCGGTCTCCTCCCTGGTAGGGCAGCTGGTGACCATCTCCTCCACGGGAATCGGGCAGCTGGCGGCCTATGCGCTGTCCTCCAGCACCAGCTCCTCTCTGGATGTATCCGCCGCCAAGCTGGGGACCAAGTCCCTGTCTGACAGCGTGCACATTTTTGAGTGCGTGGGCAAGAGCTCGGTACGGGAGATCGGGCTGGAAGACATTCTGGTGGAGACCGTGTCGTCCTCGGACATTCTTTATGTGGGCACCGACAGCCAAGGCCTGGTGAATCTGCTGCTGCTGGACGATGTGACCGGCGACGCGTACACCTACGGCATCCTGGACATCGGCAGCCAGGAGGTGCAGGGAATCGGCGGCAGCGGCGGCGAGGGCGACAGCTTCACCTACTCCAACCGCACCGTGTCGGTGACCAACGGAGACGGGACCACCGGGACCTATATCACCGGATATGACCTGACCGACGGCGCCTTCGGCGGCGTGGCCTACTCCGATGTGACCGGAAAGACCACCGGCGCGGCTACCCTGACCAAGGTGACCGGTGTGAGCCGCTCCAGCTTTGACGGCAGCGACGCGGTGATCGTGGACGGCACGATAATTCCCATTTGGGATGAGGTGCAGGTCTACAATTCCGATACCGGGAAGTGGATCACCTTGTCGGAGGCCAAGGCCTATACGGATACTTTTACCATCTATTATGACCGTACCCTGACCACCGGAGCCAAGGTGCGAATCATCGTGACAGAATAAAATCCCAAAGAAGCATGCGGAAGCGCCCCGGGCCAATCGGCCCGGGGCGCTTCAATCTCAGATCAGGACGACTCTTTGGCCCGCTCCAGGGCGGCCTGAATAGGCCGGGATTTTTCTGTCTGATTGTTGGCCGCCAGGGTGGCGGCGATCTGGGCGTTCACCTGGTCCAGCTCGGCCCGGAAAGCCCGGGCGGACAGGCGGAGGGCCCCATGGCCCAGGATGATGAGCTGCTCGATGCCGTCGGAGGTGGCTACCCGGACCCGGTGCTTCTTGCCCAGCTCATAGGTGACCTTTTCGATATAGGCGTCCGCCGTCTCGGCCTCCTTGGTATAGACCACATGGATGTTGTGGTAGCGGGAGACCTCACCCGTCCCGTGGGGGACCTTGTAGGCGTCAAAGACCAGAATGACCTCGCAGCGCTGGAATCCCTGGTAATTGCTCAGCATGTCCATCAGCCGTTTGCGGGCCATGTCCAGATTTTCCCGGGCGATGGCCTTCAGGTCATCCCAGGCGAAAATCAGGTTGTAGCCGTCGGCCAGCAGGTAATCCGGCCCCTCGTAATGGACCGGGGCGCGCCGGGCGGCGGAGGCGGGCGCGGCGGAGGACGGCTTCTTCTGGGGCTGAAAGTCCTGCCGCCTGACCGGGCCGTAGGTGCGCTCGAAGATGGCCTGGAGCTCCTTGTCCAGGGCGGCCTGGTCCGCATAGGAGGAGCGGCGGGGCGGCGCCTGCCGCGGCTCTTCGGGCTGTGCCGGGCGGTCCAGCCGCAGGCCGCTGTCCACCTGCATATGGGCCTTGACCTGGTCCCATTTGACGATCACGCCGGCCCCGTGCGAGCAGAACACCGAATCCGCCGGGTTGTCCAGATCGCGCTCCGGGTCGTAGCCGATGGCTTCCACCACCGCTTCCTGGTCGGCGCAGGGCCGGTAGCCGCCGGGGGAACAGAACAGCCGGCCCCGTCCCCGGGTATAGGCGGCCACCTCCCGGGCATAATCCCGCAGGGCGGTCACCGGGGCCGCGCCGGTGAGCAGAACGGTCTCCCCCAACGTCTCCGGGGGCTGGACCTCGCCGCCGCTCCGCTGCAGGTCGGACATGGCCCGCCCCACACAGTCGGCGGGCAGCTCCAGCCGGAAGTCGTACCAGGGCTCCAGCAGGATGGAGCGGGCCTCCATCAGCCCCTGGCGTACCGCCCGGTAGGTGGCCTGCCGGAAGTCGCCCCCCTCGGTGTGCTTCACATGGGCCCGCCCGGCCACCAGCGTGATGCGCAGGTCGGTAATGGGGGAGCCGGTGAGCACCCCCAGATGGGTCTTTTCCTCCAGATGGGTGAGAATGAGCCGCTGCCAGCGGCCCTCCAGCATGTCCTCGCCGCAGGCGCTGGCAAAGGTCAGGCCGCTGCCCCGTTCCCCGGGCTCCAGCAGCAGGTGGACCTCGGCGTAATGGCGCAGAGGCTCGAAGTGGCCCACTCCCTCCACCGGTGCGGCGATGGTCTCCCGGTAGAGGATGCCCCCCGGCCCGAAGTCCACGGTCAGGCCGAAGCGGTCGGAGATCACCCGCTTGAGTACCTCCAGCTGGACCTCCCCCATGAGCTGGATGTGAATCTCCTGAAGCCGCTCGTCCCAGCGCAGGTGGAGCTGGGGGTCCTCCTCCTCCAGCTGGCTGAGCTGCCGCAGGGCAGAGGCCGGGTCGCAGCCCTCGGGCAGCAGAAGCTGATAGGTGAGCACCGGCTCCAGGGCGGGCGGCTCGGACAGAGCCTCCGCTCCCAGCCCCTCTCCGGCGCGGGTGGCGCTCAGGCCGGTGACCGCGCACAGGGTGCCCGCCGGGGCCTGGTCCACGGTGCGGTATTTGGCCCCGGAGTAGATTCGAATCTGGTCCGCCTTTTCCGCCCAGACCTGGTCATCCCGCAGGCCGGCCCGCTGGTTGGTCAGCAGGTCCTTGACGTGCAGCACGCCCCCGGTGACCTTCAGATAGGTCAGCCGGGTCCCCTGGGGGTCCCGGCCGATCTTATAGACCCGGGCGCCGAAGGAGGTCCCCCGGACGGGGCGGGGAGCGAAGCGCTCCAGCCCGGAGAGAAAGGCGTCCACCCCGTCCAGCTTCAGGGCGGAGCCGAACCAGCAGGGGAAGAGGGCGCGGCGGGCGATGAGCGCGGAGAGGGCGGCATCGTCCAGCCGCCCGTCCTCCAGATAGCGGGTCAGGGCGTCCTCGCCGCACAGGGCCGCCTGCTCCCACAGGGCCTCCTCCGGCTGGCCGAAGTCCACGAACCCGTCGCCCAGGCGGCGCAGCTCCTCCAGCAGAGCGGCCCGGCGGTCGCCGGCCAGGTCCATCTTGTTGATAAATAAAAAGGTAGGGATATGGTGGCGGGCCAGCAGCCGCCACAGGGTCTGGGTGTGGGCCTGGACGCCGTCGGTGCCGCTGACGACCAGTATGGCGCAGTCCATGACCTGGAGGGCGCGCTCCATTTCGGCGGAAAAGTCCACATGCCCCGGTGTGTCCAGCAGGGTGAGCTCCACCGTGGAAAGGGGGAGAATCGCCTGCTTGGAGAAAATGGTGATGCCCCGTTCCCGCTCCAGAGCGTCGGTGTCCAGAAAGGCGTTCTGATGGTCCACCCGGCCCAGGGCTCTTAATTGTCCGCTGCGGTAGAGCAGGCCCTCCGACAGGGTGGTTTTCCCCGCGTCCACGTGGGCCAGAATCCCGACGACTAACGTATCCATAACTGTGTTCCTTTTTTCTTAGCATAAGTCATAAATCTTATCATATCATGTCCAGAAGCGGGAATCAAGCTGGGAAGGGCCTGAGGAGGCAGACGGGAGCTGTCTGGCCCCCGCAAGATTTTTGTAATTTTGACAAGGGAACGCTTGACAGAAGCGGTGGGTATGATTATAATGTAAATCAATTCGTAGAATTAGTTCAATGAATTTATTTTGGAAATGAATTCGGCGAACAGATCGTCCAAAAAGCGAAACAGGGAGGTCAAATTCCATGCTGCGGACAAAAACAGTGAATGCCGGATTGAACTGGCAGGTGCCAAAGACACTCCGCCTGTACGAGTTCATTTTGGAGGAAGGGGCCAGCGTAAGCGCGCCGGACGGGAAGTTCGTGGCCCTTACCGTGAACGGGATCGGAAAGGAACTGAAGGCCCCCTGCCACTATCAGGGCGACATCGTGCTGACGGTGGCGGACTGCTACCCCATGGCGCCCCACGGGCTGATGCGGGTGAACCAGATCAGCCGGGCGTTCGAGGATGCGGTGGTCATCACGGACGGCAAGGTAGACGAGGCCAAGTGCGTGCCCGCCGTGGTGCAGGGCGGCTGCGTGACGGGGGAAAAGACCGAGGGAGTCTACATCGCCAGCGAGGCGGAGTCCTTCAACGCCATTCTCGTCACCGGGGACAGCGCCTATGAGGTGAAGGACAGCCAGATCGACCTGGAGGGATTCGGCGCAAACGACTTTATGGGCGTGGGCGCGGCGGTGGCCGCCATTGACCGGGCGAAGGTGACCGTCAGCAACTGCGACATCAACGTCAACGGCGTGACCCGCTGCGCGATCCATGCCGGCGGAGACAGCGTGGTGACTGTGAACGACTCGCGCATCAACGGCAACAGCCCGGACAGCGACTGGCTGGGCTCGTTCAGCTGGGCGGTGGGCTTCAAGGGCACCAACCGGCTCAACCAGCTGACGGACAACGCCAAGGTATTTTACAACCGCTGCCAGTGCCGCTCCAACGGCTGGGGCGTGCTGTCCATCGACGGCAGCGACGACGGCGTGGAGATGGTGGTGACCGACAGCGAGCTGGAGCTGTACGGCCCCCGGTCGGAGGGCTACGGCGCCTTCTGCATCGGAGAGAACCATGTGCGCTTTGAACACACCAAGGTGAAGGTCAACGGCTACCCCCTGCTGCTGATGGGCATGGAGGGCCTGGGCCGGGCCGAGGTGGTCAACGGCAGCGAGCTGACCGGACGCCGCTTCGGCGTGCTGGTCATCAACGACGACAACAGCGTGCTGGAGCTGCGGGATTCCGCCATCCGGACCTGGAAATCGGCGCTTTGCATCAAGGGCTCGGCCACGAAGATCATCCTGGACCATATGGTGATGGAGCCGGGCAACGGGGTGCTGGTGCAGCTGATGGACGACGACCAGACCGGAATGCCTTTTGCGGACTTCAAGATCCCCGTGGGGGTGAAGGACGAACCGGTGGAGGGACGGGAACTGTGCCATGCCTCCGAGACGGAGGACGTGGTCATGGAGCTGTCCAATTCTGTCCTCCAAGGGAATATTTATAACTCTACCACCAACATCCGGGCGACCCGGTACAGCACCATGGGCGATATGGGCCGGTTCCATGACGCCCTGGTGGGAATCCTGCCCATGTTCGACCCCGACCAGCCGCCCATGCCCTCTCCGGTGGAACAGCGGCACAACGGGGACGACCTGATGGGCCCGAAGAACCTGGGCCTGACCTTCCGGAACGTACAGCTGACGGGCGTGATCTCGTCGGCCACCCAGGCCTATCGGGAAGGGCTGAACCTGATCACCGAGAAAAACCGGGAGGAGCTGTCCAATGTGACCCAGACCGCCGCGCCCACGATAAACAACGGCGTGGTGCTCTCCCTGGACCAGGACAGCGTGTGGACCGTGACCGGTACATCCTATCTGACCGCCCTGACCCTGGAGGAGGGCGCGAAGGTAACGGGCGTGGACGGACGGCCGCTGACCATGCTGGTGGACGGCGCGGAGACGCCCATCGCTCCGGGCACTTACACCGGAAAAATCGCACTGTTGCTCGGCTGAGACTGGGGACTCTGCCGTTCAATGGATAGATGAGGAAATCAACCATGGCGCACCATCAAGATTAGGAGGAAAACAAGATGAAAAAACTGCCCAAGCTCTTGTCCCTGGCGCTGTGCCTGAGTATGGTGGTCGGACTGACCGCCTGCGGCGGCGATACCGGCTCGGATGCGAACAACACCAGCTCGGCCGCACCCGAAACCAGCGCGACTACCCCGGCGGAGGAGACCGGGACCAAGACCTTTGTCTTTGGCTCCGACGCCAACTCCAACAGCTTTGACCCTGCCGCCGATCTGCAGACCAATTCGGCTTACGCCCTGGTGTCTTCGGTGATGGAGCCGCTGTGGACCGTTGACCTGGAAGGCAACGCCACGCCGCTGCTGGCCGAGAGCTATGAGTGGACCGGCGACCTGGAGCTGACCGTCAAGCTGCGCGAGGGCGTGACCTTCTCCAATGGCAACGCTCTGACCTCGGACGACGTGCTGTACACGCTGGAGCACTTCCGCGATTCCGGCCGCAGCGCGTCCATGGTGGCCTGCGTGGACTTTGAGAACACCACCTGCCCGGACGATACCACTATTGTGATCGCCATGAACACCTATGATGCCTCCTTCATGGACACCATGGGCAACTATTCCTTCGGCATTCTGGACCGCGAGACCTGCGAGGGCTTTGAGGCGGCCGGCAGCTGGAGCTGGCTCATTGGCACCGGCCCCTATCAGCTGAAGGGCGACGGCGTGAACGATACCTCCGGCTGGGAGGAGTCCGTGCAGTACACCCTGGTCCGCAACGAGAATTACTGGGGCGATGCGCCCTACTACGATGAGATCATCATCAAGTTCTACTCGGAAGAGTCCACCCGCTACTCCGAGTTCCAGGCCGGCAATCTGGACGCGGTCTATCTGACCGAGGCGACCTCCATCAACAGCCTGGGCAACGGCAATGTGTCCGGGGCCCACCTGGTCCAGCGCGAGGCGCAGAGCGTCTACGGCTTCCAGATCTCCAGCGGCGCTGACTCTGTGGGCGCGTTCTCGGACATCAACGTCCGCAAGGCTTTCGCCCATGGCATCAACATCGAAGAGATGGTGACCATTCTGGGCGAGGGTATCTACAAGGTGGCCACCTCTGTTCTGGGTGAGGACAACTGGGCCTATCTGAACGTGGGCACCTATGAGTACGATCCCGAGTACGCCGCCGAGTGCCTGGCCGAGGCGGGCTACTCCGTGGACAATCCCCTGACCCTGACCATCGTGGCCGAGTCCACCGCGTTCAACACTGCCCTGGCCGAGCAGGCCCAGGCCTATCTGTCGGAAATCGGAATCAATCTGGACCTGTCCGGCATGGGCGACTTCGCAACCATCCTGCCCACCCTCCTCTCCGGCCAGCAGCAGCTGGGTATCGGCGGCCCCTCCAACGGCTCCGGCAACGACCCCGCCTCTCTGCTCCAGCAGATGGGCCCCCTGTCCGACAACGTGCTGCTGCGCGTGACGGACGAGCGCCTGGTGGACCTGTTCAACCGCGGCTCTGCCAGCCGTGACCAGGCCGAGCGCGTGGAGATCTATCAGGAATTCCAGCAGATCATGCACGATGAGTATCTGTACATCCCCATGTGGGTGGAGACCAAAAACTACGGCGTGAAGGACGAGCACGCCAGCTTCGAGTCGGCGCTGGAGAACAACAACATGCTCAATCCCACCAAGCTGACCGACTGATTCTCTGCCTGAAAGGACTGGGCCCCGCGCACGCGGGCACCACAGCGGGGCGGCGGCAGGAACCCTGCCGCCGCCCGTTCGTTTACCAAAACCAGGAGGAACGCATATGCTCAAATATATCATACGACGGATCTTGCTGATCATCCCGGTCCTGCTGGGGGCGATCATCATCATTTTTACCATCAACTTTTTCAGCACCACCAATCCGGCGATGATCAAGCTGGGCCTGTCGGCCAACGATCCGGAAAAGCTGGCCGCAATGGAGCATGAGATGGGGCTGGACCGGCCCTACATCGTGCAGCTGGGCGACTACCTGATCAACCTGTGTCAGGGCGACCTGGGAGACTCCTACATTTATGCGCAGACAGTAGGGACCCTGATCGCCAACCGGATTCCCAATACCCTGAAGATCAGCATAGGCGCCATGTGCCTGTCCATCCTGCTGGGCATTCCGCTGGGCCTGGCGGCGGCACTGCACCAAAATTCGCCGGTGGACTATGTCACATCCATTTTCGCCATCCTGCTCAACGCCATTCCAGGCTTCCTGGTGGCCTTTGTGCTGATGATCTTCTTCTCGGTCCGGCTGGGATGGTTCCCGGTGTCGGGCGCGGACAGCTGGCAATCCTTTGTCCTGCCGATCATCGCCGCCGGAATCGGCCCGGTGGCCCAGAACGCCCGTATGACCCGCTCCTCCGTGCTGGAAGTCATCCGGCAGGACTATGTGCGTACGGCCCGGGCCAAGGGCATCGCGGAGGGGAAGGTCATCACCCGCCACGTGCTCAAGAACGCGCTGATCCCCATTGTGACCATGGTGGGCAACGGACTGGGCGCCGCCATTGCCGGATCCATTCTGGTGGAGATGATCTTCAACATCCCGGGCATGGGCACGCTGATCAATCAGTCCATCACCAATAAGGATTTTATTACCGTCCAGGGCTGCGTGCTTATCTGCGCGGTGGTGGTGTCGGTGATGAACCTGCTGACCGATCTGGCCTATGCCGCCATCGACCCGCGGATCAAGGCCCAGTACACCGCGGGCAGCAAGAAGAAAAACACACAGACGGCTGCAGCCGTGAAAGCGGGGTGAGCGCACGATGAGTAAGACGGTTAAGACAAAAGCGACGGAGGCCGCCGAGCCCGTCCGCTTGAAAAAGCGGAGCTATTGGGGCGAGGTGTGGCACCGGCTGAAGAAAAATCCGGTATCCATCATCTGCCTGGTGTTCCTGGTGGTGCTCATCGGGGCCATTCTGCTCTCCCCCTGGATCGCACCCTATGACTACACCGAATCCGACCTGACCCTGCGTTACGCCCTGCCCAGCGCTCAGCATATCATGGGCTGCGACGATCACGGACGCGACCTGTTCTCCCGCCTGCTGGTGGGCGGGCGCTACTCTTTGATGGTGGCGGTGATCTCCGTGGCCATCGGCATTGTGTTCGGCATGATCGTGGGCGCTCTGTGCGGCTTCTTTGGCAAGCTGACGGACAATATCCTGATGCGGTTCATGGACGTGATCATGGCCATCCCCGGCATGATGATGGCCATTTGTATCTCCGTATCCCTGGGCTCCGGCGTGTGGCAGACCGCTCTGGCCATCGCCGTGGGCACCATTCCCGTCATCGCCCGGCAGCTGCGCGGCTCCACGCTGCTCATCCATGACCAGGAGTACATCGAGGCGGCCCGCTCCTTCGGGGAGAGCAACGCCAAAATCATTCTCACCCATGTCATCCCCAACACCCTGGCGCCCATCATTGTCCAGACCTCTCTGTATCTGGGCGGCTCCATCATGGCCATTGCCGGCCTGTCCTTCATCGGACTGGGCGTACAGCCGCCCACGCCGGAGTGGGGCAACATCCTCAACAACGGTATGGACAACCTCTATGAGTTTGCCACCCGCTGGCACGTCATCGTGTTCCCGGCTCTGTTCATCATCCTGACCATGCTGGCGTTCAACCTGCTGGGCGACGGCCTGCGGGACGCCATGGACCCCCGTATGCGGAAGTAAGGAGGAGCAGCCATGAGTTTATTGGAAGTCAAAGACCTGACCATCCATTTCCAGACCGAGGAGGGGGATGTGAAGGCGGTCAACGGCATCTCTTTCTCCGTGGACCCGGGCAAGACCCTGGGCCTGGTGGGCGAGACCGGCGCCGGCAAGACCACCACTGCCCTGGGTATTCTTCGGCTGGTGCCCGAGCCGGGCAAAATTTTGGGCGGTTCCATCACCTATAAGGGAAAGAATATCCTGGAGCTGCCGGATAAGGAAGTACAGGACCTGCGCGGCAACGAGATCTCCATGATCTTTCAGGACCCCATGACCGCCCTGAACCCGGTGATGACCGTGGGCGACCAGATCGCGGAGGTCATTCTGCGCCACCAGAAGTGCACCAAGGTGGAGGCCCAGCAGCGTATGATGGCCATGCTGGACAAGGTGGGCATCAGCGGCGACCGTGCCGGCGACTACCCCCACCAGTTTTCCGGCGGCATGAAGCAGCGCATCGTGATCGCCATCGCCCTGGCCTGCAATCCAAAGCTGCTGCTGGCCGATGAGCCCACCACCGCCCTGGACGTGACCATCCAGGCCCAGGTCATGCGCATGGTCAACGAGCTGAAAAAGGAATTTGGCACCTCCATGGTGCTGATTACCCACGACCTGGGTATTGTGGCGGAATCCTGCGATACCGTGGCCATCATGTATGCCGGTGAGATCGTGGAGTACGGCTCGCTGGAAGACATTTTCGACCATACGGCCCATCCCTACACTCAGGGCCTGTTCGGCTCCATTCCCCGGCTGGACCTGGATACGGAGCGGCTCCAGCCCATTCAGGGCCTGATGCCCGATCCCATCAACCTGCCCACGGGATGCCCGTTCCATCCCCGGTGTCCCCACGCCACCGAGGTGTGTGCCCGGACCAATCCCGCCCATCAGGAGGTCACGCCCGGCCATCTGGTCAAATGCCACCACTGCGGACAGGCCGCAAAGGAGGGGAACGCCCAATGAAACCTATAGTCGAAGTCAGCCATCTCTGCAAATATTTCAAAACGCCCCGGGGACAGCTCCACGCGGTGGAGGATTTGTCCTTCTCGATCCCGGAAAGGACCACCCTGGGTGTGGTGGGCGAGTCCGGCTGCGGCAAGTCCACCCTGGGCCGGGTCATTATGGGCCTGCATGACGCCACCTCCGGCACGCTCTGCTTCGAGGGAGAGGACGTGACCAAACCGGACAAGGCCAAGAAGCGGGCGCTGAACAAGGCCGTCCAGATGATCTTTCAGGACCCCTACTCCTCGCTGGACCCCCGTATGTGCGTGTCCGACCTGATCGCCGAGCCCATGAAAGCCATGAAGCTGTACCCCAGCAAGGCGGAGCGGGACCAGCGGGTGGCGGAGCTGATGGACACGGTGGGTCTGGCCCGACGGTTCGCCTTCTCCTATCCCCACGAGCTGGACGGCGGCCGCCGCCAGCGCATCGGTATCGCCCGGGCGCTGTCGGTAGACCCCAAATTTATCGTCTGCGACGAGCCTGTGTCCGCCCTGGATGTGTCCATTCAGGCCCAGATTCTCAACCTGCTCCAGGACCTGCAGGACCAGCGGGGTCTGACCTATCTGTTCATCACCCACAATCTGTCGGTGGTCAAGCATATCTCCCACAGTATCCTGGTCATGTACCTGGGCAGCGAGGTGGAGCTGTGCGATTCCAAGGAACTGTTCAAGCGGCCGCTGCACCCCTATACCAAGGGCCTGCTGTCCGCCATTCCCATCCCCTCCATCCATGTGCAGCGGGAGGAGATCATCATGTCCGGTGAGGTCACCTCGCCCATCAACCCCAAGCCCGGCTGCCGCTTCGCGTCCCGGTGCCCCTACGCCAAGGACAAGTGCCGCGAGGCACTGCCCCAGGTGGAGGAGGTCCTGCCCGGCCACTTCTGCGCCTGCCACTATGTGAGGGAGATCAACCAGCTGTAAGGCGCATCCATTTGACAAATGGGGGAAAGTCGGGTATCATGCTCAAAAAGAGCTGGTCCGGCGCTGCGCGGGCCGGAGAGGAGCGACAAGTATGGCCAGACAACGGGGCAGTTGGTATTTTGAAGGTTATCAGTCCGAGATTCAGCTGGACGACAAGGGCAGAGAAAAACGCGTCCTGGTCTACCGGGGCGAGTGGTACGGCCTGGGGCTGGAGCCCACCGCCTACCGGCGCTGCAAGCTGACCTTTTTGGGGCTGACGGTGCTTTTGACTGCCCTCTATCTGCTGATCAACTTTTTCCCGAGCGAGGGCGGGATGACGTCCTGGGTAGGCGCACCCTGCCTGCTGGTGCTGGTGCCCCTGATCTTCCTGTGGATCGGCCTGGTCAATTTCCTGCCGGCCAAAGAAAAGTGGGAGCTGCGGGTGTTCTACGCCGGCTACCGCCGGATGTACCGGTGGACGATTGTGACAATGGTACTGCTGGTGGTTACGGCGGCGGCGGAGCTGGTGTTTCTGGTAAGCGCCGCACAGGCTCCCCTGGCAGAACTGCCTTATCTGCTGGGCTTAGCGGCCTGCCTGCTTTGCGCGGCGGGGATTTTGCTGCTGGTACGCCGGCATCCCGCCGAGGTGGTGCAGGGACCGGAGGTGCGCTGAATGATCCGGCACACCATGGAATGTGAGAGGATGTGGGAGCAATGCCCAAGAAAAAACAGCTGACCAGCCGGCAGAAGCAGGCGATCGAGTCCCGGAAAAAGCTGGTGACCGCCGCGACCGAGTTGTTCAATCAACACGGCTATCAGGATACAGCGGTTCAGGACATCTGCGCCAAGGCGGGGCTGTCCGTGGGCGTGTTCTATCACTATTTCGCCTCCAAGCAGGACGCGCTGCACGCGGTCCTGGCTCAAAAGACCACGGAGCTGATGGACTTTATTTCAGAGGAGAGCATTTCACAGAACCATGTGGAGGCCATTTTGGAGGTGTTCGGCTTTGTCTGCCGACAGCAGACCACCGGGTCCTTCGAATTGGTGTGCAACACCTTCGCACCCACGCTGGGCAAACAGCTGGAGCGGGATCCCAAACTGAAGGAATTTGTGGCGGACATTATCCGGAGCGGCCAAGCGGTTGGAGAGTTCACGGATGAATTTGACTACGAGGACATCGCCGAGGACCTGCTGACCTCTGCCCGGGGCTATGTGTTCTACTGGTGCGAGGAGGGAGGCAGCTTTGATGTCTGCCGGGCGCAGCACGACTACCTGTGCCGCATCCTGCGCGCCTATCTGGGCCCCAACGGAACCCTGAAACGCGAAGTATAACACAGAACAAAAGCCGCCCCGTTTTTGGAACGGGGCGGCTCTTTTTGTGTGCAGACATAAACAGCGGCCGCCGCGCATATATCTGACACATGCAGCAAGGAGCATGGGAGTGGTGTATGTGTGAAAGGCAACATGGAAGAACGGGCCCAGAATCTGGCGCTGTACATCATCGAGAATAAGGCCACGGTGCGCGCGGCGGCCAAACAGTTCGGAATCAGCAAATCCACGGTCCACAAAGACCTTTCCGAGCGGCTGCCGCTCTTTAACCGGTCGTTATATTTGCAGGCCAAGGCGGTTCTGGAGGAAAATAAGGCAGAGCGCCACATCCGTGGCGGGATTGCCACCCGAAGGAAATATAAAGGAGAATAGAGAGAACGCAGGGAAGTTCGTCAGGCAGGAGGCCCCGGCCGCGAAAGCGGCCGGGGCCTCCTGTCTGTTGTGGGAGGGAGTGGTCAGGCGGCGGGGGAGGGGACCGGGCACTGCCTGCCCGTGTGGTCCATGGTATAGTCCACGCCGTATTCCCCCTGAATGATGAGCTCAGAAATGGGGACGAATTCGTAGCCCTCCTGGAGCAGGGTCTCGATGATGGCGGGCAGCGCCTCCGGGGTGTGCAGGGCGGCATTGTGAAAGAGCACGATAGAGCCGGGCTGGACCTTGGAGGTCACCCGCTGGGTGATCTCATCGGCGGAGATCTCCTTCCAGTCCAGACTGTCCACATCCCATTGGATGGGCTCAATTCCCATGGAACGCACGGTGGTGATCACATGATCGTCGTACTCGCCGTAAGGCGGACGGAACAGGGTGGGCCGCACGCCGGTGATGGCCTCGATCTTGTCGCAGGAGGCATTGAGGTCGGCAATGATCTCGTCAGCGGACAGAGAATTGAAATGGGCGTGGGTGTTGGAGTGGCTCATAATCTCGTGTCCGGCGTCCGCCAGGGCCTTGACCGATTCCGGGTATTTGTCCACCCAATCGCCTACCACGAAGAACGTGGCCCGCACCTTGTATTTGCTCAGAATGTCGATGAGCGTCTGGGTGTCCTCGTTGCCCCAGGGTGATGTAAGATAGCGGTCCTTGGGGCTCTAGGGCTCCAAGGACCATTGTTCGTTCAGATGCAGAAGCAGGCGCGGTGCAGAAGGGCAACTGGACCTCATAGTTCAATTACTTCTTGTACCTGCGGTGACACTTGGAGTAAGAACCGAATAGCGGTGGCTGATTCGATTATAGGACTATATGGCAAAATCCAAGGCCTCTTTGAAGGTTTGAATCATATTTTTTTCATCAGCTGCGCATTGGTGAAGAAAAGCCAGAAATTGGGCCGCTGCAGCTGGCAGCATGCGATCCTGGAAATACATTACGCCGATTTCGGCTAAGGGCAGATCATCTTTGAGAAAGACGATCTGAAGATGGTGCTTCGGAAAGTGGGCGTTGATTTTCAGATAGTGAGCCAGCGGAATTAAAGCAACTCCGACATTTTCCTCTAATAAGTCGTGCAGGATGTATCCGCTCTCCACCTCATGGCTGATATGAGGCACAAAACCGCAATTCCCACAGACATCCTCTACCCGTTTGCGGCTTAGTCTCGAATTCTCACAGATAAAATTTTCTTCTGCAGCCTGCCGCAAAAAGATTCGACGCTTCTGAGCCAGGGAATTTTCTATGCTGCAGGTCAAAACATAAGGACACTGGGAGAGAAGCTCATAGTGCAGCTTCTCGCTTCGGGGCGGATGAGCACAGATCGCAAGATCCAGGTTTTGCCGCAGGAGCTGAAGCTCGATCTCCGGCATAGAGTATGAAAATTGTCGGATTCCAATCTCGGGATATTGTGGAGAGAACTCTCTCAGCCGGTCCGTCAGATAATCTTCGATAGAACAGGCGATGGAGAGGATGTTTTGATCTCTGGAATAGAGCCGCTGTATTTCCTCCAGTCCATGGTTCAAGTTGTCGAAGGCCTGGTTAACATTAGCAAGGAAAATTTGTCCGTAGGTATTCAGCTCGACCCGGCCCTTCCGGCGCTCAAACAGCGGGATTCCAACCTCCTGCTCCAACCGAGTAAGATAACGGCTGAGCCCGGGCTGGGAAATATAGAGCTCCTTGGCCGCCTGGGACAGATTGCCCAGTCTGGCAACTGTGCGGAAATAATTCAAATGCGTAAAATCCATGACTTCTCCTCCCTGGTCCGATGATCTGCCGTCCGCTTCCATTATAGGGGGAACCGGGCCGGAAGTAAAGGAACCGGCACGATTTCGGTATGACTTGTAGTCATACCCATATGAGAAGCTGGTATTTTGCGGAAAGAGACGGCCGTGCTATATTGAACAAGAAGATGCTTGGCTCCCTTGGATCATTTGTTTCTTTTGCATAATGCCTTGCGCCTGAACTGAAAAAGAGAAGGAGACATGACGTATGGACAAATCTCAAATCGTTGCCAGCCTGAAGAAAAGCCCCGATCCGACCACCATCGGGAAGAAACTCATCATCAACCTTTTCAATGAGTTTTTCCGGGACCATGACATGTCCGCTGTGGAGCGGTATATGCATCCGGACTATATCCAGCATGATTTTGACGTGCCGCCCGGGCGGGACGGCTTCAAAGAGTATTTTGCCAATGTCTTTGCCATGTTTCCGGATTTTCATGTAGACATCTTACACATTCTGGAGGACGGAGATATGGTAGCGATGCATGGCTATGGTGTGACCGATCCCGGAAAAATCGAAGTGCTGGTGGTGGACACCTATCGCATCAAAGATGGCCTTCTCTATGAGCATTGGGGTACTGTACAACCGCTTCCTCCTGAGCAATTCGGCAATCCAAATCTGATGTAACGGAGAAGTAAGCCATGATGACTAGGAAGCAGAACATCATCTTTGTTTATGGGTTGATGAATACTGCCATGTATATCTGTATGGCAGCCACGGCCCTGATCGTAAATGTAGGTTTTCTGACTTTACCCATGTTTGTAGTCACATTTGTTCAGGCTTTGATTATCTGCAACCTATGTACCCTGATTTTCCGAATTCCTAGGCTTAGTTCCAGAGTTGCCTTGGTTTTATCCGGTGGGAAACCTGATTCCAGAGCGTTTTCCATATGGAATGGTCTGCTTAATGCCACACTGAACACCTTTTTCATGAATACTTTTATGACGCTGATCAATGTAGGCGCTTCCCCGGCTTACTTCCCGGCTTGGATCCATGGATTTCCTGCGCTTGAAGTAGTGGCAGTGGCGGTATCCCTTGTATTAGCTCCTTTCGCAGTAAAACTTGTTATGTCGATTGGCACAGCCAAAACCGTAAAATAAGGAGGTCCCTATGAGTAATCAGACAACCAGACAGCAGGTATATGACGCCAATAAACTGATCGTACAAAGGAAAAATCAATTTGCAACTGCGGAAAAGGTCCCCTACGGGGCCAACGTGGCGGGAGTCTATTTTGACGGCTATCCCGAGATCATCAAGGGGGAGGAGACGCAGCCGTCCTACGCCGTGAAGCTGGAGAAGGACGTCACGATCCCCATGCGGGACGGCGCCCGGCTGTACGCCGACATCTACCACCCGGATGTGGACGGGAATGAGAAGTTCCCCGCTCTGCTGGCCTATGCCTACTGGTGCAAAAACACCAACGAGGCCTTCGCCTGGATGGCAGACTACCCGCAGAAGTATCTGGACACGCCATTTTGGGACGGGTCGCTGGAGGCGTGCAACTTCAACTACACCGTGCCCCGGGGCTTTGTCCATATCATAGTCGACCCCCGCGGCATCGGAGATTCCGAAGGGTACGGCACAAAACCGTGGTTCAACAAAGAAGACGTCTACGACACGGTGGAGTGGATTGCGGCGCAGCCCTGGTGCAACGGGAAGGTGGGCATGATCGGTCCGTCGGCCTACTCCATCATGCAGATCCACGCGGGGGCCGCCAAGCCGCCCCATCTGGCCGCGCTGCGCTGCGACGAGTGCGGCTGCGGGACCTGGGATTACTTCTCTGGGACCACCGAGATCATGGCCCCCTATATGATCGAGACGGGCGGCCACGGCAATGACTCTCCCCCCGGCGTGCCCAACTATGAGTACACGCCCATGACGCCGGTCATGTTCGGCGCGCCCGACCTGGAGGAGCGCCTGGCCGAGGCCCGTGAGTTCCCTGACTATAAATACAACACCAAATGGTATTCCTTCCTGCGCTATCCCCGAAAAAACCCCGTGATGTTCGACTTCCTCCTCCAGTCCCTGCACCCCCGCAAGGGCTGTTCCTCCCACGCTTTCGTCAACGAGGATGAGGTGGATAAGATCGACATCCCCATCTATCTGGGCACGCCCTGGAACCAGCGCCTGTATGAGTTCGGCACGCTGGACGTCTGGAACACGGTGTCCACGCCGGAGAATCAAAAGAAACTGATTCTCTATCCCCCCATCAATACGGTACGCCCCTACATCGAGTACCATGATGAGATGGTGCGCTGGCATGAATACTGGCTCAAGGGGAAGGACAACGGCATCATGGACGAGCCCCCCGTCAAACTCTATGTCATGGGGATCGAAAAATGGCGATTTGAGAACGAATGGCCACTTAAGAGAACACAATACACCAAGTTCTTCCTCCAGCCTGGCGGCGGACTGAAGCCCCTGGAAGCACCCGACCGCAGTGCGGCTCCGGATATACTGGATCAGCAGGCTCCCTATCTGGACGCCACAGTTTATTCTCTCAATTACTCCACCGGCGTCCTGGACCACGATGTGGAGGTGGTTGGGCAAATTACCCTGAATCTCTTTGCCGCTCTTGATATTGATGATACCACATGGTATGCCGATCTGTTGGATGTGGATGAAAACGGTGAGAAGTTCGTAATTTCTTCCGGGGCACTGCGGGCGCAGTACCGCCAGCTGGACGAGGAGCGGTCCACCCCGGAACATCCCATCCATCCCTGGGCCGATCCGGTGCCCATCGAGCCGGGCAAGGTCTACGAATACAACATTCAGATGCTGCCCGCCGCCTGCGTGTTCCAGAAGGGCCACCAGATCGAGCTGGTCATCCGGAACCAGGACGACCTGTGCAGCCGCATGGCCATGAACGGCTCCTACCGCCTGCCCTTCATGCGTTCGGTCAGACATGAGATTTATTTTGGTGAGTCCCATCTGCTTCTGCCGCTCATTCCAAAGGATAAATAAGAAGATTCTCAAAGATCCCTAAGCGATAAGGTGGTCCAGAATGGTAAAGCGAAGGTCAATGTATATTGAAAGGAGATGCAGTTGAAGATGAACGCCCATTACCCCAATCTATTCTCACCATTCTTAGCAGGAAAACGAAATGTGGAATTTAAGCACAGAATCTTTTCCGCTCCTATGCACGCCCCCCTGTTCGGCAACCCCAACGGAGTCCTTAACGAACATGGCTTGCGATTTTACACCGACAAGGCCAAGGGCGGGGTAGCCTGCGTGGAGGTGGGGCAGGTCCAGATGGATCTGCTGGCAAGCGGAGGGCATATCCGCGCCCTAAATATGGCCTCGGAAGCGGCGCTCCTGGAATACCACATCCTCAATCGCTACGCCCACGCCTTCGGCGCCAAAACCTCCTTCGAGATCAACCATGAGGGGCACTACGCCTTCCCGCAGAAGGATGAAAACGGAAACATGGTGCAACCCATGAGCGTCTGCGCCATGACCATGCCGAACGGAGTGGAAGTGCGCGCCATGGACGAGGCCGACATGGACCGGGTCGCCGAGTCCTACGCCAATACGGCGGCCATGGGCAAGCGGGCCGGATTCGACATGGTGTGCCTCCACTTCGGCCATGGGTGGCTGATCTCCGCCTTCCTGTCCCCGCTGACCAACCACCGGACCGACCAGTACGGCGGAAGTCCGGAGAACCGTATGCGATTCCCGAAGATGATTCTTGAACGTATCCGTGCCAAGGTGGGCGACGAGATGCTCATCGAGGTGCGCATGAGCGGGTCGGAGTTCACGCCGGGCGGCCTGGAGATCGAGGACACCATCGAATACATCAAGATGATCGAGCCGCTGATCGATCTGGTGCATATCTCCAGCGGGAACCGCATGAACGCCACCAGCCGCGCGGAGATGCACCCCAGCCACTTCATGCCCATCGCGCACATGGCGGAGATGTCCGAGCAGGTCAAGCTGTCGGGGGTAAAGATCCCCGTAGGTGTGGTGGGCGGCGTCCATGACCCGGACGTGGCCGAGCGGATCATCGCCGAGGGGAAGGCGGATTATGTCCTGCTGGCCCGGCAGCTGCTGGCGGATACGGACTGGCCCAACAAGGCGCGCGCCGGGCGGAAGGAGGAGATCCGCCGCTGCCTGCGCTGTAACTACTGTATGGATCATGGACGGCGCAAGGCGATTGCGGACAGCGTGTTGTTTGACAGCTCCGCGAGCTTTGACATGGCCTGCGCCATTAACCCCCTGCTGGGGCAGGGCTACTATAAGGCTACTGTTCCCGCGCCCGATCGGAAGAAAAAGGTGGTCGTGATCGGCGGCGGCGCAGCGGGTCTGGAGGCTGCGGCGGAGAACGCCAAGCGCGGCCACCAGGTCATCCTTATGGAAAAAAGCGGCTCGCTGGGCGGCCAGCTGTTCTATGCCGATCATGTGTCCTTCAAGAAGGAGATGAAGCTGTTCCGAGAGTATCTGGAGCGCCAGGCCCGGGCGGCCGGCGTGGACATTCGGATGCACACAGAAGCCACACCAGAGTCGGTGGCCGCGATGGAGCCTGACGCTGTGATCGTGGCAGTGGGTGCTGATCCCATTACTCTGCCCATACCCGGCGTAAATATGCCTCATGTCTGGCAAGCACTGGATTTGTTTGGTCATGAGGATAAGCTGGGCAAACGCGTAGTTATCGTGGGCGGTGGTCTGGTGGGCTGCGAGACGGCCATCCATCTGGGCAATCTCGGGCATGAGGTCACGGTGCTGGAGATGGGCCCCTATCTGGCGCCTCAGGCCGAACTGAGCGACCGCCTGCACGTTCTGAAATACATGGGTCTGGCGGGCGCGCAGGGGCTGACCGGGGTGCGCTGCACCGGAATCACCGGTTCCGGCGTGCAGGCCGAGGACGAGTCGGGCGAGAAATTTTTCGAGGCGGACAACGTCGTCCTCTGCGCCGGCATGAGAGAGCGGGTCGGCCTGCGGGACCGGTTCCAGGACGCCGCCCCCATCGTCATCTCCATCGGCGACTGCATCGACGCCTCCAACCTGGCCCACGCCATCCACTCCGGCTACGATACCGCCGTTCGCCTCAGCATAGAGTGATTCCGCGCAGTCCATCCTATTCCCTTTGCGAAAGAACCTGACAAAACAGATTTGTTGAGAGGTGGAAAGAATGAGTACCATGACAGTAAAAAGCGGACTGTCCATCAAGGCGATCATCGCCTGGGTGGTCACCGTCCTGACTCCAGTCGCGATTCTATGCATTCCGACCAACGAGACTTTTACCGCTGACATCCGGACCTTCTTTGCTATCACAGCCTGTGCCATCGTGATGTTTGCCTTTGACGAAATTAACAGTACCATCCCAGCTCTGGCACTCCCCTTGGCCTACTCCCTGACTCAGTTAGTAGACTTTGGAACTGCAATGTCTCCTTGGACCCAGCCGGTCGTGTGGATCGTAGCAGGATGCTTCCTGATTAGCGGAATTATGGAGCGTGTCGGCATCCTGAGCCGGGTGGCCTACTGGTGCATCGTGCACACCGGAGGCAGCTACAGGGGGATTATCCTCGGTTTCTTCCTGGCCGGACTGATCCTGAGTCTATTGGTGCCTGTGGCCTGGGTCGCCATGGTCCTACTCGCCGTCTGTAAAGGCGTATGCGAGGCCCTGAAGATCGAACGGACCAAGGCCTCCTGCGGCATCTATATGTCCGCCCTGCTGGGCTACACCATGTCGGGCCTGTTCATCTATACCCCCTCCCAGTTGGCCATTGCCCTGGGGGCGGCAGGCCTGCAGACTTCCTACCTGGACTTCCTGATCCAGAACATCCCCGGTATTGTGCCTTTCGTGCTCATGGGACTGCTTCTGCCTGTTCTCCTAAAGCCTGAAAAAGAAATCCAGGGCCTGGCCTTCTTCCGCGGCCAATATGAGCAGATGGGCAAGATGACCGGTGATGAAAAGAAGTGCCTAATAGTCTCAATCCTCCTGATCATCTATCTGTTTACCGCGAATTTCCATGGCCTGGACGCGGTGTATGGCTTTCTGATCGCCCCTATCCTGCTCTACCTGCCCGGCGTACGGGTGGGCCGCAAAGAGGACTTCGGCTCTATCAACATGGGTACACTGATCTTTGTGGCCAGCTGTATGGGTATCGGCACCGTCGCCAATGTGGTAGGCGCCGGGCAGTACATCTCTGATATGATCACACCGGTGCTCTCCGGTACTGGAGACTATGGCTTTACGCTGCTGGGCTATGTCTTCGGCTTCCTGATCAACTTCATCCTGACTCCGCTGGCGGCGATGACCACAATGTCCGCCCCTCTGGCCCAAATCGCCACCGACATGGGCGTCAACCCATACCCCGTCATCTATTCGCTCGTTATCGGTCTGGACAACCTGCTGCTGCCCTATGAGTCCGCGCTGCATCTGGCCGCCTTCTCCTTCGGTGGGATGTATCTGAAAGATTTTGCCAAAGTCATGGGCTTCAAAGCAGTTCTCACCTTGGTGTGCTGGGCCGCCCTCATGATCCCCTACTGGATGCTGATCGGTCTCCTGTAAAATAAGGTGAGGTGAATTCATATGCAGCTCTATCGTGAAAAATATCCCCATCTGTTCGCGCCCCTGACGGTGGGGAAAAACCGGGACGTGTATCAGAACCGCATTTTCATCGGCCCCCGCGGCGTGGGCGGAGCGCTGGACAAGCACAACGTCCTCACCGACAGCGGGATCGCCTGGAACACCATGCTGGCGGCGGGCGGCTACGCCTGCATCAATCTGGGCGAGGCAAAGCTGGACAACGGCCCCAGCATGGCCCACGGCAAGCATTACGACCTGACGACGGACGCCAACCTGGACCAGTTCCATCACATGAACCAGACGGCCAACGCCTTCGGCGTCAAAATGGGGATCGAGCTGAACCACAACGGACACTTCTCCCTCCCGGAATACTGCGGCGGACAGCAGCCCATGAGCGCCTCCGCCATGAAGATGCCCAACGGCAACCTGGTGCGGGAAATGACGGAAGACGACATGGAGCAGGTGGCGGAGGCCTACGCCAAGTCCGCCCTCATGGCAAGGCGTGGGGGCTTTGAGCAGGTCCTGCTGCACTATGGGCACGGCTGGCTCATGGGAGGCTGGATGTCGCCCCTGGTCAACCGCCGGACGGACAAATACGGCGGGAGCATTGAAAACCGCGCCCGTTTCCCCCGGATGGTGCTGGAGCGGATCCGGAAAGAGGTGGGCGACTCCATCCATCTGGAGCTGCGCATCAGCGGCTCCGAACTGGTGCCCGGCGGGCTGGAGATCGGGGAAGTCACCGAATTCATCAAGATCTATCAGGACCTGGTGGACCTGGTCCACATCTCCTGCGGGACCCGCATGGCGGCGCACACACGGGCCGATATGCATCCCTCCCAGTTCCTGCCCCACGCCCACAACGCGGCCATGTCCAAGTACGTGAAGGAGCACGGCGTCACCATTCCCGTGGGCGTGGTGGGGAATATCAGCGACCCCGTTCAGAGCGAGCGCCTGCTGGCCGAGGGATACGCCGACTACGTCGTGATGGTGCGCAGCACCATCGCCGACCCGGAGTGGGCCAAAAAGGTCCGGGAGGGGCGCGAGGACGACATCCGCCCCTGCCTGCGCTGCAACCACTGCCTGGACCTCCAGGTGGGACGGGTCGCCGTGTCCACCAGCGTGCTGCAGAACTTCCAGGCCTCCAACATCAGCCTGTGCGCCGTCAACCCCCTGGTCGGGCACAACCTCTATAAACTGCGGGTCCCTCTGTCCGGGCGCTCCAAGCGCGTGGTCATCGTGGGCGGTGGGCCCGCCGGGCTGAACGCGGCGATCTTCGCGGCGGATCAGGGCCACAAGGTCATCCTGTTCGAGCAGTCGGGACAGCTGGGCGGGATCATCAACTATGCCAGCCACGTCCCCTTCAAGCATGACCTGGCGTCCTATCGGGATTATCTGGTCCGTCAGGTGGAAAAGAGGGCTGTCGACGTCCGTCTGAATACCCGGGCCACCCCCGAGGCCGTGGAGCGGGAGCAGCCCGACGCGGTGCTGGTGGCGGTGGGCTCGCAGCCCGCGGTCCCGCCCATCCCCGGCGTTGACCGCCCCAACGTGATGCAGGCGGTAAACGCCCACGACGCCGTGGACCGGATAGGCGAGCGGGTCGTGATCATCGGCGGCGGCATCTCCGGAAGCGAGCTGTCCATCCACCTGAACCGCTGCGGAAAACGGTCCGTGGTGGTGGAGATGGGGGAGCACCTCTGTCCGGAGGCGCAGCTGTCCGAGCGGCTGCACGTGCTCCGGTACATGGAGGAGGCCGGGGTCGAATCCTATACGGAGATGCGGTGCGAGGAGATCTCCGACAGCGGAGTGGTCTGCCGCACCGCCCGGGGGGAACTGCGCACGTTCCCCGCGGACACCGTCATCCTGGCCGCCGGAATGCGCGCGAAAGCCGAGGAGCGGGACCTGTTCCGGGACTGCGCCTTTGACGTGATCCCCATGGGGGACTGCAAGCGGGCTTCCCTGGTCGAAAACGCGGTCACCGACGCCTACAACGCGGTCCTGGCGATCTCCGCGCGCTGATCTCCGCGTACTGTGCCGCGGCATTACAACGCGTAATGCCGCGGCACTGTCGACACTTATGATCTTGACTTCAGAGAGGAAGGGGAATCATGATAAAAAAAGATTTGACCGAACGTGAGAACGCGCTTCTGGTGATCGAGCATAAAAGACCGCAGTGGACACCCAATGTGGATGACTGCTACGACATGGTGGGCGTTGGCTTGATTAACGAGACCGGCCCCATGCTGCAGAGCGGCGTGGACGCCTTCGGTGTGCCGTGGATCGCGACGGAAAGCATGAGGATGCAGCCGACACCGGACCCGCACTTCATCCTGCTGGACGATGTGGAGAACTGGAAAGCGGTCTACCATGCGCCTGATTTGAAGGCACTGGACTGGGAGGGACAGGCGGAGCGGGACAACGCCCGCATTGACCGGGAGCAAAAGCTGATCTGCTTCCGGAGCCCCAATGGCGTCTTCCAGCGTCTGATGGCTTTTATGGGCTTCGAGGGGATGCTCTGTGCACTGATCGAGAGCCCGGATGCCTGCTGGGATTTTTTCGAGGCAGTCACCGATTATAAGATCGAAACGGTCAGATTAGTGGCAAAATACTTGAAGCCAGATATTTTTATGCTGTTTGATGATGTAGCTCACGCCAACGGCCTGTTTATGAGTCCCGAGCTGTTCCGAGAGCTAATCAAGCCACACTATAAACGCCTTTACGACGCGGTCATCGAGTGCGGGATGATCCCGGAGCATCACTGCTGTGGACTGTGCGAGGAGATCGTGGGAGACTTTATCGATGTGGGAGCCCGCATATGGAACCCCGCGGAACCGACGAACAATATCGTGGAGATCCAGAAAAAGTATGGCGACAGGTTGTCTGTTGCCGGCGGTTTCGCCATTTCCGGCGAGTGGCTGTACAAGCCGAAGCAACGGGAGGAACTTCTGCGCGCAGAGACCAAAAGATGTATGCTCACCTATGCGCCCCACGGTTCCTACTTCTTCCGCGGCTCCTATCAGGATCCGTGCATCACGGACGAGTACCTGAAATATCAGACCTACGGTCTGTAAGAGAGAAGGGTCTGGTATGAAAGTTCTGATCTTCGGTGGATTCCTCGGGTCCGGAAAGACAACCATCATCCGCAATTTGGTCCAGGCCATCCGGGAAAGTCAGGCAGGGAGTGTTGCCATCATTGAAAATGAGATTGGTCGGTTTGGCGTGGACGACTTGGTTATGGGTGGAGCAGACGTTAAGGTACAAACTCTAACAGGCGGGTGTGTCTGCTGCCAGATTACCGGCAGCCTGATTGCGGCAATGAAGGAGATCGATGCCGAAATCCATCCGAACTGGCTGATGATTGAGCTGAGCGGAATCGCCTATTTGAGCGGGATCAAGGAGGCCATTTTCACCTACGCGCCGGAGTTTTCCGAGACCTATACGATTGCCGTGGCCGACGCCTCCCGCTGGCAACGTCTGTTGCGCGCGGCAGAGCCGCTAATTCGGAACCAAGTGTGCGGTAGCGATCTGATTATCGTCAACAAATGCGACCTAAATGAAAATGCCCATGCGGTCGCCCGCGAGGCGGCCAGCTTAGGACGAAATGACAGACTTCTTTTGATGAATGCGGCGCAGGACAGCGGTGACGCGCTCTTGAACCGTCTGCAGGAAATGGAGGTCGAATGATGAACACAAAAACAACAGATTCGGGATGGGATCCGAAACGGCAGCCAAACAGCAACTGTCATCATCCCCATACCTCCGGGGCACACCACCATCACCATGAAGCGGAACAATTCATCGAGTGCGCCCTGCTATACAGCGACAGCAGAAGGTTCGCAAATAAAAAGGGCGTGCCTTCGGAACAAATCGTCGCAGGCGTGAGCTGTGCGATGAAGAAGGTCGCAGGGAAATTGGCGGTGGACAGTATTGTATTGGGGCATATCAAAGCCTTTTTATCTTTCGATTCCGGGCCTAACTGGACGTTCTCCGTCACCCGCGCCGATCATGTGGATTTTTCCGTCCTTTCTGACAAAATGGACAGTCAAAACAAAACGGGATTTCAGGTCACGGCGGATATACTCTCTTTGACTGTGCCGAAGAATTTCAGTAATGGAGAACTGGAACAGTTTTGGTGCCAAATTGAAGAGATCTGCCTCTGAGAAAGAAAAATCTTTGCCACAGGAGATAACAAACAGCAGTCCCTGGAAACCTTGGTTTCCAGGGACCGCTGCTGGTTCAGATGCAGAAGCAGGCGTAGAGAGGGACCGATTTCAGCCCGTTCTCCAGGCCAAAATTTTTCGTGGACAACCGGACGGATTGCTCCGGCTGAAAAGCCTTTTGATAGACCTCCAGACTCTTGGCCTTGGTGTGCTCCCCGGCCTTCACCTCGATAGGGAGAATACTACCCTTCCGCTGAATTAGAAAGTCGATCTCATATCCTCCCCGGTCCGCCGTCCAGTAGTAGCTGGTATAGCCGCTGGCAGTGAGCTGGGTGCACACATAGTTTTCCGTCATGCCGCCCTTAAAATCGTCCAACTCATGGGTGGGGTACAGAATATCCTCCGGTACGATTTCTTTTTTGGCGCACAGCAGGCCCACGTCGGAGACATAGGTTTTGAACGCGTCGATATCACGATAGTTCTCCAGAGGTTTTTTGATCTGGTCTACCCGGTAGATGCGGGTGACGATTCCGGAGAGAACCAGCCACTCAATGGCGTTTTCAAACTCCGAGGCCCGCCCGCCCTTCTTCACCAGCTTGTACTGGAAGCGGGTGTTCTTTTTTGAGAGCTGAACCGTGATGTTATCGTAGACCAGCCGGGTCTTCTTGGTCTCATTCTCCTTGTTATATTTACTCATATCATTGAGATAGGCGGCCAGAAGGGTGTCCTGAATATGCCGGACCAGAACATAGTCGCGGGTTTCGATGAACTTGCTGACGCAGTCGGGCATTCCCCCCACCAGCAGGTACTGCCGGTAGTAGCTCAGCGCCGCCTCGTGGAGCACGGAAGGCATAGGGGTATCCTGGGCAAAACAGTCCCGAATCTGTCCCACCAGTTCCTCCTCGCCGCAGGCCAGCAGGAACTCCTCCAGGTCCATGGGATAGAGGGTCTTCATGTCCACCTTCCCAACGGGGAAAGAGAATTTCTGCCGGTTGACTGCCACCCCAAGCAGGCTGCCGCAGGCGATCACATGGTAGGCGGGGGCCAACTCACAAAAATATTTCAAGCTGGTCAAAGCCCGCTCGCAGAGCTGCACCTCGTCGAAGATTACCAGAGTCTTTTCTGTCACGATGCTTTGCCCCGCCAGGCGGGAGAGCAGGGGGATCAGATAGGAGGGCTCCAGACTCTCCTCAAAGGCATTGGCTAGACTAGGGTTGGTCTCAAAATTGAAGTAGGCTACGTTCTCGTAGTGAGCTTTTCCAAACTCCAGAAGCGCATAGGTCTTGCCCACCTGCCGCGCCCCCTGTAAAATCAATGGCCGGCGGTAGGAGCTCTTTTTCCAATCCAGAAGATATTGGGTGATCTTTCGGTACATCATCACACCTCCAGTGTGGAGTTTGAGAGAATTATAACGTATTTTGATGTAAAAAACAAGTCGAAATTTACATCAAATCTTAAAGCAGGAGGGCGTTCTGCATCTATTGCGCAGAACGCCCTCTATACAGTCAAAAGTCCAAGCTCATTGGAAAAAGTATAAGTAATCTCAATGTGTCCATCTTCAAAAATCAGAATCTGCCTTACTGTCTCCGCCACGGTGACGCGGTCCAGACTGGTCAGCTTTCCGTGTCGAAGCAGGGACTGGACCCAGGGATGGAGAAGGAGATCTTCCTCCTGCGGCGATTCCAGTTGCTGAAGCTGGGCGGACAACTCCCGCTCCTGCCGCTCATAGTCCGACTGATAGCGCAGAAAGTCCTCCCTGCGAATCAATCCGTCCCGGTAATCCTCATAAGCCGATTTCTTCAAACGGTAGAGGCGCTCCAGTCCGCCTTCCAGACGCTCCCGTTCCCCCGACCTTCCCTTGGGGGCCTGCCGCTCTGCTTCTTCTGCCAATGCCTGTAGGTCTTGCACCGACGCAATGATCTGATTCAGGTCACTCAGAACGATTTGTTCCAGAACCGCATGGGAGATGCTGTGTTTGGTACACACTGTAGGCCCATACCGCTTATAGGAGCCGCAGCTGTAATAGATACCGCCAGCGCTCCTGGTTTTTACCATAGCCCGCCCGCAGTCTCCGCAGCGGAGGAACCCAGCGAAGGGGCTCTGGTTCTGGTCGAAGTTGAGCTGCCGGGTCCGCTTGCGGAGCAGGGCCTGGACACGCTCCCATTGGTCCGGACCGATGATGGCTTCATGGGTATCCGGTACAATTGTCCAGTCCGAGCGGTCCAGCTGAACGGCCTTCCCGTGCATGGTAGGGCGGAAGTTCCGGCCCTGTTCCATATTCCCCGCATACATCTGGTTTTGCAGAATACGGTGAACGGTGGCGTAGGTCCAGTAGGTAGTCTGTTCGATCTTCCGCCCATTGTGGTAACGCTCGCCCAGAATGTGCTTGTACTCGCTTGGGCTCGGAATCCCTTCGGCATTGAGCTGTTTTGCGATCTTGATCTTTCCCCACCCATGCTCAAAGAGATCAAAAATCCGCCGCACCACTTGGGCTGCGGCGGGATCAACGACCAAACGGTTATGATTGGCCGGGTCTTTTTGATAGCCGTAGCTAGGAAAGGCTCCGATAAATTCCCCCCTCTGCTGCTTGGCATGGATGGCGGAGCGGACCTTGTCCGAAATGTCCCTGGCATACTGAGTGTTGAAAATATTTTTCATGGGCAGGAGCATATCATAACTCCCCTGTTGACTGTCCACATGGTCGTTCACGGCAATAAACCGCACGCCCTGCGTGGGGAAGACCCGCTCCAGGTAGCGGCCCATCTCGATATAGTCGCGGCCAAACCGGGACAGGTCTTTGACCAGGACGCAGTTTACCTTCCCGGACTCAAGGTCTGCTTCCATTTTTCGAAAGGCGGGGCGGTCAAAGTTGGTGCCGGTATAGCCGTCATCCTGATAGAATTCTATCAGGTGCAGTTCTGGATGAGAGGAAAGGTATTGCTCCAGCAGCTTACGCTGGTTGGCAATGCTGTCGCTCTCTGCTTTGTCGCCATCCTCTCGGGATAGGCGCAGATAACATGCCGTGTTCCACGATTCCATGACCGCCCCACCTCCTTTCGCATGGGAATAAAATATCTTATGTAATGTGCGGTTTGTGAGCCTGAATCAGCGCTCTCAGCAGTTCCTCCGGACCTTTGCCGCCGTCAAAGTGGCGGGTCACCTGCCAAGCCGGGTGGGCGACAGGCCGTGTTGCTTCTATGGTCATCAGGATTGTCCTCCTTCTTCCTATATTCTGTAAGAATAATATGTGACCGGGAAGGTTTAACATTCCTAGAAAAGTGGAAGTTGGGGTTCTGGCAAGAGAGTGATGCCCTGATAGCCTCTGGAGCCGCAGCCATTCACCCGTTTGACAGACTTTATCGGAAGTTTCTCAATACGAATCAGCTCATTAAATTGTCTGGCAAAATCAATTTCTGATATTGGCGAAAAACCACTTGATGATGAAAAGTCCACAAAGGCATGATAGAGATCACTTGTTGTGGTCTCAGTTTCCATTTCGAATTCACAACATTGTCGCACGAAATCCTTCAGAAACAGTGTCTTGTCAGCTGCGGTTTGAGGCATGTATTCTTCAGGAACCTGAGCGCGTGTGGCCTGGAAATTTCTGCCCATCAATGCTTGAAATGCAGAGATGGCTTGGTTTATAATATACGGGGCTTCCTCTAAAAAATCTCGAAACAGTTCCTGCTTCATGTCTTCGACTGGACAGGGATTGGCAAAAGGGATGATCACCATACGGCTCAGAATCGCCTCATCCAAGGTTTTGCCACGAAGCGGATAGTTGCCCGCAAAAAAGAGAACCGGCTTTTTCCTCATGACGCTAGGCGGCTTATATTTTTCCTCGATCTTAACGGTGTCATCGCCCACCAGCTGTTTGATAATTCCAGCAGCGTCTGCGGGGAGCGCCTTATCCGGCAAGTCCAAACAGGAAGCCAGGCGCTTTCCCTGCATGCTGCCAGTAGTCCACTGGTTGGAGAAGTCGTGCATCCCCCGAACAGTGACTACGTTTTCCTCGCCAACCAACTTCTCCAAAAGCTTTCCGATTTGAGACTTCCCTGTATTGCTTGGCCCCAGTAATACATAGAAATACTTTAAATCAGCCTCCGAAAGGACTAAAGCAATCAGTTCTAAAATCTGTTGGCGTACTCCTGGATCATCATTGCTGACTTGCTGGATAAATGACTCAAAGGCTGTGTCTTGTTCTGTATTCGCACAAATCCGCCGATAGCTGAACTTCACCACACGGAAGAACCCGTCGGCAGGATCATGCGGGCACAGTTGGCCTGTCTCTAAATCGAAGGTGCCGTCCAAGAAGTTGATGGCATGAGGAGGAGGCTGAAGTTCTTCCTCTTGCTGAATTTCGGGGCTCGCAGTCACCATCTTCACCAGTTTTCGATAATCGCTGTCGGTCAAACTGTCGGCAAGTCCGTCTTTTTGCAGGATAGACTTAAACAACACAATCGCCTGATGTGTGTCCAGATTTCTCCAGCACGCTCCCTCAAAATGGAAAAGCCTCTCCTGATAATACATCAGGGTCAATTTTTGAAGCAGGAAATGCTCCAAGCTGACCAGGTCTCGACTGATTTGACGCTTGCCAAGTCCGGCACTGATGTCGGGCTTTGGTGTTTCCTGGCGATGCACTGGAAATGGTTTTCCGGGCCACTTCTGGTCAAATTGGCGGGGCTCAGAGATTCGCTGAGTGAGCTTTAATGCGGATACATCTAGTCGTCCCGTAGGACATTGCAACTCATGCCCATGTTGTTTTTCCGAGAAGATGCTTGGGTCCGAACCGCAGTTTTTCTCGGGCTCCCAGGGTGACTGTGGAAATGCGAGAACTGGCGTTTCAGACCGGGTCGCTGGCAGGCAATCAAACTCATCGCTACCCCAGGTTCTGGCCGTCTTGAAGTCAAAACTCAAGTTCGTTGGTGCCAGCTGTATCTCCCGGGCGACACTGCATCCCAAATCGCAGCCTTCCTCGGGATCCCATGATGACTGCGGAAATGCGAGATCGGGCGTTTCAAAGCGGGTAGCTGGCAGGCGATCAGACTCATCGCTACCCCAGGATCTGGTCATCTTGAAGTCAAAGCTCAAGTTCATTCATCCTTTCCTGACACCACCCTGGCCGCAAATACTGCGAAGATAACTGCCAATGTTTTGCTAAAATAGGTGATCTATCTATGAGCAAGGACCCAACCGAATGCTGTCCCTGAACGCCGAAAACAGCATGTATTGCAGTTGCGCGAGAATACTGTGGTGCAACTCCTATCATCCATAGTTGCCCCCCAAACTGATCTTGGGCGGAGGACAAAACGACACTATTTTTCTGATCTAGAAGTGCGAGGCAAGCACTTGCTGGTATATCCGGATCGGTGTAAAGAACCAGTTTCCACTGCATAGTGTCTGCGGTCGCCGCAAAAGGCTCTCCACCTTCTCTCTGAAAATCCATTTCAAAGTGGGCTAGCGGCAAAAATCTCCCCATATAGATAAGGCATAGCTGGTGAGTTTCTGAGTGGCGCAGGACGGCATAGGCGTCCGGCTGCCCATGGTTGACGGCATCGACGATCTCCTCGGCATAGTATTTTTTTGGCTTGCTGGTCATAGCGATTCTCCTTTCTGGACAGGTGATTTCTGTCCACACGAAGGAGTATAGCAACTTTGACTCTATCTTCAACAAAGACAAAAAATGCAAACGAGGTGTTTCCAATTTCTGAGATTTTAGGGAATAAACCACTCAACTCCGAGGATTTATATCATCAGGCCATTGAGCGAATCAGTCTATACTGGAGAGGCCTCTTTAAACCAGGACAAATCATGGGTGACTCGGAAGCTTATAGCCCGGAAAACCACAAACCTGCATGGTTTGGCGATTTGGCATCGTGGCTGGAACCTCTTCGCTCTCATCAAACACAAACTGATTCACGCGCAAAAAGCACAACTGCCCAACAGAAATTCAGATGTCAATTTACTCTCCCCACCTCCATCAACCGTGATCTCGCCATGATATCCGTTGAATTGAACACCTTGCTTCCTAAAGACGAACCTCTGGTCAAAGCTTTGCTTCCAGTTTTGATTTACAGTTATTTCCTGAATCGAAAGAACCAAGGGGAGCCTGAGCTTGATAGCAACGGATACCCCATCGATGAGGCCTCTTTGCAAGGTACGGGTAAATTGTATGTTGACCTAAAAATGAATGCATGGCAGGATTATCTCGTGCCCAACATGGAAGAAAACCCTCTGCATAAGCGGGCCCAAAGGCTGTTTCATCTTAAAAATTGGACTTTCGAGTATCCGACGCTGACACTAAATTCGTTGCAAAATGGGCAAAAAAAGGCGCAGCTTCAAAAAATATTGGGTAAAATTTTGCTGTTTACCACACTGGCATATCGGCTACGTGATACGTGCAATGTAACTATGTCGATAGATGCCTTTGAATCTTTGACAGGCTATTTATCCATGATTAGCGTAGAACTGTCTCCTATATATGAGAAGGCGAGAAGACGTACATTTTCGCCTGCTATTGACCCATTTAGACAAGAGTTAATTCGGCTTTTAAAGGAAAGGCAGATTGAAAACCTAGATTCTGAGAACTTAGACCTTTTATATTACCGCTTCCAGTATCTATTTCGATATGAACTGTGGTACCGTGAACATGAAAATGAAAACCGCGATCCCACCGGGGACGAAATGGATTTAATCAGGGCTGGGTGCCCTGGCCTTGATTTAATAATTGAGGGAGAGAGAAGGGCATATTATAGTACCCGTTTAAAAAAACTCCTCCACTCGCAGCATCGCATCTGCTTGCGAAATATTAAAGAACTCGATGAATAGGACGCTTTAGCATATTCAATATGGACAGATGGACAGATCATATTTGAAAACTTACTGAAAACGGTATAAGATGTCTTTCATACCATTTTAAACTAAGTTTACTGCTTTGATCTGTCCATCTGTCCATGTAACTATCTTTCGGCTAAATCATAAATTGCGGACTCCAGAATCCTCCAACCACGTCCAACTCGAAATCCTTTCAGCGCACCGGAATCCAGCAGACGGTAGATGGTGTTCTTGCCTACGCCTAATATGTCCATTGCTTCCTGCGCTGTCAGTACTACAGGCAGTCGCTCCTGTAATTCATGCTCCCGCCATTCGAGGTAATCTTCATTTCGCATCACGAAAAACCTCCCATTGGTTATTTAGTCCCCTGTTTGGTTTTTCTGTCCTCCTTAACCAAATATCATTTCGATAGAATACCGGAAACTGCTGAGGTTAACGCCCCATATGCAGTTTCCGGTATTTTTTGATTTTCACAAAAAGGAGGAAGAAAACCATGCTGAAAATGCTTTTATCTGTCATTCGCGCTGTCATTGTGGAATTAGTGGATCAGCTTCTCAGAAGGGTATGCACAATAGCGGGATGAATGAGCGGAACGAGGTCCAGGAGAAGCTTTTGGGAATTCTCCTGGCGGCTGCGGCGGCTCTGCTGTGCGCGGCCATCGACTATTTCATGAAACAGGAGGACGACAAACCATGAGAGACAACATGTTTACTTGTGAAATCTGCGGCCATGAATATTCGAGTGACCAGCGGCAGATGTTTGAAAATCAGGAGCTTTGCTCTGACTGCTTCGAGCAGGAAACCGCGCTCTGCACGGTCTGTGGAGAGCGTATTTGGGCGGATGACAATGCTGGCAACGATTGTGTTCCGCTTTGTCAGCGGTGTTACGAGCGGGATTACACCAACTGTATTCGCTGCGGAGCCTTACTTCGCAATGACAGCGCTTATTATTCCAGAGACGATGAGGATGACGAGGAGCCCCTGTGCTACGACTGCTATACCAGAGATGCCCGGCAGAGAGCAATACAAGACTACTCGTACAAGCCGGAGCCGATCTTCTATGGGAACGGGAACCGATATTTTGGTGTGGAACTGGAAATCGACGGAGCCGGGGAATACTCTGGAAACGCCAAAACAATTTTGGCCCTGGCAAATGCCAGGGAAGATCTGATTTATTGCAAGCATGACGGCTCTTTGGACGAAGGATTTGAAATCGTGACACACCCCATGACCTTGGAATTCCATCAGAAAAATATGCCTTGGGAGACAATCATGTGCGAGGCGGTCACTATGGGCTATCGGAGCCATCAGGCCGGGACCTGCGGCCTTCATGTCCATGTGAGCCGGGCGGCCTTCGGCTCGAATCGTCAGGAACAAGAGTCCAGCATTGCCCGCGCCCTGTATTTCTTTGAGAAACACTGGGAGGAGTTGCTGAAATTCAGCCGCCGCACCCCGCGTCAGTTGGAACGCTGGGCCGCCCGGTATGGTCTGAAAGACCATCCGATGGATATTCTGGACCACGCAAAGAAAGGGTGTGGAGGGGGACGATATTCCTGTGTGAACCTCCAAAATAGTGATACCGTCGAGTTTCGTATGTTTCGAGGAACTCTGAAATACAACACGCTAATTGCCACATTGCAGCTCGTTGACCGAGTCTGTGATGTGGCAATTTATTTGTCTGACGAGGAATTGAAAGCCCTGTCCTGGACCAGTTTTGTCTCGGGCTGTCAGGCCCCGGAACTGGTACAGTACCTAAAAGAGCGGCGGCTCTATGTCAATGAGCCTGTTTCCGGGGAGGATGAGCTGTAATGTGCTGCTTGTTTGGAATCATCGACTACGGCCATTCCCTGACCCAGAAGCAGAGAAACCACATTCTCGCGGTCCTGTCCGCTTCTTGTGAGGCCAGAGGGACAGATGCCACGGGGATTGCTTACCACAGTCATGGAAAACTTTGCGTCTATAAGCGCCCCCTTCCAGCCCATCAGATGCGTTTCCATATCCCTGCGGATGCGTGGACCATTATGGGCCATACGCGGCTGACGACGCAGGGGAGCGAGCAAAGGAACTATAATAACCACCCGTTTCGGGGAACTGTATCCGACGGCCTGTTCGCCCTGGCTCACAACGGCGTCATTCGGAACGATAAGACGTTGCGCAGAAAACTCGGACTTCCCGAGCCGAAAATTGAGACGGACAGCTATATTGGGGTACAGCTCCTGGAACGGGCCCATACACTGGGCTTTGAAAGCCTGCGCCATATGGCGGAACAGGTGGAGGGCTCGTTTACATTTACCGTTCTCAGCGGAGCGGATGATCTGTATATTGTCAAGGGCGATAATCCCATGTGTCTGTATCACTTCCCCGCCAGAGGGCTCTACCTCTATGCTTCAACTGAGGAGATCCTGCGGCGGGCGATCTGCCGCTTGCGATTCCAGCTTGGAGAGGCTGCCAAGATTCCAACACAGTGCGGGGAGATTTTACAGATCACCGCTGCGGGCCAAATTACGAGAGGTCAATTCGACGACTCCAAGCTGTTCACGGCCTGGCTCGACCCATGTTGGCGGCGCTTCTACGCCCCATGGGAACGGCGGACTATCGTTCCGGCTAAGACTGCCCCCAGTTATCTAGACGAGCTGAAATCAGTGGCCCCGGCTTTTGGCTATGCTCCAGAGGAGATCGACATGCTGGCGGCAGAAGGTTTTTCCCCGGAAGAGCTGGAGGAATTCCTGTATTGCGGGGAGCTCTGATACCGGGCTCCGCTCCGCAAAAAGGCTGCTGGAATTTCATGAACAAAATTAAGAGAAAAATATGCCTTTTTGCGGCGCTGGTTGATAGATTTGGAGTGTCCAGTTTAACAACTGTTTTTCTGTACATCCAAGGAGGTGGTGAATATGAATTTCGGATATGCCCGTTGCAGCACCAATGAGAGTAAGCAGGATATTGACCGCCAAGTGCGGGAACTGAAGGCAGCCGGGGCGGAGAAGGTCTACCTGGAGTACGAGCACGGAGACAGCGCTGTCAAACAAGTTCAGCAGAGCATGTTTGAGTTGGCGCAAGAGGGAGATACGATCATCACGCTGGAGGTCTCCCGACTGGCCCGGAGTACGAAACAGCTCTGTGAAATCATTGACTTGGTAAAGGGAAAGTCCCTCTGCCTGATTATCGTAGGCAGTATCACGATGGACTGTCGGAAAGGCCATGCGGACCCTGTGACAGAAGCGTTCCTACAAATGGCAGGGGTATTCGGCCAGTTGGAGCTCGCCATGATCCGTGCCCGTGTGCGCTCTGGCATGGCAAATGCGAAAGCCAAAGGCAAATTGATTGGGCGGCCACAAGTTACCGCAGATACCATCCCGGTAATCTTCTACCGGCATTATCCGGCTTATCAGTCCGGCCAGCTCAATATCAGCGAATTTGCCCGGGTCTGTGATGTGAGCCGCACTACGATTTATAAGTATCTCAGCATAGTACGCTGAGAGTTGATATATAACAAAAAAGATTCGTCCGTTACTTGGACGAATCTTTTTTGCTGTTCATTGCCAGAAGGAAGGTCTTTAGAAGCTGTTCAGCATATGACACTGGAAACGAGATTCAGAAGGAAATAGGGTCGCGGGCCTATCAAGACGCGCTTGCGCTGCCCGAATTGTCCCTCCAAGATATAGAAGCGAAACTGGCCGCACTTGAATCTGCCTGCGCGTTATTAAAGCTGAAAAAAGAAGAGGATGAAACATTAAACCGCCTTCTGGCCTTAAAAGAGAAAGTTACGATACAGCAGAAAACGGCAGATGAATGGGAGCGACTGACAAAAATACTCGAAACTCGCACGCCAGAGGAGCTAATCCAACAAGGTATATTCAACGATCAAACGCCCATTCATGTTTTTGTGCAGGAAATGTATTATTGCCAAAATCAGTATCGGAATCTTCCTGACCCGGAAATTGCGGTTATGTTCGCCGAAGCAGGAAATGGCGTTCCGCAGTTGATACGCGGAGAAGTAGAGGCTACAAGCACTAAGGAACCAATTCCGCTGTGGATAAAATGGGCAAAGGAAGGAAATCCCTATGCTCTGCTGCGTTTGGGATTATGCCGGCTCCATGGGAACGGAGTAACCAAGGATCCTCTGCGTAGCAGGCAAATGATACAGCGAGTGGCAAATGCCGGATATCCACCTGCCATGTACTTATTAAAACAAATAGCGTTGGAAAAATATAAGCCGGGCTTTGGTTACACGGTGACAGAAGATCGTACGAAATATGATACCCAATTGGAAGAATACGCATTTCCAGAAGAAACATATCATAGATATTTATCTTTTGGGAAAAAAGAGAATAACGACGCATAATGGAAAAGATCGTGTTCCGCAGTCTTTGCTTGCAAAGACTGCGGAACACGATCTTTTCAGGCCAAATAATCATAGGCGTTGCTTACAAGCAAACCGTGATGACACTTGCCGCAATCTCACATCACCCCAGGCGGCGTCAAAGGAGATGGAGAGCACCTTGTAATCCTTTTCCACGCAGTAGATGGGCAGAGGGCGGTCGGCGGCGTAGACGCCGACGACGGACGGATAGTTGACCACATAGAACATCAGCGCGGCCGCGGCTGCGCAGGCGAGTAAGGTCAGGATTTTTCGCTTGAACAGGACGATTTTCATGAAGCAGACCCTCCTTATGGCTTTGCTTCACTATATGAAAGAGCAAAAGATGACATGCCGAGGAGAATGGAAATCAGGCGGAAACCGCGCGGTGCGGCGGAGGTGCGGTGCAGATATGCGGAGGGTTGATCCGGATTGGTCGCAGAGAGGAAGCGAAAGGGAAAACCGCGAACAAATGAAGTGCTGACGAAGCGGCAGGCAGCTTATACTGGCAATAAGGGCTTGGGTGGAATGTGTCTGCAATGCGCGGCAAAATCCGATGATCAAAGCAGAAAACAAAGGAGTGCAGATGGAACGCTAAATTCTGTTTCGGAATATGAGGTATTCAAATTTGATGTTTTTCATCAAGTTGACGACGTGCTATGCTATTAACATGAAGCTTCATGTACACATTCCACAATTTTCGGTCAAATTAGAAGAAAAGGAGTTAGAGAACAATGACATCAGTAGCAGGGTCCGCTGTTTTGCTCATTCTTGCGATTGTACTGTTTTTCTTCCTGTGTATGAAGGGGTTTGGCATGATTCCCACTGCCATTGTGTGTACCATTATTCTCGGCTTTGCCATTGAGGGCGGACCGGTCGCCGCGATTTGGGGGCCCTTTGCCCAGGGTATGGGCGGGTTTGCCGGGGGACTGGTATTCCCGTTTGTGACCGGAGGCATTTTCGGGGGCGTTATGACCGCCACGGGCTGCAGCGAGCAGTTCGGCCGCACCTTGATTAAAAAGTTCGGTGTTGGGTTTGCGCCTTACGCATTGATGGTGTTTGTCATGGTGTTGTCCTATGTGAACATCATTTCCTTCCCGTTTTTGGGCGCAATTCTCGCGTTTTCCCTGATGCGCGCGGCCGACCTGCCGCGAAATGTGGCCTGCGTTTCCATGGTCGGCACGGCGTCCATTACCATGTACTATCTGCCCGGCTCGGTGACCACCGCCAATATGACCGCCGCAGAAATCTATGGCGTCGGCCTGTACAGCGGACCGATTTATGGTGTGATCGCCGCGATCGTGGCCTTTGGTTCAGTTGCGCTGTATGTCAACCATCTGTGCAAGCGCTACCGCGCCCAAGGGATTGGTTACACAGGTACCGAGATGGAGAAAGCGCTTGGTTCGGACTTTGACGAAAACGACGCGCCTTCCTTCTTTGTCTCGCTGCTCCCCATCGTCGTAGTAGTGGGAGCCTGTATGGTGCTGCAGCTTGGCTTCCAGATGGACCCCTATGCGGCGTGTGTCATCGCGCAGCTGATCGGCATTGTTCTGTGCGTGGCAATGAACTGGAAGCGCATCGCGAAAAAGCTGATGCAGGTTATTCGGGAAGGCGCCGAGACCTCCTGTATCCCGCTGCTTCAGACCTGCATGGTCGTCGGCTTTGCGACGGTCGTGACCCAGACGGCCGTATATAATGCCCTGATGAATGCGGTGCTGAGCTGGTCCATGAATCCCTATCTGCTGTGCGTACTGGGCACGATGCTCTTTGCCTGCATTTCGGCCGACCCGATTTCCGGCATTACACTGTCCGGCTCCATGCTGGGTGCGCGCTGCATCGAACTGGGCGCGTCCGCACCGCTGCTGTGTCGTTTGACGCAGATCGCCTCCACGACCTTTGACTCGATGCCCTGGTCCGGAAACTTGAATGTTACGATGAATTTCCTAGGGCTGACCCACAAGGAGGCCTATGGACAGATCGTTGTGGTGCAGATCGGCTGTACGACGCTGGCGACGGTCGTTGCTATGATCCTGATGATGAT
Source organism: Clostridiales bacterium (assembly GCA_019415645.1). Taxonomy (GTDB): domain Bacteria; phylum Bacillota; class Clostridia; order Oscillospirales; family Oscillospiraceae; genus DXYV01. Next base: position 87,169 of record DXYV01000003.1, read on the forward strand.
TTTCGGATGATAAAACTTGCGAAAGCGTTCCGAACCGGCCATAGCGTCCGGATGCGCGTTCCGGCAAGCAGAAAATTTGGGAGGAAGGAGCTTATACAATCATGCCTGTAAAATATCCGAATTTGTTTTCTCCGGTCAAAATCGGAAATGTGGTGCTGCGGAATCGCCTGATCGCCACCTGCAGCAGTCCGCATTTTTGCCAAGGCTCTGAGAGCTGGCCCACAGAAGGGTTTATTACGCACTATGCCAATAAGGCCAAAGGCGGCGCGGCCGTTGTCACCTGTAAGGGCGCCTCTCCGGTACTCAATGGTTCGGACCCCCATGCGTCCATGCTGGATATACATAACGGCGCAAATCAGCACTACTTCGCACAGATGGCGGATGCGGTGCGGTATTACGGCGCCATGCCGTCCATTCTGATCATGCCTGCTTCCGGTATCATGGTCCACGGAATTGACGCCAGCGATGATATTTGGTCGGAGTTTGTAGAAGGGGACGGGTCCGTCCGCATGAAGGGAAAGGCCGCTACCCACGATTACCTGGAGCGGTGTTCGGACGAATATGCAGCGGAAGCCAAGATCGCAAAGAACCTGGGGTTTGGCATGTGCTTCATGCATATGTCGTACCGCCTGATGCTGCCCGGACGCTTCCTGTCTCCCTATACGAACCGGAGGACCGACGAGTACGGCGGAAGCGTGGAAAACCGGGCGCGGTTCCCGCTGCTCATCTGCGAGAAAATCAAGGCGGAGTGCGGCTCTGATTTTCTGGTGGAGATCTCCTGCTCCGGCCAGGAGCCGGAATTGACGCCTGGTGTGACGGTGGAGGACACCATTGAGCTGGCAAAGCTGTGCGAGGGAAAGGTGGATCTGCTCCAGATTCGCGGGACGTTTATCGACCCCTCTCAGCCGACCTATCTGAACCCGAAAGAGGTCCCGCACCGGGAGGTGGCCTCCCGAATCACCCATGCGGTCCATGCGGCGGGCTGCAAGACCAAAATCGTCATCGTAGGCGGCGGATATGACCCCAATACCTGCGAGGAGATGATTGCCAACGAGGACGCCGATTTTATCGGCTCGGCCCGCGCCTGGCTGACAAACAGCGACTGGGGCGTGAAGGCGATGGAAGGCCGGGAGGACGACATCGTTCCCTGCCTGCGCTGCAACAAATGCCACCAGGCCCGGCCGGAGCACTGGCTGAGCGTATGCTCCGTCAACCCGGTCTTCGGACTGGAACCCAAGATCGACCGCATGGTCACCAAGCCGGCAGGAAAAATGAAAGTGGCGGTCATTGGCGGCGGCGTGGCAGGCATGGAGGCCGCCCTGGTCAGCGCCCAGCGGGGCTATGATGTTACCCTGTACGAAAAGACCGGGCAGCTGGGCGGCCAGCTGAATATCGCGGCGATTCCCTACATGAAGTGGACCATTCCCAAATTCCGCGACTATATGATTCATCAGATTGAGAAAAGCAAGGTCCGGGTCGAGCTGAACACCCCGGTTACCGCGGGTATGCTGGAAAAAGAAAATTATGATGCTGTCCTGGTGGCAATCGGCACGGACCCCAAGCGACCGCCGATTCCCGGCGCGGAGCAGGTCATGACGGCGGTAGAGGCGCTGCAGAAGCCGGAACAGGTAAAGGGCGATGTGGTGATCATCGGCGGCGGCGAGGTAGGCGTGGAGACCGGCCTTCATCTGGCGAAGCTGGGGCACAAGGTCAAAGTCCTGGAGATGCAGGAAAAGCTGGCCCCGGATGCCGTGCCCATCCACTTCTATTCGCTGTTCCGGGCGGAATGGGAGCAGCAGCCGCTGTTTTCCTTCGCCGTCAACGCAAAGGCGCAGGAAATCCTGGACGGGAAAACCGTCCGCTATACCGACGGGGACGGGGCGGAGCAATCCGTAACGGCGGACACCGTTCTGGTAGCGGCCGGTATGTGCAGCCGGCAGGAGGAAGCCATGAGCTTCGCAAACAGCGCGCCAAAGGTTTACTATTTGGGAGACTGCCATGAATGCGGCAGCATACAGACCGCCATGCGCGAGGCGTTTGGCGTCTGCAACGCACTGTAAGGGATCGAATTCGGGTGCAGGCGACCGTATCATGACCTGGGAAGGAGGAAGCGAAGTGCGTAAGCGGTTATCAAGACTGGATAAGTTGCTGATCGGCGGAATCCTGTTGGGATGGGGGCTCAGCGGCTCGGGAAGCAATCTGCTGGTTACAGTTTCCTGCGTCAGCGCAGGCGCTGTATTGCTGGTGCTGGCGTTTCTGCCGCTGTACCGGGCGGAGGCGCGCGCCGCAGAGGGGCTGGACTCGGACCTTTCACCATCCGGGGAACATACAGACATGCCGCCGAATCAGCAGGAGCAAACTCCAGAACAGGAATGACTCGCCGGCCCCGTTTCCGGAAACCAGGGAACGGAGGCGAGACACGGCAGCGCAGCGTGACGTGTCTCTCCGCTCTTTCGAGAATAAGACAGTTCCATGAAAAGGAGGAATCTGGATGGAAAAGACCGTGGACATTTGTATTGTAGGCGCATCCGGCGCAGGTATGTCTGCTGCAATCGTAGCAAAGCAGCTGGGAATCGAACGTGTTCTGGTGCTGGAAAAGATGTCCTCTGTGGGCGGCTGCATGAAAATGAGTGCGGGTATGATGGGAATTGACACGCCGGTGCACCACCGCTTCGGAATAAAGATGGATGTGGACCAGGCGTTCAACGACCTGATGACCGTGCTGAACTGGCATTGTGACGCCAAGCTGGTGCGCAAGTGGCTCAATGGGACCAGTGAAAATTTCCGCTGGCTGGAGGACCTGGGGCTGAAGTATGACTTTGTGGCCACGGAGAGCGCGGATATTACCCGCTTCCGCAACACCCATCACCGCCTCGGCAAATGGAATGCGGAAAAGCAGCAGTGGGAGATGATCCCCCAGGGTCCTCACATCACGAAGTGCCTGAAGGACAACTGCGAAACATATGGCGTGGAGATCTGGCTGAATACCCGCGCCAGGCATCTCATCAAGGCGGAGGACGGTTCCATCGTGGGCGTGGAGGCCGACGGCCCGGACGGCCCGGAGATCATCCGTGCCAAAGCGGTCATTTTGGCCACTGGTTCCATTTCCAGCAACAAGGAGCTGGTACAGCGGTTTTATCAGGGAACGGAGTATGAAAACGTCCACATTATGGCGCAGGTCCCCCACAACACCGGCGACGGCCTTCTGATGGCAGAGGAGGTCGGCGGCGTGGAGGGCGCCGTCGGCACGCTGTTCATTGGTCCGCACAATCACTTCCCCAGGGCCAGTGAGACGGTAGGCATGCTGATGCGCCGTCCCCACCCCATTAAGGTCAACAAACTGGGCGAACGCTTTGTCAACGAGGGGCTTCCGTTTGAGGAGTTCGGCTGGATGCAGTGTGCCAATGTGGATATGCAGCCGGGGAAGGTCTGCTACATCCTGATGGATCAGCGGTACATCGACACAGTCAAAACCACCGACGCCTATCTGCCGCCGCGAATCGACAATGGCTGTATGCTCAATCAGCCGCCCACGATGTTCGGGACCCATCCCATTGACCAGGGGAAGGACCCGGACACCTGGCGGGAGCGCATAGACGAGCACATCCAGTTTGAGGTCGAGCGGGGCATCATGCAGGTGTGCCAGACCCTGGAAGAAGTCGCCGCCTTCATTGGCTGCCCGGCGGAGACGCTCAAGGAGACCGTGGAGCATTACAACGACTCCTGTCACCGGGGGTATGATGAGGAGTTCCTGAAGCGCAAGGAATTTTTGTTCCCGGTGGAAAATGCCCCGTATTATGTCATTCGGGGAGAATCCGGGATCGACACCTGCCTGGGCGGCCTGAAGATCAACAACCATCAGCAGGTCGTGGATAAAAACGGTGATTCCATACCGGGCCTGTATGCGGCGGGCGTTATGTGTTCCGGATGGTTTAACAATCTTTACGCGTTCTTCGGCAGCGAGATGAGTTTTGTGCTATACTCTGGAAGGGAAGCCGCAGCAGAAGCGGCGAAGTATATCGCGGAATAAGAGAGGAGGCTATTCCGGGTGGAGTTACGGCACGTCAAGATTTTTGTCCTGGCCGCAGAGTATCAAAATTTTTCCAAGGTGGCGGAGTTCGCCTTTATATCGCAGTCCTCCGTAAGTAAATACATCCAGATTTTGGAGGATGAGCTGGGCGGCGCGCTCTTTGTCCGGGACGGGCGTCATACCGAGCTGAGTGAGTTCGGACGGGCATTTTTGCCCCACGCCATTTCCATATTGGAGAAGGAAGAGGAAGCAAAGGCGGTCCTGCAGCATTTCAAGCAGGGCTACCGCCACGAAAACCTGCGGATTGGGATTGAGGATTCCCTTTTGGTCGCTCCACCCGAAGTGTTCTTTATCCGTCTGGCCCGCGCGATCAGCACTGTTCATACAACAGAGCCGGGCATACAATTTGACATTCAATATTACAGCTGCAGCGAGTTGGAAATGATGATGCGGGAGGGCCGAATCGACTTGGCTCTGCGTCTGCTCAGCGACGCGCAGGCGGCAAACGAGGATGACGCGCTGAACCGGGTCTGCTTGTCGCTGGACCGGAACTACCTGACGGTTTCGGCGGAAACGGATGTTTCCGGTGGATACAGAGAGGTGATGAAGCGCGTGGACACCTACATGTTTGATGGACAGCATATGCCGCGGAATGTTACCTATACCATGGTCAACCAATATGGAATCTCCAGTGGAATCAAGGTGTACCGGGATTGGAACGAGCTGCTTCTGAATATCATTCTGGGCAACGGCAGAATGGCCGCGATCATGCCGGGAAATATGCGGCATATCGCGCTGGCCTGCGGGCTGAACATGCTTCCTATGGAGGATTTCCAGCTCAAAAGCGGACTGTATGGGGTCTACCGCAAGGGGAACGAGTCCTGCGCGGAGCTGTTTTTGTCGCACTTGCAGAAGCGCTTTCAAGAAAATATGAATCTTCCGCCGACTGATCCGCCATAAAGCGAAACGAGGGGGCCCCGCAAACATTTGGCGGGGCCCCTTCCGTTTGCAGATCAGAGCTGCAAAATGCATAGAAATAGGCGTTTCCAATCAAGAATGGCAGGAATTCCTAAACAATATTGGTAAAAAAGCACACGAAGCTTATAATGAAAGCATGGGAGAGGGACTCCCGCCCCATCGTGTTTGATTCGACTGAAACAAATGGAAAGGAGCGACGCAAGCCATGCAAAACCGGTATAGCCATCTTTTTTCCCCCCTGAATATTCATGGAGTGACTCTGCGCAACCGCATCATCCAAACCGCCAGCTGCCCGCACTTCATCCAAGGATCGGAGAAGTACCCCAGCGAGGGCCTGATTACCTATCATGCGAGCAATGCGAAGGGCGGCGCCGCGGTGGTGGTCTGCAAGGCCAATCAGCCCAAGAAGATCCGGCATCCCCACGACTGCTGTCTGGACATTAACGACGAGACAAATCTGCATTACTTCTGCCAAATGACAGACGCCATTCACTATTATGGCGCGAAGGCGTCTCTTCTGCTTCAGCCGGATATTGCACTGACCGAAGGCTGGGACGCCAGCGACGGAATCCTGTCGGAATTCGTGGAGGGGGATGGAAGCGTCCCCGTGACAGGAAAAGCAGCCACCCGAGAAATGCTGGAACGGGTGGCGGATGCCTATGCCGACTGCGCCGAGCAGGGAAAACGCGCGGGATTTGACATGTGCTTTATCCATATGTCGTACCGGTTAATGTTCCCGGGGCGCTTCCTATCCCCCTACACCAACCGGCGCACCGACGAGTTTGGCGGCGATGTCCATGGCCGTGCTCAGTTCCCGCTGATGATCGCCAAAAAGGTAAAGCAGCGCTGCGGAGAAAATTTCCTCATTGAGATCAGCTGTTCCGGACAGGAGCCGGAGCTGACCCCAGGCGTGACCATCGACGACACCATCCAGCTGGCAAAGGAGATCGACGGCTATATTGACTTGCTCCAAATCCGCGGTACGTTTATTGACCCGTCACAGCCCACCTACCTAAATCCCAAGCGGATCCCGCATTTGGAGACCACTGCGGCGATCAAAGAGGGCTGCCGCTCGCTGGGTGTCGGCACGAAGATCACGCTGATGGGCGGATGCCAGGACCCGGAGCTCCTGGACGAGATCATTGCCAAGGGACAGGCCGACATGATTGGGGCGGCCCGGGGCTTTATCGCCGATCCCAACTGGCCGGTAAAGGCCCAGCTGGGCAAGGCGGACGAGATCATCCCCTGCTTGCGGTGCAACAAGTGTCATCAGGCCCACACAGACGACTGGAACAGCGTGTGCTCGGTCAACCCGGAGTTCGGAATCCAACACCGGTTGATCCATATGGTGCCTCCGCCCACGACCCCGAAAAAGGTGGCTGTTATCGGCGGCGGCCCCGCCGGAATGAAAGCGGCGCTGGACAGCGCGCAGCGCGGCCATTATGTCACCCTGTTTGAACAGAAGGACCGGCTGGGCGGCCTGCTGAACGACGCGGGCGTCCCCGCAATCAAATGGACGCTGAAGGAATTCCGCGACCGCATGGTCCACCTGGTGGAAAAACAGCCCAATCTGACGGTGGCGCTGAATACCAAGGCGACGCCGGAACAAATTGAGCAGGGCGGATTTGAGGCCGTAGTAGTCGCCATCGGAGCGGAACCCATTATCCCGCCCATTCCCGGCGTGGACGGAGCCAACGTCTGCACGGCGATCTGCGCGCTGCATGACCATACAAAGCTGGCCAAGGATGTGGTCATCATCGGCGGCGGGGAGATCGGAGTCGAAACCGGAATCTATCTGGCGGAAAACGGACATACCGTTCATCTGCTGGAGATGCAGGACACTCTGGCGCCCGACTGCGTCCCCATCCATTTCCGCATTCTGTTCCGCCAGCGCTGGGAGGCCACAGAGGGCTTCCACTACGCCCTCAAGGCCACCTGTACCGGCATAACCGAGACGGGCGTGACCTATGTGGACGAAGCAGGCGAAGCGCATACTATTTCTGCGGGCAGTGTGGTCCTGGCGGCCGGAATGCGCGCCAAGACGGAAGAGGCCTATCGTTTCTATAACAGCGCGGCCCGCAGCTTTGTCATCGGCGACTGCAATCAGGTGGGCAGCGTACAACAATGTATGCGCAGCGGCTATGCCACGGCCCGCCAGATTTAACCGTGAAGGAGGAGAACATGAAAACGCATACGGATACCGACCTCTGCATCGTAGGCGGCGCAGGCGCGGGCCTGTGCGCTGCGGTCCGTGCGGCGCAGTGCGGCGTCAAGCATATTCTGGTCCTGGATAAGCAGCCGAAAATGGGCGGCTGTACGCGTATGGCACAGGGGATGTTCTCCTGTGAAAGCCCGGTACAAAAGCGGAACGGCGACCAAATGCTCTCCGCCGACGAGTGCTTTCATTATCATATGGATATGACCAACTGGGAACCGGACGGCAAGCTGGTGCGGAAATGGCTGACGACGACCGGCAAGGTGGTGGGCTGGCTGGAGGACTATGTGGGCGTGGAATTTATCCAGGCCGCACCCTGGAGCACCGGCTTGCCGGCCTACCATATGACCGCCAAGCCAACGGGAAATGAAATTGTCAACCACCTGCTGGCCAAATGCCGGGCGCTGGGTGTGGAGCTGGTTACCAATGCGCGGGCGCGCCACCTGCTTCAGAAGGACGGCGCGGTCATTGGAGTGCAGGCGGAGAAAGACGGCGAGGAGTGGGAGATCCATGCCAAACGGGTCATTTTGGCTACCGGCTCCATTTCCGCGAACCAGGAGCTGATCCAGCGCTTTTATGGCCGGGATAATGATATGAGTCATGTCCGCATTATGGCGAATGTCCCCCATAACACGGGCGACGGCCTTCTTATGGCGGAAGAGCTGGGCGCGGCCAATACTCCCATTGCCAGCCTGTTTATTGGCCCCCACAACCATCCCTACAATCCTCGCACCGGGCTGCTGATTCGCAGGCCTCATGTGGTGAAGGTCAACCGGGACGGCGAGCGATTCACCAATGAGGATCAGATCATCACGCGCCGCTGGGGATGGACGCTGGCTGTGTCCCTGGACCGCCAGCCGGAGAAAAAGTGCTTTGCCCTGATGGACGCCTCGATGCTCCGCTATTTTCTGGAGCACAAGCAGAATTATTACCCTCTGGAGATGATTCACGGAACCGGCCACACCAATATCAAGGACGACTATGGGAAGGACGAGGCCAAGAGTCTGGACTGGAACAATCCCACCAAGTGGCTGGACCATATTGTGGAGGACATCGAAGCGGAGATAGCAGGCGGCCGAATCGCAAAATGCGGCAGTTATGCGGAAATGGCACAGGTAATCGGCTGCACGCCGCAGAAGATTGAGGAGACCATTTCCAACTACAACCGGTATTGTGCCCAGGGCTATGACGAGGAATTCCTCAAGGAGCCGGAATACCTGTTCCCTCTGACGGAGTTCCCGATTTATGTTATGAAGGCATATCAGGGAATCGACACGCCAATCGGCGGAATCCGTATCAATCATGAGCAAAAGATCGTCAACAAGGAGCTCTATCCGATTCCCAATCTCTATGGAGCCGGCATCATGACGGGCGGCTGGCTTGGCCGCAATTACGGATTTTTTGGCTCGGAAATGAGCTATGTGACCTATTCGGGCTATGCCGCCGGCGAACATGCGGCAAAGGAGATTCTGGGGGAGTAGCTGCGCGGGCCCAAACCACAGCAAGTGCCGCAGGGAGGAAATAAATATGCTCGATTTGAACGGGAAAACCGCAGTGATCACGGGCGGGAACTCTGGAATTGGGGCGGAGACCGCGCGCCTGTTTTCCCAACAGGGCGCGGCGGTCACACTCGTCGCCCGGCGTCAGGCCCAGCTGGAGGAATTGGCGCAGGCCATTCGGTCCCACGGCGGTCAGGTGCTGATTCTTCCGGGTGATGTGACTCAGGCCGGCTTTGCCGACCATGTATGTGAAAAAACGGTGGAGACCTTTGGACATTTGGATATTCTGGTCAATAACGCCGGTGTGGCGGACCAAAACAGAGCGGCCGTGCGCACCTCCGATGCGCTGTGGGAGAAATGCGTCGCCGTGGATGAGACCGCCGTGTTCCGGTTTTGCCGGGCCGCGCTGCGGCACATGACGCGGCAGGGCTGGGGCAGCATTGTCAATGTGTCCTCAATTGGCGGGGTCTATTCGATTGCAGGCGCGGCGTACTCCTCCGCGAAGGCGGCGGTGCTGGGCCTGACGAAAAACATCGGGGTACAGTATGCCGGAACAAAAATCCGCTGCAACGCAGTCTGCCCCGGGCCCACGCAGACGCCCATGCTGACCGAAGCCTCGGATATGGACCGTGAAATGCTGGAAATTACCGGACGGCGGGTAGACAAGACCACCGGGATGAGTACCCCGCGCGAAATCGCCAACGCCATTTTGTTTTTTGCCAGTGATGAATCGGCCAGCATCAACGGTCAATCTCTTGTCGTGGACAAAGGAAGCTGTATTTGAGGAGGCGCAGCATGAAACAGACGCAAGGACGCATGGCACAAAAATATGCGCTGATCACCGGCGGAAATTCTGGAATTGGAGCCGCCACAGCCAGGCTTTTTGCGCAGGAGGGCGCGGCCGGGATTGCCCTTTTGGATCTGGAAAAGCCGGGGCAGGATTTTTATGCGCTGGCCCGGGAACTGACCGATCTGGGGACCCAGGCCTTCGCGCTGCCCTGCGATGTGACCGAATCCGCCCAGGTGAAACGGGCGGTCGACGCGGCGGCAGAACGATTTGGACGTCTGGATGTTTCGGTCCACTGTGCGGGCGTGCTGGATTTTAACGCCTCGGTTTTGCGTACCAGCGACGAACTCTGGGAGACTACGGTCGCCATCAACCAGAGCGGCGTTTTTTACTGCTGCCGGGAGGTTTTGCGCCATATGGAGAAGCAGGGGTGCGGCAGCATCATCAATGTCTCCTCGGTGGCCGGGATTTCCGGCAACTCCGGCGCGGCGTATTCCTCCTCCAAGCATGCGGTGGTGAGCCTGAGCAAAAACATCGCCATTCAATATACCGGGACGGGCATCCGCTGCAACACCATTTGTCCCGGTCCCACCACCACGCCGATGACGGAAGTAAAACCGGAGAACGCCGCAGAGGACGGCCTGCCCAATGACCCCCGATTTGACCGGGAATTTACCCATATTTGCCAGAGGCATGCGGATGGAAGCATTGGCTTCCTCACGCCGGAGGATCAAGCAAACGCCATTTTGTTTTTCGCCAGCGATGAGGCCAAGGCGATCACGGGGCAATGGCTCCTGGTTGACAAGGGCTTTTATTGAAGAGACCGCGGGCGTTTTAAAACAACCTTGAAAAATAAGGATTTCACAGCAAAGGGCCAGGCATGAATTTGTGCCTGGCCCTTTTGCGTTGAAAGGGGAACAAAAGCAGGCACCTGTGCTCCGGGGTGTGCAGGAAAAAAAGAGGTTTCCCGCACACCTTTCCGGAGACACTTATGCTATACTGTATAAAATTGCAACCGGTTTACAAAGAGGCGAGGTGACGGCCGTGCTGCCGTTTAGTGAATACCTGCGGGAATTGCTGCAAAAGAAAAAACTGACGATCTCAGCGCTCTCCCGGCTGTCGGGGGTAGAGCGGACGGCTCTGTCCAAGACGCTCACCGGCCAGCGGGTGCTGCCCTACGACGCGCTGGACGCGCTGGTGTACCACCTGCGTCTGACACCCAGCGAGGAACGGCGGTTCCGGGCCTACTACGACGCCCAGTTTGAGAAGGAGGGCATCCGGCGCTCCCGGGAGGTGGTGGGCAGGCTGTTCTCCGACCTGGCCAAGCTGGACTTTACCACCCCGGCTTTTGAGGAGAGCCGGCTGCTGATGAACCTGGCGCAGTACGCCGGGGAGCGCTCCATTTTCTCCGGCGCGACCAATGTGCAGCCCCTGCTGCGCATGGTGTTGACCGAGGAGCTGTCCCGGTCGGACGCACGGGTGGAGCTGACGGTGCCCCCTACGGACACATTTCTCAACGACGAGCTGCTCCGGCGCTATCTGGACGGCCGGATGACGGCGGAGGTCAGCCAGATCATCGCGTTCGATGCCTCCGGCGCGGCGGAGGATATCAATCTGCACAATCTGGAGTGCTTCTGCCGGGTGCTTCCCATCTGCCTGCTGTCCAAGCGGCACTACCACCCCTATTACTATTACGACAACAGCATCGCCGCCCGCTACACCGATCCGTTCCCCTATTTCCTGGCCACCCACAGCTGCGTGGTGTGCCTGTCCGAGGACGGCGGCCAGGCCATGCTGCTGCGGGGCACGGACCAGGTGGAGCGCTACCACCGGCATTTCCAGTCCCTGCTGACCCAGTGTTACAGCCTGATTCAGTACACCGCAGACCCGGTGGAGATCCTGGCCTCCTACGATGACTATACCGATGAAAACGGGTTCTACATGATGATGGACCAGCCCTGTTTCGGACGCTTTTATGATGACGCGGTCATCGACCGCTACCTGCGCCGGGAGCTGCCCTTTTACGAGCGGCTCCTGATGGTGGCCAGGCAGAGATTTGACCGTCTGCGGTCAGTGGGGCAGTTTTACACCCTGTTTTCCCGCAGTGGGCTGGAGCGGTTTGCGGCGACCGGGACGCTGGATGACTTCCCGGTGGCCTTTGTGGAACCCTTTCCGCCTGTCTACCGGCGGCAGCTGATGGTGGCCCTGGCGGAGCGGATCCGCACGGGGGACGTCACCGGGCGGGTGCTGGAGCCGGGCGTGTTTCCCAATTATCTGAGCATGACCACCTCCCGGGAATCCGGGGTGGGCTTCTTTACCACCGAGCATTTCCCTCTGCAGGACGGATTCTGTTCGGTCCAGATCAAGGAGCCCAACCTGTGCCGGGCGTTCCACGGGTGGCTGATCCACCTGCCCAGCAGCGGACAGGCCCTGGATGCGGAGGAGACGGCAGCCGTGCTGGAGACTCTGGCCCGCACGACTGGACGAAAGGAGATGGAGTAAGATGCTGGAGTGGATCGGAAAGAACTGGTGCTTCTCCATTCCGATTCTGGCGGCTGTTGTGTACGCGGTGTGCGCCGCCGTGGAGAGCTCCGTCTACAAGAGTCTGAACATCAAGGGGAAGGATGCGCCCGCTAAGGGGGACTTTCCCGGGAGCGTGACTATTCTGGAGGCGCTGACGGTGTTCGCCTTCCTGCTGTGGTACAACTGCGGGGCGGTGCTCTGGCAGCGGGGATGGCGGCCCTTCCTGCTGGCGGTCTCCGGCCTGTTTCTGATTCTGCTGGCGGCGGCGCTGGTCCGGACCTTTCGGCGTCTGACCCGCCCCCGGCGGAAGGGCGGGCGGGGGTATCCGGGCGCAGCGGCCGCGGCTTTCTGCACGCGGCGGACTGTGGGCAGTTTTGTCCCCGGCTGGTTTGTGGGCCTTCTTCCCGCGGGAGTGTTCCAGAGCATCGGCCTGGAGGGAGTGGACGGGACCGTCCGCCTGCTGGTGAGCCGGCTGCTCCCCGCCCTGCTGCCCCTGCTGTTTCTGGCGTTCCTCTGGCTGATTCACCTGCACGACGAGGGCGTCCGCCGGGCGGTCCGCAACGGCAGCTACGACCCGCTGGCCACGGAAGACAAGAAGGAAAAAAGCCTTGCCGACCTGATGTACGAGGCCCAGATGATGGATCTTATCGAGCGGGGCATCCGGGAGGAAGAAGAGGAAAACGAGCGCCGGTACCGGGAGTATTGGGAAGATAAATATCGGAAATGAAACGAGGAGAGAGGAACATGAAGAAACGTGTGCTGAGCATCCTGACCGCTCTGGCCCTGACCCTGGGCCTGTGTACGCCCCTGGGCGGGCTGATGCCGGAGGCAAAGGCGGCGGAGATCGTAGACGACGGAACCTGCGGCGCGAATGCGACCTGGACATTGGACAGTAATGGTACGCTGACGGTCAGCGGCGAAGGGGATATGTACTTTTACGGGACGGACAGTAATGGAAACTTTGTCATGCCTTCGAACATCAGCCTCGAGTATATCGGCTGGAACGATTATCGGGATAGAATTCGGTCGGTGGTCATCGGGGAAGGTATCACGAGTGTATGCATGTTCGCGTTCGAGTCCTGCACCAACCTAACCTCGGTCTCGCTGCCCCAAAGCCTGGTCGATCTGGACGGCTTCCGATACTGCACAAGTCTCACCAAGATTGTGATCCCCGACGGGGTGAAGTATATTCATAACAGCGCCTTTAAGGGAACCGGGCTGGAGAGCGTGTATCTTCCAGACAGAGTGATTGAGATTGAACCGTCTGTGTTTGAGGACTGCACTTCGTTGAAAACCGTCAGAATGCCTTCCTCTGTGGAGGTTATGTCGTGGTCTGTCTTTGAAGGGTGCACGAACCTGACCAGCGTGACACTCCCGGAAGGGGTGACCAGACTGGACAACACATTTCGCGGCTGTTCCAGTCTGAAGAGCGTCAATGTTCCTCTGAGCGTGACATATATGTACGAGGCGTTTTATCAGTCAGGAGTCGAGGATATTTACTATGCCGGTACGCAGGAGCAGTGGGATGCCATCCGGAAGGCTGGTTTGTCTATGAGCGATAAGATCGTGATCCATTACAATTCCCAGAGCCCTGACCAGCCGGAAGAAAGACCACAGAACAGCACCATCCCCACCCCCGTTCTGGAGCGCGCGGAGTACATCAACGGCGCGGTGGAAGTGGAGTGGACCACGCCGCTGGCGCTCCCCGACGCCCCCCACACCGTGGACGGCTTCTATATCCTGCGCAAAACGGACGGCGGAAGCTATGAGCGCGTCGCCACGGTCCCGACCAATCTTCTCTTTGGGACCTACCGGGATGCCAGCGTCACGGAGGGCCAGACCTACACCTATACCGTCCAGGCCTATTATCAGGACCAGGCCGGCGGCTACGACGCCGCGGGCCTGACCGTGAAGGCGGAGGACCCGGCCGGGGTCAGCGACGACCTGTTCTATGAGATCGTGGACGGCCACGTGGTGATCACAGACTGCCGGGAGACCGCGGCCCAGGTGGTCATTCCGGCCCAGATCGAGGGCTGTCCGGTGACCCATATCGGCCCGTCCGCGTTCAAAGACTGCAAGAACCTGACCAGCGTGACCCTGCCCGACTGCCTGACCGTGGTGGGCGATTACGCCTTTGACAACTGCACCGCGCTGACCTCCATCGACCTGACCCATGTCGCCAGTATCGGCAAGAGCGCCTTCGCCTGGTGCAGCAAGCTGGTGGACATCCGGTGCGGCCCGGACTTGGTTGAGCTGGGCGAGCACGCGCTGGAAGGCTGGAGCGGGCTTTTGACAGTGACGGGCTATGTCCGCACCCCGGCGGAGCTCCAGTGCAGCATGGAGGGCGTGAAGTTCCGCTATATCCCCTCCAACGTCACGGTGGTGAACAACGGGACCTTCGAGTACCCCGACGCCAATGGGAACACCGCCTCCTACACCTTCTATTACAACGACGGCTTTTTCTCCTATGACAACAGCAAATATCACAAGGACTTGGCCGTCATGAGCCTGAAGCTGGCCATGGCGGGCTACTCCCGGGAGGAGCTGTACGGCGAGGACCTGGACGAGGACGACCTGCGCCGCGCCCTCAATCTCCAGCGGCTCTTCTCCGACATGGGCTTCGGCAACGCGCAGTTTGAAAACTACAATGTGGCCCTCACCGACGATTCCTCCAAAGTGGCCTATGGCTTTGCCAGCAAGCAGATCGGCCAGGATGTGGTGGTGGCCGTGGTGCTGCGGGGCGGCGGCTACGGCGCGGAATGGGTGGACAATTTCAACGTGGGGACCAGCGGCGACCACAGGGGCTTTTCCGCCGCCGCCAAGGCCGTGCAGGCGGACCTGGAGGACTACATTGCCGGTCTGAAGGACCTGTATTCCTTCTCCGGCGACGTAAAGCTGTGGATGACAGGGTACAGCCGCTCGGCGGCCACCTGCAACCTGCTGGCCCAGGCCATGTCCTCCCAGATCGAGAGTGACGACCTCTACGCCTACGTGTTCGCCGCGCCCAACTGCACCGCCTCCCCCAAGGCGTGCCGGGGCCTGTACACCATCATCAGCGGGGCGGATCTGGTCCCCTGTGTGCCCCTGAGCCTGTGGGGCTTTGGCCGTCACGGCACGGTGCTGACCTTCCCCTCCATTCTGCCGGAGGTCCGCAAGGACGAATTTGAGAAGCTGTCCGGCATCGACCTGGACGATGACAAACCGGTGACCTATGTGGCGCAGCCCGCCGCCATCCATATGACCATCAGCTCCCTGTGGACGAAGGTCTACACCCGCAGCATTTACTGCTCCACGTATGAGGACCTGCTTAAGCAGACCATGAGAAAAATATTTGCGGACAAGAATCCCAACTTTTCGGGCAGGGATATGCTGCGGAATGGCGAAGCGATTTCGGCTCTGCTCCAGGTCCTGCCGATGAGTATTCCGACTGCGGTGATGCTGGACGGCATCGGCCGCGCCCACCAACCCGCTCATTACCTGGCCTGGCTGGAGGCGGGCACTCTCAACTCCATTGACGACTTTGACGCCAGCGGCAAGATGGTCAGTTTTGGCTCCAACGCCAGTGTGCAGATCAAAAATTCCGCCGATGAGATCATCGCCACCGTACGCAATAATGTTGTCACCGTCAGAGGTGCGCTGAGCGGCATTCAGGTGGAGTGTGTGGACGGTCAGACCACGCTGTTCCTCTCCGACGGGAGCTATACGCTGGAGGTCTACGGCTCCGGTACGGCGGACCTCTCCATTTTGGAGTTTGCCGCCGACAGCAGCATCCGCCGGGAGGTGGCCTTCGAGGACGTCGCCCTGAAGAGCACTGTGATGGCGCTGGACATCTCTGCCGACGAGGACGGCGAAAGCTACCGCCTGGAGGACGGCGAAAGAACGATCAAGCCGACCAGCGACACCAAGACAGGGGAGAGCGAATCCGCAGGCAGTACGGGCGTGTTCACCGACGTATCGACGGGCGCCTGGTATTACGATGCGGTGCAGTGGGCGGTGGAAAACGGCGTCACCACCGGCACCTCGGCCACCACCTTCTCCCCCGACCGGCCGTGTACCCGGGGCGAGGTGGTCACGCTGATCTGGCGCGCCCTGGGTCTGGACGACCTGAGCAGCCGCTCCACCAACAATCCCTTCCGGGACGTGCACAGCGGCGCGTACTACTACGACGCGGTCCTTTGGGCGGCGGAGAACGAAATCACCACCGGCACGGGCACGGATACCTTCTCGCCCAACGCGGTGTGCAACCGGGCCCAGGTGGTCACCTTCCTGTGGCGGACCCAGCCGATCCGCTTCACCACCAACATAGACGGGCTGGAGCCCTTCGCTGACGTGGACCCGGACGACTACTTCTACAGCGCCGTGGTCTGGGCGGTGTCCAACGACGTTACCACCGGCACCGGCGGAAACGCCTTCTCTCCCTACCTGGCCTGCACCCGGGCCCAGGTGGTCACGTTCCTCTACCGTGATTTCGCATAACGGTGAGATAATTCGATTGTTCAGCCCGTGGGGCGCCGTTTATACGGCGCCCCACGGGCTGAACTTTTTATTCTATAGGAAAGCAAAAATGTAAAAATATAAAACTTATCGCGCTTTATTGGCAATACGGTTGAGCATCTTTGTATGCAACGAGCGGTCGTGAGGACGGATGGGTATTTGTCCTAATTTGGATTCTTGAAATGCGAAGAAGTGGTTGATATAATATTACTAAACTGAAATAGGGGAAAGCGGGGTAATGCTGGTGGGAACGACAATAGATGGACGCAAACTAATTACGATTGGCGAATTATCGGAATTGTATTCTGTCTCAAAACGTTCCCTGCGTATTTACCATGATATGGGATTGCTGGTTCCGGAATATGTCGATCATCAGACAGGATACCGCTATTATACCCCAAGACAGTTCCCGCAGTTAGAAAGCATTCTCCAGATGCGGGCCCTGGGCCTATCGCTGAATAACATTCTTGTGATTTTAAAGCAGCGAGATCTTGATACCTGTGAAATTTTATTTGGCGAACGCTTGGATGAATTGAACAAAGAAATTGCGGAGCTGACGACAGCACGAAATTCTCTTATCCGGCAGATCAATAGCTGCAAACTTTTACGGCATCCACCGACACTGGACCAAATAAATTTGGAGTATTTCCCACAGAGAAAAGGTCTGATGTTTGAGATTGAACCCTATAATTTTTTGGATTCAATTCCGGGTCAATCTCTTTGGAGTGATGCACTTGATTTGGTGCGGACCAGCTTGGTTTCAGAAGGCGTGCCGATGTCCTGTTTTCAGAAGATTTGCTGCATGATTGAACAGGATGATTTAGAACATGAAAACTGGAAGTGCAGCCGTGCTCTGATTTTAGACGACCATATAGATCGTGGGTTACCCTGGCATACAACCCTTCCGGCAGGAACATATCTTTGCGTTTATCGTAAGCATACGGCCATGGATGGCCGTCTTGAAATTGATGGCGTTAAGGAAATGTCGGAATACATTGAGAAGCACAATTATAAAATTATCGGGCCCTATATTGGAGAAGTAATTGCTGAAGCATCTGTCTATGCCTGTAATGACCGAAATCTCTTATTACGTCAGCAGATTCAAGTACAATATAAATGAGTACCTATAAAATTATGGCGCTACCCACTCTTGGGTAGCGCCATAATTTTGTGGTGACAAGGTTAGCAGAAAGAGACGTAGCAAACCTTTCCCCAAGGGAAAGGCAGAGAAAAAGAGTGGAAAGAACAAATTTGAATGAGTTGCCGAAATTGAACCGTGATACAGCAGAAGGAATGTGTGCAAAATAACATATTGACCTTCACTCAGAGTCATAGTTTATATTAATATTATACAATGAATGAGAGGGCGATAACATTGAAAAAACTTGGATTCATTGGAATTGGTGTTATGGGACAGGCTCTAATGAAAGCCGCGAGCAAAACGCTCTTGCCGGAGAACATAATTATTTATGATCATACTCTGAGCAAATGTCAAACAGCAGCAAAAGAGATCGGATGCGAGATCGCTGCCTCGCCCGAGGAAATTGTGGAGAAGTCCACCCGAATTTTATTGTGTGTGCAGCCGGAGCGGGTAGAACCTCTTTTGAAGCAGTTGCTTCCAGTTTTTCAACGTCATGCCAAGGAGGGAAAGCAGAAAGTGCTCTCCTGCATCGCGGCCGGATGTGATTTGTGTCTCTACGACGAATTATTCAGCCGGGTAGGCCTGACTGTGCCTGTGATACGGATTATGCCAAATATCCCTCTGCGCGTAGGAAAGGGCGTTCTTATTTTTGCTCGGAATGAAGCCGCGACAGACGAAGATGTGCAGGAAATGATGGATGTCTTTCGTGCGGGAGGATTGTGCGAATACACGGATGAAAAAACGCTTTTGGCGGCGACCCCCTTATTTGGCTGCTCTCCCGCTTATGTGTACATGTTTATTGAGGCGCTAGCGGACGGTGGTTCCGAAATTGGCTTGAAACGGGATATGGCTATCCGGTTGGCGGCTATGGCGACCCTCGGTTCCGCGGCTATGGTACTGGAAAGCGGGCTGCACGTGGCACAGCTCAGGGATGAACTGGCGACCCCGGGCGGCATGACGATTACAAGTACCAATGAAATGGAGCGTATGGGTTTCCGGGGAGCTTTGATCCAGGGAGTCCTCGCTGCGTATAGGCGTTCTCTTGACATGACTTAATGTGCGATGATGGGTGGGTTTCGGGAAAAGTTTTTGGAACGCCATCCGCAGGTGAAAGACTGGTTTTGTATTACATGCGGTTGCATGCTGTATGCCATTAGCCTAAATGGTTTCTTGGCGGACAATCAGATTGCAGCGGGCGGGTTGGCTGGCATTGCTACGGTTTTGAACTGGCTCTTTCACATGAGGCTTTCCGTTTTGCTGCTGCTTCTCAATGTCCCGCTGGTGTTGCTTGGTGTTTGGATAAAAGGATGGGGGTTTATCCGCAAGACGGTGGGCGGCTTTATCATCTATACAGCTTTTGTGGAACTGACCTCGTATCTGCCGACGGCTACTTCAAATCCATTGGCAGCGGCTGTATTTGGCGGCGCGCTCAATGGAATCGGTGTTGCGTTGATGACAGTTGCGGACGGTTCCATCGGAGGAACCGAACTAATTGTACGAATCCTATGCAAGTGTTTTCCAAATGTAGGAGTAGGAAAGCTGTTCTTTCTTGTGGATGGAAGCGTGGTTCTCTTCTCCATCATCATGTTTCAGAATGTGGAAGTTGGACTGTACGCGATTTTGGCGCTGTACTTATGTTCCTATTTTGCAGATAAGCTCTTGGTTGGGTTCGAGCGGGGAAACCTTTGTCTGATTATTACTGCAAAAGAACCGCAGACGGTGTGTAAACCTTTGTTGCAGGAGTTAAATCTGAGTATTACTGGGATTCGGGGCATTGGTATGTTTACGGGAAAAGAACGCCACATCCTGCTGACCGCAATTCATGCCAGAGAGATTTCAAGAACAAAAGCAATGCTGGCTCATATTGACCCGGAAAGCTTTGTGGTGATCCTGCCCGTCAGTGAAATCTTAGGGGGTAGATATAGAACAAAAAGTCATCCTTGAAACCAAGACCTTCAGCGCCCGGTAATGTTGCATGCATAGAGCCAAATATAAAAAGGAAAAGGAGAAAGTAGCACATGAAAAAAACAAAACAATTTCTGTCCCTGTTTTTGGCTGTGATCATGGCAGTTTCCATTGTTGCATGCGGTGGCCCCAGCGAAAGCGATGAGAATGTAACGCCGCCGACCGGTACGCCCGGAGCCAGCCAAAGCGAAGGAGAGGCAGCGGCTCCAGAGGGGATTGTTCCAGGTTCTGTTGTGAATTATTGTGTTCCGTCCGATATTGTCAATTACCTTCCGACCACAACGACTAGTAACCCTTCGATGATCGTCTGCGGCGCAGTTTTTGAAGGGCTGATGTGGTATCCGCAGGGAACCGGAGAGCCGGAGCCCTGTCTCGCAGAGAGCTATGAAGTTTCTCCGGATGGCCTAACCTATACCTTCAAGTTGCGTGAAGGAGTTTACTTCACCAATGGAGAGGAATTCACCTCCGCTGATGTGGCTTACAGTTGGGAGGCACGAAAATCCTTCAATGCCAGTGAGTTTTCTAATATTGCTGGCTGGGAGTGCCCGGATGACTACACCTTTGTGGTAAACATGACTACACCGCGCGCGACCTTTATCGGTGAATTATGCGAAATTTATTGGCGGGTCGTTTCTAAAAAAGCTTATGAGGAGTATGGATTCTCAGATAATAAGGCCGCGGTAGGAACAGGACCTTACTATGTGGAGGAGTATGTACCCGGCGCATATTTGACACTGAAGGCCAATGAGAACTATTGGAACAAAGAGTATATGCCCCATATTGAGACAATCAATATGGAGATTATCACGGATGCCAATACTGCATTCATCGCATTGCAAAGTGGAGATATCGATATGCTCCAGGGTATCGATTCCATCCAAAAATCATTGCTGGAGAGCGATGATAGCTATACCATCTACGCCTACCCGGACACCTGCATTGACACGCTGTTTTTCAATACTTCCTGTGCTCCCTTTGACGATATTGAGGTGCGCAAAGCGCTGAGCTACCTGATTAATAAGGAAGATGTAGTGGCCGCAGCTTTTGATGGAGAAGGAGTACCATCAAACAGTATCTGGCCCAGTAACTCTTCCATGTATTGTACCGATGAAGAAATAAGTCAATACTATACATACGATGTGGAAAAGGGCCTGCAAATTTTACAGGATGCCGGTTACGCGCCATCTGACATCAGCTTTGAAATTTTGGCACCCAGCTCCTCCTCCAAACAGGTCGCTGCAGTGGAAAACATTCAGGCGCAGTTGATGGGTCTTGGGATGAACGTTACGATTACGACCTATGACAGACCTACTTATATGTCCTATATCCGCGACCAGGACTATCAATGTGCAATCCATGATGTGGGCGTTACGCTCGATCAGAATAATGCATGGGCAAACAGCTTTTTGTCGGATGGGCTGAATCACTTCAACAATTTTGCCGCATCCGATCCTGAATTCCAACAGACCATCGATGACATCTGGTATGAGGCCAGTGCCTGTTCTGAGCGTGCAGATCAGGACGCTATCCTGAAGGATGGACTGTTGCTGCTCGCGGAGCACTATGCCTATCTGCCTTTGGTGGAGAAGTCCTCGTTCTATGCGGCAAACTCAGGTTTGAACGGCATGATCGTTAGCTCTGCGGCGACAATTCGCTTCTATGGATTGTACTGGGACGAGTAATTCTCCAACGGGTCATTTAAAGGATGCCCGCCTTCGGGCGGGCATCCTTTGCTTTCAAATACCAGCAGCCTTATATCAAGAAAGGAGTGAGACTGTTGCTGCGGTACTGCATCAAACGGATTATCCTGATTCCGGTGATTCTGCTCGTTGCTCTGCTCATTGTATTCAGCCTGGTGAATTTATCACGCGTCAATCCGGCGACAGAAATTCTGGGTCCCAGCGCAACGCAGGAAGAAATTGATCGTTTGACGGAGGAAATGGGCTTGGACGATCCGGTCATAATTCAATTTCTAAACTATGTCAAGGGAATTCTCCACGGCGATTTTGGCGAATCTTATTATACCAAGGAAGATGTCCTTGGACAGATTGCGCGCAGATGGTCCATCAGCGTGCGGTTAGCACTGATTGCAGTCATAGCAATTGTGGCCATAGGCGGTACCTTAGGTGTATTGTGTGCGGTCTACCAATATTCATGGCTGGATACGATTGTCAACGTTATTTCCAAATGTCTGGCCTCGGTACCAACTTTCTGGCTGGCACTTATGTTTCTGCTGCTGTTTTCTCTAAAACTGAAATGGTTTCCTTCCCACGGTCTGGAATCTTGGAGAAGCTGGGTATTACCTGTCATCACGATGGTGATACCGGATTGCTGTACCTACCTGCGAAATTCACGCTCTGCCATGCTGGACTGCATTCGTCAGGACTATGTCCGGACAGCTCGCTCGAAGGGGAACAAAGAACGTGTAGTTATTTTCAAGCACGCTTTGAAAAATGCGCTGCTGCCACTCATTACGATTACGGGAATGGTGTTTAATGCGCTGATGGGCGGTGCGGTCGTTGCGGAGACCGTCTATTCTATTCCAGGTCTTGGGAATATGGTATTAACGGCCATTAAGCAGAAAGATATTCCCCTGGTAGTGGGAGGGGTATTTTTTCTTACGGTGATTTTCCAAGTGATTACACTGGTGATTGACCTGCTGTATGCCGCTGTGGACCCGCGTGTTCGTGCTTCTTTTGCAAGCCAGGGGATGCGAAAGAGGAAAAGAAAAGTCATCCACGCAGGAGAGGAGGCATAACGATGGCCAAAAAGAAAACTGCTTTGGAGACAGGGACTATTATACATAAGAGTCAGGGGCAGGAAGCGTGGGATCGCCTAAAAAAAAGAAAAGGAGCCATGATTTCCTTGGCGGGCATCATTCTGTTGCTACTGATTGCGATTTTTGCAGATGTTATCGCAGACTATGACACGGAGTGTGTCATGCAAAATGTACAGATGAAGTTCCAGGGCCCAAGCTTGGAACATATTTTCGGTATGGATCAGGTGGGCCGCGATTTGTTTGCCCGTGTTGTCCATGGCACTCGTACCGCGCTGATCATGGGTGTGGGCGCTACCTCGATTTCGCTGATTATCGGTGCAGTTTTGGCCTGCAGTTGTGCATTCTTCGGCGGTAAGGTTGACATGATTATCATGCGGTGCTTAGATGTGCTGAGTTCGATTCCGGCGCTGGTTCTGGCGATGGCCATTTGTGCCGGGATTGGCAACGGTATGTGGCAATTAATTACGGCACTATCCATTGGTGGTATTTCCGGCTTTACACGCATGTTCCGATCCAAAGCATTGATTATCGCAAATATGGAATATATGGAGGCCGGGAAAGCTCTGGGAGCATCTACCCCCTGGCTCATGACCAAATATCTGTTCCCGAATATTATTAGTGTCGTTCTGGTTCAGGGTTCTATGATGGTTTCTTCCAATGTCCTGATGGGCGCAACGTTGAGCTTTATCGGACTGGGTGTTCAGCCGCCGCAGCCGGAGTGGGGCAGTATGCTTTCGGAGGCATTAACCTATTTTCAGCTTTATCCCAGATTGGTCATTGTCCCGGGGGTGTTCCTGATTCTGACGTCTCTTTGTATTAATACCTTTGGCGATTGTCTGAGAGATGCGCTTGATCCTCAGTTGAAGGGAAGAGCATAAGGGGGTGTCCTAGTATGAGCAATGAATTGCTTTGTATCCATGATTTAACGGTGCAGTATGTGACCGACGGTGAGGTCGTCCACGCAGTGAACGGAATCGATCTGGAGCTGGAAAAGGGAAAAATCATGGGACTGGTTGGAGAAACAGGAGCTGGTAAAACGACTACCGCACTTGCAATTATGGGGCTCCTGCCGAAGTATGTTGGAAAAGTCCCCGCAGGCGAGATTTTGTTTCAAGGGAAAAATCTATTGGAAGCAACAAATGAAGAAATGCGGGATATTCGGGGCAATAAGATTTCGATGATATTCCAGGATCCGATGACGAGCTTGAATCCTGTATTCACGGTTGGGTCACAATTAGCTGAAGTTATAAAGCTCCATAATAAAAATATGTCCAAGCAGGCGGTCAGCGAACGTGTAGATGAAATCCTTGAGATGGTAGGAATCCCGAAAGAACGAAAGGTGGAGTATCCCCACCAGTTTTCCGGTGGAATGAAACAGCGCATCATGATTGCAATCGCGATTGCCTGCCGTCCGGATTTGCTGATTGCAGATGAGCCAACGACAGCGCTTGATGTTACCATCCAGGCGCAGGTCCTGAAAATGATGAAAAATTTACAAAAAGAGTTGGGTTCTTCCGTTCTGCTGATTACCCATGATTTGGGTGTTGTTGTTAACTTCTGTGACGCTGTTTCCATCATGTATGCCGGAGAAATTGTAGAATCCGGCGCGCTGGAAGATGTGTTTGACCGGAAACGGAAGCATCATCCTTATACCGAGGGCCTCTTTGCCTCGATTCCGGACATCCACTCCCAAGCGCCACGGCTAAAACCAATTCCGGGCCTGATGCCGGACCCCGTAAATTTACCAGAAGGCTGTAAGTTTAATCCCCGCTGTCCATATTGTACGGATATATGCCGGGAGCAGGACGTAGAGCTGAAGAACTATGACGGATTAAAGGTTCGCTGCCATCATTATAAGGAGGTGAGATGACTATGAGTGAAGCCCTATTACAGTGCGTCAACCTCAAGAAGTATTTTGATACCCCTCGTGGTGAACTCCACGCGGTCGATGATGTCAGTTTCGAAATTCCTGCGGAAAGGACGCTTGGAGTGGTTGGAGAATCAGGCTGTGGAAAGTCAACACTTGGGCGGACGATTTTGCGCCTTACGCCACATACATCAGGACAGGTATTTTTTGAAGGGGAAGATATCCTGAAATACCCAAAACAAAAAATGAAGGAAATGCGGCGGGAAATGCAGATGGTTTTTCAGGATCCCTTCTCGTCGCTGAACCCTAAATACTCTGTCTATCAACTCATTGAAGAGCCCATCCTGATTCACCAACTGCTTCCGGATAAAAAGAAGCGGGAAGAACGAATTTATGAACTTATGAATCTCGTCGGATTGGCAGAACGCTATGTGAATGCATATCCCCATGAGTTGGATGGAGGACGCCGCCAACGGATTGGAATTGCGCGCGCACTGGCGGTGAATCCTAAATTTATCGTCTGTGATGAGCCGGTTTCGGCGCTGGATGTCTCTATACAGGCACAGATTCTGAACCTATTGATGGATCTAAAAGACGAGTTAGGACTGACTTATATTTTTATTACGCATGATTTATCTGTTGTAAAGCATATCTCTGATGAGATCATGGTCATGTATTTGGGGCAGATGATTGAAAAAGCAAGGCCTGATGAATTATTCCAAAACCCGCTGCATCCTTATACGAAGGCACTGCTTTCTGCAATACCGATTCCGGATCTTGCTTACCGTTACAAGGAAGCAGAACCGATTAAGGGAGAGGTCACTTCGCCGATCAATCCTCCGCCCGGATGCCGCTTTGCATCCCGATGTCCTCAATGTACACAGCAGTGCAGAGAGAAAAATCCGGTGCTGCAAGAAGTTGAGCCAGGACATGTGATCGCGTGTCATCTCTATCAAAACGACTGGAGGGAATAGTATGATGAAACGAGCAGCATTTATTGGCGCGGGTAATATGGGCGGCGCCATTGTTAAAGCGGTATGCAAAGGTTGTAATCCGCAAGAGATTGCCATTTATGATCCTATGAGGGAAAAGGCAGAACGACTTCGTGATCAGACAGGCTGTACAGTAGCGAAAACTGTAAAAGAGGCCGCCTTGGACGCAAAATATATTTTTATTTGTGTAAAGCCTCAGGTATTTCAAGGAGTTTTGGGTGAGCTGTTGGGCGAGATGGAAGACAACGATACCGAACATGTAATCGTTTCCATTGCAGCCAGCATCCCGATTCATTCCATTGAGAAGATCCTTGCCGGAAAACAGAAAACATTTCCAGTCATTCGGCTTTTGCCCAATACACCGGTTTCAGTGGGGTATGGCTTGACGCTGATGACGGGAAATTCTGATGTAACGGAATCCGACTATCGGGAACTAGCGGCATTGCTTGAGCCAGGTGGTTTGGTGGAATATACGGATGAACATACCATGGAGGTAGCATGCCCGGTATATAGCTGTACACCTGCTTTTGGCAGCCTGTTTATTGAGGGCCTGTCCGATGGAGGGGTCCAAATCGGGCTGCCGAGGGACAAGGCGATACGTTATGCAGCACAGGGTATTTTAGGCGCGGCCGCTCTTGTGCTGCAAAGTGGCCAGCATCCAGGTCAGCTAAAGGATGCGGTCTGTTCCCCTGGAGGGACTACCATTGTTGGCGTTACCACACTGGAAGAGTATGGCGTCCGTTATGCGGCAGCAAAGTCTATTCTTAACGCCTATCAGAGAATGAAGGAATTGGAGACCTGAATACAAGTTGAGAAAGGAGAAGCATCTATGAGCAAAATTCAAGAGGTTAGAAAAGAAAATGCCGCTGTTATTGCGAAATTTTTTGCGCCCAAGTCGAGAATGGCAGGCGGGGCTAAGTACCGTGCTGAATTTTTTGCCGAAGGAGGGCTGAAACAGCAGTGTTACCCAATTTGTGAAGATTTTCCCGATGAGCCGGATTATGTGGATGCCAGAGGGCTGCTCATGAACCAGCCTGATGTCAATGTGGGATTGAATCTGGATGCAGTGATCTACACCATGGAGGACCCCTCCATTATCTGGGCGGAGACTACGGAATATGGGGAGATTGAACTCTGCGGGAAAAGACGCCCATTTCATGGCCATAGCAATCATATCTTTCACCTGGAGAATGGAAAGATCACAGTGTGGCGCTACTTTCCGAACCCCTATACGTTGCGGGACTCTTTGGAAATGCCATTCCAAAAGCTGCCGCGCTTCGACTACGAGGAAGCCGTCATGCAGCGCTATCTAAAACAAGAGGACCCCATGCATCTTGTGGACATAGTGGAACCGGATACAACGGGTGGAATGCAAACGAGGATTCGGATTTTGGACGAATATAGAGACTCTCTGGAGGATGAGAAAATTCGAAAGCACAATGCACGTGTTATTTTCCAGTATTTTGGAGAGAGAGTAATCTTACCTGGTGGGAAAAAGTTTCGGACAAGCCTTTACCATGAAGATGGCTATACTACGGTACCTTATCCCCATCAGGACCCCACTGCTGAACTGCCGAATCTATTCTGGGAGCATCATATTGCCTATGGAGAGCCAGACCCTGATTTAAGATATTTTATTGACTGTATGTATCCCACCTGTAATCCAAATGTGTTTTGGATGGAGACCAAAACGAATGGTTGGCACCCCATCGCGCCAGATGGTACCAAGCTGGATGGCTATTGGAACCATTATACGAACTATTTTGAATTCAAGGATGGGAAAGTCTATCATATGCGGGAATTTTACGACCCCTCCAAGGAACGAAAAATCAAAGGAACAAATGATACCCCCCTTCCGGAGGAAGCGGTTGATTTCTACCGCTATTTATAACAATACATACAGGCAGAATACGGAGCGGAAAGAATAGATGCGGAGCCATCTGGCAAACTCCAATGTCATACGGAGTTTGCCAGATGGTAGAAAAAGGATTGAATTATATGCCGAGGCTAATGATCCATAATTTTACACAAGGACCGATTCTGCGCCATCTGCTCATATTTTCCATACCTCTTATGGGTGCCAATCTTATGCAGATGCTATACAATATGATCGATATGGTAGTAATTGGTCAGTTTGTAGGAAAAATTGGCCTGTCCGCAGTCTCCATCGGCGGCGAAGTAATGAATTTGGCAACCTTTATCGCTTTGGGCTTTTCGACGGCCGGACAAGTGATCCTGTCTCAACTCATCGGAGCGGGACGAAAGGAGCACATAAAAGAAACGATCCAAACTATGTTTGTTGTCCTGCTTTCTGCTGCAATTCTTCTGTCTGGAATAGGATTGTTGTCCATTAGACAGATTTTGGAAGTAATAAACACACCGGCTGAAGCAATGGAGTCTGCGCTGGATTATACCAGAATTTGTATATCCGGGTTGCTCTTTATCTATGGATATAATCTGATCGGAGCTGTTCTCCGGGGATTGGGTGATTCGAAGCATCCGTTTTTATTTATTTGCATTGCCTCTCTTACGAATTTGGTGCTGGATCTCGTGTTTGTTGCTGCATTTAAGCTTGGAGTAGCTGGGGCAGCACTTGCTACTGTGATTGGACAGGGGGTCAGTTTTCTTTGTTCGTTTCTGCTGCTCTATCGCCGCCAGAACGAATTTGGCCTTGACATCCGGCTGAACAGTTTTCGCGTGGATCGCGACATTTTGTGTCAATTGATTCATTTGGGCCTGCCAATGAGCTTGCAGTCGGCAGCAGTTTCCGTCTCTATGATGTTTGTCAATTCCTTTATTAACGCTTACGGAGTTGTGGCATCTGCGGCGACCGGCGCTGGTTTCAAACTTTGCACTTTTATTTCGGTCGTAACGCAGGCACTCGCCTCCGGAGGAAGCACGATCGTAGGCCAGAATTTAGGCGCGAAAAAATATGAGCGGGTGTCCGTATTTTTCTGGTCATCCCTCGCCATCAATCTTTGCTTTGCTGCCCTGTTTAGTATTCTTACTGTTTTGTTTCCCAGAAAGGTATTTGGAATCTTCACGCAGGAGGCAGAGGTGCTGGAGATGACAATGCGATTTTTACCCTGTGCAGTTATTGATTACTTTGGATTTGCTGCCAGATCACCCACCAATGCATTAGTTAACGGCTCCGGACATGCCAGGCTTAATCTCTTTATGGGAATTATGGATGGGATTGTAAGTAGGATCGGACTGGCGGTTCTGCTGGGAATTGTACTAAATTTGGGCATCTTGGGCTTCTGGTACGGCAGTGCCTGTTCCGGATTGGTTCCCTTCATGATAGGATTAATTTTTTTTCTGAGTGGTAAGTGGAAAGCAGAAAATAACCGATCAGGTGCGTAAAAGAGCATAGCGGAGCGAGAGGGGAGCTGGTTAATGAGTAGTACATTTTTGAATCGAGAGCCCAGCTGGACTCGGAAGCCAAAGGAACTATGGATCCGGGGAGATATGGTTGAGGTGATGACTGAACCGTACACAGACCTTTGGCAACGAACCTATTATGGATTCCAAAGAGATAACGCACCTGTTTATCAGGTGGTCACAGACGAACCATACTTTTCCTTCGTCGCAAAAACTCATTTTGAAAGCAAGCGGCGCTTTGATCAATGCGGCATAATTGTCTATCTGAACAGCGAAAATTGGATAAAAGCTTCTGTGGAGTTTGAAAATGAAATGTATCAGCGACTAGGCAGCGTGGTCACGAGCCATGGTTACTCAGATTGGGCGTCTACGGATATTTCGTCCGACATAAAGAATATGTGGTATCGCCTGAGCAGGCGGGGGGCGGATTACTGTATTGAGTGCAGTCGTGATGGAAGAGAATATCGGCAAATGCGGATTTGCCATTTTGCCGCTGGAGAGGGAAGAATTGCGTTTGGGATCTATGCGTGCAGTCCAGAAGCGTCTTCCTTTCGGTCGATTTTTTCGGATCTGGAAATTACGGATTGTAAATGGCAGGCTCACCACTAAACACGAGATAAAGGGGATATGGCTATGCTGATCAGTCAAGTGTTGGAGAAAACAGCGAAAACCACAGCAGCAGAGAACATGGCGTACCGTTTGGCGGATAAGGTGCGCAATATCTGGCTGGAAAAATTCCACGCCGGAATTGAAAAATGGGAAGAAGACTTTTATGAGGATTCAGACGGGATAAGCTTTTTACGGTATGAAAGTTTTCCCAATTTGATTGGTATTGACTATATTTTCAAGTGGTGGGGAAATGATGATGACGACGGACTGGCGGGAGAATTAGAAGTTCTTTGGAAAGTAAAGGTGGAATCCGGCGTGGACCTTTATAAGTCTTGGATCAGATTTGCGGCCAGAGACTTTGTCTTAGGAACGATTCAGGAGGAAGCCAGAAAGCGGGAGGCAAATCGAAAGGACTTCCGGGATGCATTTTTATTTTGGCAGAGATTATATGTACAAAGACTAACGGTCTGATGACGGCTTGAGAACTTTATGGCACTTCCACGTCCAAATATGCTGTTTGGAACACGTCAAACCACTTGGGGCTCGTACAAAGCGAGTTTGCAGAAGAGATGCAGAATGCCTATTTTGTATGGCTTAAGAAAAACACCTGATGCGGACACAGGATAATTTCTCCCGTGTCCGCATCAGGTGTTTTTGGAAGATCAGAAAACGAATAAAGGGAAAAGCAGAGACTGGATTTATAGCTGTATGAAAATGGATTTGAATAAATTATCTTCATAATATAACTAATTTTGTTATAGATTGTGGTCTATCAAGTGATAATTTATAACAATTTTACATCGATAAATATTTAATGTATTGTATAAATAGTACAATGGACTACATAGGAAGATGGCGGAACTAACATTGGAATTAGAAAGGAAGGATAGACTATGCGGCACAATTTGTATTCCAATCTTTTATCCCCTATCAAAATTGGAAACACGCTCTTCAGAAATCGTATTTTTTCCTCGCCAAGCATGCCGCATTATCATCAGGATGCGGGCAAATTCACGGGAGAAAATCTGATCGCTCATTTTGCGGGTCGAGCAAAGGGCGGCGCAGCGCTGGTGACCTGCAGCGGCACCAAAATCTATCCAAAGACCGATGTAACCGATCATTTTATTCAGCTAGATCTGTTTGATCCCCAAATTCAAGTATTCCTGTCCCAGATGGTGGATGCTATCCATTTCTACGGAGCCAAGGCCTCCATCATTTTAGATTCTCCGAAACGGGACGGGTATGATGTTATAGGCGGTATCCCTAGTCATTCGGTAGCCGGCGACGATAGTCAGTCCACCATTGGGAAAGAACTGCCGGCCTATATGATTGATGAGATTGCCGATGAGTATGCGGAACAGTGCGTCATTTTTAAGCGATGCGGATTTGACATGGTCTTTGTACATATGTCGTATCAGCAGTTTTTGCCGGCCAGATTCCTTACTCCTCAACTCAATAAACGTACCGATGAGTTTGGCGGGCCCATTGAAAACCGCGCAAAATTTGCGCTAAAGGTATTTGAGCGCATTAAGCAGCGCTGCGGAAAAGATTTCTTGATTGAGGCCAGTTTAACACCCGAAGAAGGGAACGGCGGGCTTACGATGGAGGAATCCGCCAAATTTATCGAGATGGCTAAGGACAATCTTGATATTGTACAGCTCCGATATAACCATATTGACACCTCGGTTCCCATGGGATTCCAAAACGATCCGACACCTTGGCGCGGCATGGCGCGGCGGTTCCGTGCATTGGTCAAGCATACCGGCGTAATGGTGGATACAGTCGGCGGATATTTAGACCCGGCAGTCTGTGAAGAAGTCATCCGGGAGGGAGAAGCCGATGTTCTGTCTATGGCCAGAGGTCTGATTGCAAATCCGAATTTCGGCACACTGCTTTATCAGGACCGGGCAGATGATATTATTCCTTGTATCCGCTGCAACAAGTGCCACGTAAGCAGCCATACGGATCCGTATCTCAGTGTCTGTTCGGTAAATCCATATTTGGGATATGAAGCAAGGATGGAATGGATGCTTCAACCTGCTGAGGAGGAAAAGAAAGTAGCAGTGGTGGGCGGTGGCCCTGGTGGGATGAAAGCAGCGCTGGCCTGTGAGGCCCGCGGACACAAAGTAACTCTTTTCGAGCAGAGCGATCGGTTGGGTGGTCTGCTGAAGCATGCAGATGTGTGTTCATTTAAGTGGCCCATCCGGCAGTATAAAGATTGGCTGATTTATCAGCTGGGAAAACACAGTGTTTGCATTCGACTGAACACAAAAGCCACGGCCGAGTTGCTGGCCCAAGAGGGATTTGATGAAGTCATAGTAGCCGTTGGTTCCAGCCCGGTGCTGCCCAGCCGAATCAAAGGCTTGGAACGGGATAATGTTTGGACCGCAGTTGATGTATATGGCAATGAGGAGAAATTGGCGCATGAAGTGGTGGTCATCGGCGGCGGTGAAATTGGAGCGGAAACGGCCCTCCATTTAGCCCAGAAAGGACATTCGGTCACGGTTGTGGAGATGCAGGACAGGCTGGCTGCAGATGCTACGCCGATTCATTACCGGTCTCTCTTTGAAATGGAGTGGGAAAAAGAGCCCAACTTCCACTATGTTGTCAATGCTACCTGCACGGAAATCTCCGATAAAGGAGTTGCCTACCGAACTGCAGAGGGGAGAGAACAGACGATTCCGGCAGGCAGTATCGTCATAGCGGCAGGAATGGAACCAAATACAGAAGAAGCCAGAGCACTGTATCATCCTACCTACATAGCGCATTTAGTGGGTGACTGCGATAAGGTTGGAAACATACAAAAGGTGACACGAAGCGCGGTGGGCGCGGCTTCCCTGATCTAAATTCGCCATATGTATCGGGAAACTGAGGATTGCAACAATATCGTTATATTGGTGTATGATCCGAAGAAATATTCCGAAAAGACTGCATCAAATACTCAAAAAAATGCCGTGCGGCGGAAGAAAGCGGTCGGCCTTTCAGTTTTGCGATACCTGTAGTCCAGGTGCAGTCTACATCGGTGATTTTAAGATATGTCGTACGACTGGTTTCACCGCAGGCTTCATGAAACTTGTATCGGCCTTTGGAAATTAAGGATACGCCATAGTTATTAGCGACTAGGTCTCCGATCAGGTCAGGCTGATTGCCTTCAAACATGATGTTGGGTTCAAAGCCGGCTTGAAAGCAGTATCCAACAAACTGGTCATGGAGATCTTGGTTGCTGTTATTGACCAAAAAACGCTCATGGGCCAAATCTCGAAGTGCTACCTGCTTTTGCGCGGCCAGCGGGTGATCCACGGACACCAGAATTCCTTGTTCATCCTTAAAGACTGGGAACCATTCGACGGATGGAGATTGGAGAGAGAAAAAACTGACAGCAATATCAATTTCGCGCAATTCAAGCAATTGATGCATTTCTTTTGCGGTGTGCTGCGATTGGTACAGATGGATATTGGGATGATTCAATAAATAGGGGCCAACCAGAGGAGTTACCTGCTCAAGCACGGCGGCTGCAAAATAAATATTCCCGCCCTCAGGGCTTTTCAGTGAGTTGACCATATGGATCCCCTCATTTAGATGGAGAAACACGAGGTTGACCTCTTGAAGAAGCGCGCGTCCATATTCATTGAGCCTGATCTTTCCCTTTTCACGGTCGAAAAGCTTAACGCCAAGCTCATCCTCCAAATTGGCGATTGTCGCACTCAGCGTAGGCTGAGTAATATGCAGGGCTCTTGCGGCTTTAGTGAAATGTTCCATTTGCGCGGCGATGCGGAAATAGTGCAGCTGACTTAGCTCCAATGGAATTGCCTCCTTTCGTTCCTCTTGCTTCGCATCTTATCACGAAGATCAAAATTCTGCAATTAGCTCCAAAATATTTTGGACAATAAAACAACAAGAAAAGGATGTGATATATATGAAGCAGAAACACTATGATCTATGTATTTTGGGAGGCTCTCTGGCTGGATTATCTGCGGCTGTCCGAGCAAAGGAACTAGGGGTCCAGCGTGTATTGGTGTTGGAAAAAATGAAGTTTTTAGGCGGATGTGCAAAGCTGGCAGGCGGAATTTACTCAGTCGAAAGCCCCACGCAGCGCCGATTGGGACTTCATTATACTGCGGACGAATGCTTCCGGGGACATATGGATATCAACAACTGGGACTGTGACGTAAAGCTTGTAGGGAAGTGGCAGCGGCGTACGGGAGATAACATCCGCTGGCTGGAAGAAAAGGGGTGTTGGTTTACAAAAGTATTGAATTTCTCGGGAGAAAAACGTTTCTACCATATGACAGAGAAGCCTACCGGCAATACGATAATTGAAACGCTGGTAAAGGAATGCCAGCGGTTCGGAGTTGAGATTTTGACCGAAGCCCCGGCGAAGCATTTGCTTGTCAGGGATGAAAAAGTAGTCGGTGTCCAGGCGGAGCTGAATGGAGTTCTCACAGATATTTCGGCCGATAATATCCTGATTGCAACCGGCTCTATCTCAGCCAATGAAGCTCTGTTAAAAAAGTTCTACCCGGGAGAGGACTTGTCCCACACAAAAATTATGGCTCGGGTACCGCACAACACCGGAGACGGTTATCTTATGGCGATGGAGATTGGTGCGGCCGAGACTCCGATTTCCACTCTTTATATCGGACCGCACAATCATCCATATAACCAAAGAACAGGCCTTATCATGCGTCGTCCGCAGGTCGTAAAGCTTAATCGGAATGGTGAGCGCTTTACAGATGAGTCTATGCCAGAGACCCGTGATTTTGGCTGGATGCAGTCGATTGCCCTGAACAGACAACCTGGGAAGATCTGTTATGGAATTATGGATCAATCCATTTTTGATTACTATATGACCCATAAACAGAATTTAACGGCGTTTGAATTCCGCCATGGAAATCGTAAAAATCAGGATGCGCTATCCGACTATGGTAAGAAAGAGGGTGTGGAAACCATCGATAAGGGGGCCACGGCCTGGCTGGACATGGTGCCGGATGACATTCAAAAGGAAGCTGATGAAGGAAGAATTTTTATTTGTGCCACTTTAGATGAGGTGGCAGAGGCTATTGGGGCCAAAGACCCTGAAATCGTGAAAGAAACGATACGGAACTACAACTACGCCTGCGAGCAGCATTATGATGCCGAGTGCCTGAAGGATCCGCGGT
Source organism: Clostridiales bacterium (assembly GCA_019415645.1). GTDB lineage: Bacteria > Bacillota > Clostridia > Oscillospirales > Oscillospiraceae > DXYV01. The sequence goes on from DXYV01000003.1 coordinate 121,588, forward strand.
ATTTGATGCCCCTTACAACGCCGCCCTACTATGTGTTTGTAGCATATCAGGGCATTGATACCTGTATCGGCGGAATCCGGGTAAACCATAAATTACAGGTGGTAGACCGGGAATGTTGGCCCATTGAAGGATTGTATTGCGCCGGAGTCGCAGCGGGCGGATGGTGTTCACGGGGATATGGATATTTCGGTTCCGAAATGAGTTTTGTCCTCTATTCCGGTATAGCAGTGGGAGAAGAAGTTGCGAGTCGGGTTCACAACCAGAAGGATGGCTAAAGAGGGAGGCGGCCAGCTCCATGAGACGTTTTGAAGGAAAAACCGTATTGGTTACGGGGGCCTCAGCTGGAATTGGCAGGCACACAGCGCTGGAATTTGCCAGAGAAGGTGCCAAGGTGGTGCTTGTGGCCCGGCGAACGGATAAATTGAAGGAGGTGCAGGATGAGATTGTATCGTTGGGCGGTCAAACAATCCTGGCGCCCGGAGACGTTACCGTAGCTAGTGATGTAGAAAAAATATTTCGCGTTGCAGCCACTGGGTTCGGCGGAGTAGATATTCTGGTTAATAACGCAGGAATATCGGATGGCAGCTTTGCTACGGTACATTGCACGGATGAAAATTGGTTCCGCAACCTTGCAGTCAATGAAAAGTCGGTTTTCCTTTGTACAAGGGCTGCGCTGCGTCATATGACCCAAACGGGGCGGGGGTCCATTATCAATGTATCTTCCATTGGCGGAGTATATGCGGTAGCTGGCGCAGCCTATTCAGCAGCCAAAAGAGCGGTCATAGGCCTGACCAAAAATGTAGCCCTTCAATATGCTGGTACGGACATCCGGTGTAACGCAGTATGTCCTGGCCCAGTCCCGACGGAACTGCTGTCTGCTGAGGCGGATTCAAGCACTGATCTGGAGATGCGGAAACTGACAGGGGAACATATTGATAAAAGCATTCCGCTTTTGCAGGTAGAAGATATATCAAATGCTATTTTGTTTTTCGCGGATGATCGTTCAGTGCGAATCACGGGACAGATCCTTGTAGTAGATAGCGGCAGATGTTTGTGAGGAGGTTGCCTATGGGACAGTTTGAACAGCAAGTGGCCTGTATTACCGGCGGGGCGTCTGGCATAGGCAGGGCAACCGCTTTGAAATTTGCAAAGGAGGGAGCGAATGTTGTTTTAGTGGATTGTGCGCAAGAAGAGCTGGTTCGCGTTGCGGAAGAGATTAGGTCTATGGGGGGAGAAGCACTGGCTTTGGCGGCCGATGTTACCTCTGTGACAGAATGCAACAATGTTTTCCAGCGGATTGATCAGCAGTTTGGTCGACTAGATATACTGGTCCTTTGTGCGGGTGTGCTGGATTATAACCGCAGTGTTCTGCATACGGACGAAGCGCTTTGGGACCGGACGATTGCGATCAATCAGACCGGCGTATTCTTGTATTGTAGAGAAGGACTCAAACGAATGGAGCGGCAGGGAGCAGGCAAGATTGTGATTGTCTCCTCAATGGCGGGAGTATCCGCAAATGCCGGTGCGGCCTATACGGCTTCCAAACATGCCGTTATCGCATTGGCAAAAAACATAGCCATTCAGTATGCGGGCACTGGAATCCGCTGCAATGTAGTCTGTCCAGGCAGAACGGACACTCCCATGAATCGCAGCATGGAATACTTCAAACAAATGGACCATGAGTTTATGGATATTTGTGGAAGACATACGCGGCGGCTGCCGGAAAAAATCCCTGCCGAGGGGCAGGCAGATGTGATCTTGTTCTTTGCCAGCGACGCTTCCAGACATGTCAATGGGCAATGGTTAATCGTAGACGATGGATCATCCAAACATTTATAGGAGGGAGATGAATGGATTCTTCGTATCATTTTGTGGAGTTCGCGGAAAGCACCACATTTGACAGTGTTCCCAAGGAACTGATCTCTCTTTTGAAAAAAGATGTACTGGATACCCTGGGGAACATTTTGGCCGGTAGCGGGGAGCCCATCGCCCCAAAGCTTCTGAATGTTATGTCATCGCTTGAAGGAAAAGCAGAGAGCCAGGTCATAGCCTATCCGGCACGTCTGCCCGTGGGAGATGCTGCGATGCTCAATGCGTCAATGGCGTTTGCGCTGGATTATGACGACATTCATGAGCCGTCCCGAACCCACTTTGGATGCAGCGCAATTCCGACGGCGTTGGCGGTAGCTGAGGCGATGAAGCTGTTTGACGGAAGAAAAGTTCTGACCGCGCTGGCAGTCGCATTAGAATTGGCAGCTCGCCTGGGCAAATATATGATTCGACGTAACCCAACTCAAATTATGGGCGGATGGGATTATGCTGCGCTCCACGCATATTTGTACACTGCAGTAATTGCGGGAAAGCTGATGGATTTTGATCAGAAGACTTTGGGGAATACGCTGGGAATCGCTTACCACCAGTGTGCCGGCACGAGCGTTTCGGCGATGGATCATGCCGACACGAAAATCCTTGGGCCGGGATTGGCGGCACGGGGAGGAATACTGGCGGCGAAACTGGCGTCAGCCGGAATAACGGGTGCCACCTCAATCTTTGATTCCTCCGACATCAGCATGGACTCTCAGTACCATAATGGAGTAGACAAGCAAGCGTTTGCAGGAGAACTTGGAAAGCGCTGGGAGGCACTGGAACTGGGCTTCAAAGCATATCCCTGCTGTCGGCTCATTCACCGTCATATTGATGCGGCATTAGGGTTGGCCCAAAAGTATGAGATTGAGCCGGAAGAAATTCGTATTATCCACACGACGTACTGTCCCATGATCGCACCAATGTGCCAAGCGAGCCGCACAAATTGCCACCCGGCTACAAAACTGGAGGCTCAATTTTCCGTGCCCTATACAGTGGCCTGCGCATTGGCCAAACGCAAGGTAGCGATTGATGAATTTGACGTGAGCGCTTTTACCGATCCTGTCATTGCCGAGTTGACAGAAAAATATGAGGCCGAAGTGGATGAAGGGCTTTCTTCTCTGGATGACCCGGCGGAACTTACCGTAGTTACTGAGCGTGGGCGTTTTACGGTCCACACAGGTCATCCGCTCGGTGCGCCCGAGAATCCAATTTCGCAGCAGGCCCTTCAGGAGAAATTCTTTGATTGTGCGGCCCATGGAAAACGGCCAATTAGGAAAGGACAGGCACAAAAACTTGTAGATTTGGTGGAACATTTGGATGAGGCATATGCCCTTCCGGAAATGCTGGAACTTCTTAGGCAAATCTCCAATGCAAGCTGAGAAAATGCTGTTTCGTTCGCAGATGTTTGATTAAGTATGACTGCCGTGGAAGCAGATGCTTCTGAGTAATGGACTTGGAGGAGAGACCATGCAGAAAACAAAATATAATCATTTGCTGGAACCGATTAAAATAGGAAATTTAGTTCTTAAAAACAGATTTACAGTCACTCTGAGTAACCCGCACTTTGTGCAGGGAACAGAATCCTGGCCTACGGATGCTCTGATCAGCAACTACGCCAATAAAGCGCGGAATGGTGCGGCTGTGGTACAGGTCAAGGGAAATAATGCGACAAATAACGTGCTGAACGAGGATACCCATGTCCAAGGCCTGAACATCCATATCCCGCGAAACCAGCACTACTTTGTTCAGATTGCGGACCAAATTCATTACTATGGAGCGAAAGCTCAAATGATGATTATGCCGCCTCATGAACTGACTGCGGGTTATGATGCCAGCGACGGGATCCCAGCCTATATCGTTGCAGGGGACGGAAGCCAGCCGGTAAAAGGACGCGCAGCATCCCGCGAACTGCTGTATGACATAGTGGAAGCCTATGGAAAAGAAGCGAAGCTGGTGCGGGAACTGGGGTTTGATATGTGCCTGTTGGATATGGCATACCGGTTTATGTTTCCGGGCAGATTTCTTTCACCGCTTACCAACTTTAGAACCGATGAATTTGGGGGAAGCCTGGAAAATCGCTGCCGGTTCCCGCTCCTGATCTGCGAGGCGATCAAATCATATGCGGGGAAAGATTTTCCCATCGAAATTATTGTTTCCGGAGAAGAGGCGAGCCGTTATAAAGATGGCTGCACGATAGAAGACACCGTTGAATTTGCCCGATTGGGACAGGGAAAATTTGATATCTTACAGCCGCGAGCAGCTGACATTGATTTCGCCGGGTTACCCTCTGTTGTTCCGAAACGCATTCCTACCCTGGAAATGACCCGGACCATTTCTCAAAAAATTCGTGAGCAGAACATTGACATGCGGGTAACCATGATAGGCGGTTGCCACGATCCGGAGACGATGGATCAACTGGTGGCCGAGGGAGCTTGCGACATCGTGGGAGGAGCCCGCAACTGGTGGAGCGACTTTGAATACGGGAAAAAAGTATATGAAGGAAGAGCAGAGGATATCTGCCCCTGCATTCGCTGCAATAAATGCCATGTCCCGAAGCCAAGCTTTTGGCTGACTTGCTGCTCGGTCAATCCGATCATTGGACTCGAGCACAAGATTGATCGAATGATAACGCCGCCGGAACGAAAAAAACGAGTTGCCGTGATTGGCGGAGGCGTTGCAGGTATGGAGGCCGCTTTGGTTGCGCAGAGTCGTGGGCATGAGGTTACTCTGTATGAAAAATCTGGACGTTTGGGGGGATTGCTGAACTGTAACGATGGAATGGAACTAAAGTGGACGATCTTGGAATTCAGAGACTATATGATTCGGCAGATTACGAAGTCTGGTGTCCAGCTTTTACTGAATACCGAAGCGACTTTGGAATTGCTGGAGCAGGAAAATTATGACGAGGTCATTGTTGCAGTGGGCTCCAGCCCTGTGATTCCCCCAATCGAAGGGATCGAAAAGATTCCGTTCTATACTGCCGTGAATGCGGCGGACCATGAAACAGATATGGGACAAACTGTGGCCATTATCGGAGGAGGCGACGTGGGCACGGAGCTGGGTATCCATTTGGCTCAGAAAGGGCACGAAGTCTATGTGCTTGAGATGAAGCCAATGCTGGCGGCAGATGCTCCAATCGTCCATTTCCGAAGTCTGCTGGAAGAAACATGGCGAGCACTTCCTAATTTCCATGAGATGGTTCAGGCGGTCTGTACAAAAGTATCAGAGGACGCGGTGGAGTATCAAGGGCCGGATGGACAGACGCATCGTATCTCGGCAGAAACGGTTGTGATTGCTTCTGGCATGAAATCCAATACGGAAGAAGCTCTCAAATTTTGGCCGGTAGGACCCAACATCCACTTAATAGGCGATTGTGAGACGGTGGGAAGCATTCAAAGTGCCATGCGCTCTGCATTTGCAATCGCATCCAATCTTTGATGAACAGTTGATAGAAGCGGAAACTACATCGGGAGGATAAAGCAAAACAGCGAATATTTCATTGCAGATATGAAACGGTATCCCGTTTGGGCTGGACAAAATATGTGTGTAAGAGATCGGAGGAACATCATTATGAAAAAAGAATCTTTCTTCGCAGGCTCCAAAAGTTTTTATACACACCTCGTTGTCATGCTACTGATTATGATACTATTCCGTTTCCTGCCGCCTTTTGGACAAATGACAGTAGACGGAATGGGCGTTTTTGGCGTATTCCTGGGAACATTGTATGGCTGGATTTTCTTAAATAATATGGGTGTAGCCAGTGCCGTAGGTATGATTATGATCGGAACGACTGCGGCATTTGGAAGTCCTACAGAGGCAATTGTGGCTACATTGGGAAGCCAGACGGTTATTATGGTCATTGCGGCCTTTGCGCTGACTGCCATTATGAATGACTCCGGAGCGTCAATTTGGCTGGCCAGACGAATTGTAAGTTTGAAGTTTGGCAAGAAATATCCCACGGGCCTATTGATTTTGTTTATGGTCGCTATGTTTGTGATAGGGCCGTTTACAGGATTTGCAGGTATTATTCTGATGTGGAATATGTGGCGGGACGTGGTGCGTTCTGCAAATGGGTCCGATACGCTGCTTAAATTTGGCATTGCAGCATCCTTCCTGTCCGGTAGCTGCGCGAACCAGGTGCTGCCCTTTACAACTACCATTATTGTTCTGGACGGCGTTTGGGAGAGCTATACGGGTCTGCCTGCTGCGAATTTTATTCCTTTCTTCTGTTACATGACGTTGATCGGCCTTATAACTTGTATCTTGTTTGTTCTCTGTGGCAAGTATATATTTAAGGTCGAGATGATCAACACAAAAAATGTTGATATTCCGAAAGAAGCTCCTACCACCTATCAAAAAGTAGTTCTTGTTGGCTTATTGGCCTATTTTGTCCTGATGATTATTGCCAGCTTGGGGCTGGGTGAGGTGAGCGCATATCTCAATGGCTGGGGCGTCATCGGCTTGTGCACCGCGTTGCTGATTATTATTACCATGATGCAGCCTAGAGAAGGAAAGAAAACATATCATCAATATATGTCCGCCGCAATTAACTGGGATATTGTACTGAATGCAGGGGTCATTTTTATGTTTTCCCAGAAACTGACCGGAGCGGAAATTGGCCTGAGCAGTACAATTGAATCAGCATTAGGCTTCATGACCACGTTGGGACCGGTATGGTTCGTCCTCCTGATTACGTTGATTCCGCTCATTGCAACACAGTTTATGAGCAATATGGCGCTGGCGACAATATTTATCCCGATTTGTTACACCTTCGCATCGTCTCTCGGACTCAATGTGTACGCTCTTAACTGCTCCATGTATCATGTGTCCTCCATGGCGTTGGCTACGCCTGCCGGAAGTGCCGGCGCAGCAATCTACTATTCCTATGAGGAAAATGACAATAAAACCAGTCTGAAATATGGGTGGACCATTGTCGCTTGTACTTTTATTGCCACAATTTTCTGCTACTATGTGTTAGGAAATCTAATCTTCCCAATGCAATAAAAAAGGAAGACATTCAAAATAACCGTCCTTTTGCAGTAGAGCGGTAACAGCTTTGCGAAAGGGCCAGATTTGCGGGAAAACCTGCAGATCTGGCCCTTTCGGTTGTCATAAAAGGGAAAGCAGATCAGTCCTACGTTCTCTCTTGTTTCCCGTTCGGAATTGTGGTAAAATACCCTATTCAGACCGAACACAAATGAGGAGTTGATTTTTGTGGATTACCGCGCGGAATTTATCCAGTTCATGGTGCGCTCCGGCGTGCTTACCTTTGGCGATTTTACCACCAAATCCGGACGCAAGACCCCCTATTTCATCAACACCGGGAACTATAAAACAGGGGCCCAGGCCGCCCGCTTGGGCGATTATTACGCCGCCTGCGTGCAGGAGCACATGCCCGAGGGCATCGACTGCCTGTTCGGGCCGGCTTACAAGGGCATCCCCCTGGCCGTGACCACCGCCGCGTCCCTCTACCGCAATTATGGACGGGACCTGCCCTACTGCTTCAACCGGAAAGAGGTGAAGGACCACGGCGAAGGCGGCTTTATGGTGGGCTACCAGCCCAAGGACGGCGACCGCGTAGCCATTATTGAGGACGTGGTCACCGCTGGCACCGCCGTGCGGGAGTCCATTGAGCTGTTCAAAAAAGTGGCCGATGTGAAGATCGTGGCGCTGTTTGTCTCCGCTGACCGGATGGAGCGGGGAACCCGGGAGTGCACGACGCTGGACGAGCTGCGGGAGGACTACGGAATCCAGGTCTACCCCATTGTCACCATTCAGGACATCAAGGAGACCCTCCACAACCGGCCGGTGGACGGAACGGTGTATATCGACGATGCCATGCGCGCCCGGATGGACGCCTATCTGGCGGAATACGGAGCCAGGAAGTGAGGGGAAGAGGATGGAGACGTTTTTTGCTGGCGTTCCTCTTTCCGGGGCTTCTGATTACCGCGATCCGCGACCAGGACAAGGAGAAAAGCGAGCGGTATCGGCTTTTCTCCTGCCCGGCATTTGACGTCATTGTTTTTACTCTGATCGCACTGCTTTAGTATCGATGATAGCCTGAGACCCTTGATATGGTCACGCACACTTTGGGAAGGGAGAAGGTCCCCAATGGCGGAAAAACCAAAAAATTTCCACGCCGGACACCGGCAGCGGGTGAAAGGGGAATTCCTTGCCCGGGGGCTGGAGGGAATGCCGGACCACAAGGTGCTGGAGCTGCTGCTGTTTTTCGCCAAGCCCCAGGGGGACGTCAACCCTCTGGCGCACGCCCTGATGGAGCGCTTTGGTTCTCTGTCCGGCGTATTTCATGCCACCTACGACCAGCTGCTGGAGGTAAAGGGCGTGGGGGAGAACACCGCCACTTTGATCAAGCTCATTCCGGCGATTGGCGGCCGTTATCTGCAGGACCGTACCGACCTGTCCCAGATCTTCCGGGAGAGCTGGCAGTTCCGGGAGCTGCTGGCGCCTTATTTCTTTGGGGCACGCAATGAGCTGGTGTACCTGGTCTGCCTGGACGGAAAGGGAAAGCTGATCGCCTGCCGCAGGCTGGGGGAGGGCGTGGCCGACGCGGCCACCATCACCACCCGAAAGGTGATGGAGGTAGCCCTGGAGTGCAATTCCTCCATGGTGGTGCTGGCCCACAACCACATCAGCGGGCTGGCACTGCCCTCGGCGGAGGACATCCAGACCACCAAGCAGCTGATGGCCAGCCTGGAGCAGGTGGGTATCGAGCTGTACGACCATTTTATTGTAGTGGACGGCGATATGGTCTCCATGCGTCAGAGCCATTACCTGGACCGAATCTGACACTGTCAGACCCTTGACATCGAACATTTGTTTTCCTATAATGAACAGGAGAGGGGCGGCCCACGGCTGACCGTCCCTGTTTCTGTGGTTTGTGAGGTGAAATCGTACCGTGCCGAAGTTTGAGGTTGTCAGCGAATATACCCCGGCGGGCGACCAGCCGGAGGCCATCGCCGCGCTGGCGGCGGGCATTGAAAACGGCCTGGACGAGCAGACTCTGATGGGCGTGACCGGTTCGGGCAAGACCTTTACCATGGCGAAGGTCATCGAGGCGGTCCAGCGGCCCACTTTGGTGCTGGCCCACAACAAGACCCTGGCCGCCCAGCTGTGCGCCGAATTTAAGGAGTTTTTCCCCCACAATGCGGTGGAATATTTCGTCTCCTACTACGACTACTACCAGCCAGAGGCCTATATTCCCCACACCGACACCTATATCGAAAAGGATTCCGCGGTCAACGAGGAGATCGACCGGCTGCGTCTGTCCGCCACCGCCTCCCTGATGGAGCGGCGGGACGTGATCGTGGTGTCCTCCGTGTCCTGCATCTACGGCCTGGGCGAGCCCGAGGATTTTGCCAAGATGATGGTCTCCCTGCGGGTGGGTATGGTGATTCCCCGGGACGAGCTGCTCAAGCGGCTGGTGGAGATTCGGTATGAGCGCAATGACATCGCCTTTGAGCGCAATATGTTCCGGGTGAGGGGGGACACGGTGGAGATCTTCCCCGCCTATTGGAGCGACCACGCCATCCGGGTAGAGTTTTTCGGCGATGAGATCGACCGCATTTCCGAAATCAACGTGGTCACGGGCGCGCCTATCCGGCGGCTGACCAACATCCCTGTGTGGCCGGCCACCCATTACGTGACCCCCAAGGAGAAAATGGATGCCGCCATCCAGGAGATCTACAAGGAGCTGGAGGAGCGGGTTGCCTATTTCGACGCCCGGGATATGTATGTGGAGTCCCAGCGCATCAAGCAGCGCACCATGTACGACATCGAGATGATGCAGGAATTGGGCTACTGCTCGGGAATCGAGAACTACTCCCGGGTCATCGAGGGACGGCCTGTGGGCTCGCCGCCCCATACGCTGCTGGACTACTTTCCCAAGGACTTCCTGCTGTTTATCGACGAGAGCCATGTGACCCTGCCCCAGGTGCGGGCTATGTACAACGGCGACCGGGCCCGCAAGACCACCCTGGTGGATTACGGCTTCCGTCTGCCCTGCGCGTTTGATAACCGGCCGTTGAAATTTGAGGAATTTGAACAGCGGGTAAACCAGGTGGTCTATGTTTCCGCGACCCCGGGGGAGTACGAGCGCACCCGGTCCGGCCAGATCGTGGAACAGGTGATTCGCCCCACCGGCCTGCTGGACCCCCGAATCGAAGTGCGCCCGGTGGAGGGACAGATCGACGACCTGATCGGCGAGATCAACGACCGTACCGCCCGGTCCGAGCGGGTGCTGGTGACCACCCTGACCAAGAAGATGGCCGAGGACCTGACGGCCTATCTGAAAAATGCAGGCATCAAGGTGCGCTATATGCACCACGACATCGACACCATCGAGCGGCAGGAGATTATCCGGGACCTGCGCCTGGGCACCTTCGACGTGCTGGTGGGCATCAACCTGCTGCGGGAGGGTCTGGACCTGCCCGAGGTGTCCCTGGTGGCCATTTTGGACGCGGACAAGGAGGGCTTCCTGCGCTCCGAGACCTCCCTCATTCAGACCATCGGCCGGGCGGCCCGCAACGCCGACGGACTGGTCATCATGTATGCCGACTCCATCACGCCCTCCATGGCCCGGGCCATTGGAGAGACCGAGCGCCGCCGGGAGAAGCAGGACGCGTTCAACCGGGCCCACGGAATCGTGCCCAAGACCATTATCAAGTCGGTGCGCGACGTGGTCAGCGGCGGAGAGACCGGAGAGGCTGACAAGGAATTTGACTTTAACGAGAAGCAAATGACCAAGGCTCAGCGGCAGGAGGCCATCGCCAAGCTGGAGCAGCAGATGCGCGAGGCCGCCAAGCTCCTGGAATTCGAATACGCCGCCGAGCTGCGCGACCGGATCATCCGCCTGCGCGGGGAGAAATAATCCCGGCCGCAGCGAAACCCAAACCCCGCCGGAGGCCATGGGGGGCCTCCGGGGGGAACTGGTTCCCCCCGGAAGAGGCGGCGCGCGCAGCACATGACCGCTCCGCAGAGCGGGTCCGCCTCCTGGACTTCCGGTATTGAGAAGGAGCGCCTGCTATGACCGAACAAGCCAATCAGGTCTTACAGAACTTCCAGATTCGCAAATCGACCCGACAGAAACGGGAATTCCGGGCCTGGCTGCGGAGACAGATGGAGGAAACCGGGTATACGGTCACAGAGGAGCGGGGACGCTTTTCCGGCACCAACGTGATCGTGGGCGACCCGGAGCAGGCCGAACTGCTGCTTACCGCCCATTATGACACGCAGGCCGTGCTTCCGTTTCCCAACTTCATCACGCCGCGGAGCCTGGGCTGGTACCTGGCCTATCAGATGGTGTTTGTGGTGCTGCTTTTGGCGTTGGCCTTCGCCGCGGAACTGACCGTGCTGCTGCTTTTCGACCCGCCGGGATGGGCGGCGCCTCTGCCGGCCTGGGCCGTCTGCATGCTGTTTTTGTGGTGGATGTTCTTCGGAAAGGCTAACCGGCACACCGTCAACGACAATACCTCCGGGGTGATCACGCTGCTGGAAATCGCCTTCACCCTGCCGCCGGAGGACCGGCCGGGCGTTTGTCTGGTGTTTTTCGACAATGAGGAGCGTGGTATGCTGGGGTCGGCCGCGTTTGCGCGGCGGCACCCCTCGGCGCGGCAGGACAAGCTGGTGCTCAACTTTGACTGTGTTTCGGATGGAAGCTCGATTCAGTTCTTTCCGACCAAAGCGCTCAAGGGGGATGCCGGCACGCTGGAACGGCTGGAGCGGGCCTTCCTGCCGGTGGAGGGCAAGACGGTGGAAGTGGTCCGGGGCTTTGGCTTCTATCCCTCGGACAATGCCTCGTTCCGCCGGGCGGCGGGAGTGTGCGCCCTGAAGAAGCACCCGGTGTTTGGCTGGTACATGGACCGCATCCACACCGGCCGGGACACGGTTTTTCAGGAAGAGAACATCGAACTGCTGCGCCGGGGCGCGCTGGCCCTGGCGGCGGAGGATCGGGAGGAGCGGAAGAGCCTTGACCGATGACAGACGGAATGCCGAGTGCGGCGCCGCCCCGGCGGAAACGCAGCTTGGAGAGACCGGGGGCTATGGCTGGCTGGACGCCTATCTCAGCTCCTTTCCCGGTGTGGAGAAGGACTACAAGCTGGAGTGGCAGTGGCACCGCTATATGCTCCGGGGCAAGCTGTTTGCCGCGGTGTGCGCGCCGGGGCCCCAGTACCGGACTTACGGCGGACATGAACTGGTCAGCCTCAGCTGCGACCCCCGCATGGCGGAGCTGTGGCGGGCGGAATATCCCGAGGTGCTGCCGGGCTTCTATACGGAAAAAACCAGCTGGAACGCGGTCCTGCTGGACGGCGCGCTGCCCGGCGAGGCGCTGCAGGCCATGTGCGACCACGCCTGGCAGCGGGTGCTGGGCAAGCTGACCAAGAAGGCCCAGCGGGAGATTTTATCCGCCGAGCCGGAGCGCCGCTATCCCTGCCCCTGCTGCGGGCAGCTCACCTTCCCGGTCCCCAAGGAGGAGGCCATCGCCTATATCTGCCCCGTGTGCTTCTGGGAGAACGATGTGTTCGACCCGGGCGAGGACGCGCCCAGCGACGAGAACCGGGGCATGACGCTGCGCCAGGGCCGGGAACACTACCGGAAGTGGGGGGCTGTGCGGCCTGATCTCGTCCGCTATGCCCGGCCGCCCCGGCCGGAGGAGCGGCCGGACGCACCGGACACGGCGCAGAATATTATAACACAAACGGAAGGATAACCGAGGAATCTGACTATGCTGGATCATATTTATGTCAAAGGCGCACGGGCCAACAATCTGAAAAACATTGACGTGACCATCCCGCGGGACAAGCTGGTGGTATTCACCGGTCTGTCCGGCTCGGGCAAGTCGTCCCTGGCCTTTGATACCATTTATGCCGAGGGACAGCGGCGGTATGTGGAGTCCCTGTCCTCGTATGCCCGAATGTTTCTGGGGCAGATGGAGAAGCCGGATGTGGACTATATCGACGGCCTTTCTCCCGCCATCTCCATCGACCAGAAGACCACATCGAAAAACCCACGGTCCACTGTGGGCACGGTCACGGAGATCTACGACTATCTGCGTCTGCTGTGGGCCCGGGTGGGCACGCCCCACTGTCCCAAGTGCGGCAAGGAGATTCACCAGCAGACCATCGACCAGATCATCGACCAGGTGGTCGCCCTGCCCGAGGCCACCCGCATTCAGGTGCTGGCGCCGGTGATTCGGGGCAAAAAGGGGGAGCACCAGAAGGTTTTCGAGGACGCCCGCAAGTCGGGCTACGTCCGGGTCCGGGTGGACGGCTCCCTCTACGAGCTGACCGAGGAGATCAAGCTCAATAAAAATCAAAAGCACAGCATCGAGATTGTGGTGGACCGCCTGGTGATTCGGGAGGACATCACCCGCCGGCTGACCGACTCGGTGGAGACCGCCTCGGCCCTGTCCGGCGGCCTGGTAATCATCAATGTTCTGGGGGACGAGGAGCGGGACATCCTCTTCTCCCAGAACTACGCCTGCGAGGACTGCGGCATCTCCATCGAGGAGCTCACCCCCCGCATGTTCTCCTTCAACAACCCCTACGGCGCCTGTCCCACCTGTACCGGCCTGGGCGCCCAGCTGAAGGTGGACCCCGACCTGGTGATTCCCAACAAGAACCTGTCCATCCTGGAGGGGGCCATTACCGCCTCGGGCTGGAACAACATCAAGAGCGACGGAATCGCCCGCATGTACTTTGACGCGCTGGCGAAGCGGTACAAGTTCAAGCTCAACACGCCGGTGAAGGACCTGCCGCCCGACGTGCTGGACGTGATTCTGTACGGCACCAAGGGGGAAAAGCTTACCCTCCACTACGACCAGCCCAGGGGACAGGGGACCCTGTACCAGCCCTTCGAGGGCATTATACCCAACCTGGAGCGGCGCTACCGGGAGACCCAGTCTGACGCCGTGAAGCGGGAGCTGGAGGAGTGCATGGCCGAGCAGCCCTGCCCCACCTGCGGCGGCCAGCGGCTGCGCAAGGAGTCCCTGGCGGTGACCGTGGGGGGAATCTCCATCCATGAGTTCTGCCTCAAGCCGGTGGACGAAGCCCTGGCCTTCCTGGACACCCTGGAGTTCACGCCCACTCAGTGGATGATCGCCGAGCGCATCATCAAGGAGATCAAGGACCGCCTGGGCTTTCTGCGCTCGGTGGGCCTGCAGTATCTGACCCTGAGCCGTCAGGCGGGTACCCTGTCCGGCGGCGAGAGCCAGCGGATTCGCCTGGCGACCCAGATCGGTTCCTCCCTTATGGGGGTGCTGTATATTCTGGACGAGCCCTCCATCGGCCTGCACCAGCGGGACAACGATATGCTGCTGGAGACCCTCAAGCATCTGCGGGACCTGGGCAACACCCTGATCGTGGTGGAACACGATGAGGACACCATGCGCGCCGCTGACTATATCGTGGACATCGGCCCCGGCGCGGGCATCCACGGCGGTCAGGTGGTGGCCTGCGGCACCGCGCAGGAGGTCATGGATACCCCCGGCTCCATCACTGGCGACTATCTCTCCGGACGCAAAAAGATCCCCGTGCCCGCCGTGCGGCGGCCGGGGAATGGAAAGCAGCTGGTGGTCCGGGGCGCCAGCGAGAACAACCTGAAGCACATCGACGTGGCCTTCCCCCTAGGTACCTTCATTGCCGTCACCGGCGTGTCGGGCTCGGGCAAATCCTCCCTGGTCAACGAGGTGCTGTTCAAGACGCTGGGGGCGGAGCTCAACCGCATGAAGGCCCGGCCCGGCAAGCACGACGCCATCGAGGGAATCGAGCATCTGGACAAGGTCATCAACATCGACCAGTCCCCCATCGGCCGCACGCCCCGCTCCAATCCGGCCACCTACACCGGGCTGTTCAACGACATCCGGGATCTGTTCGCCTCCACCCCCGACGCCAAGAGCCGGGGGTACGGACCGGGCCGGTTCTCCTTCAACGTGCGGGGCGGCCGGTGCGAGGCCTGCTCCGGCGACGGCCTGATCAAGATCGAGATGCACTTCCTGCCCGACATCTATGTGCCCTGCGAGGTGTGCAAGGGCAAGCGGTACAACCGGGAGACCCTGGAGGTGCGCTACAAGGGCAAGAACATCTACGAGGTGCTGGAGATGACCGTGGAGGAGGCCATGCCCTTCTTCGAAAACCTTCCCCGGCTGTATAACAAGCTCAAAACCCTGTACGACGTGGGCCTGAGTTACGTCAAGCTGGGTCAGCCCTCCACGGAGCTGTCCGGCGGCGAGGCCCAGCGGGTGAAGCTGGCCACGGAGCTGTCCAAGCGCTCCACCGGGTCCACCATCTATATTCTGGACGAGCCCACCACCGGACTGCACACCGCCGACGTGCACCAGCTGGTGGAGGTGCTGCAAAAGTTTGTCGAGGCAGGGAATACCGTGGTGGTTATCGAGCATAACCTGGATGTGATCAAGACTGCCGATTATATCATCGACCTGGGACCCGAAGGGGGCTCCGGCGGCGGCAATGTGGTGGTCACCGGTACGCCGGAGGAAGTGGCCCAGTGCGAGGCCTCTTATACCGGCCGCTACCTGAAGCGGATGCTGTAAGATTTGTCGTGCGCCTGACATAGAGAGCCCTCCGTGGAGGTGACTTTCTGCTCGCCCAGAAAGTCACCAAAGAGGCGCTCAGGAGGGGGATTTCGTATTCCCCCTCCTGAGAACCACCCCCCACCGACCAAACGCGTCGCCGCAAGCTGCATAGCGTTTGCTTCCGCCTAACGGGGAAAGCTCACTTATTTCGCTGCGGCTCCTTTCCCAACGGAAACGGCCGTTTCCGTTGGGGGAGGACGAGCAACGAAGGGGAGCGGATGTTCGCCGAACAGGCGGACGGAGCGGACCGAAGTTTGTGAGGACGAGGCTGCGGCCCCCCCTTATTGGAAGTATCCCCCCAGGGGAGCGAAACTTGGGAGCTTCAGCGCCGAAATATTACCCGCAGGAGGAAGTGCCCAGGAGAACCGTGCAAAAGAACCCCCTCGGAGAGCGGAGGGGGGCATCCGGGGGGAACTGGTTCCCGCCCGGAAGGCGCGGCTCGGAGCCGCAGGCGACACATGCTCCGCAGAGCATGTCCGCGCCTTGTGTCCCCCTTTTCTCGCCTTCTTTTGGGTGGGGTACCCCGCACAGGCCCAGCGTCAGCGGGCTGTGTGGGGAGAGGAGCCGCAGCGGAGCGAGTGAGCCCACGCGCAGGCGCGAGGGCGAAGGATACGCAGCTTGCGGCGACGAGGAGATGCAAGAAAAGTACAAACATTTGGGGCACCCCGGCCGGGCCCAACAACGTGGGCCGGCTGGGGAAAGGCGGAGCGGCGGAATAAGCGAGCATTTGCCGTCAGGCGGATGGGAACGATAGACAGCCTGCGGCGGCGAGGCGGGACAAGAAATGTACGAATACTTAGGGCAGCTCGCCGCTGATCCCTACCCCGGTGCGCAGGCCGAGAAAAAAGGCGCGGGTGGACCAGAATTCCAGCGCCTTGGCATAATCCTGCTGCTCCTCGTGGGTCAAAATGCCCTCGATGAGCGAGGTGTAGAATTCGTAATTTCCTTTTGGGCAGGCGTCCAAATAGGGCTTGATGTAGTGTTGATAGAGCCAGTGAGAGAAATCCATAAACATGCCTCCTTACGTCATGTTTATTATACATGAAGTAAAACGTCATGTCAAGAAGGGCGGAACATTTTGTGGGAGAAACGATCATTATGGGCGCCTTTGGGGCTCGGCTGAAAGAGCTCCGAAAGGAAAAAAAGAAAAAGCAGGCCGAAATGGCGGAACAGTTGGAGCTTACTGTGCGTCAATATCAACGGATGGAATATGGCGAGGTGAACGTCCCCTCCCTGACCCTGTGCGCCCTGGCCGACTATTTCGACGTCACCACCGACTACCTGCTGGGGCGCAGCGACCGGCGCGGCTGAGCGCGCCATCCTGAAGGAGCGTTTTTTCTTTGGAAGCGATACAACTTTGGTTTACCAGTAATCCGGTGGGGGAATGGATCTACACCGCGCTGTTTTCCATGCTGCCCATTGTGGAGCTGCGTGGCGGAATCCCCTTCGGCGTGAGCCTGGGGCTGGAGGTCTGGCCCGCTTTTTTGGCCGCCGTAGTGGGCAACATGATTCCCGTCCCCTTCATTATTGTATTCATCCGGCGCATTTTCAAGTGGATGCGCGCCCACAACCGCCGGCTGGGCGAGCTGGCGGACTGGCTGGAGCGCAAGGCCCACCTGAAGGGGCAGAAGGTGACCAGGTATAAGTACCTGGGCCTGCTGATTTTTGTGGCCATCCCCCTTCCCGGCACCGGTGCCTGGACCGGCGCGCTTATCGCCGCCTTTTTGGATATGCGGCTGCGGCAGGCGGTGCCCTCCATTTTCGGAGGCGTGCTGGTGGCGGGGCTGCTGATCTCTATTCTGACCTTCGGCGTTACCTCCCTGTTTTAAGCGGGCGCACCCATCTCCCCCTGTCTGCATAGGATGGGCCATGGAGGTGGGCATATGCTGATCGCATGTCTGGAGGTCCTGCTGGCGGTTTTGGCGGCCATCGGCCTGATGGCCGTGGGCTGGCTGGCGTTTGGACGGCTGATTCTCCCCCTGGGCAACGAGGAGGCCCGCACCTTCGCCGTGGTGGAGGCCAGGGGAGACGGCGGCGGACTGGAGCAGACCGTACACGGTCTGCTGTGGCTGCGGCGGGGGGATTTGTGGCGGTACCGCATCATCATCGTGGACTGCGGCCTGGAGGAGCGCGGGCAGAAGATCGCCCGCTACCTGAGCCGGGACCACGACCAGGTGGTGGTGTGCAACCGGGAGGACCTGGCGCGGCTGCTGGCAGACCGCCCCAGCGGAGCGGAAACATGATAGGACCGGAGAGTGGAAAGGCCAATGACGCAAGCGCAGACACAGCATAATGAGATCGCGGGCAGCGTGACCGCCGTCCTGTTCCGAAACGAGGAGAACGGCTACACCGTGCTTCGGCTGGACACCGAGGAGCGGGGGGAGATCACCGTGGTGGGCTGTATGCCCGGCGTGGCCCCCGGCGAGACGCTGGAACTCCAGGGGAGCTGGGGGCGGCACGCTGCCTACGGCGAGCAGTTCAAGGCCGAGGTGGTCGTCCGGCGGATGCCGGTGGGCGTCAAGGCGGTGTTTGAATTTCTCTCCTCCGGCGCCGTCAAGGGAATTGGCGCGGCTACCGCCCGCCGTCTGGTGGACAAATTCGGCGGCGAGGCTCTGACCATTTTGGAGGAGACGCCGGAGCGGCTGAGCGAGCTGCCCGGCATCTCGCCCAAGCGGGCCAGGACCATCGGCGAGGCATTCCGGCAGCAGATGGGGATGCGCCGCCTGCTGGATTTCCTCAGCGGGCACGGCCTGCCCCTCCAGGCGGCCATGCCTCTGTACCGCCGGTTTGGGGACCGGGCGCTGGACGTGCTGCGGGAGAGCCCCTACCTGCTGGTGGATCCTGATCTGGGGGTGTCCTTCTCGGCGGCCGACGCGCTGGCCCTGGAGCTGGGCATGGAGGGCGACGACCCACAGCGGGTGGAGGCGGCGGTGCTCTTTGAGCTCTCCCATAACGCAGGCAATGGCCACACCTTTATCCCCCGGGCGAAGCTGGCGGCCGCCACCGCCACGCTGCTGTCCATCGAGACCGAGCCGGTGGAGGACGGAATCGAGGCCCTGACCGAACGGGGCGAGATCGTGCGGGAGGAGATCGCCGGACAGGAGGCCTGCTATCTGGCCGACCTGTACTATGCGGAGGAGTATGTAGCCCTGCGTCTGGCGGAGATGAGCCAGCTGGAGATTTCCGATACCCGGGGGCTGGACAGGCTCATTGCCCGGCTGGAGAAGGAGCAGGGCATCACCTACGCCGCCCAGCAGCGGCAGGCGGTGGAGCTGGCGGCCCAGCGGCAGGTCATTCTGATCACCGGCGGGCCGGGCACCGGCAAGACCACCTGCCTGCGGGGGGTGCTGGCCCTGTTTGAGGCCCTGGGGCTGGAGACCGCCCTGGCCGCTCCCACGGGCCGGGCGGCCAAGCGGCTCAGCGAGGCCACGGGAGGCGACGCGCGCACCATCCACCGCCTGCTGGAGACCAAGCTGGACCCGGCCACCGGAAAGCTGGCCTTTACCCACAACCAGAGTGACCCGCTGCCCGCCGACGCCGTCATTGTGGACGAGACCTCCATGGTGGACATCACGCTGATGTCGGCGCTGCTGTCCGCCCTGCGGGGGGACTGCCGGCTGGTGCTGGTGGGCGACCCGGACCAGCTGCCCTCCGTGGGGCCGGGCAATCTGCTGTCCGACCTGCTGCGCAGCGGCCGGGTGCCGGCGGTGCGGCTGACCGAGATATTCCGGCAGGCCCAGGAGAGCGCCATCGTCATGAACGCCCACCTGGTCAATCAGGGACAGGTGCCCGACCTGCTGGACAACAGCAGGGACTTTTTCTGCCTGCGCCGGTATGACAGCGCACGGGCGGTGGATACGGTGGTGGAGCTGTGCAAGACCCGCCTGCCCAAGAACATGGGCATCCCCACGGAGCAGATTCAGGTCCTGACCCCCACCCGGAAGCGGGGCGGCGGCACCGCCGCCCTCAACCGGGCCATTCAGGCGGCGGTCAATCCCCCGGATGAACGCAAGGGGGAGCGGGCCTTCGGCGAGTACGTCTTCCGACTGGGGGACCGGGTGATGCAGACCCGGAATAACTATGATGTGTTTTGGGAGGACCCCCGGACGGGGGAGCAGGACCTGGGCGTGTTCAACGGAGACATTGGCGTGATCGAGGGCGTCAACGTGGGCGACGCGGCGCTGGTGGTGAATTTTGAGGGACGTATCGTGCAGTATACCGCGGACATGCTCAACGAGCTGGAGCCCGCCTATGCCATCACGGTCCACAAAGCCCAGGGCAGCGAGTACCGGGCGGTGATTCTGGTGGTCAGCGAGGTGCCGCAAAATCTGCTGACCCGCGGCGTGCTCTATACGGCCATTACCCGGGCCCGGGAGCTGCTGATTCTGGTGGGGGACGACCGGGCGGTGGCCCAGATGATCGCCAACAACAAGCAGACCCGGCGGTACAGCGGCCTGCGCGCCCGGCTGACCAGAAGCGCTGAGCCGTCGCGCACAGCGGGCTAAGACGCGGAGCGGAACAAACGGACCGAAGGCCCGTAAGGCCCGCAGGCCGCCTTTCGGAGCGCAACCGCCGCACAGCGGCGGCACTTAGCGCGAAGATCGGCCCCTACAAGAAACGCCAGGTCAGACGAATCGGTTTTCCCGGACTCCATCCGCCTGCATTTTGGAAAAACGGAAAAAGGACGGACACCGTCTGTTCAAACAGGCGGCGTCCGTCCTTTTGGTTTGGTGAGGGAAGGTTCAGGCGGGAATATCCTCGTGGTGATATTCCTTTTTCATCTTGGCGACGACCTTTGCCAGCTTCTTGGTGCTGTAACTGCCCACGCCGCCCTTGAGCCGGGGGTCCAGCAGGTCGCGGACCGCGTCGCCGAACATGGTGGCGCCAAAGCACATCAGGGCAATGCAAAGACCGGGGTAAATGGCCAAAGCCGGGAAAATATACATGTTGGCCCTGCCCTGGTTGGTGATCATGTAGCCCCAGCTGGGCGTGCCGGGGTCCACGCCGAAGCCCAGGAAGTTCATGGAGGCCTCCATCAGGATGACGCCGCCCAGGCTGCTGGCCGCATTGGTGATGATAATGGGCAGAATGTTGGGAATGACATGCTTGATGGTCTTCCAGAGGATCCCCGCGCCCAGCAGGCCGGAGGAGCGCACATAGCCGCTGTCCTTCACCGAGATGGCGGCCGAGCGCATCATACGGGAGCCGTTGATTCCGCTGGGGACCGACAGGGCGAAGATCAGCTGCGGCATACCGGTGCCCAGCATATTCATCAGAAGCAGCAGGATGAGCATGGAGGGAATGCACTGCCAGGCGTCCACGAAACGCTGCACGACCAGGTCGAATTTTCCACCGATGACAGCGCTGAAGGTGCCGATGATGACCGAGATGATCACCGACAGCAGCGTGCAGCACAGGCCGAGGATGGCAGAGGTGCGGGCGCCGTAGATCAGGTAGGAGAGCACGTCCCGGCCCAGATTGTCGGTGCCCAGCAGATGCGCGGCGGACGGCCCCTGGAGCTTGGCGAGAATGTCCATCTGCATCTGCCCGTTGACCATGGGATAGGGCGCAATCACATCGGCCAACACGGCGATCAGCAGGAATGCGATGAGAATGATCAGTCCCACGCCGCCCATCTTTTTCTTGGTGAAGAGCTCATGGAAGAACCCATTCTTTTGCAGGGTTGGCCCCTTTTTCGATTTCGTTTTGCTCATGATACACCCTCCTCAGTCCAGCGACACCCGGGGATCGATCCACTTGTAGCAGATATCCACCAGAAGGTTGATGAACATAACAAAGATGGCCAAAATCAGCACACAGCCCTGAACGATGGGGTAATCCCGGTTGTTCAGCGCGCTGACCAGCAGAGAGCCGACGCCGGGCACATTGAAGATATTTTCCATAATGACGTTGCCGCCCAGCAGCATGGCGATGTTGCCGCCGATCATGGTGATGACCGGAATCAGGGCGTTGCGGAAAGCGTGGCCGAACAGAACGGTGCGTTCGCCTACGCCTTTGGACCAGGCGGTGCGGATGTAGTCCTGGCGCATGACCTCCAGTGTCATGGTACGCACCATGCGAATCTGCATGCCCGCCTGGCCGATGGCGCTGAGCAGGGAGGGAATGAGGAACATACGCATGTTTTCTCCGAAGTTTTCAAAGATGCTCACATAATTCATGGGCGGCGAGTAGCCCCACCACAGGCTGGGATAGATCAGTACGAGGGTCGCCACCCAGAAGATGGGCAGCGAAACCAGCACCGTGGACAGCCCCCGGATGGTGTAGTCGCCGATGGAGTCCTGACGGGCGGCGCAGTACAGACCGGTGGGAATGGAGATGAGCAGGCTGAAGAACAGGGACATGACGCCCAGCTGGATCGTGGCGGGGAGCTGCTGCTTGAGCAGGTCGATGACCGGCATGTACTGGAAGTAGGAATCCCCCAGGTCGCCCCGCAGAATGTCGGCCAGCCAGATAAAGAACTGCTGGACCGCGGGCTTATCCAGCCCCAGCATGGCCTCCACCTTGGCCTCGTCCACGGCCTGGCCCTGGGCCGACAGTTTGTTGACCACCACATCTACCGCGTCGCCCGGCACCATGCGCATCAGGGCAAACACGATGACGCAGACGATCAGGATGGTTGGAATGAGCAGCAGCACACGTTTTACGATATATTTTCCCATAGTGAGCCTCCTCTAGCTTCCGGATACCCGATGGCAGGCCACCAGATGGTGGTTTCCCACATCCACCATCGCGGGCTCCTCCTCCATACAGCGGCGGTCGGCGTAAGGACAGCGGGTGCAGAAATTGCAGCCTTTGGGCGGGTTGATGGGACTTGGAATTTCGCCTTGCAGCATGATTCGCTCCCGGGTCCGGTCCACGATGGGGTCGGGGATGGGCGCGGCGGAGATCAGCGCCTGGGTGTAGGGGTGGAGCGGGTGCTCGTACAGCTCGTCGCTGTCGGTCAGCTCCATGATCTTGCCCAGATAGAGCACGGCCACGTTGTCGCTGATGTAGCGGACCACGGACAAATCGTGGCCGATGAAGATGTAGGTCAGCCCCAGTTCCTGCTGGAGCTTCATCATCAGGCCCACCACCTGGGCCTGGATAGACACGTCCAGGGCGGAGACGATCTCATCGCAGACGATAAAGCTCGGCTCCAGCGCCAAGGCCCGGGCGATGGAGATGCGCTGGCGCTGGCCGCCGGAAAACTCGTGGGGGTAGCGCTCGGCAAACTTGGGATTCAGACCCACCATCATCAGCATCCGGTCCACCAGATCGTGGTGTTCCTGGGGCGTGCCGGGCAGCTTCTGAATGCGCACGCCCTCCATGATGATGTCCCGGATGGTCACACGGGGGTCCAGGGAGGAGAAGGGGTCCTGGGTGATCATCTGGAGCTCCTTGCGCAGATGGCGCAGCTCATTTTTTGGCAGGCGGCTGATGTCGCGGCCATTGAAGCAGATGGTGCCGTCAGTGATGTCATAGTTGCGCATGACGCAGTTGCCCACCGTGGATTTCCCGGAGCCGGATTCGCCCACGATTCCCAGGGTCTGCCCCTTACGCACGGAGAAGGAGACATCGTCCACCGCCTTCACGGCGCCCACCTGCCGCTTGAGCAGACCCTTGGTGACCGGGAAATACATCTTCAGGTGGTCCACAGTCAGGATCGTGTCTGCGGTTTGGTCAGATACCGGCGTCTGGTTCTGGATGTCCCAGTCCAAGACCTTGGTGATCTGCTCGCTGATGGGCATTTCCGGGGTGGTATGCGCGCTCATAGTCCGCACACCTCCTTTCGCTCTTCTTCCAGTTCGTCCATATGGAAACAGGCGCATTTGTGGCCCGTGCCGACCTCCTCCAGCACCGGCCGCTGATTCCGGCAGGCCTCGGTGGCGTAGCGGCAGCGGGTGTGGAACGCGCAGCAGTTGGGCGGGATGCGCGACATATCGGGGGGCTCGCCCGGTATGGTATGCAGCCCGTGGCTGCGGGGCAGGTCCAGGCGGGGCACCGCGTGGATCAGGCCCAGGGTGTAGGGGTGGTGGGGCCGGCGGAAAATGTCCTCCGTGCTGCCCTCCTCCACGATCTTGCCGCCGTACATGATTTTGACGGAGTCCGCGTAGCGGGCCACTACGCCCAGGTTGTGGGTAATGATAATCAGCGCCGTGCCGAAATCCTTGCGCAGCTGGTTGAGCTGCTCCAGCACCTGGGCCTGCACAGTCACATCCAGGGCGGTGGTGGGCTCATCCGCCACCAGCACGTCCGGCTGACAGCTCATGGCCATGGCGATCATGGCCCGCTGCTGCATACCGCCGGAGAATTGATGGGGGTACTCCTTGATGCGCTGTTCGGGGTTGGGAATCCCAACCTTGGCCAGCAGACCAGCCGCCTCGTGCAGCGCCTGCTCCTTGTTCAGCCCCTTGTGGAGCATGATGCTCTCCGCGATCTGCCGGCCGATGGTGATGACCGGGTTGAGGGCGGCGGAGGGCTCCTGGAAGATCATGCTGATGTCCTTGCCGCGGATGTGCTTGATCTCTTCGTCGGACAGCTCCATCAGATTTTGCCCGTTGAGAATGATCTCGCCGCCCATGATCAGTCCGGGCGGATAGGGGACCAGCCGCAGCAGGGAGAGGGCGCTGACTGTTTTGCCGGAGCCAGATTCACCGATGATCGCCATGCACTCTCCCTTGTGCAGGGTGTAGGACAGGCCATCCACGGCCCGCAGCTCGGTGCCGTTGGTATAAAAATAGGTCCTGAGATTGCGGACCTCCAATACGGTAGTATCTTCCATCGTGCATTCCCCCTTAGAAATCGTCGGTCGTTTTCGTGCTGCGGCAAAGGGACCGGCCCCGGTCCCTTTGCCGCAGCGCGGAACGGATTCCGCGCTGTGGCGGGCGAGGTTATTCCGCGGGCGTGCGGTCACCCACCTCGATCTGACTGCAATGGGATACGGAGCAGACATAATCCGGCTCCCGGTGGAAGCGGATGGAGACGCTCTGCGAAATATCCGCATAGGTCAGTACCATGGACACGGCGATGGGGTTGACCACTTCGCCGGCCAGGAACACATGCTTTCCGCTGGGGATGGGAGGCATCACGATCTGGTCGAAATCCTCCATGCGGAAGCCGTGGGCGTCTGCGTTGGGGTCAGCGCTCAGGGCGGTGACCCAGACCTTGTCTCCCTCCTCCCGTACGTCAAATTTCAGCACGGCGTCATTGCCGGCGGCGTTGACAGGGAAGGGGGTGCTGGTGAGCTTATACATGCCGCCCGGGCCGATTTCGAAATAGCACACGGCGGGGAGCACGGCATAGGCCATGGCGGCCAGCGCCCAGCTGGCGCAGTGGCCCCGGTTCTCCACGATGTCCGCCCCGGCGGCCCGCTGGCGGCACTCCGCCACCGCCTTGGTCAGGGCCTCCTTGGTCCAGACCTGGTCGCGCATGATGACCTTTCCGTCGCGGATCACGTCCTCTTCCTTCAGGCCCAGACGCTCGCCCAGCTCATGGTTGTCGATGATGACGCGCTTCAAATCGTCCATGATTCATTCCTCCCGGTTGATTCAGTGCTGCGCGCCCATGGGCGGGATGGGGTACTCGATCTTGTACTCGCCC
The DNA here is from genome assembly GCA_019415645.1 of Clostridiales bacterium. GTDB lineage: Bacteria > Bacillota > Clostridia > Oscillospirales > Oscillospiraceae > DXYV01. The sequence goes on from DXYV01000003.1 coordinate 146,663, forward strand.
TCCGCGAAGGGGCAGCAGTAGGAGCCGTGCTCCCGGTCAAAGGTGGGATAGGGCGCGGGCCAGGCCACCGAGTTCTGCGGGGGCTGGACGGGGGTGTAGCCGCTGTAAAACAGGGGCAGGTCGGCCACCGGAGGCGCGGGG
>DXYV01000030.1 GCA_019415645.1 Clostridiales bacterium
CCCAGTGCGGCATCCCCCGGGAAGAGCTGTTCCTGACGGACAAGGTCTGGATCAGCAACGGGGGCTATGAAAAGGCCGCCGCCTCCATTGACGCGTCCCTGAAGAAACTCCGGACCGACTACATCGACCTGATGCTGGTCCATCAGCCCTTCAACGACTACTATGGCACCTGGCGCGCCTTGGAGGAGGCCTATCGGGCGGGGAAGCTCCGGGCCATCGGCGTGTCCAACTTCATGCCGGACCGCTTTATTGACCTATGCGGCTTTGTGGACATCCAACCTATGGTGAATCAGCTGGAGGTCCATGTGTTCCAACAGCAGCGGACCATCCGCCCCTATTTGGAGAAACACGGTACCCAGCTCATGGCCTGGTCCCCGCTGGCCCAGGGGAGGAACGGGCTCTTCACTGATCCCACGCTGACGGAGATCGGGGCGCGGTACGGCAAGACGGCGGCCCAGGTCAATCTGCGGTTCCTCATACAGTCCGGTGTGGTGGTGATTCCCAAGTCCACCCACCGGGCACGTATGGCGGAGAATTTTGACCTGTTCGACTTCCGTCTGACCGACGGGGAGATGGGACAGCTACAGGCCCTGGATCTGGGCCGCAGCCAGTTCATCGACCACTATGCCCCCGATGTGGCGGAGATGTTCGTGGGCGCCGGTTCTGTGTAGTAGTTCTTCGCATTTCAAAAAGAAGTGGACTTCCATATAGTTGGGAGTCCACTTCTTTCGATAAGACAAATCTTGTGCTGCAAAGGATAAAATTTACCGCCCAAAATACGCCCCAATGATTTTCATTCGGTCCGCCTGCGTAACTTGAAAGGGGCAGCGGCTGTCACAGTGGCCGCAGGAGACGCAGTCAGAGGCATGCTTCTCCAGCTTGGCATAGTGGTCCGCCGCCATGGTGTCTCCGATTTTGGCCAGATCATAATACTTGTTGATAAGACCGACGTTCAGTCCGGCGGGGCAGGGCGCGCAGTGGTTGCAGTACACGCAGGTGCCGGTGACATCCTGTGGGGTGAAGGTTCCCAGGACAGAGTAGTCCCGTTCCTCCGGGGAGGTGTCCAGCCAGGCCAGCGCCTCCTTCATGTCCTCCAGATTTCGGATACCGGGCAGGACGGTCAGAACACCTGGCTTATCCAAAGCGTACTGGAGGCACTGGACCTTGGTGAGCGCTTTGCCGAAGGGAGAGGTTTTGCCGTTGAGCAGCTGCCCGGCGGAGTAGGGCTTCATCACGGAAATGCCGATCCCCTCCGCCTCGCAGCGCTGGTACAGCTTCATCCGTTCCGATGCGCTTCCGATGGCGAACTCCCCGTGCTGATAGTCATAGGCGGGATTGATGGAAAACATCAGCTGCTCCACCAGACCGGTATCCAATATGGTCTGGATCAATCCCGGCGTATGAGAGCTGAAGAAGGCCGACGTGCCGGACCACGCCGGCCTTCTTCAGCTCCAGCAGGTAATCCAGCACTCCGTTTTTCTGATATGCGTTCCAGTCCCGCTCCTCGTCCAGACAGTGAATCATGCCGAAATCGATGTAGTCGGTTTTCAGTTCCTTCAGCTGCCAGTCCACCTGCCGCTTGACCGTGTCCAGGTCCGTGGTCCACCCGTACTCGCCGGTCTCATAATTGGCGCCGAAGTGGATCTGGTAGAACAGCTCCTTCCGTACTGAGCCAAGAGCCTCACCCACATAGGGAAAGGTCCGTGCCCCGGCGGTGGCGAAGTCCAGGTAATTGACTCCATGCTCATAGGCGTAGGTCAGCGCGGCGGCGGCCTCCTGAGCCGGCGCCTCAAAGATGGGGCCGGTGCCGAAGCCTATGACGCTGATTTTATCCCCGGTCCTTGGGTGAATTCTGTATTCCATCGGAATCCTCCATATGCTATCGTATATCAGGTTTTATCACCGGCGATTTGCCGCCTGCTTGGGGCTACGGGAGCGGGCCGTTGTGGAGCGGGCTCCCCGCATGGCGCGATGTGCCGGTGTGTGCTCCCTGGCTTTTGTTAAGAAAAGGCTCGCAGCAGATTGCTCACAAAGGATTTCGTAAGCTCATAGACGGAGTAATGCGTGTACTCCACGCGGGCCAGCTCCATGGCCTCCAGCTGTTTTTCCGTGTGGGAGGTATAGGGGTAGACGCCGAACAGGAAGGGGAAAAACGCATAGAGAAAGTCCTGAATCTCGCTTGCCGTCATAACTGGAAAGAATCGTCCCAGGCAGCAGGTGACGGCCCGCAGCGCGCTGGCGTAGGATCGCTTGAAGGACACCAGGTTTTCCAGGCGGCTGTTTCCTTCCATATCATAGAGGTTCATGCTCATCAGCTTCAGCATACAACTCCGCCGTTCCAGGGTGCGGGCCAGTGCATCCGCAAACTGCTCCGCGGACAGCGGATCGTCCCGGCGGGCGAGTTCCTCCAGATCCGCGATCCAAAGTTCGTGCTCCCGCTGAAGAAGGGCCAGAAAGATCTCCTCCTTGGTCTGAAAGTAGTTGTAAATGGAAGTGCGGGTAAAAGAAGTCTTTGCCCCAATATCCCGGATGGTGATGTCCCGGAATCCCATGGTCTCATAGAGTGCGGCGCAGGCGTCGATGATTTCTTCCTTTCTGGCGTTGGTCAGTTCTTCCGAACCCTTTGGCATGGCTGCCTCACAGTCCCAGGACGGACTTGGCCCAGGCAGCCGCGCCGCTGTTCACCAGCTTGCCCCGCTTCCAGTCAGCCTTGGGGCAGTGGCCCTCCAAACTTTTCTCCGCCTGTCCAATTCCGCTTCCGCCGGAAGTGGCGAAGGGAATGAGGATCTTTCCGGAAAAGTCGTAGCTCTCCAGGAAGGTGTCCACAATGCGAGGCTCCACATACCACCAGACCGGGAACCCCACAAATACCGTGTCATACTGTTCCATATGCTTCACCGGCTCCGCGATAGCAGGGCGGCAGGCGGGATCGTTCATCTCGATGGTGCTGCGGCTCTTCTTGTCCATCCAGTTCAGGTCGGCGTCAGTATAGGGCTCCACCGGGCGAATCTCATACAGATCGGCGCCTACTGCCTGCGCCATCTCTCTGGCGGCACGTGCGGTCACGCCGCTGGCGGAAAAATAGGCTACCAAAGTTTTGCTCATGTTGCTTTCCTCCATTCCGACCTTACAGTTCGATCAGTTCATACTCGCGGGAACCGAAGCCCAGGTCGGCGGCGGCCTCGATGGTGTGGATGCCGTTGCGGCTGTTCACCCGCTCCATGAAGTGTTCCTTGCCGGGGTCGTCGGAGGCCATCACCAGGTCGATGCAGGCTTGGTCAATGGCCACCGGGTCCAGGGAGGCCAGAATGCCGATGTCCTTCATGCAGGGGTCCTCCGCCACGGCGCAGCAGTCGCAGTCCACGGAGAGGTTCTTCATCACGTTGATGAAGGCGATCTTTTCCTTAAAATGCTCCACCACGCTCATGGCCGCGTCGGCCATGGCCTCGGGGAATGCCACGGAGTCGGCGTGCTGCTCCCAGGTCTTGTACCGGTCATCGGTCTTACCGGCGGAGTGAATCAGCGCCTTGCCCGCCCGGGAGGCGCACCCGATGGACAGCTGTTTCAGAGCGCCGCCGTAGCCGCCCATGGGGTGGCCCTTGAAGTGGGCCAGCACCAGCATGGAGTCGTAGTGCATGATGTTCTTGCCCACGTGGTTCTCCTGGAGCACTTTGCCGTTGGGAATGGACCAGACCACGTCCGGGCCCTCGGCGTCCATTAGGTCTACGTCGAAATACTTGGTCCAGCCGTGCTCCTCCAGCAGCTTCCAATGGGACTCAGTATTGTCCCGTACGCCGCCGGAAGCGTCGCCATAGGCGGTATTGCACTCCACGATGGTGCCATGGACGGCCTCTGCCATGGGTTTCCAGAACTCCGGATGCAGAAAGTTCTGGTTGCCTTTCTCTCCGGAGTGGACCTTGACCGCTACCTTTCCAGGCAGTTCCACCCCCAAGGCGTGATACAGCGCAACCACCTTTTCCGGCGTGATCTCCCGCGTGAAATAAACCTTAGCTTTCATGGTAACTTCTCCTTTGACAAACTGCAGCGATTTCATTCAATGGTTCTGACACAATGTCAACATATAGACTATACCACTATTCTGACAGAGTGTCAATATTGCTTGAAAATATTTTCTGCAAAGAGCGTCTCTGTCCGGAATAGATTCTGAACAGAGACGCTGACACCGGCTCCAATCCTTTTCTGAAAGAACTGGGCTTACTGAGGAGACATTTGGTAGAGTCGTTTTGCATCATAGGAACAAGGCAGTCTCGTCTCTTTGTCAATGTTTACAGATAAATCTCATAAAACCTGTCATATGTCGTAAGATATGTTATACTGCAAGCAAGAAAATATTGATTATTGATGCTCCATAGTATGGGAAATTGGATTCAGGAAGTATTTGAGAATGGGAATACGACAGGGCCAAAATCCAAAACATGTTATTTCTGCATCAGTCTATTTTGCTCTCTACCATACTATGCTGACAGCATAGTATATCAGCGCACCTTTGCCTCTTTCCAAGAGGCAGGGTGTGCTTTTTGTTTCTTTGAGATTCTGTTGTGGAAGGCAAGGAGGGGCATAATTGTGGCGCTGGATGAATCTGCTGCTGTTGAAAAATTACAGAAATTATTCCCGACAGGAGTAATTTTTGCAGATCAATACATGAAACAGACGGGACTGCTATCGTTTGAAGTACATAAAATTGCAAAGGCCTGCGGGAAAACCCGTGCTGAATGGCTTTCCTCACACGGATTTGTCTGGAAAGAAACGGGATATGTTGAACCAGATATGCGCATCCGTGACGTCGAGGCACCCGTGGACGGTACGGATGCCTTCCGCATTGCGGACTATGTATTCCGCAGATTCCCCTTAGCGGGGGAAGATATTCTGACACAGGAAGAGAATCAACTTCTGTATCAAAGTGCAAATCAAACGGTTAAGAAAATCCTGATGGGTGATACGCACATCACCAAGCGGGATGAAGTTGTTCTGGTGTTGGAAACAATCGAATTGCTGAAATCCTGGTCAACGGATCTTCTGAATCGCGAAGGCGCCGGAACATTCTGGAACTATATCTTCATGCAGTACGGCTTTCATCCGGAAAACTCAGAGGAAGCCGAAAAGAGATTGTACGCAAGATTTCGCTTAGCCATTCGAAACACGCTTGATACCTATAAGCGGTTCTTTGCACCAGCAGGAACACATCGATACTATACCTCGCTCCTGCTCCATGCGCTTGCACCGAGACAAAGCATAGAAGCTCTTTTTAATATTCTGTTCGATTTCTATGTAAAAAACCTGGACTTTCAGTACGTTGTGGAGGACATCAGCTACAAAGTATTCACAAAGGGGATGCGGGCCCGCTGGGATACTCATATTACCAAAGATGATCATCTGCAGCTCCGCTCCGATGCAGTTTTCTCCGGTTTGCAGGCGCTGTTTCGTGAACGGCCCGGGTATATGGCCGTCCTTGCTGACACGATTGTGAAAAAGATGGACGCACTGCTGCGTGGGGATAGTGAAGTAACATTTCATACCGAAAGAAATGATTGGGACCGCTTACTTTATGAATGGTATCACAAAAAAAGCTCTACCGAGCGAATCCATGTTCAAGGGGAGCGCCGGCAGCATAAGACGGAATATGTGGCCACCACAGCGGAGCGTATTTATGTCCAGTATGCGATGGTAAATGAGATGGTTGGGCTACGCTTTCCCAGAATCCGATTGTCCAGTGTGGAAGAGGAACGACCGATCATCAAAATCACCCAAAATGGTATTCTCATTTTTGAGGATGACCTATCCGTAACAGGTAACGATTTATGTTTGACCACCCGCAGCCGCTTTATTCCCCTTCAGGAAACGGAGTATGACTTCTCGCAGGAGCCACAAGTGCGGGTTGAAATTCTGTATAAGCATGATTGTCTCTATCGTTCGGAGGCAAAGCTTGAACGAAGTTACGTTCTGTTTGACGAGGCAGGCAACGAGCGTATCCCCAAAGCGGGTGCTGCCTATCTCTTTGCCGCCGAATTGTCCACCGTTGAATTTATCGGCGAGGACGGGATCTATCAACTGACGCATCCTGGCCAGCTGTATCGAATCAATTTGTCGGAGGTAGCCGCCGCCGCGGTCGATGGAGCCGAGATTTTTGCGGACGCTGCGACTGCGTCCCAGTTTCGCCACCACACATCGCAGCGGCGGGTCAGCGGGGTACGAATCGTAGAGCAGGGGAATTGCGCGGACATCTTTTCAGAACCCTTTGTTCTGATGATTCGTATGCCGGAAGGCGAGCCGATCCTTCGGTATCAGCTATCGGTAGATGGAGTCCGATATGGGCCGAATCGCCTGAAAAACAGCGAGGATACCTATGAAATCAGCACCGCGGAGGATGATGGCGTTTTACATCGCATCCGGATCATTGACGTTGCGGACGATTCTGTAAAATATGAGTATCGCTACATCATTCTGCAAAATTTCCGGCTATCAACGGATAAGCAGCTGTATCGGAGCGGGTCGGATATGGTTCAGGCAACGGTATTGCGGCATGGAAATGAGTCCAAGGCCGAAATCCCTCTCCCTCAGGGGGCTGGACAGGTTGATTTTTCACTTCCCGGCCTTCCTTACCAGTTTGAACTGGACGTACCGGCTGTGCAATGTACCTTTATGGGAAAGAACGCATTTTCTGCGCCGGAGGCTGTGTGGCATAAGGATATCAGTCCTGGGGAATTTGTATCTCTGCAGGTGCCGGAAGGCTGGTCCGGCGTGCTGATGCTCGACGCAAGCTGTGTCCCGCCGGCGCCCGCAAAGGGTCAATTTGAGCTTGGTAATTTTCTGCGTTCTATGCCCGATCTTGAGGGGGCAAAGGCGCTCTGGATCTCTTTGAAAGATGAGCGCGGGCATCATGAGAAGTATAAGATCACCACGCTCATCTTTACGCCGCAATTTCTACGCAGTCCTTTGGAACTTCATGCGGGCAGGCTGTGCTGGCAGGTCACAGATAATTTCTTTGGAGGGCCGAACCCGCAGTTTCAAATCACCTGCGGCCTGCCAGACAAGAAGGAACTGCATTATCAAGCCTCTTATGAAGATCGTGTCCTGAACGAGTCCTGTGATCTCCCGGATGGACGTCATCCTTTTCAGGTCTTTCTCGCGGGAAGGAAGAGCGTATTTGCTCCCAGTGCGGTAAGCCAATTGATCTATCAGGGCGAGTTGATTGCAGGAGATCCCAGGGCATTCGCCTTTGAGCAGAAGGAAATCCTGCTGGGAGATGCGCTCTGCTGGGACTTTGACACCGATATGCTGAAAACCGTATTTATGAAACCAGGCTGCGGCATCATCAGGGACCTGGTCTATCAGGGGGAAAGTATCGCCTCTGGCGAGCCTGTTGCGGCCTCCTCCTACTCAGGCACCCTGTATTTTGTGGATCAGGCAGGGAATTACCGCCTATTCAACTCAAATCCTTCCAGAAAAGGGTTCGAACTGGTGAACCCGGTCAACCTCTGGATCGTGAATGAGCACCTGCTGATTCTGCGTTGCGCAACAGATGACACCGTTTATATTGACAACCGATACTCCACCATCGTCAACCGAAGTCCTTCTGTGATTATGAGCAAACAGGAGCAGCGGGCCCGGCTGATGACGCCGGACTATTTCGCGTACACAGTGAAAGAGGTGTAACCCTTGTTCGATCCGATAAAAGCCTCAGAGGAGATTAAAGACAGTTATATCGACTACATCACGACGACATTCAATATGGCGGACCCCGAATATGAACAGGAGTTCCGGAAGGCGCTGCAAAAAGAGGGCGAAGTGGCCAAGGGACCCTTCCTGGATATCGGCGGTTCTTATGAAACAGGACATACGCTGAGAGAGTTGATAGATTCCGGAAGAGTCAGTCCGTTGTTTTCCGAGTTGGAGCCGGTGGAGGAATCCGCCCGGGAGCTCAAGCTGGAGCGCCCACTCTATCGCCATCAGGAAACAGCGCTTATGAAAGCATCTTCCGGTGAAAACCTGGTCGTAACCACCGGCACTGGTTCCGGTAAAACAGAGAGTTTTCTTCTCCCGATTATCAACCATCTTCTTCGGGAGGAGGAAGCGGGTACCTTGGGTTCGGGTGTCCGCGCCATTATCATCTATCCCATGAACGCCCTGGCGAACGACCAGATGAAGCGGATGCGGGCCCTGTTGAAGGGATACCCAAAGATCTGCTATGGCGTCTATAACGGCAATACGGAGCACACCCAGTCTAAGGCACTGGCGGAATATCACCGTACCTATCGCGATGCAAGCGGCAACCCTTTGAATCCGGCGCCCAACGAGATCATTTCCCGTGAGGTAATGCAGCGCACTCCGCCCCACATTCTTATCACCAATTATTCCATGCTGGAGTACATGATGCTCCGACCGAAGGATGACGCTGTGTTCTCCGGCGCCAAGCTGAAATTCATCGTGCTCGACGAGGCACATATTTACAAGGGCGCCACTGGCATGGAAACATCCCTGCTGATGCGCCGTCTGCGGGCACGGATCAGTGAGCCGGGCAGCGTCCAGTATATCCTGACCAGCGCCACTTTGGGCGGACCAGACGCGGATGGGGAGATCTTGAATTTCGCGGAAAAGCTGTGCGGTGTCCCGTTCCAGGCAGGCGGCATCATTCGCTCCAAAGAGAAACAGCCCGCCATGGAGGCAATGCTGGATTTCCCGCCGGAACTCTTTGTGGAGCTGCAGCAGAGGCCGCAGGCCGTTGCCGAGATCCTGGCGCACTATCAGGCGGACTTTGCGCCCAATGGTGATGACGGGAAAAAGCTGTACGCTTTGTTCCTTCATGCCCGGCTGTTTTATATTCTGCGGAAAACCGCTGTCGAGCCGGTCACCGTTTCTCAACTGCGCTGTGCGCTCTCATCGGTTCAGCCCCTGACCAATGAACAGGTCGTCGCCTTCATCGCCGTCTGTGCCCGGGCGGAACGGGACGGGGCCAGCCTGATCAAACCCCGCTACCATTTCTTCGTGCGGGCCATTGAGGGCGCGTATATTACATTGCAGGCGCCCAAACGGCTTTTCCTGCACCGAAAGTCCGAATATGGGGAGGGTGGAGCAGCTCCCGCCACCGTTTTTGAAACGGCCGTCTGCACGGACTGCGGCCGTATGGCGATTGTGGGGCAGGAGAATTGCGGTTATCTGCGTCAAACTTCCCGGCGCGGTACAGATGACCATGTGGATTATTTTTATCGGAAAGAAGACACAGATGGAGAACTTTTATCGGACCGTGACGGAGATGGCTCCGGAAAGGATGGTTCCGAGGACTATGTAGTCTGCTCCATCTGCGGGGCGATTGCGCCCGAAGCTGATGTCAAGCTGGACGCAAAGTCCTCACATAAACATTTTTGTGAACACGATTCCTCCCACTGGATCAGGGTGCGCCGTGTTGACAGAAAGGCCGGCAGGCCGGCCACTTGCCCGGCCTGCGGTTTTGGTTCGTTCCGGCGCTTTTATCTTGGGAGTGAGGCCGCCACAGCTGTGCTAGGCACAGAGCTCTTTGAACAGCTCCCCAGCGAAGAGATCACAGTGACGGAGTCTTCCGCTGCCCAGACGCGGCGCAGCGTCTTTGCGAAAGCACCCCAACAGCGGCAGGTTCGCAAAAAGCTGGCGAGGCAGTTTCTCTGTTTCTCCGACAGCCGCAGTGAGGCCGCATTCTTTGCATCTTATATGGAACGCTCCTATCAGGAGTTCCTGCGCCGCCGGGGGATCTGGCACGTCGCGGAGCAGTACCGAACTTCTGGCCGCGCCGCTGTCAGCGTCACAGAGTTTGTGGAGGAACTGGCTCGCTACTTTGAGGTCAATCGCTCTTTCGCCAGTTGGGATGCCCCTGCCCATCAGGACCCCGGCCTTTTGGCCGCTGTCAGCCGGAGCAACGCCTGGGTGGCCATCCTCAACGAGATGTTCAATGCCCGGCGCAGTACCAGTCTGGTATCCATGGGCGTGCTGTCTTTCGAGTTCAGGAAAAACCGTGATGCGGTAGTAGGCTTTCAGGAGGCGTTTGGCCTGGAGGCGTCCGATGCGGGCGCACTTCTGGAACTGCTGGCACAGGACGCTGTTTTCAGCGGTGCCATCAACGCCGGGAAAGCATATAGTCTGACAGCCGCTGAGCGCGAATACATCTTCTTCACACCTGCCGCAAAAAAGCTGACCCTATTACGGACATCGGAGGATGCCAAGCGCAGCTGGATCTCTGGATGGCGGGGACGCAAACGGGCCAATGGCACCTACTATCCCAACACCCGAATCACCCGCCTTGTGCGGGCCCTTGGCATCTCGGAGGACGAGGCGGATGAGCTTCTGGCCGACTACTGGGATAGTATATTCGAGGCGGACAGCGATGAGTTTGTACTGGATGCAAACGACTTCCTAGTGCGAATCGGCGGCACGCCGGAATCGACCTTCTTCCGCTGCAAAAGGTGTGGACGGATTACGCCCTACAATGTGAAAGGGCAGTGTGCGTCAATCAAATGCGGCGGCCATCTGGAGCCCTTTGATCCGCTGTCTGCAAGCGAAAACAACCACTACGCCAAACTCTACCGGAGTAAACAGTCGGAGCCGCTCTTTATTAAAGAGCATACCGCACAGCTGGCCAAGGATCAGCAGACGCTTTACCAGGAGGCATTTGTCCACAAAAAAATCAATGCACTCAGCTGCTCCACCACCTTCGAGATGGGTGTGGATGTGGGCAGCCTGGAAACGGTCTATATGCGGGATGTCCCGCCCAGTCCGGCAAACTATGTGCAGCGTGCTGGACGAGCGGGCCGGGCAAAGCACTCCGCCGCCTTTGTCCTAACCTACGCCAAGCTCTCCTCCCATGACTTTACCTATTATCAGGATCCGTCCGCCATGATCAGCGGCAAGATCAAGGCGCCTGTTTTTGAGATCGAGAATGAAAAGATCCTCAACCGGCACATTTTCGCGGTGGCGCTCAGTTCCTTTTTCGCGCTCCATGATGAGGTCTACGCCGGGGATGACCAGACGGTGCTTTTGAACAAGGGCGGCTATGAAGTGCTCAAGGAGTATCTGGCCGGGAAGTCAGAGCCGCTCCGGCAGCTTCTCCTGCGGTCGATTCCAGCCGGGATGCACCAGCGCATGGGCATCCCCGACTTCAGCTGGGTGGACCGGCTTTGCGGAGAGGACGGTGTGCTGGAAATTGCGGTCCAGGACTTTCGCGGGACGGTTGCGGAGATGGAAAAGGCCCTGCGGGATTGCCGGCGGCAGCATGACGACGAGGGCGCAGGCGCATGGAGCCGCAATCTGCGGAACTTCCGGTGTGCGAAGGAGGACAAGTGCGGCAAAAAGAGCCTGATCGGATTTCTGGTGCGCAACAATGTCCTGCCCAAATATGGTTTCCCGGTAGACACGGTGGAACTGATTCCCGATGTCTCCGCTATGGGGAAGGATAAGGCGCTGCAACTGGCCAGAGATCTTCAGATGGCCATTGCGGAGTATGCGCCGGGCTCTCAGGTGGTCGCGGACGGCAAAATGTATATCAGCCGCTACATCCGGAAAATGCCCGGTAGAAATAGCGGGAACTCCTGGGAGCTCGGTTATTACTGTCCCAAATGTCCTACCTGCGGCCAGCCCAATTTCACCCGGGAGCCTGTAACAGGTGGCGGTCGGGAATGTGTGTCCTGCCACAAGGTCATCCCCCGCCCTCGGTGGCTGAAAACACTGGAGCCACGGATGGGATTCTGTGCCGAAAACGAGGCCCGGGATGTGCCGATGCACCGGCCGGAGCATGACTATAAAACGGATGACTATTACATCGGCGACCCTCATCGCAATCTCATCCGGAAACTGCGCTTTGAAGTGAATGGTCAAACCCTTCAAATGGAGTCCACCTCCAACGATTCCCTGGTCGTGGTGGGGCGGACCGGGTATATGGTCTGTCCGGTGTGCGGCTACGCTATAGAAGGGGAGTTACCCAAGCCCCACAAGAACAGCCGGGGCTATACCTGCATCAACAAGGAGGGGACCGGGAAGGAATACTTGCTCTCCCACGACTTCAAAACAGATGTTGTAAAGGTCACCTTTGAGACTCAGGAGGCCGCAGACCTGGATACGATGCTGTCCGTCCTCTACGCCCTGCTGGAAGGCCTGTCCCGAGAGATGGGCATTGAGCGCACGGACATCAAGGGTTGTCTCTTCCGCACGGAAGTGGGCGGTCTGATGGTCTATACGGTGATCCTCTACGACGCGGTGGCCGGCGGTGCAGGCCATGTACGGCGCATGGCGACGGAGGACGGGCAGGCGTTTCAGCAGGTGATGCGCCGGGCGCTTTCCGTGGTGGACAGCTGCAGCTGCGATACCTCCTGCTATCAGTGCCTGCGCAATTACTACAATCAGAAGATCCACGATCAGCTGAGCCGCCGCGCTGCCTCGTCTTTCCTACACCCCTGGCTCGGTGAGATGAAACCTTTGGAAGAAGATGATGATCAACCTACGGTCATGCCGAACAAGTATTAGGAGGGATTTCATGAGTGAACAAACACAGGCTTTGTATGCCCCAGGTCAGGAGCCAGAGGAACTCCGGCATCGGATCAATCAGCTCCTGGCCAATCTGGATTCAGTGTACCCGGACAAGATAGTTAAGTACCTGAACCGGGATCACAAAAAATGGGGAGAGACGGTCACCGAACTGTATCGCCTGCTGGGTTATCCGGACGGGCGAGCCTTCCTATCCGCATACGGATACACAGTGGAGGGAGACGCCAAGGGCGGTCGCCCGGCAGAGGACCCTATGCTCGTCATCGATGAGCTGAAACGCCGGTATGCCAACGGCCCGACCTGTAAGAAGATGGACGAACTGAAGGCCGAAAATCCTGATTTGGCTCCTAAGTTTAAGAATCTTACCAACAATGCAAACAAGTTCTTTGGTATGACGCTGGCCAGGTATTTCGTCCAGGAGGGCATTTTGCTTGCCACTGGACGAAACAGCAAAACTAGAACCAGCTCAGCAGAGGCCGGACAAGATGAGTATGAAAAACTTCGCCTGCGGTATGCGGAAAAACCCTTCTGCGGGACGGTGTCGGAAATCTGGGACGCCAATAGTGATCTGGACTGGACAGCCATTCGAAAATATACCCAGTCACAGGGCGTTCATCTGAAGGAATTGCTGCCCCGGGATGGAATTCTGATCAGTCCCAAAGATCAAATCATTGCCATCGTTCGGGAGCTGGCAGGGCGCTACCCAGATCCGGCTAAGCGGCCGCTGTCCCTGGAGGAACTCCAGCAGGACAATCCGGAGCTGGACCTGCAGCAGCTGGGCGCAGATATCCGGAGGGAGTTCCGCCAGGAACCGGAAAAGTTCCTGATTGTCCGAGGCGTGTTGTTCAACATCGATGCCTTGTCTCCGGCAGAGCGCCTAGACGCTCTGGCTGCTGGCCTGCGCCGACGGTACGCGGGAAAACCGCTATCCACCAGCGTTGCCGTTCTGCAACGGGAAAATCCGGACTTTTCCGTTGCGGCGCTGGATCGTCTGTCAAAAAATACATTGGGTAAATCCTCCATCGAATTCCTTCTGGAACAGGGCCTGCTGGATCTGACGCCCCACTGGCTGTATGAATACGAGAACTTTCGGTACTGGACTCAGGTCGCAAGCGACGCCTTTGACACTCTGCAGGAATTTCCGCTGGAAGGGAAACATTTCTTTGTCACCGGACAGTATGCCGCTCCGGCGGAGCTGGAGCAGACTGCCGTACGGCTACGGGCGCTGGGGGGAACAGTGGTTAACGGGCCTCTGCAGGAGCTGGACTATATTGTGGGCGTCCATCCAAACCCCTGCGCCTGGGCGCGGCGGCTGAACCTGAACGGCCATCCCCTTTGGGTGGTAAGCTCCGGCATGGTGGACCGTCTGCTGCCGGCAGGCCGATGATGGAAGGAGGAAGAAAGCATGGCTAACATTTCCAGCGCGCATGGCACGCTTACCCTGCAGGGTCCGTGGAGCGGAGAAGATATCGCCCTGTTCGTCCCGGTGCTGGACACCTGGCAGTTCTACGGGGAGTACGGCATCCAGTCCTATGACACCAAGCTGTCCGTCCGTCATATGAGCACGGGCTTCTACGGTTGCGGCCGGTGGAGCTTCTCCGGGACGGTGGCGAGTTTCGACGAGTGGACCCGGGACTGGATCAAGAATCGCGGCCCCCTCACCCAGGAGCAGTATAATGCCCTTCTCCAGGTCATGCAGGAAAAAGAACTATCCATCCTCATAGAGTTCGATGACAACGAGGAGGGGTTTGGTTTCGCCATCCATGAGACCGGTGTTATGACCAGCGATGGCGAGAGTCTGAACTATGAGATGCTTTCCCATGGCGGCCAGCAATACACTTGGCAGGAGCTTGGGTGGCGAGCCTTCCGTAGGGCCGTCCTGTTCTTCTCCGGCTTTGTTTCCGAGCCAGATGAATTCAAGATCCGCAAATGGGTAAAAGCGTACGTACCGCCCATGCGGGGGGTCCAATGGGGATACGATGCGATCAATCTGCTCATGCTGGAAGAGGAGGGCGTTTTGGACAACGAGATGCTGTCCGACTTCGCCCGCCGGTTCCGCCCGGATACCGAGGCGTGGAAAGCTGCATCGGCGGAACTGCCGGATGACATTTACCAAAGCAAACTGGACTCTCTCCGAAAAATGCTGGCAGAGCAAAACGACATCCGGCAGGTAGTGGTCAGTCCGACCGATCAGATTTACTTTCTCCACCGGGATGGGACCGTGAGCGATTCCGGGGGGAACCGGTACCCTTGGACGGATGTATGCGAGATTGCCGCCGCCCAGACCGGCCTGATCGTCCGAAAAAGTGATGGAACAGTGGACGGTATCCTCTTTGTACCTGGAGTACCTGGAGAACAGCCCGGTGATGAAAACATGGTGCGCGATGACAGTTTCGAGGCGTGGTCGGACATCGTTTCCATCACCGCCGGCGCACTGCATGTGGCTGGGCTGAAGAGGGACGGCACTGTGGTGGCGGCCGGCGCCCGTCTTCCCGGCGTAGACGCCTGTGATGTCGGGGACTGGAGGGACATCACCGCCATCTCAGCTGGAGGGCTCCTGACAGCAGGACTTTGTAAGGATGGGTCCGTACGATGCACGCCAATTGAACATGAGGAGTTCAAACGGCAGTATGCGTATGATTTTTCCGCGTGGAAGGATATCCGGCTCCTGTCCGTGGGTGGCCGCTTGGCGGTAGGCCTCCGTGCGGACGGCCACCTGCTGTCCACCGGCCTGGTTCAGGAGGAGTTTACGGTGAAGGAGTGGGAGGGTGGCCAGCCCTTTACTGCGCTGGCCGCCGGCGGGACTCACTTTCTGGGTCTGCGGCCGGACGGCACAGTATTCGCCGCAGGATTGCGGGATGCCGGCCAGTGCGACGTAGAGGACTGGACGGACATCGTCTCCATTGCCGCCGGCGGCTGTCTCAGCTTCGGCGTAAAGGCGGACGGAACCGTGGTGGTGGCCGGCGATTTCCAGGAGGATGTGGACGACGACTACCTGAACAGTCCCGACGAAGAATTTGAGTTTCCCAAAGGCGAGGTTTCTTTGGACGACTATGAGGACGAGGAGGACCTATGGGAACCGGAGGAGCCGTCCGAATTCTCGATCCGGGCCAATGTTCCCCCGGACAGCGGGGAACCGGTCATCCTGGCGGAATCGTTCTTTGTGCTGACTGGCAGTTTCGCCCACTGCGGCGGTGACGAGCGGCAGATCCAGGCATTGATTGAAGCGAAAGGCGGACATTGCCGGCCAAGCGTCAGCGGCAAGACCAACTACCTGGTGCTTGGCAGTAAAGGCGACTGGGGAGATAACAAGCGAATCGATACCCGGCGGCAGATGGAGCTTGGCTCCGACATCCGCATCATTTGGGAGGACGCCCTGTTCAATGCCTTGGGGGACTGGGAGAGTGATTCCGCTGCCCTGACTCGGAAACGGACCCAGGAACGGGCTGAGCGGTATGAGCGTTTTCTGTCCTCCATGCCCAGCGAACCGTTTCGTAACGAGGAAGGGAGTCCCAGCTCACTCGCCTACCCCTATGATACCCCGTCCGAGATCCACTTTGCGGGCAAGACGTTCTGCACCGGCCTGGTGTATTTCACGGAGCAGTACCGCGATCTCACGCAGCAGATCGAGGACCGGGGTGGCCGTTGTACCTTTCAGGTCAGCGGCCGGACTGACTATCTTATCCTATCCGAAACCATCTCGGGCGATTGGGAAGAGGTGCTCCACGAGGCGCTGGAGCGCCGGGAGAAAACCGGGAAACCCCTGTTCCTCCGGGAAAAGGACTTAGTGGAATTTTTAAAGCGCTGCTGACATCCGTCAGCAATTTCACTCATTATAAAGCGCACCGCAGGAATGCCCTAAAGGGCAGACCTACGGTGCGCTCTTTGTCGATTATAGTTCCCTCAGTTTCCAGTACACGCCCACATTGGCCTCGGCGTCGCACCAAGCACGGTGAGCGTCCGGCTGTGAGATCCCAAACTGTTCTGACAGGTACTCCAGATTCAGTTTCTCCCAACCCTGCTGTGTTTTGAACCGCTTTGCATAGCGGTAGGTGTCAAAGAAGGGATTCTCCAGCCGAACCCCGGCCCGCTGGGCCGCCCGGCTGATGTAGTACAAGTCAGAGGATTTAATATTGTGGCCCACCAGAACCGCATCCCCCACAAACTCCGCAAACTGCCGGATAACGGTGGATACATCCGGCTCTCCTGCCACCATTTCGTCGGTGATATGGGTGATCCGGGCGATACGCGGAACGATTTTCCGGCCCGGGTTGGCCAGCTGAGAGAACCGGTCTACGATCTGCCCATCCACCACCTTGACCGCTCCGATCTCTGTGATCTCGGCGGGGGAATCACCGGCTGCCGCACCGAACGTACCAGTGGTCTCGATGTCGAAGGCCACAAAGCTGTCAAAGTCCGGCTCTGCCCTCTCTGGCATGGGCTGCGGCATCCCATCCTCCAGTTCCTCCATCTCCACACCGGCCAAGGCCAGCAGCTCCATGGCCTGCATGATCTCATCCACTGTTCCGGTGAGCCTGAGCACCTTATAGCCGGTGCGGCGATCCTCTGTCGCCTGGTGTTGATGGACAGTCTCAAACGGCTCCGATACTTGGCTCACGGCATTGATGGCATCCTGATAGTGCAGAACATCGTCCAAGTCCAGCCGTTCCAGGTATTTGGCCAGCAGCGCGTCTGTACGCACGCCACCGGTGGCTTTGATGCTGCGCAGATTCCGGGCGGCGTCGGAGATCTTCCGGTCCACCTCATCCTGCCATGTCTTGGTATGGGTGGTTTTATTGAGCCACTTGCTGTCAAAGAATGCTGGACTATCAAACACTGCTTGGGCCAGCTCCCCCAGGGGCACGGCCTGTTTGCTGTAATACGCCCAGATTTCCGAGTGCTTGGCGTCCTTCTCCCGCTGGTCTATCTCGGAAACGAATTCCTTGATTTTGTCCAAAGGAGCATCCACCATGGCCAGCAGCTCCTTGACCTGGGCCTCGAACTCGTCATAAGGTGCCAGATATGCCTTTTTGATCTCTTTCCGCCGGTCGTCGATCTCCTTGCGCAGGCGGGTGAGTTCCTTCTTGTCCGCCTTGGCGTCAGCCAGCATATCTTCGGTGTAGATCACGTTCTCGTACCGGGCGAGCACCTGAGTTAAGGCATCCTTCATCTCAAAGAAGTTGTCGATGACCACTTCTCCCGGGTGCTGTCTGGATATCAGTTGTAATTCTTCCATGTTTTTCACATCCTCTACATAGTTGATTACGAAATTATGAGATAGCAGATAGTCTTTATGGCTTCTTTCTGATATGGATTTTCCGCTGGAGGAGGGACAGCTGAAATTCAACTTCCTTGCGGCGTTTGAGACAAAAGGGGGGTCTGTATCTGGCCGACTCTCTTTGCGAATTCTCGCGCTCTTCTATTAACACAGCGAACTGGGCCTGTCGCTTGTCCTTTCCCGTGCAGGAATTGCTGTTGTCGGAATGGCTTGCAGGCTGCGTCTTTACAAGTGTCATTTGGATTTCATAGTTTTGACCACAGGATTGACAGCAAATGCGGAACAGCTCTTTACAGCCCCAAATGCAGAATCCCCAATCATACGCAGACTTTTGGGCATCGTGACGCCGGTCAGGCTGCCGTACCTGTAAAAGGCCCCGTTGCCGATTTTCGTCACGCCTCCGGGATGACCACATCCCCACCAGGGCTGTTATACTTCATCAAACCCCTCTTCTCAATGACAAAGTCCGAGTTGCCGATTATATGTTCCGCTCCTTCCCGTATGTCTGCGTTTCCTTGATTCCATGTCGTCTGGCGATTTCCTCCAGCTCTTCGTCGTCTGCCTTTTGGATCTCATCCTCTTCGAGCAGCATGGCGGGCGTGCCGGCAAAGGCCCCGGCATATACGTCGTCCAGCAGTTTCTGGCGCAGGTCATCTGGATTTTGACTATACGGTTTCATCAGCTTTTCCCCCCTAACATAGTTGTAATAATATAGCAAAAGGCACCTTCCTTCCTCATGCTCAGCATTTGGAAGGAAAGCACCTTTCATTTACAATATGAATATGCAACCAGCATAGTACATTTGAAACATAACGCCTCGAACAGAAAGGAAACGAGGTATTAAATTGGATGAGTTATGTATGATGTGCATCATTGCTCCCTCTCGGCTCTGGAATATATATTTATTATGCATTATAGCATTAAAAGGAACATAAAACAACTCGCGCCCGATTCCTTTTTGGCGAAAAACTCATTTACAACCCGACTCATCGCCATCAATGCCTGCCAACGTGTGTAGGAGGCTGATTTCGGTTTTTCACATCAGTAATGCAAAGAGCACCTTGATGTGGTATAATTACCCCGGTCGCCGCATGAAACGCGCTGGCGCGCAACGCGCGCAGTTCCCAGGCCGGGGCAGAGAAAATCAGGTTGAAAACGTACCAAGTTACTACACCATTGGCCCGTAAATTTGCGTAGATTTATGAAGAATAGCGTAGGTTTGCGGCAAAACACAAAAAATGAAAAAAGCGCCGGAAAGCCCATAGTATCAAGGTTTGAAGGCTTTTGAAGGGATATAAGAGATATGATAAAAATACTATTCGTTTGCCATGGAAATATTTGCAGAAGCCCGATGGCTGAGTTTGTGATGAAGGACTTGGTAGAAAAGGCGGGGCTGGAGCAAGAATTTCATATTGAGTCGGCCGCCACCACCCGGGAGGAGATCGGAAACCCGGTCTATCCGCCGGCCCGCCGCAAATTGGCGGAGCACGGAATCGACTGCGCCGGGAAGACGGCCCGACAGCTTCGGAGCGGCGACTACGGAGCCTATGACCTGCTGATCGGAATGGATCAGGAGAACCTGCGTGATATGCACCGCATCTGCGGCGGCGATCCTGCGGGAAAAATCCACCTCCTGATGGAATATGCCGACGGCCGGAAGGGCCCCCCGCGCGGGTCCGGTGAAACGGGTCGCGTGGGGAGAGGAGAAACAAGGGAGCGCTTGGAGTTTTCGCCGCAGGCGGAAACGGAGAAAAGCGGACGCTGCTTCGACGACGTGGCGGACCCCTGGTACACCGGCGACTTTGAGGCGACCTGGCGGGATGTCCTGGCGGGCTGCCGCGGATTACTGGAGACGTGGACCCAAATACACGCGGACGACGCGAATGACTGAGGTGTTTGGTGTGAAGGAACCGATGAATGCGCCCAAGGAGATCCAGATTTGGGGCGCGCGCGTGCACAATCTGAAAAATATCGATGTCAAGATCCCCCTTCATCAAATCGTAGGAATTGCCGGTGTGTCCGGCTCGGGAAAATCATCGCTGGCGCTGGGCGTTTTGTATGCGGAGGGCTCCCGGCGCTATCTGGACGCGCTCTCCACCTACACCCGGCGGCGGATGACCCAGGCCGCGAAAGCGGATGTAGATGAGGTGCTCTATGTCCCGGCGGCCCTGGCGCTGCACCAGCGGCCCGGCGTGCCGGGAATTCGCAGTACCTTCGGCACCGGAACCGAGCTGCTCAACAGTCTGCGGCTGATGTTCTCCAGGCTGGCCAGCCACCGCTGCCCAAATGGACACGATCTGCCACCTACTCTGGCGGTGGCGGCGGGGCAGGAGCTGGTCTGCCCGGCGTGCGGCGCGCATTTTTATGCGCCGGGCGCAGAGGAGCTGGCATTCAACAGCCAGGGAGCCTGCCGCACCTGCGGCGGCACTGGAATCGTGCGCACCGTGGATCGGTCCACTCTGGTGCCCAACGAGTCCCTGACCATCGAGCAGGGGGCGGTGGCCCCCTGGAATTCGCTGATGTGGTCGCTGATGACCGACGTCTGCCGGGAGATGGGCGTCCGCACGGACGTGCCCTTCCGCGAGCTGACGGAGCGGGAAAAGGACATCGTCTACAATGGTCCGGCGGAGAAAAAGCACATTTTTTACCATGCCAAGGGCTCCAATCAGGCGGCGGAGCTGGACTTTACCTACTTCAACGCGGTCTATACCGTGGAAAATGCCCTGGCAAAGGTGAAGGATGAAAAGGGCATGAAGCGGGTGGAGAAATTCCTGAAGGAGGACGTGTGCCCCGACTGCGGCGGGACCCGCCTGTCTCCAGCGGCGCGGGCGCCCAAACTGCGGGGAATCGGCCTGGACGAGGCCTGCCAGATGCCGCTGGCCGAGCTGGTAAAGTGGGTGGACGGGGTTCCGGCCGCCCTGCCCGAGGAAATGCGTCCCATGGCGGAGAGCATCTGCCAGTCCTTTCAGACAGTGGCCAGGCGGCTGATGGAGCTGGGACTGGACTACCTCACCCTGGACCGTTCGGCTGCCACCCTGTCCACGGGGGAGCGCCAGCGAATGCAGCTGGCACGGGCGGTCCGCAACCGGACCACCGGCGTGCTCTATGTGCTGGACGAGCCCTCCATCGGCCTGCACCCCTCTAACCTTGCGGGCCTGACTGCGGTGATGCATGATCTGGTGGCAGACGGAAATTCCGTTCTGCTGGTGGACCATGATACCCAGGTCCTGAAGGAAGCGGACTGGATCATCGAGCTGGGCCCGGAGGCCGGCGCCAACGGCGGGAGGGTGATCGCCGAGGGAACGGTCGGGGCGCTGGAAACAAACTCCGCCTCCCAGATCGGCCCGTTTCTGGCGGGGCGTGCTCCGGTCCAGGTCCGTCCCCGCGCCGCGAAAGACGATCTGTTCCATGCGGGGAAGATCCGTCTGTCCACCGGGGCACTTCATACGGTAAAGCCGCTGGAGGTGGAGATACCCAAGGGAAAGCTGACTGTGGTGACGGGCGTATCCGGCTCCGGCAAGACCACGCTGATTTTGGAGAGCCTGGTCCCTGCCCTGGAGGCTGTTACCACGGGGCGGCCCCTGCCCGGCCATGTGAATGCCATCGAGGCCGAGGGAATCCAACGGGTGAAGCTCATGGACGCCACCCCCATTGGAATCAATGTCCGGTCCACGGTGGCTACCTATGCCAACGTCCATGACGAGCTGCGCAAGGTGTATGCCCGGACGGCGGACGCCAAGCGATTGGGCTATAAGGCGGGGGACTTTTCCTACAATACGGGGCGGCTGCGCTGTCCCGTGTGCGACGGGACGGGTGAGATCAGTCTGGACGTACAGTTTCTGCCCGATGTGGACATTCCCTGTCCCGCGTGCCGCGGGTCCCGTTATGGGAAGGATGCGGGCCGGGTGGCCTATCCGACCCGAGGGGGAAAAGCCTACACGCTGCCTGACTTGATGGCGATGGATGTCAATACCGCGCTGGAGGCCTGCGCCGACTGGAAGGTCGTCCACCAGCGCCTGCGTGTGCTGCAAAGTCTGGGATTGGGCTATCTCACCCTGGGCGAGGCGACGCCCAGCCTGTCCGGCGGAGAGGCGCAGCGGCTGAAGCTGGCCAGCGAGATGGGCCGGGGACAGGCGGACACGGTCTTTGTGTTTGACGAACCCACCATCGGCCTCCACCCGCTGGATGTACAGACGCTGCTCGGCGTGTTCCAGACGCTGATGGAGAGCGGCGGGACCGTCGTAGTCATCGAGCATGACCTGGATGTGATCCGCAACGCCGATTACATCCTCGATATGGGACCGGGCGGCGGCGAAAAGGGGGGCAGGATCGTTGCGGCCGGCACGCCAGCCGAGGTGGCCCAAAACGTGGACAGCGTCACAGGGCGCTATCTGCGGTAAAGGGGGACGGTCGGAACAGGCTGCCGGGCGCTCCGACATCCCGGGAGCGAAAATCCCCCCTTGACAGGACTCTGGTCTTGGCTTACAATAAACACACCGTTGGTTGGTCGGCACGAAGCCGGCTGCGGAGCGCCGAAGCGTTCCCGTGAGCCGAACGGTCCGTACAGTTTGCTTGTCTGATTTAGGTGTACCAGGAAGGTATGCGCTTTCTCCCAGAGAAAGGGCATACCTTTTTTGCTGCCGCGGACCGCCGGAATGTTTGATAAAAAGGAGTGCTGACCATGTCCTATGCAAAAAAACTGAGTATCTGCGCCGTTTGCATTGCCCTGTGCTATGCGCTGCCTCTGGCATTTCACGCCCTCGCCCTCGGAAGTCTGCTTTCGCCCATGCACCTTCCGGTGCTGCTGTGCGGGCTGGTGTGCGGGTGGCCGTACGGGCTCGTTTGCGGCATTGTGGGGCCCATTCTCTCCAGTGTGCTCTCCGCGATGCCGGCGGCGTCCCAGCTGGTCTATATGGTGCCCGAGCTGTGCGTCTACGGCTGGTGCGCCGGGCTGTTGTTCCGGCACATCCGTACCGGAAACAGCGTTGCCGATCTGTACTGCGCCCTGATTCCCGCCATGCTGGCGGGCCGTGTAGCGGGCGGCCTGATGCGGGCGGTGTTTTACCTGGCGGGGGTGCAGAGTTACTCTCTGAGCCTGTGGGCCAGCGCCTATGTGGTGGGGACTCTGCCCGGAATCGTGCTGCAGCTGATCGTACTCCCCGTGTTGGTGCTGGTACTGATGAAAGCGCGGCTGATTCCGCCGCGTTACCCGGTGCTACGGGCGGAAGCTGCCGCGGTGAAAGAGCCGTAAGCAGCCGCAAAAGTCAACGATTTCCGCATAGCGCCCATTTCGTTTGCCGGATACAGAGAGAGGAGGCCCTGCCCGTTGGAAAAACCGGAAGAGTCGGAGCTGCATGGTATCCTGACCGCCCATGCGGCACGCTATCCCCGGATGCGTCCGGCGGATGCGGTCAAACTGCTCTATCAGCAGGAATTCGGCGGGGGACACCTGGTGACGGACCCGGCGGATAGCTTGGTGCGCCTGCGGACCGAGCGGGCCGCCGTAAAGAGTGATCCCTCCGCACCCCTCTTTGAGGAGCTGGGCGGCGGCGTGGTCCGGGTCATGCTGGAGGCCCAGGAGGAAGCGAACTACCCTCTGGAGCAGCTCAACCGGGATTTTATTCGTTCCGCCGAGCTGCGCACCGGGGACCGGGAGCGCTTTCGGAATAAATTGGACTGGCTGCGGGACTGGACCCGCCGGGGAGAGCTGCCCTTTTCCGCGGAAGAGCTGGAGGCCTGGCTGGAGTCCTATGAGGCGGCGGGCTGTCCGCCGGTGTCGCACAGCGCGGAATACCGGCAAGCCTATCATCCGGCCTACCGGGTGTTGCTGCGCGCGCGCTCACTGCCCCACCTGATTCAGACCATTCAGCGGCGGAGCGGGGAAGGCGGCCGGGTGCTGGTGGCGCTGGACGGGCGGTGCGCCTCCGGCAAGACTACCCTGGCCCAGCAGCTCCGGGAGCGCTTTGGCTGGTCCGTGGTCCATCTGGACCACTTCTTTCTGCGGCCGGAGCAGCGGACGCCGGAGCGTTACGCCGCACCGGGGGAGAATGTGGACCACGAGCGGTTTTTGCAGGAGGTCCTGGAACCGCTGCGGGCGGGACAGACGCCGGAGTACCGCCCCTTTGACTGCCATACTCAGACGCTGCTGGCGCCCGTCCGGGTGGCGGAATCGCCGGTCATACTGGTCGAGGGCTCCTACTCCTGCCATCCGGCGCTCTGGCCCTATTACGACCTGCGGGTGTTTTTGACCGTCTCCCAGGCGGAGCAGAGCAAGCGCATCCTGGCCCGGAACGGGCCGGAATACGCACAGGTCTTTCAGAAGCGGTGGATTCCGCTGGAGGAGGCCTATTTTGCGGCGTACCGGCTGGAGACGCGCTGCGATTATACGCTGGAGCTGTGAAGCGAACACGAAAAGCCCAGGATTCCGGGAAAACGCCGGAGTCCTGGGCTTTTTGCGTCAAAGGGAGAGCAGCGGCCGGAGTTTTTCGGCCACAGAGTCGCCCGCTTTCAGTCCCACCATAGGAAGGGTGATGCCCTCCGTCTGGAGCCGATCGTGCAGGGCCGACAGGAAAAGACCTGTCCCGGAGACCTCCTCCCCGTGGTCCGACGTGGTTTCCACGCCGCAGCTGGGGGAGCGGTCAGCGCCGACGATTCCCAGCACAGCAAATCCATGCCGATGGTAGTCCAGGACCTGCCGGGCCACTTGGTCGGCCAGAGCGGAGAGCTTGGCGTAGGGACCAGGCTGCTCCAGCGCGGTGCGGATGCGCGTGTTTTCCACCGTCACCGGGCGGCTGGCCCCTAGGGGGTCGCCTCGGTCGAGCCCCAGACAACAAAATTCAGGACAGGGCATCTGGAGGATGCCCACCTGCGCGTCCAGCAAGAGCTCGATCAGGTCCCGGAATGCGGCGGGACAGACGGCGGTCCCGTCTGAGATGGCATTTTGGTTGAGCAGACAGTGGGCCAACAAAATCACCCGCTTGCTTCTTCCGTCGGTAAACATGGCGTATCCTCCTGTTCATTCGCCGGACTTGAGGCGCGTCTTTGAACGAAGCACGCCCGCCTGTGTGTCAGTTCCAGTATAGCAGAGAAAATGAAAAAAGCAAAGGAAGAAGAGAAAAAGGTGGTATACTATTCGGGCAAGGAGCACAAAAAGCAGCCGCCGAGCGGGCGGTATTTCGCCGGGTGCGGCCCGGCAATTCCTTGACAATTACTCTGGATTTGTTAAAATAAGTGAAGTATTTTGAAAGGAAGTGTTCCCTTGCACAGCAGTTGGAAACGAAAATGCGGCTACGCGGTCAAGCGGCGCGTGGTCGCCATTGTCTTTTTCTTTCTCTGGCGGGCCTTCAAGGTGCTCTATCGGGCGGACAGCCGGGTGCGGGCAGAATTGGACGGCTGGTCCGATGGAATGACGCTACATATGCAGGCCAGCCGTACCGGTCCGGACCTCTATCTGAGAAAGACCGCCCACGGCCTGGAGCGGCTGAAGACCTGCGGCACAGCGGATGTGGACATCCAGTTCAAGTGCCTGGATGAGGCATTCCTGCTGGCGACCGGCCAGTTGGGCGTGGCGCAGGCCTATGCGGAGCACCGCTTTACCCTGACGGGTGACATCGCCGCCACCATGCCCTTTGTGCGCTGCGTGAATATCGTGGAGGCCTACCTGTTCCCGAAGATCATGACCAGGCGGATCCTGTTGTCGGTCCCCAAGAAAGAACATTCCACGCTGGCGATTTACTGCCGGGTAATTCTGGGTGTGTAAGGAGAGAGTCAGAGATGCAATATTTTGAATTTCAGAATTCGGCCAAGCTTTTGTCCGGCCCACGGGCGCTGGAACATATCCCCCACGAGCTTTCGATCCGCGGCTGCAAGCGGCCTATGCTCCTCTCCGACCGGGGCCTGGAGAAGTTCGGCGCGGTACAGCTGGTGCTGGACGCCTTCCACAACGCAGTGGTGGAGCCGGCGGGCCAGTTTTTGGATATCCCCGCCGATTCCTCGGTGGAGGTGGTGAACCAGGCGGCGGCCCAGTTCCGCGCCCTGGGCTGCGACAGCCTGGTGGCTGTGGGCGGCGGTTCGGTGCTGGATACGGCCAAGGGCGTGTCCATGCTGGTGTCCCACGGTGTGGACGATTTGATGGAGCTGATGGGCTGCGAGTCCATGGACCGGGGAAATCCGGTGCCCTTTGTGGCGATTCCCACCACCGCCGGGACCGGGAGCGAGGCCACGCTGGTGGCAGTCATCAAAAACCCGGAACAGAAGGTAAAAATGGAGTTCATCTCCCACTTCCTCCTGCCCGATGTGGCGGTGCTGGACCCCCGCATGACGGCTACGCTGCCTCCCAAGACCACCGCCTCCACGGGCATGGATGCTCTGTGCCATGCGGTGGAGGCCTATACCTGCCTTCAGCGCAACCCGGCCAGCGACGGCTACGCGGTCTCCGCGCTGGAGCTGATTCGGGAGAATTTGGAGACCTGCGTCACCGATGGTAAGAACCTGGAGGCCCGCATGGCCATGGCCAATGCGGCCTATCTGGCGGGGGCGGCCTTTTCCAATTCCATGGTGGGCATGGTCCACGCCATTGGCCATGCCCTGGGCGGCGTATGCCGGGTACCCCACGGAGACGCCATGACCATCCTGCTGCCCCACTGCATGGAATATAATCTGGACGTGGTGGGTGATTTGTACGGCAAGCTGTTCCTCCACCTGGGGGGCTATGAGGCATTTGTGGCGGCAGACCGGGCGGATCACCCCCGGCTCTCCATTGAAAAGATCCGCGGCATGGCGGCCAGATTCCACGACCAGTGCGGCCTGCCCACCCGGTTGTCCGACTGCGGCGTATCCAAGGACGATTTTGAGGCGGTAGCCCGGACGGCCCTGAACGACGGCGCCATGATCGTCAACCCCAAGCAGGTGGACTTTGACGACGTGATCGCGGTGCTGAACGCGGCCTATTAAGGAGGACGAGAGCATGGAAATCAAAGAGATTGTGGCCGCTCAGCGGGCCTATTTCAACGCCGGCAAGACCCTGCCCGTGGCCGGCCGTGTAGCGGCCCTGAATCGCCTGCGGGAGACCATCCTGCGCAATCAGGACAAACTGAACGAGGCCCTGATGGCCGACCTGAACAAATCGCCCTTCGAGACCTACATGTCCGAGGTGGGCCTGGTGCTGGATGAGCTGCGCTATGTGACCAAAATGACGCCCCGCTGGGCCAGGGACAAGCGGGTGCCCTCGCCCATGGCGCAGTTCAAGTCCAAGAGCTTCATCCATCCGGAGCCTTACGGCGTGGTGCTGATCATGGCGCCCTGGAACTACCCCTTCATGCTGGCCATGGAGCCGGTGGTGGGCGCCCTGGCGGCGGGCAACTGTGTGGTCATTAAGCCGTCGGCCTACGCCTCCCACACCTCCCAGGTGATGGCCGAGATGGTAGCCGAGGCCTTTCCGCCGGAGTATGTGACGGTCATCCAGGGAGGCCGGGCGGAAAATCAGGCCCTGCTGGATGAGAAATTTGACTATATCTTCTTCACCGGCGGTACGGTAGTAGGGCGGCAGGTACTGGAGAAGGCCGCCGTCCACCTGACACCGGTGACCCTGGAGATGGGAGGCAAGAGCCCCTGTATCGTGGACAAGACCGCCAACCTCAAGGTGGCGGCCAAGCGCATCGCCTTCGGCAAGTTTCTGAACGCGGGCCAGACCTGCGTGGCGCCCGATTACCTTCTGGTCCACCAGGAGGTGCGGGAGCCGCTGGCGGCGGAGCTGGAGCGCTGCGTCAAGGAGTTCTTCGGGGACGACCCCATCGCCTGTCCGGAGTACCCCAAGATCATCAACGACAAGCACTATCAGCGGATTCAGGGCCTGATGGCGGGGGAGCACGCGGTGTTCGGCGGTCAGGCCCGGAATGGGAAGATCGCACCCACGCTGCTGGACGGCATCACGGAGGACAGCCCTGTCATGGGGGAGGAGATCTTCGGTCCGGTGCTCCCCATGCTGGAGTTCCACGACCTGGACGAGGTGATCTCCTTTGTCAAGGCCCGGCCCAAGCCGCTGGCCCTCTACCTGTTCACCACCGATTCCGCGGTGGAGCGGAAGGTCCTGGAAAATGTGTCCTTCGGCGGCGGATGCGTCAACGACACCATCATCCACTTGGCCACCCACCATATGCCCTTCGGCGGCGTGGGGAACAGCGGCATGGGCGGCTATCACGGCAAGGACAGCTTTGACACCTTCAGCCACCGCAAGAGCATCCTGAAAAAGGCCAACTGGCTGGACCTGCCGATGCGCTACCATCCGTACAAGGACTCCAACCTGAAGCTCATCAAATTTTTCCTGCACTGAATCAGCCGGCCCGCGGTCTCCGCGGGTCGACTTTTTTTCACTTTTATGGCATAGTAGAGGGAGAACTGCGTCTATATAGGTGAAAAGGAGGGAGCCGAAATGGAGGATCACGCCATTGTGGCGCTCTACTGGGCACGCAGCGAGACGGCCATCGCCGAGACCGACCGGAAATATGGGAACTATTGCTGGTCTATCGCCTGGAATATCCTGTCCAACCGGGAGGATGCGGAGGAGTGCGTCAGCGACACCTGGCACAATGCCTGGAATACCATGCCGCCGCAGAAGCCGGTCAGTCTGGCCGCCTTTCTGGGCCGAATCGTGCGCAACCTGTCCATCAGCCGCTGGCGGCGCAGCCGGGCCCAGAAGCGGTACGCCGGGATGGAGACCCTGCTCTCTGAGTTGGAGGACTGTCTTCCCGGAGCGGCCTCTGTGGAGGAGACCGTGGAGCGGCGGGAGCTGACTGCCGTGCTGGAGCGCTGGCTGGAGGGCCTGGACCGGGAAGAGCGGGGGCTGTTTCTGCGCCGGTACTGGTACGGGGAGACCGTGAAGGACCTGGCGGCCGAGTGGGGTCTGTCCCCCAACCAGATGGCCAAACGGATGCTCCGCCTGCGCCGGTCCCTGAAAGCGGAGCTGGAACGGGAGGGAATCGACGTATGAAACGGGAGGACCTGTATGATGCCATCACCGATGTGCGGGATGAACTGGTGGAGGAGGCGGGCCGGACCAGGCCGGCCCGGAAGGCAAGACCATGGCGCAGGTGGGTCGGAATCGCCGCCTGTCTTGCGCTGATCGCCGGCGTAGGCGGAGGAGCTGTGCTGGGGCTGCTGCCGCGGCTGGGCGGCAGCAGCGGGGGCGCCGGCAGTGGCAGCGACGGCAGCTCGGTGTTTCAGTCCTACGCCGGGCCGGTGCTTCCCCTGGCTGTGCTGGGCGAGAACGGCGGACTGACGGCCAGCCGGCACATCACCTGGGACTTTTCGCCCTGGGAGCCGGTCTGGGTCTCCAACGAGGACCAGATGGAGGAGGCCCGGGCAGCCGGGGCCACGGCGGAGGAGCTGGAAAACTTTGCAGAGGAGCTGGAGGACCTGTTCCCGGAGGGCGGTTATGCCTCCACCTCCACCGATGTAAGGGTGGAGGACCAATATACCCTGACCAACCCCACGGATCAGGACCTGACCCTCACCTTGCTCTACCCCTATGTGGGCAGTCTGGACGATACGGAGACCCCCGCGCTGACCCTGAATGGAGAACCGCTGGAGACGGAAATGTACGCCGGACCCTATTCCGGCGGCTTTACCGGCGCCCTGGGCGAGGAACAAGAGGGCGGGAGCCTGAATCTGGACCGACTGGATTCCTGGGAGGACTACGAAGCGCTGCTGCGCGACGGAAGCTATCAGCAGGCGGCGCTGGGGGGCTTCCCGGACCTGACCGGCGTGCCGGTGACGGTTTACGAGCTGTCGGAGATCTATGGCCCGTCCGCCAGTGAGACGGCCCCAAATCCCACACTGCAGGTCTCCTTTGCGCTGGACTATGACCGCACGACCGTACTGACTTACGGCTTCAACGGCGGCCGTTTCGATCCGGCCGGCGGCTGGATGGGCGTGAATTTTTCCATTCCGGAACCGGGAGAGCCCGGGTATGGAGCGAGCGTTTACCTGATTATCCTCGGGGACGACCTGACCGGCTACACCCTGCAGGGCTATGCGGACGGCGGCTGCGACTCCGGGGAGGAGCTGGACGGCGCAGGCGCGTCCGTGACCCGCTACGAGACCAATCTGGACGCCGTCCTGCGGGAGCTGGAGAAAGCGTTCTGGAGGTTGGATTCGTCTGAAGTGGGAAGCAGCGGTTGGGAGGAGCTGGCCCACGGCGCGGTGTGCCAGCTGCTGACCACCTATGGCATACTGGGCGGGGAGCAGGCGGCGGAGCGTTACAGCGACGGTATGCTGGAATCCATCTTCGGCGAGGCGCGCTACCTGGACCGTGTTCTGTACCTGCGGGCCGACGTGACCATTCCGGCGGGAGAGCAGGTGACGCTTCTGGCCAGCCAGACCAAGGAAGCCAGTTTTGATTACGCCTGTACGGACCGGGGCAACCGGGGCGTGTATAGGTTCGACATGGTGATGACGCTGGGTACGGCGCTGGAGTTTACGCAGGTCACGGCGTCTATCGTCCTCGGGGACGAAATAGAGCTGGTCCGCCAAAACTTCGGCTTCGATCTGGAGAATGGGGTGACCCAGGTGACGTTGGACCCGGCCACAGAGCACTATTATCTGGAGGTCCGCCGAATCTCTGCGGAGGAATAGGCGAGAGTTCGGAACCGATACAAAAAAAGATTGGGCGCGTCCAAACGGACGCGCCCAATTTTGTAAAGAGAGGATACAATGAAAAAGAAACTGCTCTTGCAAGAATTACTATAAAGGGGAGTTGTTACGGAATTGAGCGTAAAATTGTTACAAATGCATTAAATCCAAACAAAAATTTGGTCTGGGCGGAGAAGGTGCGCGGCAGGGGACGGACGGCTGGACAATCCAGCCTGAGCATGGTACACTTGTTCTGGATTCGGCAAAGGGAGAGCAGACCATGACCTATGAAGCATTTCAGTCTCAATTTCAAATCCATCTGGACCCCCAGCAGGAGGCGGCAGTTCAGCAGACCGAGGGCCCGGCGCTGCTGCTGGCGGTGCCGGGCAGCGGAAAGACTACCGTCCTGGTGACCCGCCTGGGCTATCTGGTGTACGGCCGGGGAATCGACCCGGCCAATATTCTCACTGTGACCTACACAGTGGCCGCGACCCGGGACATGAAGGCCCGCTTTCAGACCCTGTTCGGGCCCCAGGATGCCGACCGGCTGGCCTTTCGTACCATCAACGGAATCTGCGCCACCATCATCCGTGTCTATGCCAGAGAGAAGGGGCGCACGCCCTTTCGCCTGGTGAGCAGTGAGGGGGAGCTTTCCGCCATCCTGCGCGGGCTGCTGGCGGAAAGCGGAACGGAATATCCCAGCGACCAGCTTATCAAGGAGATCCGCACCCAGATCACCTATGTCAAAAACAGCATGCTGACCGAACAGGAGATCCAGGCCCTGGAGGTGGACGGCGTGGATTTTCCAGCCGTCTATGAGGCATACCAGCGGTATCTGCGAGAGCACCGGTGCATGGATTTTGACGACCAAATGGGAATCGCCTATCAGATCTTGCGCCGATACCCCGACCTGCTGGCCCGGTTTCAGGCGCGCTACCGGTATCTCTGCGTGGATGAGGCCCAGGACACCTCCAAAATTCAGCACACCATTCTCCGCCTGCTGGCGGCGCGGTACCGCAATCTGTTTCTGGTGGGGGACGAGGACCAGAGCATCTACGGCTTTCGGGCCGCCTGGCCCCAGGCGCTGCTGGAGTTTGAGCAGGTCTATCCCGGGGCCAGGGTGCTGCTGATGGAGACCAACTACCGCTCCGGACGCGCCATTGTGGAGCGGGCGGACGCGTTCATTCAGCGCAACCAGAACCGCCATCCCAAGCATATGCGGGCGGCCAGAAGGGAACCAGGCGAGCTGCGCGCTGTGGAGCTGGCCGATTACAGCCGCCAGTATGACTGGCTGGCCAGAACGGCCGAGGGCTGCCGGGAGCGGA
The DNA here is from genome assembly GCA_019415645.1 of Clostridiales bacterium. Lineage (GTDB taxonomy): Bacteria > Bacillota > Clostridia > Oscillospirales > Oscillospiraceae > DXYV01. Next base: position 31,756 of record DXYV01000030.1, read on the forward strand.
CTGCTGTGCTCTATCGCAACAACGACAGCGCCCTGCCGCTGATCGACCTGCTGGAACGGCGTGGAATTCCCTACGCCTGCCGTCAGCGGGAGAGCGCGTTTTTTACCAGCCCGGCGGTCCGGGATGTGACGGAGATTCTCGCCTTTGCCTGGGACGACTGCAATGCGGAACGGTTTTTGAATTTCTACTACAAGCTGGACCTGAAGCTGAAACGGGCGCTGGTGGCGGGGGCGCTGCGCCAAAAGCCGGCGGAGGTGCCGGTGCTGGAGGCTCTGCTCGCCAGCGGCGCCTTTGAGGGCTGGCAGATCGGAAAACTCAAGGCGCTTCAGACCCATTTTTCCAAATTGCCCGGCCTGACCAGCTATGCCGCCCTCCAGCGAATCATCAAATACATGGGTTATGGCGCGTATGTGCAGGAGAAAAGCGGCGACACGGCCCGCCTGGGCGTGCTGTTGGCTTTGGCGGGACAGACGCAGGACCTGCTGCATTTTTTGGAGCGGCTGGAGGAGCTGCGCACACTGGTGGAGACGCGGGAGCCGGATTTGGACTGTCCCTTCCAGCTTTCCACCATTCACGCCAGCAAGGGCCTGGAATACGAACGGGTGATCCTCATGGATGTGATGGACGGGCTGTTTCCCTCCGTGGACCTGACCGAGGGGGAGACGGGCCTGTCCGAGGAGGAACGGGACGCGCTGGAGGAGGAACGCCGGCTGTTTTACGTGGGGGTCACCCGGGCGAAACAGCGGCTGGAGATTCTCACTTACCGGCGGCGGTTTGGGGAGGAGGCCCCACGGGCCTCATTCGCGGAGGAGCTGCTGGGCCTCCCGGAGCCAATTCAGCGGCCGCCGGAACGGGCGGCCGCTGAATTGGAGAATGTTCCGGAGGCGTCGTATCCGCCCGGGACGGAGCTGATCCACCGCTTTTTCGGCCGCGGCGTTCTGCTCAGCCGCCAGAGCTCCATCGCCACGATCCGATTTCCAAGCGGTGTCAAGAAAATAGACTTAACAGCCTGTCTGCGGAAAGGATTGGTCTGTGGGCCTCATCCCGAGTATTGACCTTAAAGAGATTGGCGTTTAGGATGGAGAAATGCGCCAAGCAGCATAAGGAGCAGGCTTACCGCCATACCGGCAAACAAAGGGTCAAAGGATAGCTTGGCGAGACTGGCAAGCAATACGGCAAGCGGCCCGGAGCAGATGGAAGCCAAAGCCCAGCGGCGGTCTATGCGGCCTGGAAAGGCCAGAGCGCAGGTGAGGGGGAAGAAAACCACCGCCGCCCGCAGGCCCATGGACAGGAAACCGAAGTCGTTGATGACCGCCCCGGGCACCACTACGGCGATAAGAGCGGCTGCGATGAGCACACCCAGCAGGGTAAAACGGGTGACGTACAGGTTGATTGCAGCACTGTCCAGTTTTTTGAAGAATTTCCGGAATATGTCGTTGACGAGGATGGTGGACACGCCCAGGGAGAGACCCGCGCCGCCCCCCACCACCGTGATGAACAGGGTGCCCAGTACGATTCCCCCCACTAGAGTGGGCAGGAAGGAGACCACGAACATGGGGAAGGCCTGGGAGGTGGAAGAGAGAATGAGGACCCCCTCGGGCAAAGCCTGACCGGCGGCGGTCAGGGCCGCCGCCTCGGCCGCCGTGACCGACACACCCCGCATATAAAGGCCGATTAAAATACAGGCGATTCCAATAGGCGGAATTAGGAAGGCGGACAGCAGCGCGCCTTTACGGGCGGCGCGGTCGCTTTTGGCTGACCAGATGGCTTGGGCATAGGTCTGAGTGGAGAGCACGCCCAGCAGCAGAGAGATGCCGGAACCAATGTCCTTGGCGCTTCCCCGGGCCACCAGGCTGAGAAAACGACGATCAAAGCCGTCGGCGGCTAGGCCGATGGTCTCGCCCAGGGGCGTGCCTGTCAGCAGGCTCTCCAGCCAGCGCAGAAGCTCAGCCAATCCGCCGCTCATGGTGAGTACCAGCACGCAGCCGACTACGCAGGCGGCGTAGAGCAGGATGAGCTTGACCACGCCCCCCATGCCCGCGCCCCATGCCCCACCGAACACGACATACACGGCCATCACGGCGATGGAGATGACGGCGGCGGTCAGAGCGCTGATGGGGAAGATGGTGGTAAGCAGGGCGGTGGCGGAGAGCATCTGAGCGATGACGCTGATAAAGATACCCACGGAGGAGAGTACCGAACCCACATAGCCCGCTATGGGTCCATATTCCTTGGACACTACCTGAAGCAGGGTTACCGAGCCGCTGCGCCGCAGGGGAATCGCATAGCCGATGGCCAGGAGAAGGCAGCCGATACCAGCCCCCAGTGTAAACCACCAGGCGGACAGGCCGTAGTCGTAGGCGAGCTGAGCGGTCCCAACAGTAGCTTGACCGCTGACCAGGCTGCCCATGATAGTTCCGCATACCAGCCAAGGACCGGCTTTGCCACCGCCCGTCGTGAAGTCAGAAGCATTCTGCACCCTGCGGCCGGAATAGATACCAACTCCGGTAATCAGGCCGAGAACGAGGAGAATGCCGACAATATGAAGCGGTTGGAGAAGCATCATACCATGCACCCGATTTCGTCGGGGATCATGAGGTCGGCCTCGGTCTTGGCGCG
>DXYV01000031.1:0-13960 GCA_019415645.1 Clostridiales bacterium
AAATAACGGTTGACTTCAATTTTGCCGACGAGTACCAGCGAATTATTGATTACATTGAGAATAACCACAACGTTATCCGAGTGATTGAGAACAAGGCAATCTAACGGCTTGCCTACTCAACACAAAGGAAAATCTAATGTTGTGCATAAATACACGGCTCTACCGCTGCGACTGCTCCTGCGTGTTCTGCCTGCGGGCCAACGGGCACCGGGGCTCTATCTACGCCGACGATCTCTGGCTGGAGCATGAGCCCAGCCGGGCGGAGATCCTCTCCGACGTGCTCCGCCGGGACCTGCCCGCCTACCGGGAGCTGGTGTTCTGCGGCTTCGGCGAGCCCACCTACCGCATTGACGACGCGCTGTGGCTGGTGGACGAGCTGAAGGGGCGGGGAATCGCCCTGCCGCCGGTGCGCATCAACACCAATGGCCACGGCAGTCTGATCAACGGCCGGGACATCACCCCGGAGCTGGCCGGGCGGATCGACGTGCTCTCCATCTCCCTGAACGGGGCCACCCAGGAGCGCTACTGCGCCGTCACCCGGCCCAAAGACGGCGCGGCAGCCTGGCAGGCTATGCTGGACTTCACCCGTTCGGCCGTGGCCTACGTCCCCCAGGTGCGCATGACCATCGTGGACAAGGACCTGCCCGAAGGGGAGCTGGCGCGCTGTCAGGCCCTGGCGGATTCCCTGGGTGCGCAGCTGCATGTACGGGCCTATATTGCCGATTGACTAGAAGAAGCCCTTTTTCAAGATAAGTAGTGATGGTCTGAACTCCGTCAGTTTCATTAAACAGTAGGACTTACCTTTTGGGCAATTTAGGTTAACAGGGCTATCATTCAGAAATGGGTGGCGGTCCTGTTGATATATGCAGTAATGGCAACGTCAAAAATTCAGACAGCTACGAAAAAATTCGATTCGTTTCTTGCCGGTCTGGATAGGCAAAATGGATATAACGTACCGATTATTTGCAACGGAAAGATGTGCTGTACTTGGGTTAGAAAGTTACTCGACTAATATTTAATTTTTGGGGGAAAGAAGATAAATGATTAAAATTCCCGTCGCTTTAGTTGCATCGACCACTCTTCCCGTTATTCTTTTTTGCATCGGAATTATAAGTGGATTGTGTACTTTACTTTCTGTTTGTATGATAATTCGAGGAATTATTAAAAGGAAAAGCAAAAAGTATTTATTGTGTTGGTTGGTTACATTCGTAATTGCAGTATTATTGTCATTTCTTACAGTGACGGGTCAACTTGTTAGGGTGTCTTGACAATATTCTTACATCAAAACTCCCATTTATCGATCAGATAAAAAACATGGTCGGCGGGGCAGGCATTAACTATCCCCGCCGACCTGTCTGTTACTGTTCCATATCCTGCGCTCTGCGAAGCTGGTGTTCCCGCTGTTTCTGCCGCAAGATACCGTAAACACGCTTTTGGATTTGCTCGGCTTCTTTCATCGAAATAATTACCTGAAAGGGCAGCCGAAGAATCGGCTGCCCTTTTTCATGCTTACATGCAATGAGGCGCAGCCAGCCATGGCGAAACCGAGGGAGAAAGCCCTCAAGGAACTGACCGCCAAGATTGAGGAAACCGAAAATAAAATCTGGCAGTATAAGGAAGCATGACAAGCTGTTGGAAGTTCCGTCAAATTGACGGAACTTTTTAACTCTCATTGAAACCACTTCTTCCCTTGAAAAGGGGCCAGAAGAATCTCTCCTTGACATTTCCCCTCCGGAATGCTATGATGATTTCCGCAGGTTTGATGTATGAAATGATTTTGCCCACCCCATGATCGTTTCCGACAATCATGGGATGGGCTTTCTTTTTGTCTCAACATGCAATCTAATTCTGGAGGTAACAGAGCATGTATACTGGTACGGTCAAGTGGTTCAACGCGGAGAAGGGCTATGGCTTCATCGCCAACGACGACGGCTCCGAGGACGTGTTCGTCCACTATTCCGCCATCGTGTGCGATGGCTATAAGAAGCTGGACGAGGGTCAGAAGGTGACCTTCGACACCGAGCCCGATCCCCGCGGCAGCCGCGGCGTGCGCGCCGTCAACGTGGTGGCCGTAGCCTGAGCGCTCCATCCGCATCCACGCAAAAGCGCCTTTTCCCCAAGGGGAAAAGGCGCTTTTGTTCTGCTCAGAGGTCCAGCTCCCGCAGGCGCCGGCTCATTTCGACTCCATGGTTGAATTCGTCCTGATAGATCTCGATAAACTTCTCGTAGCTCAGCTCAGGCGGAAGCACCTTGTCCCAGAATGCCTCCCCGATGCACAGCTCCTCCCGGTTCAGCCGCTTGAAAATGCTGCCTGCCGGGTCGTTTCCCTCTCCGGCGTTGTTGTAGCAGGTTGCAAAGCAGGCCTTTCCCCCCATGGGGCGGACCACTTCCTGTAAGTAACGGACCTCATGTTCGTTGGCCTCGGCGTTCTTGGTGTCCAGATTGCCGCCGGCTTTGATCTCAAAGGCCTCGCAGTACGGCTTTTCCTTCTCCGGCCAGAAAATCAGGTCGATGGGCGTGCCGCCCTGCTTCTGCCTGCCTTCCAGCGCGGCCTTGGCCCTAACATAGTCCGCCTCCGCAAGCGCGCAGACCCACTCCGGTCCGGCGTATATGCGCTCTTTGGCCCGGAACGCGCGGTTCTCCTGTCCCAGGAACAGCTTCTGCCATTCGATTTCGGCCCCGGTGCGGGCCTGGTAGAGGTGATACGTCTGGTAGCGGATGGTATGCGTCTGATCTGACAGCCGTACATAGATCGCATTGGGCACCTGGCTCGTCCCGTAGCGCATCCGGGCCAGATGGAACGCCAGGGTCTGCAGCCGGTTGCCCAGCTGGGAATCAAAGCTCCGTCCCAGCATCATATATTTGCCGATGTTGGGGTCCTCAAAGTGGTTGAAGGGATTGTTCCGCCGGCCCTCCATATTCTTCCGGGCGGCCGCCCCGATCTGCTCCACCATCTCGCACAGCGCCCGGTGAATCAAATTCCGTACCTTTTGGTCGCATGTCTCCTGCGTCATGGTCCACGCTCCTTTCTGTCATCTACTTCGGTTTCTTCTTCGCCAGCCGGTGCTTGGTGCCGTCCGGCTCCACGATGCGCACGTTCTCCAGGTGGGCGGTCAGGCTGGCCTTCACGCTCTCCACATACTCCCGGCGCAGCCGGTCCCGCTCCAGGCTCTCCCCGGCGGTCAGCCCCTCCGGGGATTTCGCTTTTTTCGCCAGCTCGTTGATGCGGGCGATCTTTTCCTCGGTCATCATACATATCGCTCCAATTCGATCATGGTACGTCCCTTCCGGGACTGGCCCAGCACGGCCGTCAGTACGCACTTGCCCAGGCCCCGACAGGTGAGCACGTCCCCCTCCTCCACCAGCTTGTCCGCCTTCAGGCACTCCCGGTGGTTGACCGAGACCTTGCCCGTCTGGATGAGGGAAGCCGCCTTGCTCCGGGCCAACGAAAAGCCGGAGGACACCACCGCGTCCAGCCGCAGGGTGGCCACGGTGTCCCGGATGTGCCTGACCTCCACAGGTGCCGCCTGCACCTGGGACAGCGCCGTTTCGGCGCACTTCAGGCGGTACCGCCCGGCGCTGTCGAACTGGGAGAGGACAATGGGCAGGGTCTCCCGCAGCACCAGGATGTGGCAGGTCCCGTCCCCCACCAGAAGGTCGCCCACCTTCTCCCGGGTGATTCCAATGCCCATGAGCCCGCCCAGGAAATCCCGGTGGGTCAGGCCGCTGCTCTTGGGAAAAACGGCCTCCACCGCGGCCACCGGCAGCTCCTCCTGGGCCAGCCAGTCGCTCTCGCTCTGCCAGTCGGGCAGGAAGGCGCACACCGCCCGTTCCGCTCCCTCGTAGCCGCCGAAAAACAGGTGCTCGGGGTGCCCGCAGGCGTCCAGCAGATCGCGGACCGCCGCCTGCTGGGCAGGGGAAAGAAAGCCCGTGTGGGCCGGGATGGAGCGGCTGCGGGCCTGCTCCAGCTTGTCCAGGACCCGGGCCAGCAGCATCCGCTCCTCCTCGTCCCGGGCCAGGCGATTCAATAACTGCGTCTTGTTCATGGTCAAACCGCCACCGTTTTTTGCGCGTTGTAGAGGCTGGCGTACTCCCCGCCGGCGGCCAGCAGCTGGGCGTGGGTCCCCTCCTCCACGATGCGGTTGTCGTCCACCACCAGGATGCGGTCGGCGTTGCGGATGGTGGACAGCCGGTGGGCGATAATCAGGGTGGTGCGTCCTTTGGCCAGGGCGTCAAAGGCGGACTGGATTCGGGCCTCGGTCACGCTGTCCAGGGCAGAGGTGGCCTCATCCAAAATCAGGATGGGAGGATTTTTCAAAAATACCCGGGCGATGGAAATGCGCTGCTTCTGTCCGCCGGAGAGCATGACGCCCCGCTCGCCCACATAGGTCTCAAAGCCGTCGGGCATCTCCAGGATGTCGTCGTAGATCTCCGCCCGGCGTGCGGCCTCGATGATCTCCTCCATGGTGGCGTCGGACCGGCCGTAGCGGATATTGTCCAAAATAGACCCGGCGAACAGAAACACGTCCTGCTGCACGATACCGATGTTCTCCCGCAGGGAGTGCTGGGTGACCGTGCGCACATCCTTCCCGTCCACCAGAATCCGGCCCTGGGTCACGTCGTAAAACCTGGGAATCAGCTGGCACAGGGTGGACTTTCCGCCGCCGGAGGGGCCCACCACGGCCACGGTCTGGCCCGGCTCCACCCGCAGGGAGATGTGGGAGAGCACGTCCGCACTGTCCGGCTCATAGCGGAAGGAGACGTCGTCCACCACGATCTCGCCCTTGACCGTTCCGATGTCCACCGCGTCAGGAGCGTCCTTCACCTCGGGCTCCACCCGCATCAGTTCCACAAACCGCTTGAAACCGGCCATGCCGTTCATGAACTGTTCCACAAAGGCCGCCAGCTTGCGGATGGGGGTCAGGAAGGTGGTGATATACAGGGAGAAGGTGATCAGGTCCACATAGCTCAGCTCGCCGCGCATGATGAAAAAGCCGCCGGCGGCGATGACCAGCACCGACATGATGGGCAGGGCAAATTCCAGCCCGGCGTTATAGGCGCCCATACATTGGTAATAATGTTTCTTGGCGGTGAGAAATTTGGTGTTGCCCGCCTCGAATTTTTCGATTTCCTTGTCCTCGTTGGCAAAGGCCTTGGCCGTGCGCATTCCGGAGATGGAGGACTCCAGCTCCCCGTTGATGCCCGCCATGCGCTGCTTGACCTCGGCGGAGGCCTTGACCATCCGCCGGCGCTGCACCACGGTGTAGACCACAAAAATGGGCACCACCGCGAACACGATAAGGGCCAGCTTCCACTGAATGGACATCATCATGCAGAATGCGCCGATCAGGGTCACGCAGGAGATGAACAGGTCCTCCGGACCATGATGGGCCAGCTCGGTGATCTCAAACAGGTCGTTGGTGGCCCGGCTCATCAGCTGGCCGGTGCGGTTTTTGTCGTAAAAGGAGAAGGACAGGTCCTGCATATGGCCGAACACATCCCGGCGGATGTCCGCCTCGATGCGCACGCCCATCATGTGCCCGTAGTAGCCCACGATATAGTACATGCCCGCCCGCAGCACATAGGCGGCGAACAGGATGGCCATGACCGCGAAAAAGGTTTGGTACAGGGACTGGGGCAGCAGCTCGTTCATGGAATACCGGGAAAAATAGGGGAACGCCAGGTCCACCAGGGAGATGCCCAGCGCACAGGCCATGTCCAGCAGAAACAGGCCCAAATGGGGCCGGTAGTAGGACAGGAAAATGGACAAATACCCCTTCTGAAATCGCTCTTTGCTCATAATCGACTCCTCTTCTATTTGATTCTCTCCTATCATAACATACAAGAAATACTTGTCAACGGCTGAAACGGCGCATATAATGAAGGATACCGCTTGAATCCTAAGAAAGAGGTCCTGCGCGCCATGCTTGCTGACTTTCTGATCGTGACCGGGCAGGTGGTCACACTGTTTCTCATGATGGGGGCGGGCTACTTCTTCGCCAAGCGGGGCTGGTTGTCCGATTCCGCCCAGGCCCAGATGTCCCACATCCTGCTCTATCTGGTGGCCCCCTGTGTCATTCTCGACTCCCTGACAAAGGCCGAGTGTACTCCCGCGTTGCTTCGCTCCTTCGGGCTGTGTCTGGTGCTGACGGTTGCGGTCTATTTACTGTATATCCTGCTGGCCCAGCCCCTGTTCCCCCGGATACCCGCCGACACCCGCAATCCCCTGCGCTTCGCAGTGGTGTACGGCAACATCGGCTTCATGGGCCTGCCCCTGATTCAAAGCGTTCTGGGGGCCGAGGCGCTGCTGTTCTGCACTGTGGTCCTGGCAGTGTTCAATATCATCACCTGGACCCACGGCGTACTGCTCATGGGCGGCCGGGACCAACTCTCCTTAGGGAAGGCCCTTCTCAACCCCGGCGTGATCGGCTGTCTGGCCGGCTTGATTCTGTTTCTCACCGGCGCGGGCCTTCCCTCTCCCGTTGCCACAGCCATCGACTACCTGGCCGACCTGAACACCCCCCTGGCCATGCTCGTGCTGGGCGGTCAGATGGCCGGGGCCAGGCTGGCGGACACCTTCCGCCCAGGCCCCCTGTATCTGGTGTCCCTCCTCCGGCTGGTGGTCCTGCCCGCCCTGACCGCGCTGCTGCTTCTGCCGTTCCATCAGGAGTCTCTGGTCTACTGCACGCTGGTCATTCTGTCCGGCTGCCCCACGGCCGGAATCACCGGCATGTTTGCCCAGCAGTTCCACCGGGATGCCGGCGCGGCGGCCCAGGCCGTGACCCTGTCCACCCTGCTTTCCATCGTGACCCTTCCCATCCTGGCCACTGCCGCCCGGGCTCTGGCCGGATCACTTCTCGTTTGATTGGGGGCGTTCTGTTTTGGAGCATCTTCTCACCGCCCGCCAGCGGGCGCAGCTCTGGATTCGTCTGGGGATTCGCGGCCTGCTGATTCTGGGCGCAGTCCTCTGCCTGATCTGGCTGGTCCCGCCGCTCTGCTCGTTGTTCATGCCCTTCCTCCTGGCCCTTATCGTGGCCTGGCTGCTCCACCCGCTGGTCCGGTGGCTGCAAAAAAAGCTGAACATCTCCCGCAAGGTCCTGTCCATGATTTTGATTCTGCTGGTCTATGTGGGAATCGGCGCCATTCTCTACGGGCTGGGCTACGCCGCCGTGACCCAGATTCGCTCCCTGGTGGAAAACTGGGGAGATATCCGGGCTCAGGTCCTGGCCTCGCTGGAATCCCTGTCCGACTATCTCTCCGGGCTGGTGGAGCTTCTTCCCGACAGCGTGGCCTCGAATCTGGAGGGGCTGGCCTCCCAGCTGCTGGACTGGCTGCAGTCAGTTCTGCCCTCCGCCCTGGACACCACGCTGGGCGGCGGTATGAGCGTTGTCTCCCGCATTCCCTCCTTCGCCATTGCCGCGGTGGTCTTTATGATGGCCAGCTACTTCATCACCGCGGATTATCCCCGGCTGCGCTTTCTGGCCACCGACCGCCTGCCGGAATCCGTGCGGGAATTTGGAAGCAATTTCAAGCGCATTTTCGTGGAGGCCTTCGGCGGCTATCTCAAATCGCAGCTTATTTTGTCCCTGGGCGTATTCCTCATTCTCACGGCCGGGTTCTTCCTCATCCACCAGCCCTACGGCCTGCTGCTGGCCTTTATTTTTGCGGTACTGGACTTTATCCCCATCATCGGCGCAGGTACCGTCATGGTGCCCTGGTCCGTAGTCTGTCTGGTTACCGGCGATTACCGCTCCGCCATCGAGCTGATGGTCATTTGGGGCATCATCTGTCTCTTCCGCCGGCTGGCAGAGCCCAAAATTCTGGGCGACCAGACCGGGCTGTCCCCCATCCTCTCTCTGGTGGGCATCTACGTGGGTATGCGGCTGGGCGGCGTGCTGGGCATGATCGTGGGCCCGCTGCTCCTGCTGGTGGTCATCAATCTGTGGAAGCTGGGCACCTTCGACCCGGTGGTCTGCGATCTGAAATTAGCCATCGGAGACATCTCCGCCCTGCTGGCCTCGGGCCGGCAGGACAAGCCCTGAATATCCGGAACCGCCGGCCGGCCCTATGGGGCGGCCGGCGGTTCCGCTCTGTCAAAAAAAGTTCAAACTTTTCCAGACTAAGTTCAGAAAGTCTTTGATTTCCCTTCATAAAATCGTCATAATTATGCGGTATCTTATATCCAGAGTTTGAAAGGAGCGATCCGTTATGTATAACAACGACCTTCACAATCAAAATGTTCAGTGGGACGGCAGTTCCTATTCCACGACCAACTATCGCGTGGAGGACGCTCCCCAAGGTTCATCCTCCCCCACTCCGCCAAAGCAGAAGAAGCCCCGCAAGGGAGCGGCTAAGGCAGTGGCTCTGGTGCTGTGCTGTGCCCTGCTGGGCGGCAGCGCCGGCATCGGCGGAGCGGCCATCTATGATTATGTGAGCAGTTCCAACGGCGGTACGACCACCGTGCTGGAAGGCACGGTACCCAGCACCACCGTCAACATCAAGCAGCCAGACGGCGTAACAGAAATGTCCTTGTCGGAGATTTACGCTGCTTATGCCAACTCCTGCGTGGTCATCACCTGCAACGTGCCCTATACCACGGAAACCTGGTTCGGCCCCTCCAGCGGCACGGCTACTTCCGCCGGTTCCGGCTTCGTCATCTCGGACAACGGCTACATCGTCACCAACTACCACGTTATTGACGGCGCCGAGAGCATCACGGTCACCTTCTACGACGGCAGCGAGTACGAGGCCTCCTATGTGGGCGGCGAGGAATCCAACGACGTGGCGGTGCTGAAGATCGATGCCACCGGCCTGACCCCTGTGGTCCTGGGCGACTCGGACAGCCTCTCCGTGGGCGACGAGGTCTCCACCATCGGCAACGCGCTGGGCACCCTGTCCTTCTCCCAGACCTCCGGCCATGTGTCCGGTCTGGCCCGCTCGGTCACGTACTCCGACGGCACGATCATCAATATGCTCCAGACCGACTGCACCATCAACTCCGGCAACTCCGGCGGCCCTCTGTTCAATCAGTACGGCCAGGTGGTCGGCATTACCTCCGCCAAGTACTCCGGCTCCAGCAGTTCCTCCGGCGCCTCCATTGAGAACATCGGCTTCGCCATCCCCATCAACGACGTGAAGTCCATCATCACTGAGATCATGGAGCATGGCTATGTCACCCGCCCCTCCATGGGCATCACGGTGGCTACCGTTACCCAGGAGTTCTCCCAGTACTTCAACTGGCCGCTGGGCGCCTACGTCAACAGCGTGGAGGAGGGCTCCTGTGCGGAGACCGCCGGCCTGCGGCAGGGCGACATTATCACTGCTCTGGGCGATACAGAGGTCACCACGGCCAATGAGCTGATCGCCGCCAAGAACACCTATTCCCCCGGCGACACGGCGGAGCTGACCGTCTACCGTGCCGGCGAGACCCTGACCCTCACCATTACCTTCGATGCAGAACAGCAGGACACCGCCGCCTCCGATCCCGCTCCGGAGACAACCTCCAGCCAGCAGGGCGGATACGGCGGCAACGGGAACAGCGGCTCCGGCAACAATGGCTATTACTTCCCCTTCGGTTTCTAACAACTCCAGGCTCTCCCGCCTGTTTCAGGGCCCGCGGCGCAGGGTATGCGCCGCGGGCCCTTTGCGCTGTGTTCCAGATCAATCCAGGTCACGCGGCGGACAGCTCCTCCAGTTCCCGCTCCGCTTCGGCCCGGCTGTCGGCGGAGAAGCAGAAAACGCCGCCCCGGTAGACCTCGATGTGATCCATGACCCATTTCATTTCAAACATTGCGTATTCTCCTTTCCAAACCGCAAGACTGTCTGTTTCCTGTTTACAGCCTTAGTATAGGAAAAGAGAAGTCCGATAAAATGGACTTTTATTACAGGCAAAAAAAGCGCCCCGCCGTTTCCAACGGCGGGGCGCCTGGTTCGCTTATGCCTCTGCGGGCTTCAGGGCCTTCGGGTCAGTAAACACCAGTTCGAACTCCTCAGCCGACATGGTCTCGTGCTCCAGCAGGTATTCCGCGGTGGTCACCAGCTGTTCCTTCTGACCGCTGAGGATGTCCTGGCACCTCCGGTAGGCCCGGTCGATGATGGCGTGAATCTCCTCGTCGATCAGGCCGGCCACCTCCTCGGAATAGGTCCGGGCCTGGGCCATGGAGCGGCCGATGAACACCTCGTCGTGACCGGTGTCAAAGACCACCGTGCCCAGCTTTTCGCTCATGCCGTACTTGGTGACCATGGCCCGGGCCGTGTTGGTGGCCCGCTCCAGATCGTTGGAGGCCCCGGTGGAGATGTCGCCCAGCATCAGCTGTTCCGCCACCCGGCCGCCCAGACAGACGGCGATGGACTCCTCCAGCTCCCGCTTGGACTGATAGGCCTTGTCCTCCTGGGGCAGGGAGACCGTCATCCCCCCCGCCATGCCTCGGGGGATAATGGTGATCTGATGGACCGGATCGGGGGTCTCCAGGGCGTGGATGACCACTGCGTGGCCCGCCTCGTGGTAGGCGGTGAGCTTTTTGGCGTGCTCGGTGACCACCCGGCTCTTTTTCTCCGGACCGGCGATAACCTTCATCATGGCCTCCTGGAGGTGCTCCATGGTGATATACCGCGCGCCGGAGCGGGCAGCCAGCAGGGCGGCCTCGTTCATCAGATTTTCCAGATCAGCGCCCACAAAGCCGCCGGTGGCCTTGGCTACGGTCTTCAGGTCCACATCGTCCGCCAGCGGCTTGTTGCGGGAATGGACCTTCAAAATTTCCTCCCGGCCCTTGATGTCCGGGCGGCCCACATAGACCTGCCGGTCAAAACGGCCGGGGCGCAGCAGCGCGGGGTCCAGGATGTCCGGCCGGTTGGTTGCCGCCAGGACGATGACGCCCTCGTTGGCGGCAAAGCCGTCCATCTCCACCAGCAGCTGGTTGAGGGTCTGCTCCCGCTCGTCGTGGCCGCCGCCCAGGCCGGCGCCGCGCTGCCGGCCCACCGCGTCGATCTCGTCGATAAACACGATGGCCGGGGCATCCGCCTTGGCCTGATTGAACAGGTCGCGCACCCGGGACGCGCCCACGCCTACATAGAGTTCCACAAAGTCTGAGCCTGAGATGGACAAAAACTGGACCCCGGCCTCGCCGGCCACGGCCCGGGCCAGCAGAGTCTTGCCGGTACCCGGCGGGCCCACCAGCAGCACGCCCTTGGGGATTCGGGCGCCCAGGTCGGTGAAGCTCATGGGGTCCTTGAGAAACTCCACCAGCTCCCGCAGCTCCTCCTTTTCCTCGTCCGCCCCCGCCACGTCGGCAAAGGTGACCTTCTTCTGGTTGTCCTCCAGCTTGCGGGTACGGGCCCGGCCGAAACGGGTCGCGCCCCGGTCCGCGCTGCTGCCGGCCTGCCGGGCCATCATCACGTACCACAGCACCAGGAACAGCAAAATCCCGCCCACGATCAAGGCCGTATCCAGCCACCAGGGGGCCGCCGCAGCCGGCTCGATCTCATAGCCGGCCAGCACCCCGCTGTCCCGCTGCCGCTCAATCAGCTCGCCCAGGTCGGCAAAGAACAGGTTCAAATCGCCCAGCCGGTAGCTCACCGACGTGGAGCCGTTGTATTCATCCCGCAGCGTCAGGTGCAGCGTGCGGTCCCCGTCGATGGTAAAGGAGTAGACGTCTCCCTGTTCAAACAGGGAAACCACGTCGGAGTATTGCACGCGCGCGCTGCCGTTCATTCCGCTCAGGGTACTGATGGTCCACAGCAGCAGGGCCAGCAGCAGCACGTAAAAAATGACATCGCGGACATTGACTTTCTTCAAAGCAGATTCACGCTCCTTGTGATCGGGCCGGTTGCCGCTCCGGCCTCCGCCGTACCCGCAGCGGTGCGGCAGGCAATGGCTTATCCGCCATATACCTCCGGCTTCAGAATGCCGATATAAGGCAGGTTCCGGTACTTTTCCGCATAATCCAGGCCATAGCCCACCACGAAGGCGTCCGGAATGGAGAAGCCGCAGTAATCGGCGGTAATGGGCTTGGTGCGGCGCTCCGGCTTATCCAGCAGCGTGCACAGCCGGATGGAGGCGGGCGCCCGGGCCTGGAGAATCTGCATCAGATAATACAGCGTATTGCCGCTGTCCAGAATGTCCTCCACGATAATCAGGTCCCGGCCCTCAATGTCGTCGGACAGATCCTTGGTGATCTGCACCTGGCCAGAGCTCTTGGTGCCGCTGCCGTAGGAGGACACGGCCATAAAGTCCACATGGATGGGCAGTTGGATGGCCCGGGTCAGGTCGGCCATAAAAATGTAGGAGCCGCGCAGCACGCTGGCCAAAACCGGAGCCTTCTCGGCGTAGTCCTTGGTGATCTGGGCGCCCAGCTCCTGGACCCGCTGGCGGAGCTGTTCCTCGCTGAACAAGATTTCCTGTACGTCGTCGATCATGATAGTGTTTCCTTTCTTTCTGTTTCCATGCTCCGGAGCCGCTTACACCTGCTCCAGTTTGATGTGATAGGCGTCTTCGCCCGGTTCGGCCAGCCGACTCTCCTCCGGCCCGAAGGTGGCGGCGGCCGCCACCCCTGCCTCATCCGCCAGGACCGGCAGGGTCTCCCGCAGAATACGGGGCACCTTCTCGTCGATCATCCACTTCTTGATCGTCTTGGAGGGCCGGTCCCGCAGCTTGAGCTCGTCGCCCTCCATCCGGGCCCGGATGGTCAGTCCGCCCCGGACCCGCGCCGCGGCCAGCCAGAACTCCTCCGGACTCTGGACCGGCCGCTCCGGACAGGGCTCCCGCCGGCAGGTGACGGTCCAGCGGCCCCACACGGTGGCGCCCTCCGGATGGACCGCCTGGGGCAGCGGAATGTCCTGCTCCTCATTCCGGGGGGTGAACAGCAGATCGCTGTACACCCGCTGCACCAGTACATCGGGCAGGTGGACCATGGCGGAGGGGTCCTCCCCCCGCAGGATTCCCTTTACCGCCTCCAGATGGGCGGCGGTCACGTTCTCGCCGCCCGCCCGCTGGATGAGCCGCCGCAGCGCCCGCAGGGCCACCGCGTCGGGCAGCAGGTCGAATTCCTTGCAGGCGATCACATAGCTGCCCTCGGCGGGACGGGCCTGGGCCGCCACCCGGGCGGCCTGCGCGCTGAGCACGTCGTTGTCCTGCCGCAGGCGGGCGATGGTGTCCGCCATATGCTCCGTGGCCCGCGGGTTAAGCTGGCGCAGCACCGGCATCACCTGATGGCGCACCCGGTTGCGGGCGTAGCTCAGGTCCTGGTTGCTCTCATCTTCCATGTGGGGTACGCCCCGCTCGGCCAGGTATTGCTCTACCTCGGCCCGGGTCACGCCCAGCATGGGACGCACGATGTTTCCCCGTCTGGGCGGAATGCCGCACAGGCCCTGAAGCCCGCTCCCCCGCACCAGGTTGAGCAGCAGCGTCTCGGCATTGTCATCGGCGGTATGGGCCGTGGCGATCACGTCGGCCTCCAGCTGCTTGGCAGCCAGCTCCAGAAAGGCGTAGCGCATATCCCGGGCTGTCTCCTCCAGCCCGGCGCCCCGGGCTCTGGCCTCGGCCGCCACGTCGCCGCCCCCCACGATGCAGGTCACCCCGTGGAGCATACACCACTCCTGCACAAATCCCGCGTCCCGGTTCGAGGCGCTGCCCCGCAGGCGGTGGTTGTAGTGCGCCGCCGCCAGCCGGTAGCCGCCCTGGGCCATTCCGTCCAGCAGATTGGACAGCAGATACATGGAATCGGCGCCCCCGGACACGGCGCACAGCACCAGGCCGCCCCGGGGGAACATATCATATTCTGCCGCAAAGTCAAACAGGGTCATCGCCCGGCCTCCTTCTATTTGCCTTGTCCGCTTTCCCGGACTTTTCCTCGCAGCTCCAGGCCATTCAAGCGAAGCGCCGCGCCTGGTCTCACACTTTCTGATCACGCTCGGGCGCTTCTCCTTGTCACGCCTCGCCTGTTCGCGACGCGCGGCTTCCCTC
>DXYV01000031.1:14060-34147 GCA_019415645.1 Clostridiales bacterium
TGCCCATCCGCTCCGGTCCATCCGCGCTGCTCACGACGGCTCGGGCGCTTCTCCTTGTCACGCCTCGCCTGTTCGCGACGCGCGGCTTCCCTCCGACTCCGGGCAAACCCGGCGCGCCCCTTGGCCGCTCCTGAGCTTTGCCCATCCGCTCCGGTCCATCCGCGCTGCTCACGACGGCTCGGGCGCTTCTCCTCAATATTCCTCCGGCTGGTAGGCCAGATTGCGGAAGGTGGTAAACTCCGGCCGCCACTCCAGATAGACGGTGCCGGTCTCGCCGTGGCGGTTCTTGGCCACGATGCACTCCGCCACATTCTGGTTCTCGCTGTCCTCGTCGTAATAGCCCTCCCGGTACAGGAACATGACGATGTCCGCGTCCTGCTCGATGGCGCCCGACTCGCGCAGGTCGGAGAGCATGGGCCGGCGCTGGGCGCCGGAGCGGTTCTCGCCCGCACGGGAGAGCTGGGACAGGCAGATGACCGGCACCCTCAGCTCCTTGGCCATCAGCTTCAGGGAACGGGAAATATCCGACACGATCTGCTGCCGGTTCTCATTCCGGTTGGAGGTCCCCCCTGCCGAGGTCATCAGCTGGAGGTAGTCGATGACCACCAGGCCCAGGTCCTTGATTCGGCGGCATTTGGCGTTCATATCGGCCACCGACAGGTTGGAATCGTCGTCGATGTAGATGCGCGACTGGCTCAGGGCCGCCACCGCCGTGGCCACGCGGGTCCAGTCCTCCGCACCGTCCAGCCGGCCGGTGAGCAGCTTTTTGTTGTCCAGGAAACACTCGCTGGAAATCAGGCGCATGCCCAGCTGCTCCCGGCTCATTTCCAGGGAGAAGATGGCCACGCTCTTGCCGCTGTGCTTGCCCGCCTCCAGCGCGATGTTCAGGGCCAGTGAGGTTTTTCCCATGGCCGGGCGGGCCGCCAGAATCAGCAGGTCGGATTCGTTCAGGCCGGAGATGCGCCGGTCCAGGTCGATCAGGCCGGTGGACAGGCCGGGAAACTCCTTGCCGTTTGCCTGCCGCTCCTTAAGCTGCTCCCACACCTTGCTCAGCACGGACGCGATGTGCTCCACGCCCTGGGCCGCCCGGCCCTGCCGGATGGCGTAAATGCGCTGCTCCGCCACCTCCAGAATCTGGTTGGAGGTGCCGCTCTCGCTGCGCACCATCTCGGTCAGTTCACCGGCCGTCTCTCCGATTCGGCGGAGGATGGCCTTATCCTTGACGATGTCCGCGTACTCCAGCACGTTGGCCGCCGTCGGGGTGATCTCCATGAGCTGGCGCAGGTAACCCACGGTACTCTTTTCCTCGTAGACCCCCGCCCGCTTCATCTCCTCCACCACCGTCACCGGGTCGATGGTCTGGAAGCGGCTGAACATGGCGTAGAGCACCTCGTAAATCTCCCGGTTCTGCCGCAAATAAAAATCGTCGGGCAGCAGCCGGTCAATCACGTCGGGCACGCAGCGCTCGTCGATGAGCATGGAGCCCAGCACGGCCTGCTCCGCTTCCACCGAGTGGGGCATCTGCATGGTATTCAGTTCATCCATCCATTTCTGCCTCCTCTCGCCCCACACGTCCAAATTCTGCATGCTCCGGCACCCCAGTACCCACAACTGTTCTGGGGGCAGGCATTGTAACTTGTCAGGGCACCAGGCGTGCCTGGCCCGGTGCTGTTGGGAAAGTCGCATGTACGGACCTTCGGTCCGTTTGTTCCGCTCCGCGTCTTAACCCGCTGTGCGCGACGGCTCAGCACTTTTGCGCTGTCACGCTTCGCCTGTTCGCGACGCGGTCAGAAGGGAGTTGCTCCGCGGCTTGCTGCTCGGGCCTTCGGCCCTGTGCTGCTCGCCGTCTGCGCAAGCCCTTCTGCCGCTGCTCACGACGGCTCAGCGCTTCTGCATTGTCACGCTCGGATTGGGCGCATAGCCGGGTCGCCTTCCCTCCGTCTCGGGCTGGTGTCCAGGGCGCAAGCGCCCTTCCCCTCGCCCTCGCTCCGGTCCAGACTCCCCTATGCGCCTATCCTCGCGCTTCTTATTTTTCCTCGGCGACCACGACATAGACCGTCCCGACCACCTCATAGCCCAGCTTGGCCTTGAGCTGGTAGGTGCCGAAGGTCTTGATGGGCTCCTCCTGGACGATCTTGCTCTTGTTGATCTCGATCCCGTACTGGGCCTTCAGACCCTCGGCGATCTCCTTGGAGGTCACCGCGCCGAACAGCCGGCCGCCGGTGCCCGCTTTGGCGCTGATCTTGACCACGCTCTCCTTGAGCTTCTCGGCCACCGCCTCGGCCTCCGCCTTTTCGGCGGCCTCCTTGGCCTTGCGGGCCTTTTCCTGGAGCTTCATGGTGTTGACGTTGTCGGCGTTGGCCTCCACGGCCAGCTTGCGGGGCAGCAGGAAATTGCGGGCGTATCCGTCGGATACCTCCACCATCTGTCCCTTTTTGCCCTGACCTTTCACGTCCTGCTGTAAAATCACTTTCATGGTGTTTGCTTCCTTTCTTTCCCTCTTGGGATGGTCTTATGCGCCTGGCCGGGCAGCCCGCCGGCGCTTCCCGATTATTCGGAGTTTTCCTCCGAAGCAAAGTAGTTGTCAATGGCCGCGATCAACTCCCGGGTCACTTCCTCCACGCTCTTGCCGCTGATCTGGGCTCCGGCCACTGCGGCGTTGCCGCCGCCGCCCAGCGCCTCCAGAATCACCTGGACATTGGTGCTGCCCGAACTGCGGGCGGACATGATGACCCGCTCGCCGGCGGGGAACAGCACAAATGATGCGTCGATTCCCGTGATGTTCAGCAGCTCGTCCGAGGCCTGGGCCGCCGTGACCCGGTCCACCGTGTGGTCCAGGGGCGCGATGGCGATGGTCCCGTGATACATCCGGGCACTGCGCAGGATGTCATAGCGGGCCAGCGTACCGGCCAGGTCATTCTGGAAATACTTTTTCACCTCGCCGGTGTCCGCCCCGGAGCGGCGCAGGAAAGCCGCCGCCTCAAAGGTACGTCCGCCGGTGCGGCTGGTGAAGTTTTTGGTGTCCAGCATGATACCTGCCATCAGGGCCTCGGCCTCCCCTTTGAGCAGATCCGCCGGCTCCATGATGTAGCTGATGAGCTCGGTCACCAGCTCGGAGGCGGAGGAGGCATAGGGCTCGTGGAAATTGAGGGCCGCGCCCTCGATATAGGTGGCCGCCCGGCGGTGGTGGTCGATGACCGCCACCTTGTTGCACGACTCCAGCAGCTCCCGGGAAGAGACCTGCTCCGGCCGGTTGGTGTCCACCACTACCAGCAGGGAGTTGGAGTCGGCCTTGATCATGGCGTCCTGCTCGTTGAGGAAGGTATCCTGATATTCCGGCATCCCCTTGAGCCGCTTGGCCAGGCCGCTGGCCGGATTCTGGCCGTTTTCCTCGATGATATAGGCCTTGACGCCCCGCTTGCGGGCCACGGCGCACACGCCGGCGGCGGCCCCCAGGCAGTCCATGTCCGGGAAGCTGTGTCCCATAACGAACAGACAGGACGCGTCGGCCACCAGCTCCCCCAGGGCGGAGGCCATGACCCGGCTCTTGACCTTGGTGCGCTTTTCGGTCTCCTTGCTGCGTCCGCCATAGAACTCAAAGGTAAAGCGGTTCTTGACCACCGCCTGGTCTCCGCCCCGGGAGAGGGCCATTTCCAGGGAGAGGGCGGCGTTCTGGTAGAGCTGCTGATAGTCGTCGGCGTCCACGCCCACGCCCACCGACAGGGTCACGGGAATCCCGCTGGGGCTGACGATGGCGTGGATCTTATCCAGCACGGAAAACTTCTCCGCCACGAACTTCTTCAGATACTGCTCCTCAAACACAAACAGGTATCGGTCCCGGTCCAGGCGGCAGAACATACCGTTGGTCCCCGCGATCCAGGCGTTGAACTCCGCCACGATGTCGCTGAGGATTCGGGCCCGCACGTTCTCGTCGATTCCCTTGAGGGTGTCCTCATAGTTGTCCAGCAGCAGCAGCGCCACCACCGGGCGGGTGGCCTGAAAAATTTCCTTGGTCTCGGAATACTCCGTCACGTCCAGCCAATAGGTGGTGGCCAGGAAGCTGCTCTGTCCCCCGCGGTCCTGGGTCCGGGCCAGATGGCCGTAGACCCGGAAACGGCGGCCGTTCACCACGACCTCCTCCGGACACTCGCTCTTTCCCTCCATCAGCCAGCGGCTGTCAAAGTTGGGCACCGCAGCGGCCATCTTGGTGTCAAAAATGTGCTCTTTGGCTCCGGAAATGGCCAGAAAGCGGTCGTTGGTCCACACCACGTCGTCGGTCTCCGGCTGGAACATGACCACCGGCATGGGGCAGTTGAGCATAGTATCCTTGGCCGCCAGGTCCACGTTGCCGGCCAGCTTTTCCAGATAGCGTTCCGCTTCCTTCCGGCGCCGGGCCGTGGAGCGGCGGTAAAACAGATAGAGCACCAGGATGACGACCAGCTCCACACCGGCCAGCCAGTAGTCGCCCTGAAGCGCGGCAGCGGCCGCAAACAGCAGCAGGCACAGGAAATACAGCCCGAACCGCGGCGCCAGCATGGAAGATAATTTTTGATTCACATCCTCACCTCACGTTCCGTGGGCAGACCGCCCATTTCTGCGCAGTCTGGTAGATGTTATATTATATCAAATCCCCCCGCTCCGCGCAAGTGCTTCCTCCGAAAGCCGCGGCTCATTTTACAGGGCTGTCCGTCCGGTTTTTCGCAAAAAAAGCGGGTTTCCGGACGGAAATTCATGCAATTCGCCGTTGCACATTTCAAGGCAGACTGCTATAATGAATGGCATCCACACTAAGAGATAGGAGGCTTTTTGTCATGGAAGAACTGAAAGTGACAAAGGCGACCACACGTAAGCCCCATCCCGCGCCCGAGACTCTGGTGTTCGGCAAGACCTTTACCGACCACATGTTCCTGTGGAACTACGACGCCGGGCAGGGCTGGCACGACCCCCGCATCGTTCCCTACGGCCCGCTGGAGCTGGAGCCCTCCGCCATGGTGTTCCACTACGCTCAGGAGGTCTTTGAGGGTCTGAAAGCCTACCGCACTCCCGAGGGCAAAATCCAGCTGTTCCGGCCCATGGATAACATCAAGCGTCTGAACTCCTCCTGTGAGCGGCTCTGCATCCCCCAGCTGCCTGAGGAAGACACGCTCTCCTATCTCAAGGCCCTGATCGACCTGGAGCGGGACTGGGTGCCCGACCAGATCGGCACCTCCCTGTATATCCGCCCCTTCATCATTGCTACCGACGCCTCCCTGGGCGTCCACGCCTCCCACAGCTATCTGTTCTGCATCATTCTCTCCCCGGTGGGCGCCTATTACGCCGAGGGCATCAACCCGGTGAAGATCTATGTGGAGAACGACGACGTGCGCGCCGTCCGGGGCGGCATGGGCTATGCCAAGACCGGCGGCAACTACGCCGCCTCCATCCGCGCCGGTGAGAAGGCGGAGCAGGTGGGCTACTCCCAGGTGCTCTGGCTGGACGGCGTCCACCGCAAGTACGTGGAGGAAGTGGGCTCCATGAACGTGCTGTTCAAAATCGACGGCACCGTGGTCACCCCCAAGCTGACCGGCTCCGTGCTGCCCGGTATCACCCGCAAGACCTGCCTGGACCTGCTGCGGGACTGGGGCGTGCCCACCCAGGAGCGTCTCATCACCGCCGAGGAGCTCTTTGATGCCGGCGAGCAGGGTAAGCTGGAGGAGGCCTTCGGCTCCGGCACCGCCGCCGTCATCTCCCCCATCGGCGAGCTGGCCTGGAACGACCGCAAGGTCATCGTCAACGACGGCAAGATCGGCAACCTGACCCAGAAGCTCTATGACACCATCACCGGTATCCAGTGGGGCACCGAGCCCGACCCCTACGGCTGGACCATGGAGGTCTGAGCGTTCCCTTCCGACAACAGCGCCCGGTATCGTTTGATACCGGGCGCTTTCGCGTGTTTCGGGACTCAGGAGGCGATCTTCGTCTGAAATACCTCTGCCATGGACTGGGCGAACAGCCGCGCCGCCGCCAGGGCCTCCTGAAGGGTATTGCCGTGGGTCCCCACCTCCACCAGCAGAGAGCCGGGGGTCAGCTGCTGGTTGAACCGGGAGGAACGCACCACGATGGGCCGGGCCAGGGTGGGGTAGTCGGCATTCACCTGGTGCTGCACCTCCACCGCCAGAGCCAGATTCTGCCGCCAGTT
This sequence comes from Clostridiales bacterium, assembly GCA_019415645.1. Taxonomy (GTDB): domain Bacteria; phylum Bacillota; class Clostridia; order Oscillospirales; family Oscillospiraceae; genus DXYV01. The sequence continues at coordinate 20,239 of DXYV01000031.1, forward strand.
GTCGTGGGTCTGCCCCCCCGCGTCGGTGCCCACCACCAGCATACACTGGGCCACCTTCTCCCCGTTCACCTCCGCCGCGGTCTTGTACACGGTGCCGTCCTCCGCCTCCAGCGCGTCCCGGTGGACATCCAGCACGATCTGGATGGTGGGATACTGCTCCAGCCACGCCTCGATGGCCGCTCCGGACCGGGTGTATGCCCCATTATAGGTCGGGTAGTCGTAGAGCTCCGTGTCGTGGACCACGCCGAAGCCCGCCGCCCGGAACACCTCGGCCATGGCCTCCCCCACCCGCACCATATTGTAGTAGTTGTCCGTGGTGCGGGCGGTCCCGCTCTCCGTGTAGATGTCGGTGCCGTCCATGGCGTAGGCCTCGGTGGTGTGGCTGTGGATGATCAGAATCTGTGGTTCCTCCGTGTCCCGCAGGACCACCGGGGAGGGCTCCAGCTTGGTCAGATCCACCTCATAGTCCGTATAATTGCGGGCGTAAACTCCGTCCGCACTGACATAGGCGGTGGAATCGCTGCCCGTCAGCGTCTGTTCCACGATGTTGGAGGGGGCCGTGGTAGTCTGTACCTCCGCCGTATCCTCCGGGTCCGGGTCGGGCATTTCGCTCTCCCCCGCCTGAGCCGACAGCGCCGCCACCGCATCCTTCCCCACAGCGAGCAGGGCCGACTGATTCAGCACCATCCGCTCCCATCCCGTCATGCCCGCCAGCGGACCGTCCTCCGCCACCCGCCCCAGCTCCGCCGTCAGCAGGGCCGCCGTCAGCCTCACGTTGTCTCCCAGGGCTTTCAGCGCGTCGCCCGCTGCGCTGAGATCCGCCGTCAGCCACAGCATCCAGCCCGTGACGCCGGCCAGGAAGAGCGCCACTGTCCGCCGCACGATTTTTCCCGCTCCGCCCCGTCCGCTTCGTCTCTTTCGCATACCACCGCGTCCTTTCCCCGGCGGGACAGGCCGCCGGACCTTTTGTAATGTTCCATCCTATGCGGCGCGCCGGCCGGACATGACAGCCGCATTTCCCAATCAGGCGGCAAACTTCCCCTTGCTTTTTCCCGTCCTCTCCGGTATAATAATTAAAATTTTTTAATTTTTTGCAGGACCCCGATTCTGGGGCCCGGAGGAGCCGTTGATCGTTATGGTCCAAATCATTACGGACAGTACCTGCGACTTGGGGCAGGCCCGCGCCCGGGAGCTGGGCATCCGCATTCTTCCCCTGACTGTTTTCTTTGGCAAAGAGAGCTTTCTCGACGGCGTGGAGCTGACACCGGAGCAGTTTTATACCCGTCTGATTCAAAGTCCGGTCCTGCCCACCACGTCCCAGATCAACCCGGACCGCTTCCAGACCGCCTTTCAGGAGGCGCTGGATCAGGGGGACGAGGTGGTGGGCATCTTCCTGTCCTCCGAGCTGTCGGGCACCTATCAATCCGCCCGCATCGCCCAGACCATGCTGGATACGCCGGAGCGGGTCCATCTGGTGGACTCCCGCACCGTCACCTTCCCCATGGCCCTGATCGTGGAGGAGGCCGTCCGCCTGCGGGACGCAGGCGCCTCTGCCGCCGAGATCGCGGCCCAGGCCCGCGGGCTGACCTCCCGCATCCGCCTGCTGGCCGTGCTGGACACGCTGAAATACCTGAAGCTGGGCGGACGCATCTCCGCCGCCACCGCCGCCGTGGGCGGCCTGCTGGGCGTCACTCCACTGGTGGGCATTGTGGACGGCAAGGTGGAATCCATCGGCAAGTGCCGGGGCCGCAAGGCGGCCTTCCGCTGGATGAAGGAACGGCTGGAAAAAGAGCCCATCGACTACGCCCGCTGCATCGGCTTTGGCCACAGCCACTGCCCCGAGGCATTGGAGCAAATCACCACCTATTTTGCCGGCGAAGCCGCCCGGGCCCACCATGTGGTCCAAGGGGAGATCGGCTCGGTGGTGGGCACCTATGCGGGGCCCGGCGCCACAGGCATCGCCTATTTCACCAAATAACGCCCTCGGGGCATGCAGGACGGAGCCGGGACCTATGCAGGTCCCGGCTCCGTCCCGTGTTTCTCGCTGAATATGAGGTTTGTTCCTGACTCTTGTCCCCACGGCCTTTTTATGGTAAACTGGAACCAATTCCGAAAGGAGGAAGCATCATGGAACTGGAAACATCGCGGCTGATTCTGCGCTCGGTCCATCCAGACCAGGCGGAAGCGCTGGCCGCCTACTATACCCGCAACCGGGCCTTTCTCGCCCCCTTCGATCCCGTGCGGGAAGAAAATTTCTATACACCGGAGCGGCAGGCGCAGCTGCTGGCAGAGGAACTGAATCACCTGCAGGCCGGAACCGGCTTCCGCTTCTATGTGTTTCCCCGCATCGCTCCGGAGCAGATCATCGGCACCGTGGGGCTGAACAATATCGTCCGGGGCTGTTTCCACTCCTGCTTTCTGGGCTATAAACTGGACCAGGACTTTCTCAACCGCGGCTACATGACCGAGGCGGTGAGGGCAGCAGTGGATTACGCCTTCGGCCCTCTGGCGCTTCACCGGGTGGAGGCCAACATCATGCCGCGCAACCAGGCCTCCCTGCGGGTGGCGGAGAAGTGCGGCTTCCAGCCCGAGGGGCTGGCCCGGCGGTATCTGTGCATCAACGGCGTGTGGGAGGACCATCTGCATATGGTGCGCCTCAACGCCGCCATGGAGTAAAGGAGGTTTTCGGGATGCGGCAACAATCCATGCGGAAGTACCCACACCGGCTGGCAGCCCTGCTGCTGTGCCTGGCGCTGTGGGTCGGCCTGCTGATCCCCGCCGCGGGCGCGGCGGCCGTCTCTACCCCCGACCCGGCCGATCTGGCCGCCGACCTCCAGCAGCTGGGACTGCTCCAGGGTGTGTCGGAAGGGGCCGCCGATTTTGACCTGGACCGGGCCCCCACCCGGGCTGAGGCCCTGACCATGCTCATCCGGGTTCTGGGGAAGGAGTCTGAGGCTCTGAACGGGACTTGGTCCCATCCCTTTACCGATGTGCCTGCCTGGGCGGCCCCCTATGTGGGCTACGCCTATGAGCATCAGCTGACCACCGGCGTGTCGGACACCCGCTTCGGCAGCACACAGACCGTGGACCTGGCCTCCTATCTCACCTTTCTCCTGCGCGCTCTGGGGTACTCCGACCAGACCAACGCGGAGTTCAGTTGGAAATTTCCCCATGCTCTGGCCACCCAGGCGGGAATCCTTCCCCTGGAGGTGGATTGGAGCGACTTTCGCCGGGCCGACCTGGTGCGGGTGAGCTACGCCGCCCTGTCCGCTGCGCTGAAGGATTCCGACACCACGCTGGCCCAGCGTCTTATCGCCGACGGCGTGTTCACGCAGGCGCAGTTCGAGGCCGTGTACCGTCCTGACGCCTTTGCGGATTCCGCTGCGGTCCACAGTGCAGTCGCTCAGGTCATCCTCGCCCGGGAGGGCGGCCTGGCCGCAGAGAACGTCTTTCGCGGCGAAAGCCATGTGGTGCTGGAGGCCGCCCGCCGGGGCGGCACCCTGACGGTGACGGTCCGCTATTTCTGCGGCCGCTATACCTATCGGGGCAGCGGCTCCTCCACTACCGGCAGCAGCGGAATCGCCGTGGTCACCCTGGCCGGCAGTTCCGGCGGACCCTATACCCTTACAGCCTATCGCAGCGGACCGGTAGATGATATGTCTCTCTCTGCCCAGGCCCAGCAGCGCTCCGATCTGCTGGCTAAGGCGCCCGGCGCGCTTCAGGCCGTCTGTACCGCCCAGGCCGACGCCTGGCACCGCGCCTCCCAAGCCCTGCCTTCCGATGAAGTTTCGGTTGAGAGCCCGGTGCCCCCTTCTTCCGATGCATCCGACACGGAAGAGGGCGTCTCCACCGTGTCCCTTTGACCATGAAAGGCGGAGCCCGGCGTTCCATTGGGAACGCCGGGCCCCGCCAGCTTGCCAAAAAAGCCTCGCAGAGTTCGCCGCTTCCGCGGCGAAAAAAGTTCAGTAAATTTTCCCCGGCGACATGTGCGTCGGGGAAAATACTTCTCGGCCCGCGAGTGTGGAATTTGTCCCTCCGTGGACAAATTATGCGCGTGGCGGGCCGCATCCTCGCCGAAAGCGATTTTTGCTTTCGGCGAAGGCTGTCGAAAACACTTTTTCGACAGCCTCACGGAGCCCGGCGTTCCATTGGAACACCGGGCTCCGCTTTTTTACACAAAGACCGCCTGGACCAGGACCATATACAAAATCGTACCGCCCACGATCGAGAGCATGTTATTTTTCCGCCACAGGTGGAGGGCCACCACGGCCGCGGAGGCAATCAGCGCCGGCGCCCAGTTGGCGGCCGCGTCGAAGCTCACATTGCGCAGGCAGTAGACGATGAGCATGGCAATGATGGCGGGCGGGAGCACCTTCCCCAGATACAGAATGATGCGGGGCGGCTTGTCCCCCCGGCCAAACAGCGCAAAGGGCAGCGCCCGGGTCAGGAAGGTGACCACCGCCATAATGGCGATGGCGGCGATGGCATACAAGGTGGGATTCATGCGCCTGCCGAGCCCCCTTTCGTCCATCCGGTCTCCCGGTCCAGCACAGGCCGCAGAAGCAGCAGCCCCGCCACAATGACGCACAGGGCCGGAATGAGCATATTGTCCGCCCCCACCAGCAGCAGGGCCGCCAGGGTGCCGCCCGCCCCCAGGATGGCCGGGATATGGCTGGGATACGTTTTCCACTGGTCCACCGCAATGACCAGGAACAGGGCGGTCATGGCAAAGTCGATTCCCTCCGTGTTGATGGTGATGAGGGAGCCCGCGATTCCGCCGATCACCGAACCGGCGATCCAGTACAGGTGGTCCAGTACGGCAATGGAAAAGTAGAATTGCTTTTCATCCACGCCCTCCGGCGCGGACACGCCGGCCAGCAGCGCGTACGTCTCGTCGGTCAGGGAGGCGATCATATACAGCTTGCGCGCGCCCATCCCTTTGAACTTCTCCAGCATGGACAGGCCGTACACCAGGTGGCGGAAGTTGATCACCAGCGTCAGGAAGGCCACGTCGGTCAGCGGGGCCAGGCTGCCCAGCAGCTCTACCCCCAGATACTGCCCGGAGCCGGCGTAGACGGTCAGCGACATAAAGAAGGACCAGATGGCATTGTATCCAATCGCCGCCATCATCCAGCCGAACACGATTCCGATGGACAGATACCCCATCAGCACCGGCAGCGTATAGGGAAAGGCGGCGGCCAGAGATTTGCGAGTCAAACCATCACCCCATTGTACCTTGGTCTGGGCCGGCGGGCTCCGGCCCGCGGCCTCTTTCTTATAACCTTTTTAAGATAGCACACCCCGCCGCCCATCTCTGTAACATTCTTTACAATCTTTCCGCCTCCTCTTCCGAAATTTCTTCTGGCCGGTTGTATTTCCTGCCCGATTTGTTATAATGTTAGCATTCCACTGCGCAAAGGAGACGTCCTATGAAGCGTTTGCTTTTGATTTACAACCCCACGGCCGGCCGTCAGAAGGTCAAGACCATGCTGCCCACCCTTCTGGACGTGTTCGCCCAGAAGGGCTATCTCACCACGGTCTACCCCACCAAGGCCAAGGGGGACGCCACCGATGCGGCGGCCGCTCTCGCACCGGATTTCGACCGGGTGGTCTGCTGCGGCGGCGATGGCACGCTGAACGAGACCGTCACCGGTCTGATGAAGCTGACGCAGGACCGGCGGCCTGTGCTGGGTTATATCCCCACCGGTTCCACCAACGACTTTTCCCGCAATCTCTCCCTGCCACGGGGCACCGCCCAGATGGCGGAGGTAGCCTGCGGCGGCGTGCCGCGGGCTTGTGATCTGGGTATAGTGGACGGACGGTGGTTCACCTATGTGGCGGCCTTCGGCCTGTTTACCGATGTGTCCTACGCCACGCCCCAAAACGCAAAAAATCTGCTGGGGCACACCGCCTACCTCATTGAAGGGGCCAGCCGCCTGACCTCCATCCAGAGCTACCACATGAAGGTGGGGAGCGCGGACCACTTTGTGGAGGGGGACTTCATCTATGGCATGGTGGGCAACACGGTGTCGGTGGGCGGGCTGATCAACCTGCCCAAGTCCATGGTCAAGCTGGACGACGGCCAGTTCGAGATTCTGCTGGTCCACAAGCCCAAAAATCCGCTGGAATATCAGGATATTTTTCGCGCTCTGCTCTCGCAGCAGCTTACCTCCAGCGGACTGGTGGAGGGCTTCTCCGCCAGGTCGGTCACCTTTACCAGCGATGCGCCCGTGCCCTGGACCCTGGACGGGGAATTCGGCGGTGAGCACACCGCATTGAAGATTGAAAATCAGCAGCAGGTCCTGATGCTGGCCTGCGGAAAATAAGGGAGGGACCATCTATGACCTTGCGTGACTGCCTGGGCCGCCGCCTGCTCCTGCTGGACGGCGGGACGGGCACCCAGCTTCAGGCCCGGGGCCTGAAAGCCGGCGAATCCCCTGAGTGCTGGAATTTGGAGCGCCGGGAGGACCTGATCGCCATTCACCGCAGCTATTACGAGGCCGGGGCCGATCTGGTCATGACCAACACCTTCGGTGCCAACCGGCTCAAGCTCCATGGCTGTCCTTACTCCGTGGCGGAGCTGGTGACCGCGGCCGTGGAAAACCTGCGTGCCGCCCGGGACCAGGCGGGCCACGGCTGGCTGGGGCTGGACATCGGCCCCACCGGACGTCTGCTGGCTCCCATGGGCGACCTGGACTTTGACGAGGCCCGGGCCGCCTTTGCCGAGACCATCCAGGCGGGCGCGGCGGCGGGGGCCGATGCGGTGGTCATCGAGACCATGACCGACCTCTACGAGCTGAAGGCCGCCGTTCTGGCCGCCAAGGAGAGCTGCAGCCTGCCTGTGCTGGCCACCGTGGCCTTCAGCGAGAACGGCCGCCTGCTCACGGGGGGCGATCCGGCGGCGCTGGTCGCTCTGCTGGAGGGACTGGGCGTGGACGCCCTGGGTCTCAACTGCGGCGCGGGTCCCCTCCAGCTGTCGGCGACGGTCCGGGCCGTGGTGGAGCTGGCCTCTGTGCCCGTCATCTTCAAGCCCAACGCCGGTCTTCCCCACACCTCGGAGTGCGGCTGCGTCCACTACGACATCGACGCGGACACCTTCGCCGCCGCGGTGGCGGAGGAGGTGCGCCGGGGTGTCTGGGTTGCCGGCGGCTGCTGCGGCACCACACCCGCCCACATCGCCAAGCTCCGGGACGCCTGCGCCGGTATTACGCCGGCGGCCCTCACGCCCAACCCGGCGGTCTGGCTCTCCTCCGGCAGTCAGGCGGTGGACGCCCGGAGCCTGGACTTGTCCGCCCTGGCCCCGATCGCCGTCCCCGGCGACCCGGACGACCTGCTGGACGAGGTCTTTGAACGCCAGGACGAGGAGGAGCCGGTGCTCCGCCTGGCCTTCTCCGCCGAAAGCCTGTCCCCCCTGGAGACCGTGGAGGCGATTCAGGAGGTCTCCCGCCTGCCCCTGTGGCTGGAGGAGGCGGACGCTGACTCCCTGGCGGACGCCCTGCGCCGCCTCAACGGCAAGGCCATGGTCACCGTTCCTGCCGCCGATCCGGCCCTGCTGGCCCTGCTCCGCCGGTACGGCGGCGTGGCCTATGACCCTGCTGCCGGCACACGCACCGATTGCAAAGTTAGTTCCTGACCGATTGGAATCAGAGCGGCCCGGCTGCGTCGTCGGGCCAAAGTCCGCACCGCTCAAAACGCCCTGTCGGGCATTTCTCACTCCGCTCCCTTGTCCCTCCTCTCCCAAACAAACCCGCTTCGCTGGGCTTTGTTTGGGTTCCCGGCGCGTACTTGCGGGCAGAAAACCTCTGCCGAGGATTTATTTGCAAGCACGTTCCTCCGTTTTACGCATGATTCCACTTTTGGGGCAGACTAAGGCCCGGCTGCGTACAATACGCAGCCGGGCCTTATGATTCCGGCGGGGAGGACCGACGGGCCAGTTAAGCCCAATCTCGTATCGTCAGGAATAGGACAAGATTAACGACGACCAGGCCAAAAATCGCAAACCATGACACGGCGGCGTTTTTCTTGCGATAGTACACGGCCAGCCACAACATCCCCAATTCTATTATAACGATAATACTCCCGTTATACAGGAGCCATTTCTTGTCATACATTGCAATCAAAGAGCCTGCTTAAACTGCAAAAACAGCTGATCGCAGTCAAGGGCTTCATTTCGTGCGATGGCCCATTCCGCCGTTTCTGCATGCGACGAATCCGTTCCCGTGCTTGCCGACGCAGTCCTCTGGGCTGCGTTAAGCTCTCGCATCGCTGCACATAAGTCACGGGCCAGGTCAAGGGCGTCCGTATCTTCGCCAACATAGCCTGCCCACGCTTTTTCTCCACACCGGAAGCTGAAATACATACCATTTCGATCCAGGCTCGCGTCGCTGTAATAGTAGTAATAATCCCAGTATTCCGTTGTGATGGTGCCCCATGTTTCCGCATGGGCCGAAGGCTGGCCCTCTGCCTGTTCCAGCTTTTCAACCGAGATCTTCACCGTGCCGTCCTCACTGTAAACGCTCAGCCATTCGCTGTCAAACGTAGTCACCACGCTGGTCTCGCCGTCCGTGACATGGACCACTCGCATACCGTCGTATTCGGTGATTTCGATAGTATATAGAATCCCGTCGATCTCCACCTGCTGTTCACGGGAATGTTGTTCAGCCGCAAATACAGATGCCGTACCAACCGTCAAAAGCGCCGCACACGAGATCAGAGATGTTAGCCGTATGAACCATTTTTTCATTCCTGTTCTCCTTCCTTCGCACCTGAGAACCCATAGCCTTCCTTTGACATACTAATTTTACCATCCTACTTTCCTTCCATCAATAGATTCCAGCACATTTTGTCCTGAAAAAGTTATCCGGCAGCTCTTTCTGCGCAAATCTGGCAAAGAAAAGCCCGCCCCGGACGGCGTTCTGCCGTCCGGGGCGGGGATTCGCATTTTGGGGCTCTCTGGTTACGCCCGGGGTTCCTCCGTCTTGGCTTCTACCGGGGCGGCCTCGCCCTTGGGCGCTTCGGCGGGTTCTTCCGCCTTCTTCTTGCCCAGCAGAGCGGGCAGCTCCATGCAGGCCATCTCGAACATCTCGCTCATGGGCGGAATGGACTTCATCAGGCCGGAGATATAGCCGGCCGTGCCGGTCTTGCCGTCCTGGCCCTGGCCGCCGTCCCAGACGGTGACCTTGTCGATCTTCACGTTCTTGATGGCGTCCACCTGGATGCGCATGAGCTGTTCCATCTTGTCCGCCAGCATCAGGCTCACGGCGCTGGCCGGGTCGCCGCCGGCGGCGGCCACCACCTCGCGCAGACCCTCGGCCTGCTTGGTCAGCACGGCCTGGGCGCCCTCGGCCTCGGCCTCCATCTTCAGGCGGATGGCGTCGGCTTCGCCCTTGGCCTTCCGGCGGATCTGCTCGGCTTCGGCCTCAGCCTCCAGCTCCTTGCGGCGCTTGTCGATCTCGGTCTTGACGATAACGTCGGCCTCGGCGGTGGCCTTTTCACGGGCGGCACGGGCGGACTCGGCCTTCTCCTGGGCGGCGTAGGCCTCTTCCAGTGCCTGAGCCTCGGCGATCTTCTCGGCGGAGGTGGCGATGCGGGTGGCCTCGGCCTCCTTCTCGCGGCGGGCGGCGTTGGACATGGCCACTTCCACCTTGGCCGCGTTCTCGCCCTTGATGGCCTCGGAGTCGGCCTGCGCCACCTGGACGCGCTGGTCGCGGTGGGCGTTGGCCTCGCCGATGGAGCCGTCGCGGTTGCGCTCGGCCACGTTCTTCTTGGCGTCGTTGATGGCCTTGGCGGCGGCTTCCTTGCCCAGGGCGTCAATGTAGCCCGACTCGTCGGAGATGTCGGTGACGTTCACGTTGATAAGCCGCAGGCCGATCTTCTTCAGCTCGCCCTCTACGTTGCGGGAGACCGCCTCCAGGAACTTGTCGCGGTCGGTGTTGATCTCCTCGATGTCCATGGTGGCGATGACCAGACGCAGCTGACCAAAGATGATGTCCTTGGCCAGTTCCTGGATCTCACCCAGCTTCAGGCCCAGCAGGCGCTCGGCGGCGTTCTGCATCACGCCCGGCTCGGTGGAGATGCCCACGGTGAACCGGGAGGGCACATTGATTCGGATGTTCTGCCGGGACAGGGCGTTTTCCAGGTCCACGGAGATGGAGATGGGCGTCAGGTCCAGGAACTCATAGGACTGGACCACCGGCCAGATGAAGGCCGCGCCGCCGTGGATACATTTGGCGGACCGGGTGGAACCGTCCTTGTTGTTGCCCACCTTACCGTAGATGACCATGACCCGGTCCGAGGGGCACTTTTTGTAGCGGCCGATGATCAGAATGATCAGGGAAAACAGCAGTACCGCTACCACACAGCCTAAAATAATGCCTAACATACGATTTACCTCCTATTATAAAATAGAAATGGGTTCTCTTCTCTTTGGGGTTTGTTGTTTCCGCCGGTCCGGTCACGGGAGGACCAGATCCAGCAGGAGTACCAGGGCGCAGACCCCGCCCAGGATCATGGCGGCGGCACCCAGCACCTGCGCTGTCACCCGGTATCGCTTCGGCGGTTCCTCCGGCAGATCCAGGTCAAAAAGATTTCGAATCTGCCAGAGCTTCTCCACATTTCGCCGGACCAGCCAGCCCGCCAGGGCCACGACCAGGGCCGCTGCGATGCCGACGATCTGATTCATGCCAGGTTCCCTCCTTTCTGCCCCTTATCCGCCGCTCAGGAAGTCCAGAATATCCATGCCCGCGTCGTTTTGGGCCCGGTACAGCTCGGTATAGCCGCAGTAGGTGCAGCTGACCGTGGCGAACTTTTTGTTTTGAATGTCAAACAGCTTGGCAAAATTTCCTCCGGTGGCCTGGAATTGGTCGCTCTCATAGCGGCGGTTGCCGCATTTCGGACATACATATTGTAATGTCTGCATCGGTCGTTCCTCCTGTTTTAAGTCTAATGGGTCGATGTGGCCCCCTGCGGGTGTGCGAGGGCTCAGCGCTTCTGCGCTGTCACGCTTCGCCTGCGCACAACGCGGTTCTAAGCCGCTCCGACTGCACAAGCCGGCCTGCGGCCCTTACAGGCCTCCGGTCCGTTTGTTCCGCTCCGCGTCTTAGCCCGCTGTGCGCTACGGCTCAGCGCTTCTGCGCTTACTTTCTGCACACGACCAGAGTGTTTCTGCCCGAGATGCCCACCACCACGATCTCCGTGCCGGTGACCAAATGCTCGGTCTCATCGGTCACAGCGTCCAGCTCCTGGAGCTGGTCCTGAAAGAGGACCGTGACCTTACCGGCGCCGGCCCGGTTGGCCGGTACGGTCAGATACACCGTACCCGCACGACCCAGCGCGTTGCGCAGGTCCATGGTCCCGTCCGACTGCAGGTGCAGCGCCACCCGAAGGAACAGCGCCATCAGCAGCATGGCCCAGAAGCCCATGGCAATGGCCAGAAATACCGCGAACACCGGGTGCAGGCCCATGTTGAGCAGCCACAGGCCGCCCCATCCGGCCACGGCCAGGAAGGCCACGATCCCCCGCAGGGTAAACAGCTTGAGTCCGGCAAAGGGCCCCTCATGGTGGAGGGGGGCGTCCGCCGCCTCATGGGACACGGCTCCGTCCCAGTTGCTGTCCCAATCGCCGTCCAGATCATGATCCACATCCAGATCGGTATCGAAGTCAGCGTCCGCATCGGAATCCAAGTCCAGATCCGCATCCGCATCGCCATCGGTATCGGTCCCTCCGTCATGGCCCAGACCGAACAGCAGCATCAGCGTCTGCAGAATCAGCAGCAGCGTGGCTGGAAAGGCCACATAGGCAAACAATCGCTCCAGCCAGGTCAGGGATTCCCACCATGCACTCATACTCGGTCACCTCCTCTCTTATTCATCCAGACTTTTCAGCATCCGCCCCGCCTCAGTCTTGAGACGCGCAGAGGCATAGGCTGTCACGATCACCTGGAGGCCCCGCCGCACCCGCTCCCGGGCGCCCGGGTAGGGCTCGTCGTAGTCCTCCAGCACCTGGGCGCACCACGCCCGCCACTGCTCCCGCCCGGCCATGGGGCTGCGCTCGGCCTGAAAGACCAGGCGGGTAATGTATGTGTAAAGGCGCGACTCGTCGATAATATCGTCCGATTCGTCGTCCAGGTGTCCATTCAAATAGGAAAGCAGGCGCGTGATCTGGTCCAGTCTCAAACAATCTTTGAGCATATTGATCAACGCGATTCGACTGAATTGGTTCCTGCTGTACCGCTTGTTTCTGGGCGGAGAAACAAACCCCCGCTTGACCCAGTTTTGAATGACGTGAGGCTCCAGCCCGGTGAGCTGGGAGACCTGGGAAAGCATCAGCCCCCCCGCGAGAAACAGCGGGGAGAGAAGCGCCTCGGCCGCGTCATTCCGGCTGAGATCCGTTTCCACCGTGGTGCCCGGTAAGGTACCCATCATGGAAATCGCCTCCCTTTCCTTTTGTTGTTTTGATTATATCACACGGTCACTTGACCGTCAATAGGGTTCATTATAATATTTTTGTTATATCAAGTGACCTTTTGTAAAGTTCTCATGTTCCATTTGTACAGACCATGAAAAACCCCGGAGGACATCCGCGTCCTCCGGGGTTCTGCTTGCTATGCGAGTTACGTTTGATCGGAATCCGGCTTAGGGCTTCTGGGCTTGCCTTCCGGCGGAATGGTCCCGTCAGAGTCCGGCGCTTCGGGCAGCTCCGGATCTTCGGGCTGGTCGGAGGGGCTGTTCTCCTCCGGGGGCTTGGGGGCCTCGATGGGCTCGCTGACCATATGGATGTTCTTGGCCGGCGGCTCCACGTCGCCCACCATAGCGGGCCGGGCGGGCGTACTGCTGCCGAACTGATCCTCAGCCTGGTCGGGGTCTTTGCCCTCCAGTATAGCCATCATCTGGGCGCCGGTGATGGTCTCCCGCTCCAGCAGGTAACCGGCAATAGCGTCCAGCATATCCCGGTTTTCCTCCAGGATCTTCCTGGAGCCCCTGTGGCACTCCTCCAGGATATCCTTGACCACCCGGTCCACTTGGGCGGCGGTCTCCTGTCCGCAGTTGAGGCCGTAGCTGCCGTCCAGATATTGATTCTGAATGGTAGCCAGGCCCATCACGCCGAACTCGTCGCTCATGCCGAACATGGTGACCATCTTTCGGGCCACGTCGGTGGCCCGCTCAATGTCGTTGGACGCGCCGGAGGTCATGGTCTGGAACACCAGCTCTTCGGCGGAGCGGCCGCCCAGCAGGGTGCGGATCTCGGTGAGCAGGTCCTCCTTGGTCATGAGGAACTTCTCCTCCTCGGGCAGCTGCATGGTGTAGCCCAGCGCGCCCTGGGTGTGGGGCACAATGGTGATTTTGGACACGGGCTGGGCATTCTTCTGCTTGGCCGCCACCAAGGCGTGGCCCACCTCGTGATAGGCGATGAGCTTCTTCTCCTGCTCGGTGAGCACGGTGCCCTTTTTCTCCGCACCGGCGATGACCGTCTCGAACGCGGTGAGCAGGTCCTGCTGGTTCACCGCGCGGCGGCCCAGCCGGACCGCCCGCAGGGCGGCCTCGTTGACCAGGTTGGCCAGGTCGGCGCCCACGCAGCCGGCGGTAGCCTGCGCGATCTTCCGCAGGTCCACATCCTCGGCCAGGCGGATGTTGCGGGTATGGACCTGAAGGGTGGCCAGACGGCCCGCCAGGTTGGGCCGGTCCACGGTGATCCGGCGGTCAAACCGACCGGGACGCAGCAGGGCCTTATCCAGGACCTCCGGCCGGTTGGTGGCCGCCAGGACGATGACGCCCTTGGTGGGGTCGAAGCCGTCCAGCTCGGCCAGCAGCTGGTTCAGGGTCTGCTCCCGCTCGTCGTTGCCGCCCAGGCGGTTGTCACGGGATTTGCCGATGGTGTCGATCTCGTCGATGAAGATGATGCAGGGGGCCAT
>DXYV01000032.1 GCA_019415645.1 Clostridiales bacterium
CACCGGCGCGCCGGTGCGGGTGCTGAAAAACCGCATGGCCCGGGAGTATGTGCGCATGGAGCGGGAGAACATCCCCCTGGAGGAGCGGGAGCGGCTGACGCTGGGCTCCCTGCGCCGGGCAGTCTTTGACGGCGACACCGACACGGGCAGCCTGATGGCCGGCCAGGTGGCCGGAATGCTCCACGCCATTCGTCCCCTGCGGGAGATCTTTGAGACCCTGTGGGCGGAGCATCAGCAGTGCGTGAAAGGGCTGGTGGCAGAATGAAGCTGGGCTTTTTGTACGCCGGCCAGGGCAGTCAGAAGGCCGGCATGGGCCAGGCCTTTTATGAGGCAGAGCCGGAATTCCGGGCGGTGTTCGACGCGGCGCCGGTGGATTTTGACCTGAAAGAGGTCTGCTTTACCGGCGGAGACGGGAAGCTGGACGACACCCGCTATACCCAGCCCTGCATGGTGGCCTTCGCCGTGGGCGTGACCCGGCTGCTGCATCGGGAAGGAATTGTCCCCGCCTACGCCGCCGGCCTGAGCCTGGGCGAATATTCCGCCCTTCACTGCGCGGGCGTATTCGACGACCGCACGGCCATCGAGCTGGCGGCCTTCCGGGGCGCGGCTATGGCCAAGGCGGCGGAGGGGCTGGACTGTGCCATGATCGCCGTGCTGGGCCTGGACCGGGAGCCCCTGCTGGCGGCCTGCCGGGAGGCGGCTGCCCTGGGCACGGTGGAGATCGCCAACTACAACTGCCCCGGCCAGCTGGTTTTGGGCGGCGAGCGGTCGGCGGTGGAGAAGGCCGCGGAACTGGCCAAGGAGAAGGGGGCCAAGCGCTGTATGCCCCTGCGGGTGAGCGGTCCCTTCCACACTTCGCTGCTCAAGCCCGCCGGCGACGCCCTGCGGGAGCGCCTGGCCGGACTGACGCTGGGCCCCATGGAGATTCCTGTGCTGTTCAATACGCTGGGCGGCCTGATGGGGGAGGGGGACACCATCCCCGCCCTGCTGGAGCGGCAGGTCCAGTCCAGCGTCTATCTGGAGGACACCATCCGCCGGATGGCGGAGCTGGGTGTGGACACCATCGTGGAGATCGGCCCGGGCAAGGTGCTCTCCGGATTTGTACGCAAGACCGCCCCGGAGATCAAGACTTACGCCGTGGAGGACCCCGCCGGACTGGCGGCGGTGACGGCGGCGCTGAAAGGATAAGACTATGAGCTTGCAAGGAAACATCGCAGTGGTCACCGGCGGAAGCCGGGGCATCGGCCGGGCGATCTGCCTGGAACTGGCCCGGCAGGGCGCCCGGGTGGTATTCAGCTACGCGGGCAACGAGGCGGCCGCCCGCCAGACCGAGGAAGAGGGCGCGGCCCTGGGCGGAACGGTCCGGGGCGTCCAGGCGGACGTGACGGATTCCGCCGCAGTGCAGGCCCTGTTTCAGGAGGTGCTGAAGCAGGAGGGCCGGGTGGATATTCTGGTCAACAACGCGGGAATCACCCGGGACAGCCTGCTGGCCCTGATGAAGGAGGAGGACTTCGACCGGGTGGTGGAGACCAACCTGAAGGGGGCCTTCCTGTGTGCTAAGGCGGCGGTGCGCCCCATGATGAAGCAGCGGTACGGCCGAATTGTCAACCTGTGCTCGGTGGTGGGCCTGCGGGGCAACGCCGGCCAGGTGAATTATGCCGCCAGCAAGGCCGGCCTCATCGGCCTGACCAAATCCCTGGCCAAGGAGCTGGCCACCCGGGGCATTACGGTGAATGCCGTGGCCCCCGGATTTATCGACACCGACATGACCGCCGCCCTGCCGGAGAACGCCCGGCAGGCGCTGCTGGGGACCATCCCCATGGGACGGCTGGGCAGCGCGGAGGACGTGGCCCGGGCGGCGGCGTTCTTCGCCGCCGCGGAGAACGGCTATATCACCGGCCAGGTCCTGTGTGTGGACGGCGGTATGGCCGTATAAGGAGGAGAGCATGGAACGACGCAGAGTTGTGGTCACCGGCCTGGGCGCAGTCACGCCCCTGGGCCATACGGCGGCCGAGAGCTGGCAGGCCGTACGGGAGGGCCGGTGCGGCATCGCGCCCATCACCCGCTATGACACGGCGGACCAGCGGGTAAAGCTGGCAGCCGAGGTGAAGGACTGGAATCCCGAGGCCTGGCTGGACAAGCGGGAGGCCAAGCGCATGGGCCGCTTCTCCCAGTTTGCCATGGCGGCGGCGAAGCAGGCCGTGGCCGACAGCGGCCTGAAGCCCGAGGAGGAGAACGCCCTGCGCTGCGGGGTCATCGTCTCCAGCGGAATCGGCGGCCTGGATGTGACCGAATCGGAACACTGCAAGGGCATGGAGAAGGGCTTTGACCGGGTCTCTCCCTTCTATATCCCCATGACCATCTGCAATATGGCGGCGGGGCTCATTGCCATCGAGTTCGGATTCCGGGGCCTGTGCACCTGCCCGGTGACGGCCTGCGCCGGCGGTACCAACGCCATAGGCGACGCCTTCCGCTACATTCGGGACGGCTACGCCGAGGTAATGGTGTGCGGAGGCACGGAAGCGGCGATCACGCCGCTGGCCATGGGCGGCTTCACCTCCATGAAGGCCATGCACACCGGGGAGGACCCCCGGCGGGCCTCCATCCCCTTCGATGCGCAGCGCAGCGGCTTTGTCATGGGCGAGGGCGCGGGCATCCTGGTGCTGGAGGAGTACGAGCACGCCAAGGCACGGGGTGCGGCCATCTACACGGAGCTGGCGGGCTACGGCGCCACCTGCGACGCCTATCATATGACGGCGCCCGCGCCCGACGGGTCCGGCGGCGCGGCGGCCATGGCCATGGCGCTGGCCGACGGCGGCGCGGTCCCGGAGGACGTGGACTACATCAACGCCCACGGCACCTCCACCCCTCTCAACGACAGCGGGGAGACGGCGGCGGTCAAGACGGTGTTCGGCGACTGGGCCTACCGGCTGGCCATAAGCTCCACCAAGTCCATGACCGGCCATATGCTGGGCGCGGCGGGCGCGGTGGAGGCGGTGTTCTCCGCCCTGGCCCTGCGGGACCAGTATATCCCGGCCACCATCGGCTATGAGCAGCCCGATCCCGCCTGCGACCTGGACGTGGTGCCCAATCAGGGCCGGCCGGCCAAGCTGCGCTGTGTGCTGTCCAACTCGCTGGGCTTTGGCGGACACAACGCCAGCCTGCTGTTCCGGGAAGGAGGAAGTCTTTGATGGAGCTCAATTCCAATCAGATTGCGGAGATTCTGCCCCACCGCTATCCCTTCGCTTTGCTGGACCGAATCACCGACTATGAGCCCGGCCAGTGGGCGAAGGGCATCAAGTGCGTCACGGTGAACGAGCCCTTCTTCTGCGGACATTTTCCCCAGAAGCATGTGATGCCCGGCGTGCTCCTGCTGGAGGCCCTGGCCCAGGTGGGGGCCATAGCGGTGCTCGCCTTGCCGGAGAACCGGGGCAAGATCGCCTACTTCGGCGGTGTGAAGAACGCCCGCTTCAAGCGCCAGGTGGTCCCCGGAGACGTGCTGGAGCTGGAGTGCGTGCTCACCAAGCAGAAGGGCCCGGTGGGAATCGGCGCGGCCAAGGCCACGGTGAACGGCCAGACCGCCTGCGTGGCCGAGCTGACCTTCGCCATTGGCGCGCAGGAATAAGTTGCGGGTCTCCCGGGAATCTGCTATAATCATCTTCAGGGTAAGACAGGCGATTCAGGGGGGAATCTCGGTGCTGGAGCAATTATTCGTACAAGTGTACACGAAATTCAAGCTGCATTTTTATCAGGAGCTGTTCAGCCGCTTTCAGGGCCGGGAGGCCAGCCTGACCACGGTGGAGACCTTCTGCATGGAATCCATCCAGGCGCTGGGCTCGCCCACGGTGAACGAGTTCGCCACCTTTATGAAGATCTCGCCGCCCAACGCGGCCTATAAGGTCAACAGCCTGATCCGCAAGGGCTATCTGCTCAAGCGGCGGTCGGAGAGCGACAAGCGGGAATACCATCTGGAGATCACCCAGAAATACATCGACTATTACAACATCAGCGATGATTATGTCAAGGTGGTCATGGAGCGGATGCGAAGCCGCTTCAGCCCGGAGGAGCTGGATAAGCTGGAGGAGATGCTCCAGGTCATCAGCCAGGAGCTCATGCCCGAGGTGGAGCTCCACGACTCCGGAGAAGCGAAACAGGACGAATGACAGACGCGGCGCGGCATACGGACGGTATGCCGCGCCGCATTTTGTGCCGGCGGAGTTGACGGGAACTGGAATATTCGGCTATAATACAGTACAGAACAGGTAAAAAGCAGGTCAAAAAACTGTAATAGAAAAAGGATGGTGCGCCATGAAGCGCAAAACCAAACGGATGGGCGCCCTGCTGCTGAGTGCGGCCGCAGCGGCGGCCCTGCTGATGCCGCTGGCCCGGGCGGATACGCGGATCACCGATGAACTGACGATTCTCTTTACCCACGATACCCACTCCCACTTCCTGCTCAGCGACGACGGGGACGGGGCCTACGGCGGCTATACCCGCCTGGCCACCCTGCTGGCGGAGCAGCGGGACGCGGCGGAGGCGGCGGGCCGGGCCTGCGTGACGCTGGACGGCGGAGATTTTTCCATGGGCTCCCTGTTCCAGACGATCTATACCACGCAGGCTGCCGAGCTGCGTACCCTGGGGGCGCTGGGCTACGACGTGACTACCCTGGGCAACCATGAGTTCGACTACCGGGGCCAGGGACTGGCCGATATGCTCAACGCGGCGGTGGCCGCGCGGGATGCTACGGTATCCGCATTGCTCAGCTCCCAACTTGATCCAATGCAGGAGTACCGGGCGCGCTATGGACCCTCGACGGTCTCCCTGCCCGCCATCGTGGAGGCCAACTATACCACGCCGGAGGACCCGGAGACAGGGGCCGCGGTGACACAGGCGCTGGAGAACTACCCGGTGACGGATTACACCATCGTGGAGCGGGACGGCCTGCGGGTGGCTGTGTTCGGAATCATGGGGATCTCCTCGGACGA
Source organism: Clostridiales bacterium (assembly GCA_019415645.1). Taxonomy (GTDB): domain Bacteria; phylum Bacillota; class Clostridia; order Oscillospirales; family Oscillospiraceae; genus DXYV01. Next base: position 4,986 of record DXYV01000032.1, read on the forward strand.
TTACGCCCCCATGTCAGGCATGGTGCTGGAGGACCCCATCGAAGCGGCCCAGCGGGTGATGGAGGAGCTCCAGGCCAAGGAGGACTATGACTATGTGGTGTGCCTGTCCCACTCAGGCACCGAGGCCGGCGAAGGCGAGGACTACGAGCTGGCCAAGGCGGTGGACGGCATCGACGTGATTATCTCCGGCCATACCCACACGACCTTGGAGCAGCCCATCGAGGTCAACGACACCCTAATCGTCTCCTGCGGGGAATACACCAAGAATTTGGGCGTGCTGACCATCGGAAAGGACGGCGGAAGCGGCGCAACGGTGCAGCTGGACTACCAGCTGATCCCCGTGACGGAGGAGGTGCCGGAGGACCCCACGATCGCGGAGCTGACCGAACAGTTCAAGACCCTGGTGGAGGAGGACTATCTGGCCGATTACGGCTATACCTTCGACCAGGTGCTGGCCCAGTCCCCCTTCGACTTTACGCCCATCTCCCAGTTCGGCCTGGAGCAGGAGGAGGACGGCTTGGGCAATCTCATTGCCGACAGCTATGTTTACGCCGTGGAGCAGGCGGAGGGAGCGGACTATGTGCCGGTGGATTTCGCGGTAGTGGCCTCGGGCGTTATCCGGGGCTCCTTTGCGCAGGGGCCCATCACCGTGTCCGACGTGTTCAATGTCTCCTCCCTGGGGTCCGGCGCAGACGGTACGCCGGGCTATCCGCTCATCTCGGTGTGGATTACCGGGAAGGAGCTGAAGGACGCCTTTGAGGTGGACGCCTCGGTGACGCCCCTGATGTCCCCGGCTCAGCTCTATGGGGCGGGCATGACGTGGACCTACAATACCAGCCGCATGATCTTCAACAAGGTCACGGACTGCGCCCAGATGCTGTCCGACGGGAGCCAGGTCCCCCTGGAGGACGACCGGCTCTACCGGGTGGTCACCGGCCTGTACTCCGGGCAGATGCTCAGCTCGGTGGAGGCAAAATCTTTTGGACTTCTGGCGATCACGCCCAAGACGGCGGACGGGACCGAGGTGACCGATTTCGAGGCACAGATCATCCACAATGCCGACGGGACGGAGGTAAAGGAGTGGTACGCTCTGGCCTCCTATCTGGAGAATCTGGAGACCGTGCCCACGGAATACGCACAGCCCCAGGGCCGGAAGGTGGTCTATTCCAGCCTGAATCCGGTGGAACTGCTGAAACACCCCAACTGGATCACACTGGTGGTGCTGGCCGTGGTGCTGGTGGTACTGGCGGTCCTCGTGTTTGTGGTCTACCGAATTGCGACCCGAGGCCGCCGGAGGCGGCGCGGAGGAAGCGGCCGGCAGAGATACCGCCCCTACCGGGGACGCTAACATTGCGGGCCCAAGTATAAAGTTCGGAAAAATGAGGAAACTGCAAGTAAGCGGTTTCCTCATTTCTTTTACTTCCGGTAAAATTTTCCCCTCTTCCAGTGTGATGGGAAAATATGCTAAACTTTTTTCCAATACGCGTAATTTTTCGCGTGAGAAACCGCTTCTGCGGTTTCTTTTTCCGACGGAAAATGTCGAAAAAAGGAGAAAAGGAGAAATTTAACAATGGCAAGAAAATGTGTGGAGCGGAACATTGCGTATGACGACGTGCGGCGCAAGTACTATGTGACCATGGACTACGGGAAGGACACAGAGGGAAAGCGGCAGAAAAAATGCGTCACGTTTCCCAGTCTGACCGCCGCCCGGCGGGCGCTGCGCGAGTTCGAGGTGGAGCGCGCCAACCAGATGATCGTCGTGCCCTCCAAGCTGACCTTCGGCCAGTGGCTGGAGCAGTGGATGAAGGAGGTCATAGAGCCCAACCGGGCGGAAACCACCGTGTACGGCTACCGGAAGATCATCGAAAATCACCTGGACCCCATCCTGGGGGACATTGTGCTTCAGGAGCTGACGCCTCGGGACATTCAGCACTACTACGCCCGCCTGAAGGCAGACAAGGAGCTGTCGGCGAATACCATCCGCCACCACCATGATCTGCTGTCCTGCTGTCTGCGCATGGCGGTGAAGCAGGACCTGATCCTGCGCAATCCAGCCGAACGGGTGGACCCGCCCCGGATGCTGCCCAACGAGGCCCGGTACTATACTCCGGAAAACCTCAGCGCGCTGTACCGGGCCGTGGAGGGCACCTGGCTGGAGACAGTGGTCAAGCTGGCCGGCTGCCTGGGCCTGCGGCGGGAGGAGATCTGCGGCCTGCGCTGGACCAATGTGGACTTCAAGAACCGGCGCATCCAGATTCGGGAGGCCCGCACCGCCGCCGGGGCCTCGGTCATCCAGAAGGAGACGAAGAACCGTTCCTCTTCCCGCACGCTGTATATGACCGACGAGATTCATGACGTGCTGCGGCGGGAGCAGAGACGGCAGATGGAAAACCGCCGCGCCCTGGGGACGGTCTACGCGGACAGCGGCTTTGTCACGGTCAACGCGCGGGGAGAGGCCCACTCCCCCAATCTGGTCTCCCTGGCCTTCGCGCGGGTCATTCGGCGGGAGGGCCTGCCCAAAATCACCCTCCACGGCCTGCGCCACACGTTTGCCACCATCGCCTCCGCCCAGGGCGCGCCGTTGTTCGACATCGGCAAGGCGCTGGGCCATTCCACCCCCGCCACCACCGGCAAGATCTACACCCATCTGCTGGACCACACCCACGCCAGCACCCTGGCCAAGGTGGCGGCGGCCATGGAGGACGTGAGCTGAGGCGTTCGGCCCGGGGTGGAAACCAGAAGCAAAATTCGATACAATGCCGTCAGATGCAGCTGCGTCTGACGGCATTTTTTTGCCGCGGCAGCAAAAAGTGCCCGCCGGAGCGCAACCGGAACGCCCCGGCGCGACTCTATATAGGTGAAAGGGGGGAGGCCTATGACCGACCAGGAGCTGCTTGCGCTCTACCTGGCCCGTTCCGAGCAGGCCACGGCCGCGCTGGAACAGCAGTACGGCGCCTACTGCGCCGCGGTGGCCCGGAATATCCTGGGGGATGACCGGGACGTGGAGGAGTGCCTCAGCGACTGCTGGCTCCAGGTGTGGAATGCCATTCCGCCGGCCCGGCCCACCCATTTCAAGGGGTGGCTGGGCGCGGTGGTGCGCAACCGGGCCCTGGCCATCCGCCGCAGGTTGGCCAGAGGGCCGGACACCGTGGACGAGGCGGCGCTGGAACTGGCCTCCGCGCTCCCTCAGGGGGATGCGGCGCAGGACCGCGTGGAGGCCCGGGAGCTGGGCGAGGCCATCTCCCGCTTCCTCTGGACCCAGAAGCCAGAGGCGCGAATCGCCTTTCTGCGGCGCTACTGGTACGCCGATTCGCTGGAGGCCGTGGCCCGGCGCATGGGCTGGAGCCTGTCCAAGACCAAGAGCGTGCTCTTTCGCACCCGGAACCGATTGCGGGATTTTTTGAAACAGGAGGGACTTTGGAATGGATAAACAGGATCTGTTGGAGGCCATGAACTATCTGGACCCCGCGCTGGTGGAGGCGGCGGACGCGCCTGCCAAGCGCAGGCTGGCCCGTCCTGCCCGGATTGGGCTGATTGCAGCCTGCCTGTGTGTGGCGATGACCGGAACGGTGTGGGCCCTGGACACCTTCTTTGGGGTGCGGCTGGGGGAGACGGAGTCGTCCTTCGATTACTCCGCCTACGACGTTCAGGCAGAGGTGGAGCGCTTCGACCTGTCCCAGTTCAGCGAAGAGCTGCGGGAGGACCTGGCTGCGGGCGGGCTGCAGTGGGCCCACCAGAGCTGGCAGTCGGCGGCGGACTATGTGGGGGTGCCCCTGCTGTACAGCCCTCTGCTGGACAAAGCGGAGGCGGGCGTGGGGATGAACGCCCCCTATGTGGTGGACGAGCGGCTGACCGTGGATCAGGAGTCCCTTCCGGAGGAGGAGCGGGACCGGCCGGAGCAGATCCGGTTGGCCTTCAGCCGGGTGGTGGACAATGTGGAGGTGGCAGTCTACGTCCACCTGTACACCCAGTACGCCGACCCGGAGGCGTTGGCGGCGGGCGTGCCGGGGATGGCCTGGAACGGCCCTAACAATGTCTACCGGGAGGGCCCGGATGGCAGCTGGGTGAAGGTGGGGGAGTCCAGCGTGGAGATGGAGTTCACCAGCCAAAGCTATGAGATGGCCTGTGGGGAGACGGCTACCATCGTCACCGCACGGGAGACCAACGGGCAGGAGAGCTATCAGGGCTATTTCGTCCACGACGGAATCCTCTATGAGGTGAATCCCATCGCCCTGGCCAGCGAGTCCAACGTGAGCCCCGACTTTCGGCAGCTGATCGAGCGGCTGCTGGACTCTTTTGCGGCGCCGGCGGAGGGATAGAAGCCCTTTTCGCCTTGACATCGGCGGAAAACCTGATATAATACCACCAAGTAACAGGCGCAGATGGGGAGGAGTACCCGCGAATCTCATGCCAGAGAGTGGCCGGACGGTGCAAGGCCATGATGAGGACGCGGCGAAGTCGCCCCGGAGCTCCGCTTCCGAACCCCGGCGGGGTGCGTAGGAAGCGGCGGGTCCTCCCGTTACCGAGGCAACGAGTGTCCCATAAGGGAAATTCAGGTGGTACCGCGGTTATTCGATCGCCCTGAGCCAATGCTCAGGGCGATTTTTTATGTTGGGAAAGGAGCATAGTATGAAGGAAACCTGCATCATCTGTACGAAACAGGCCCATAGTCCCGACCTGGTATGGCAGGATGATTTGATTTCCGTCAGTCACATGGTCCGTGCCCCGGAAGGGTCTAACAACTACCTTGGGTACTACATGCTGGAAACCCGCCGGCACATCAAGGGACTGTACGATGCCAATGAGGCAGAGTTAACAGCTTTGGGCTGTATGTTGGGCCGGTTAAGCCGGACCATGAAATCCGTACTGGCTGCGGAGCACGTATATGCCTTTTTCATCGGGGAGGGGGTAGACCATCTGCATGCCCATGTGGTCGCCCGTTATCCCGGTGCGCCCCGGTCGTATTGGGGTCCGGCGGTAGATGAGTGGCCGGAAGCCCCGCGGGGCACATTAGAAGACATCCGGGCTCTGGACGCTCAGATTCGAGCGGCTTTGCGGGCAGAAAGAGATTGATCACATCCAAGTAGTAAGGAGTAGACTGTTATGCCAAAAGAATTACCCAAAATCTACGACCCCCACGAGGTGGAAGGCCGCATCTATCAGGCCTGGGAGGAGCACGGCTGCTTCCAGGGTCACCGTGAGGCGGACAAGAAGCCCTTCACCATCGTCATGCCGCCCCCCAACGTCACCGGCCAGCTCCACATGGGCCACGCCATGGACTGCACCCTTCAGGATATTCTGACCCGGTTCAAGCGGATGGAGGGCTACGCCGCTCTATGGGTGCCCGGTACCGACCACGCCGGAATCGCCACCCAGATCAAGGTGGAGGAGGAGCTGCGCACCAAGGAGGGCCTGTCCCGCTACGACCTGGGCCGGGAGAAGTTCCTGGAGCGGGTGTGGGACTGGAAGGCCAAGTACGGCGCGCGAATCGTGGAGCAGCAGAAGAAGCTGGGTGTGTCCTGCGACTGGAGCCGCTCCCGCTTCACCATGGACGAGGGCCTGTCCAAGGCCGTGCGCCACGTGTTCGTGTCCCTCTATAACAAGGGCCTGATCTACAAGGGCTCCCGCATCATCAACTGGTGCCCCCACTGCGTCACCGCCCTGTCTGACGCAGAGGTGGAATACAAGGACAAGCCCGGCCACCTGTGGCACATCCGCTACCCCATCCAGGGGGAGGAGGGCCGCTATGTGATCGTGGCCACTACCCGGCCGGAGACCATGCTGGGCGACACCGGCGTGGCCGTCAACCCCAACGACGAGCGGTATCAGGACATCGTGGGCAAGACCTGCATTCTGCCCCTGGTGGGCCGGGAAATGCCCATCGTGGCCGACGAGTACGTGGATGTGGAATTCGGCACCGGCTGCGTGAAGATGACCCCGGCCCACGACCCCAACGACTTTGAGGTGGGCCTGCGCCACAACCTGGAGACCATCCGCGTGCTGGACGACAACGGCAAGGTGGTGGAGGGCTACGGCCGGTACTCCGGCATGGACCGCTACGAGGCCCGAAAGGCCATTGTGGCCGATCTGGAAGAGCAGGGCTACCTGGTGAAGGTGGAGGACCACGCGCACAACGTGGGCACCTGTTACCGCTGCCACAACGACGTGGAGCCCCTGATCTCCGCCCAGTGGTTCGTGAAGATGGAACCCCTGGCCAAGGAAGCCCTGCGGGTGGTCAACGACGGCGAGGTGAAGTTCGTCCCCGACCGCTTCTCCAAGACCTACACCAACTGGATGGAAAACGTGCGCGACTGGTGCATCTCCCGCCAGCTGTGGTGGGGCCACCGCATCCCCGCCTGGACCTGCGACGACTGCGGTAAAATGACCGTGTCCGAGACCGACCCCACCGAGTGCGAGCACTGCCATTCCCACAACATCCACCAGGAGGAGGACGTGCTGGATACCTGGTTCTCCTCCGCCCTGTGGCCCTTCTCCACTCTGGGCTGGCCCGAGGAGACCGAGGATTTCAAGTATTTCTATCCCACCGACGTGCTGGTCACCGGCTACGACATCATTTTCTTCTGGGTGGCCCGCATGATCTTCTCCGGCTGCGAGCATACCGGCAAGCCTCCCTTCCACACCGTGTTCATCCACGGTCTGGTCCGGGATGACAAGGGACGCAAGATGTCCAAATCTCTGGGCAACGGGATCGACCCTCTGGAGATGGCCGAGCAGTACGGCGCGGATGCCCTGCGCTTCAACCTGGTCACCGGCAACTCTCCGGGCAACGACATGCGCTTCCTCCCCGACCGGTGCGAGGCTATGCGCAACTTTGCCAATAAGATCTGGAATGCCAGCCGCTTCCTGATGATGAACCTGACCATCGACCGCTGCGCCCTGCCCGACCGGCTGGAGCTGGAGGACAAGTGGATTCTCACCAAGCTCAACGCCCTCATTGCGGAGATGACCGAGAACATGGACCGCTACGAGCTGGGCGTGGCTGCGCAGAAGGTGTACGACTTCATCTGGGGCGATTACTGCGACTGGTATATCGAGCTGACCAAGGCCCGCCTCCAGGGTGAGGACGAGGACGCCAAGGTGCGCGCCCAGCAGGTGCTGCTCTACGTGCTCACCGAGACTCTCAAGCTCCTGCATCCCTTCATGCCCTTTATCACCGAGGAGATCTGGCAGGCCCTGCCCCACGAAGAAGAGCGGAGCCGTCGTGAGCAGCGCGGATGGACCGAAGCGAAGGCGAGCGCAGGGGCGCAAGCCCCGGAGACCAGCCTGAGTCGGAGGGAAGCCGCGCGTTGCGAACAGGCGGAGCTTAACAACAGAGCCGGCGACTTCCTCATGCTCCAGAAGTGGCCCCAGGCTGACCCCGCCCGCTCCTACCCGGAAGAGGCGGCTGCCATGGAGTCCATCATGGAGGTCATCAAGGTCATCCGGACCCGCCGGGCGGATATGAACGTGCCCCCCTCCAAGAAGGCCAGCCTGACCATCGCCACCCCCAAGGCGGACGTGTTCCGCCAGGGACGCGGCTTCCTGATGCGGCTGGGCTATGCCTCCGCGCTGGAGATCACCGAGACCGAGCCCGCCGATACCACCGGACTGGTGAGCGACGTGACCCACGACGCCCGGGTGTATATGCCCCTGGCCGAGCTGGTGGACCTGGAGAAGGAGAAGGCCCGCCTGACCAAGGAGCTGGGCAAAAAGCAGGGTGAGCTGAAGGGCCTGGACGCCAAGCTGTCCAATCCCGGCTTCCTGAACAAGGCCCCCGAGGCCGTGGTGGCCGGGGAAAAGGAGCGCGCAGAGAAGCTGCGGGCTCTGATCGCGAAGCTGGAGGAGCAGCTGGCCACATTGGCATAACCGGCCGCCACAGCGCGGCGAAAGCCGCGTCCAAGCGTTTTGCGGAGCAAAACCTTGCCGGAGGCGGAATTCAGTTCCGCCGAGGAGTTCAATTATCTGGGGGACCCCGCGGGACGGGAGTCCCGTGGGGAGGCCGGGGAAAAGGAGCGCGCAGAGAAGCTGCGGGCTCTGATCGCGAAGCTGGAGGAGCAGCTGGCCGCGTTGGCATAAGCACCGCAGAGTCCTAAAGAGAAAAAGACAAAGACCAGCCGTTGTCAGAACGGCTGGTCTTTGTTCTGTGTGTCAAAAGCCTCGCAGCGTTCGTGCCCGCAGGCGCGAATCAGTTGAAATTTGTTTTCCGCGGCGACATGTGCGTCGGGGAAAACACTTCTCAGCCCGCAAGTGTGAGTTTTGTGCGCCCTCTGCGCACAAAACTTGCGCGCAGAGGGCTGTATCCCTCTCGAACAAGTGGCGCAGTCACTTGTTCGATTGTCCCGGCAAAGACCAGCCGTTGTTAGAACGGCTGGTCTTTGTTGTTTTGTGGATGGAAATAGGCCCGCGCCGTCTCCGTGAAAAGACGGATGAGGGGATTTTGATTGCTTTTGCGCCAGATGGTGCACAGCGGAATGGTGTCGCCCAGCGGAATGGAGACGATTCCGGCCCCCTCCGGGACGGCCATCCGCTCATCCCAGACCGTAAAGCCCTTCCCCAGAGCCAAGGCCAGCCAGATCGAGTCCCGGTTGGGCAGGCGGACGATGCGCGGCACGATCCGCCGGTGCTGAAGATGAAGCAGAATGATCTGGGCGGACATGGGGGCCTCCTCCTCGGGGAGCAGGCAGAGCACCTGGCCGTCCAGCGCGTGAAGGGTGGGTTTCGGGCAGATGTCCTGCCGGAAAAAGAGCCGCGCTTCCAGCTCGCCCACCGGCTCCAGCTCAATGCCCTGAAAATCCTGTACACCGGTCTGGGTACACAGGGCCACGTCCAGCTCTCCGTCGTGGACCTTGCTGCGCAGAGCGCGGAAGCTGTCAGAACAAAAGCTCAGCGCGGCCCGGGGATGGGCCTGTTCCGCCCGGCGCTGGAACCCCTCCAGCAGTTCCAGCAGATTCCAGCCCGCGCCCAGCCCGGCCCGCAGCTCCAGGGCAGGGGCGTCCCGCAGGCTTTCGGCAGCGGCCCGGGTCTCCAGAAATTCCCGTCGCAGCTTGTGGAAGCTGTCCCGGAATACCAGCCCTGCCGCGGTCAGGGTCACGGTGTTTTTGCAGGAGCGGTCGAACAGCGTATAGCCCAGCTCCTCCTCCAGACGCTGAATCTGGCGGCTCACCGAGGGCTGGGAGACGAATAATTCCTGGGCGGCTTTGGAGAAGCTAAGGCTGTCGGCCACCTGGAGGAAATAGCGGATTTGCAGATCTGTCATCGGGCAGCATCCTTTCCGGGCGCAGAGTATCGCACAGCAGCGGGTCTATTGTACCATAGAAATAGCCTTTTGTTTATAACAAAACGGCTTTTTTCGATATTTGCCTCGGAATTGGGGCCGTGTTATACTGCAAGTGGAACAACCAACGTATGGAATGGGAGGAATCACCATGGAGGAACGGCGAATCCAGTGTGACATTCTGGTGGTGGGCGGCGGAACGGCCGGCTGCTTTGCCGCCGTGACCGCCCGCCTGCAGGGCCTGGATGTGCTGGTGGTGGACAAGGCCGCCGCCGGGCAGGCGGGGGCCAGCATCATGGCCAGCGGCTTCTGGGCGGTATTCAATGAAGACTGGGGCATGGACTATAACGGGACCCTGTCCTGGATCTGCAAAAACGGCGCCGGGCTGTGTAATCAGGACTGGGTGCGCGCATTTTTGCAGGACTCCTGGGGCACCTTCCTGGATTTGAAGGAGTGGGGGGTCAAGTTCCCGGTGGCGGATGAGGAGATGGCCGGCTTTTTCCGCCGGAGCATCGTAGGGGACGACCAGGCGGGACACCATGAGGACGATCCCCATACCCACTATGGAATCGTCCCCCTTTCCCACCGTTCCGTGACCCCGGTGCTGCGCCGCTATGCCCAGGCCCAGGGTGTACGCTTCCTGGACCGGGTCATGGTGACCGATCTGATCGTCCGGGAAGGCCGGGTCCAGGGTGCGGTAGGCTTCCCCATGGAAGAGGAGACCTGCCTGATTTTTGACGCCGGTGCCGTCATTCTGACCGCCGGACGGGGCTACTTCCGCTCCCCCGGAATGAACATCAGCGGCCAGACCGGAGAGTCCGAGGCCATGGCCTATCGGGCGGGAGCGGTGCTCAGCGGGAAGGAATTCCCCGATATGCACATCAACGTGGCCAAGGACCCCATGTGGAAGGGCAACGGCGAGATGTATCCCGCCTACTTCCAGTTTGATGACGCGCTGGGACGCCGAATCCCCAATAAAGGCTTCGACCTGACTATGGCCAGCGTCATTCATGCGGGCTATGGCCCCATCTACTGGGATTTCGGCAAGTGTACGGACAATGACCTGCGCTCCATTCAGGAGTATCTGACCAAGCGGGACAACCGCAAGGAGGTGGAGCGGGCGGGCATCGACCCCAATTCCGGGCAGAAGTACCCCATGATCGGCGGCGCGGCCGCCGGCGGCTGTCAGGAGCAGGCCACCGGTCTGTGGACGGTGGACGACACCGGCGCCTCCACGGTGGCCGGCCTGTACAGCGCAGGGGACTGCTGCTGCTCCTGGATGTGGGGCGCCATTGTCCAGGGCCCGCCGCCGGGCTTGTCTCCCTCCGCCGTGCAGGGGAAGCGGGCGGCCACGGCGGCGGCAGCCTACGTGCGCGGAGCGGACCGCCCCGAACTGGACCGGGACAGCGTCTCCGCCGTGCTGGCCCACCTGCAGACCTATCGGGAGCGGAAATCGGGCTTTTCGCCCCGCTGGCTCACCCAACTGCTGCAAAATTATATGATGCCCTATTATATCCTGCACATCAAGGAGCGCACGCGGCTGGAAGCGACCCTGACCCTGGTGGACTATCTGCGGGAGCACATGATTCCCAAGATGTACGCCGATGATCTGCATATGCTCCGCCTGGCCCATGAGACCGAGAGCATGGTCCTCAATGCGGAGATGATTCTGCGGGCCTCCCTGTTCCGCACGGAGAGCCGGGGCTGGCATTTCCGGGAGGACTACCCCGTGGAGGATGACAGCCAATGGCTGGCGTGGAACCAGATTTTCCGGGGCGGGGACGGCGTCATGCAGGTGACCAAGCGGCCGGTGAACGCGGAATGGCTGCCGGACGCGCCGCTGGAACACCCGAAGCGCTGGCTGGCCTGGGAACATCCGGAAGGAGGTATGTGACATGGCGATTCAACCGGTGAACTGGGAACGCTGCATTGGCTGCGGGCAATGCGTCCGGGCCTGCCCGGTGGACGTGCTGCGAATGGAGGGCAAAAAGGCGGTGGCCCGCTACGTGGAGGAGTGCATGTGCTGCGCCTGCTGTGAGGACGTATGTCCCACCCAGGCCATCTACGTTACGCCGGATAAGGAGTCCCCGCTGATGGTGTCCTGGCGCTGATTTGAAACAACAGGTTTTGCAGGGACCGCTCCGGAGCAAGGCTCCGGGGCGGTCCCTGATGCGGTTGGGGCGCCGGCGGATAATATGCGGCCGCGCCGCGCAAACTAGTCCATAGCAACCATGAAAGGACTGGTTCGCACATGACGAACAAGAAGCTGGGCGCGCAGACCTACGCGCTGGCCGCGCCTCCGGTCATTGCCGGCTACGGCGGGGTAGGGGGCCATAAGGAGAGCGAGGGCCCTCTGGGCCGCTACTTCGACGCGATCTCTGAGGATGACACCTTTGGCGAGACAACCTGGGAAAAAGCGGAGAGCGCCATGCAGAAGCAGGCACTCAACATCGCCTTGGGCCGCGCGGGAAAGCGCCTGTCCGACCTGGATTACCTGCTCTCCGGAGACCTGCTCAATCAGTGCATCGGCTCCGGCTTTGCCGCGCGGGGTTTCGGCGTGCCCTTCCTGGGGCTGTACGGCGCCTGTTCCACCATGGGGGAGAGCCTGGCCCTGGCCGCGCTCCTGCTGGACGGCGGCTATGGCCGCTGGGCCGCGGCCTGTACTTCCTCCCATTTCTGCTCCGCCGAGCGGCAGTACCGCACGCCGCTGGAATACGGCGGCCAGCGCACCCCCACCGCTCAGTGGACCGCCACGGCCTCGGGCGCTGTGGTGTTGACCAGCGGCAGCGTTAAGGGGCCGAGGGTCACCCACGTCACCCTCGGCAAGGTGGTGGATAAGGGCATCACCGACGCCAATAACATGGGTGCGGCCATGGCCCCCGCGGCCTACGACACGCTGACTGCCCACTTTCGGGACACCGGCCGGTCCCCCGGGTTTTATGACCTGATCGTCACCGGAGATTTGGGGATGCTGGGCCATGAGATCGTCACCGACTTTTTCCGGCAGGACGGCGTGGATATGGCCAACTACAACGACTGCGGGCTGCTGCTGTTCGACTGCAAGGGGCAAGACGTACACTGCGGCGCTTCGGGCTGCGGCTGCGCGGCCGCGGTGCTGACCACCAGCCTGATCCCGGGGCTGATCTCGGGGAAATGGAAAAACCTGCTCTTCTGTCCCACCGGCGCGCTGCTCTCGCCCACCTCCACCCAGCAGGGGGAGAGCATCCCCTCGGTGTGTCACGCCGTGGCCCTGACCGCCCCGGTCCAGGGAGGTGAAGCGTGATGGAGAACGTTTTGGAGTATATCCGCGCCTTTGTATGCGGAGGAATCCTCTGCGTGATCGGACAAATTTTGATCGACAAGACCAAGCTCACCCCGGCCCGGATTCTGGTTTCCTATGTGGTGGCCGGCGTAGTGCTGGGGGCGCTGGGCTTCTATCAGCCCATCGCGGACTGGGGCGGCGCGGGGGCGACGGTTCCGTTGACCGGATTTGGATTTTCTTTGGCCAAAGGCGTCCAGAAGGCGGTGGCGGAGGACGGCCTGCTGGGTGCGATCACCGGCGGAATCACATCCACGGCCGGGGGCATCACCGCTGCCATCGTTCTGGCGCTGCTGGTGGCGATTTTGTTCAAGCCCAAGCCCAAAGGCTGACAAAGAGACAAAACGCCGGCGGACCGCTGTAAACGGTCCGCCGGCGTTTTGGAATCCGGGTTTCACATCTCCCGCCGGCCCTCCAGCGCGCGCATCAGCGTGGCGTCGTCGGCAAACTCCAGATGGCTGCCCACGGGGATTCCGTAGGCCAGGCGGGTGGTTTTGACGCCGAAGGGCTTGAGCAGACGGGAGAGGTACATGGCGGTGGCCTCGCCCTCCGTGTCCGGGTTGGTGGCCATAATGACCTCCTGGACCCCTCCGGCGGCCACTCGGGCGGTGAGCTCTTTGATATGCAGGTCGTCCGGGCCCACATGGTTCATGGGAGAAATGACGCCGTGCAGAACATGGTAGGTCCCGTGGTACTCCCGGGAACGCTCCATGGCGATGACATCCTTGGGGTCGGCCACCACGCAGATGGTGGACTGGTCCCGCTTCGGACTGCGGCAGATGGCGCAGGGGCCGTCGCCCTCCGTCAGATTCTGGCAGACAGGACAGAAGCGGATGGCAGATTTCGCACCCACAATGGCGTCGGCAAAGGCCCGGGCGTCCTCCTCCGGCAGGGAGAGGACGAAAAAGGCCAGCCGCTGCGCGGTCTTGTGCCCGATGCCGGGCAGGCGGGCGAACTGCTCCACCAGCCGTTCCAGGGCAGGGGGAAAATATTGCATGAGCGAAGGACCTCCGTAAGGGATGGAATTCGGGCAGACTCAGCCCCGCAGGGACTCAATGGCCAGGTCGATGTCCGGCGCGCCGTAAACGGCGGACCCGGCCACCAGCACATTGGCGCCCGCCTCAATGACCTTTTGGGCGGTGACGGGATTGATGCCGCCGTCCACCTCCAGGTCGCAGGCCGGGTTGATCTGGTCGATCAGCTCCCGTACCCGGCGGATGGTGGGCAGCTGCTTCTCCAGAAAAGCCTGGCCGCCGAAGCCGGGCTCCACGGTCATGACCAGAACCAGGTCCAAGTCCTCCAGATAGGGGAGAATGGCCTCGGGGGAGGTGATGGGACGCAGCGCGATTCCCTTTTTCACACCGTTGCGCTCCATGGCCTTGAGGGCCTCGCGGATGGCGGGCGGCATATCGGCCTCCAGATGGACGCACAGCAGGTCGGCACCGGCGTTGGCAAAGGCGTCGATATAGCGCACCGGCTTTTCGATCATTAGATGGACGTCCAGGAACATATCCGTATGGGCCCGGATGGACTTGACCACCGGAACACCGATGGTGATGTTGGGGACGAACATGCCGTCCATCACATCCACGTGGACCCAGTCGGCCTTATGGATGCGGCCGATCTCGTTGCCCAGATCGCAGAAATCCGCGGAGAGAATCGAAGGGGCGATTTTGATCATGGCAGTGCCTTCCTTTCCTTGCGCTGGGGCGGCCGAAAAAAATAAAATGGGCCTCAGGGGAATTTTGCGCAATCTTTAAGGTTTTTTCATCTGGATTTCATACTTGTCTGCTACACTGAACAGGAAGTTCCGGCACACCGGACGACCTCTTCCCACATAGGATACAGCAAGCGGAAGACGCCGCGGAACCGCGGGCGGGGCTTCCCGCTCCCACGCCGTCCGCGACGATCCGGCCGGGCGCGCCGCACTGGAAATAGCCGCCGGGGGGCGCGCTCCCCGGCGGCAGCGAGAGCGGAACGCTCAGTTGTAGAAATTGGTGGTGGAAACCTCGCGGGCGGCGTAGCCGGCCTGGTTGAGCGCCTCCAGAATCTGCTTCTTATGGCTGTGGCCGAAGGCCTCCAGCGTGACCTTGAGCTCCACACCGCTTTGGCGGTTGATGTTGACGAACTGGTTGTGGTCCAGCTTGATGATATTGCCGTTTTCCCGGGCCACCACCTCCGCCACCCGGAGCAGCTCGCCGGCGCGGTCGGGCAGAATCACCGAGAAGGTGAAGATGCGGCCCCGGCTGACCAGACCGTGCTGGACCAGGGAGGAGATGGTGATGACGTCCATGTTGCCGCCGGAGAGAACGGGCACCACATTTTTGCCCTCCGGCTTCAGATGCTGAAGGGCGGCCACGGTCAGCAGACCGGAATTTTCCACGATCATTTTGTGCTTTTCCATCATATCCAGGAAGGCGTCCACCAGCTCGTTGTCGTCGATGGTAATCAGTTCGTCCACATGCTCCTGTACATAGGGGAAGACCAGATCGCCCGGTGTTTTGACCGCCACGCCGTCGGCGATGGTATCCACACGGGGCAGGGTCACCACCTTGCCCGCCTCCCGGCTGGCCTTCATGCAGGCGGCGCCGGTGGGCTCCACGCCGATGACCTTGACGTTGGGGTTGAGCAGCTTGGCCAGGGTGGACACGCCCGCCGCCAGACCGCCGCCGCCGATGGGTACCAGAATAACATCCACGTCAGGCAGGTCCTTAAAGATCTCATAGGCGATGGTGCCCTGTCCGGTGGCCACCGCCAGATCGTTGAAGGGAGCCACATAGGTCAGCCCCTGCTCCTCCGCCAGCTGGTGGGCCAGCTCGTCGGCGTCGTCAAAAGTGCTGCCGTGCAGAACCACGTTGGCGCCGTAGTCCTTGGTGTTGTTGACCTTTACCAGGGGGGTGGTGGTGGGCATGACGATGGTGGCGGACACCCCGGCAGCCTGGGCGGCGTAGGCCACGCCCTGGGCGTGGTTCCCGGCGGAGGCGGTGATCAGGCCCTTGGCCTTCTGTTCTTCGGTCAGGGTGCTGATCTTGAAGTAGGCGCCGCGGATCTTGTAGGCCCCGGTGACCTGCATATTTTCCGGCTTCAGATAGACCTGGTTGCCCGTCGCCTTGGAAAAGGAGGGGGAATAGATCAGGTCAGTCCGGTGCAGCACGCCCTCCAAGACCTTGCGTGCCGCTTTGAACTGGTCAAGTGTCATCATATCGAATATCTCCTCGCAGCTAATCTATCCCAATATTTTAACGAATTCCCGCGGTAAAGTCAACTGTTCCCCATTTATCTTGACAGCAAAAGCGGGGACGGGTACAATAGAATCACCTATGGAATCAACAGAAGGAGGAACCGCCTTGGCAATCGTCAAAAAGAAGTCCGTGGCGCCCTTTTACGCCGTGGCGGCGGTGTGGCTGCTGTGGGCCGTGTTCGGCCGGCTCTACACCCTGGGCCACATTCTCGCGGCGGCGGCGGTCTCGGTCGTCGTATTCCTTGTGGCCAAAGCGATCTGGCCCGACCGCACCTGGACCACGCCGGAGCCGGAACCGGTCAAGACCAAGACAGAGCCGGAGCCGGAACAGCCGACGGAACCGGTAAAGCCAGAGCGGAAGTCCACCGGAAATCCGGAGATCGACGCGCTGATCGCGGAACGGGACCGGGCGCTGTCCGAGATGAAGCGGCTCAATGACAGCATCGAGGACCCGACGATCTCGGCCCAGATCGAGCGGCTGGAGACCACTACGCAGAAAATCATCGGCGTTGTGGTGGAGAAGCCGGAGAAGCTGAGTCAGATCAGCCGCTTTTTGAATTACTATCTGCCCACCACCCTCAAGCTGCTCAATGCCTATGACCGGATGGATGCGGCCGGCGTGTCTGGTATCAACATCGACGGTACAAAAGGAAAAATCGAGGATATGATGGAGACCATCTGCAAGGCCTTTGACAAGCAGCTGGACGCCCTGTTCGGCGACGAGGCGCTGGACATCTCGGCGGACATCACCGTCCTGGAGCAGATGCTTCAACAGGAAGGGCTGGGGGACACGCCCTTCCAGTCCCCCGGTTCCTGAGCGCGCCGCTCCCATTCTTATACAGCAGAAAGGAAACGGAGACAACTGAACAGAGAGGGGCGAACACCATGAAGGATAGGCAGGAAATATGGGCAGTGACGAGATGGCTGAATCTGGCCTGCATGGTGATCTGGCTGATCAATTTCGTCCTCAGACTGTCAAATTACTTCCGGCGGCTGGGCCGGGGCGTTCCCCTGGAGCAGTTGGCGGATGCGCGGTTTGACTGCGTGGTAGCCGGATTTGTCACAGTTATATGGCTGTTTTGCATTTTCCTCTGGTGGATGAATCCGAAAAAGCCTGTGGCCTGGCTGGTTCGGCTGATTTCCTGGCAATAATCTTCGTGGGGTGGGCAGCCACCTATCCTTTGATGACAGCCAGCGGCTTTCCCCGGATCTTCTGATGGCTGATACTGGCCGTAGTGCTGTCTGCCACTGTTTTCTTCGGCTGGAAATACCGGTCCGTAAAACGACAAATGAAATCTCACATACAAGATGAAATGATATAGGAGGAATTCCCATGTCCGATAAGATGGATATGACCCCGGAACTGACCCTGGAACCGACCCTGACCGAGACTGCGGTGGCGACGGCCACCGTCCCCGCCGCGCCGGAGACGCCTACCCTGACGCTGGACGCCAGCCTGACGCCGGACGATGTGGCGGCGGCCCAGAAGGCCCGGGACGAGCAGGCGGTAAAGCTGGATGAGAGTCAGCTGACGGAGGCCGAGCGCAAGATGGTACAGGACTTCTCGGAGAAGATCGACATCCGGGATTCCAACGTGGTGCTGCAATACGGCGCGGCGGCGCAGAAGAATATCGTCTCTTTCTCGGAGAATGCGCTGAACAACGTGCGTACCAAGGACCTGGGCGCCATCGGCGAGGACCTGTCCGCGCTGGTGGTGGAGCTCAAGACCTTCGGCGAGCCGGAGAAGAAGGGCATCGCGGGCTTTTTCCAGAAAAAGAAGAACGAGGCCCTCTCCCTGAAGGCCAGCTATGAGAAGGCGGAGGTCAACGTGGACAAGATCGCCGCCATGCTGGAAAAGCACCAGGTGACCCTGATGAAGGACATCGCCATGCTGGACCAGATGTATGAGCTCAACACCAAATATTATAAGGAACTGACCATGTATATCCTGGCGGGCAAAAAGGCTCTGGACAAGGCCCGTTCCGGCGAGCTGGAGGAACTGCGCAAGAAGGCGGCTGCCTCCGGAGCTCAGGAGGACGCCCAGGCCTACAACGATTTTGCCAACATGATCGCCCGGTTTGAGAAGAAGATCCACGACCTGGAGCTCACCCGGATGATCTCCATTCAGATGGGCCCCCAGACCCGCCTGATTCAGAACAACGACGCGCTGATGCTGGAGAAGATCCAGTCCTCCCTGGTAAACACCATCCCCCTGTGGAAGAGCCAGATGGTGCTCTCCCTGGGCTTGGAGCACTCCCGCCAGGCTACGGCGGCCCAGAGCGCGGTCACCAATATGACCAATCAGCTGCTCCAGAAGAACGCCGACATGCTCAAGATGGGCACCATCGAGACCGCCAAGGAGGCGGAGCGCTCCGTGGTGGACATCCAGACGCTGCAGCACACCAATCAGCAGCTGATCTCCACCCTGGACGAGGTCATGAAGATTCAAACCGAGGGCGCTCAGAAGCGCAAAGAGGCCGAGCTGGAGCTGGGCCGAATCGAAGGCGAGCTGAAGCAGAAGCTGCTGGAGCTGCGCGGGTAAGGAGGAATGTCAACGGTGAAGGCAGACAAACATGGATTTCTTCGGATGCTGATGACGTTCTGGGGCCTGGTGGTCGGGTATCTCCCGTTCCAGGTGCGTGGATTCTTCCCGGGAAGCGGGCGTGAGCGATGAAGGTACTGAAAAAACGGCCGGTAGCCATTCTGATTATGATCGCGGCCATCGTGCTTTCTCTGGGCATTGGATATGCCAGGAAACCGGCCAGCACCCTCAGCGCCCAGACCGGAGATCTGGACAGCAGCCTGGACACCGCCTATTACGAGCAGTATCTCTATGATTCCGCGGACCTGTTTTCCAGCTCGGCGGAGCAGACCCTGGCACTCTATAACGCCAACTGGGACGCGCGGTACAACAGCCTGGTGGCGGTGGTGACCGTGAATGCCCTGGACGGACAGGACGCGGAGACCTACGCCTATGACCTGAGCGCGGACTTCCAGCTGGGGAACGGCGACGCGCTGCTGCTGATCGCGGTGGAGGAGGACGAGTTCCGCTTTGTGTACGGCGACGACTTCGCCACCATCGTCACCTCCAAGACGGCCGACCAGCTGAGCGCCTGCCTGACCAACTCCTCCTGGGAGCAGGGAACGCTGGACTTTTTCTCGGAGCTCAACGAGGTGTACTACGCCAATTTCGGGCTGGGCAACGCCGGACTGGAGGACGGCTATGGCGCGGACTATGGCGTCTCCCGCAGTTACGGCCTGAATTGGGTGGTCACCCTGGTGGTGTTCCTGATTCTGCTGGTGTTGGTGCTCTCGGTCATCGACCGGGCGCGCTATAACACTTACCGTGCGCGTTACTATGGGGTGGCGTCGCCGCCCTATGTGTTCCGTCCAATTCTGTTCTGGCATGGGCCCCATTCCGGCTGGTATCGGCGGCACTGGCACCGTCCGCCTCCGCCGCCGCCCGGCGGCAGAGGACCCCGCCCGCCCGGCGGCGGGTTTGGCGGCCCCACCCGGCCCTCCGGAGGGAATCGGAACGGCTTTGGCGGCGTCGGGAATCGCGGTCCCCGCGGAGGCGGCTTTGGAGGCTCCCGGGGCGGCGGCTCCTTTGGCGGCACCCGCAGCGGCGGAAGCTTCAGCGGCCGCGGCGGCGGGTTCGGAGGCTTCCGGGGCGGCAGCTTCGGCGGCAGCCGGGGCGGCGGATTTGGAGGCGGCCGGGGCGGTGGCTTCGGCGGCCGGCGCTGAGCAAAGAAAGAGAGGGAGAAGATGATCGACCGGAAAGAACTCAAAGCCATGGCCAAGCTGCGCATGGCCCAGTCCGAACCGCGCTACTGGAAGGTCATGCTGGTGTGGTTCCTGGCGGCAATGGTGATTCCCAATGTGGCGGTCACCCTGGGGACAGGGCCCCTCACCAGGTGGTACGCCATGATCAATGTAGCGGGTCTGAACGCGGAGAGCGCCTGGTGGCTGCTCATGAGCACGACGAGTATCGCGCTGATTTGGCTGGCCGTCGTGCTGAGCGTGGTGGTGACCCTGTATCAGTGGATTCTCAATTTTGGGTTTTCCGCCTATGCTCTGCGGCTGTATCGGGGTGAGCCCTGCGGGCCGTCCACGCTGTTTTCCGGTTTTTCCATGGCCGGACGGGTACTGGGTACCCAGCTGCTGGTGCTCCTGTTTACGCTCCTGTGGGCCCTTGCCCTGATGATTCCGCTGCTGGTGGTGGTTGCGGCGGCCGCGCTGCTGCCGGAGGCTCTGATGATACTGGTGTTTTTTGTGGCCTATATTGCGTATTTTGTGGCGCTGGTCGTGATTCTCCTGCGCTATGCCCTGGTTACGTTTGCCCTGGCGGACCAGCCGGAGCTGGGCGCGCTGGGCGCCATTCGCCGGAGCAAGGAGCTTATGCGGGGCTATAAGGGCAGTTATGTTCTGTTGATCCTCTCCTTCCTGGGTTGGTTCCTGTTGTTCATAGCTATCACTATGGTGATCGTCCTGCCGGTGACCCTTGGCCTGACCTTTGGGATGCCCACGATTTTCCTGGAGCATTACATGCTGGCGGAGGGCATTATTACCGTTGCCCTTCTGGTGGGCGTTTTGCCCCTGATACTTTGGCTGCAACCCTACATGCAGACTACGTTGGCTGGCTTCTATGATGCCCTGCTTCCGCCGGTCCATCGGGAGCTTCCGCCTCTTTAAGAGCGAAACAGAGAAAACAAACGCTTCCCGGTCCTTTCACAGGACCGGGAAGCGTTTTTGCCTGAAACGGACCGGAGATCAATCATCGGTGGGATTCAAAGCGGTAAAATGCTCATCCAAAATACGAATCAGCTCCAGTACGCTTTGGAAGGGAACGACTTCTCCTTCGGACCAAACCACATTGCCCTGCCAGGTCGAGCTCTGCCGGGTAAACACATGCAGCAGGAAGGTGGCGGCCGTGCCATGGAACTGGTCCACTTCCTCCTGGCTCATGCCGCTGTTCAGCGTATCAGAGGCATAGGGATTCTGGACCGCGCGGGGCACAAAGCTGCGGCTGCGGCGGAAGGCCTGAGGAAAATTTTGCGCGTCCAGCACCGATTCAATGGACAAGACCAGACTGCCTGTATCCCGAAAGGGCATAGGCGATTTGAGGCGGTAAGCGACCACCTGGCCGGAAATTTGTCCGTTCTGACAGCTCTGAACACAGACCTTGAACGCACCGGGACGTAATGTTGACATAGCTTGGACCTCCTTCGGAGTATCGGAACAAACGGGGAAACCCGTCGGCGGAAATCAGAGTTGAGCTGCCAGACGTTTTTCCAGCCAGTCGGGATTAACGGCGTGAGAAAGGGCCGCATGCTTGGAGACCCGGCCGG
This sequence comes from Clostridiales bacterium, assembly GCA_019415645.1. Taxonomy (GTDB): domain Bacteria; phylum Bacillota; class Clostridia; order Oscillospirales; family Oscillospiraceae; genus DXYV01. Next base: position 26,168 of record DXYV01000032.1, read on the forward strand.
AGCGGACCAGGGCCAGCAGGCTTTGGTCCATGGTGGACATCCCGGCCGCGGCCGAACTGGCGATGACGGTATCCAACTGGTGGGCCTTGGACTCCCGAATCATGTTCCGGATGGCGGGCGTGGCGGTCATGACCTCAAAGGCGGGCATCAGCGAGCCGTCCTCCGCAGTGATCAGCTGCTGGGAGGCGACGCCCTCCAGCACCAGCGCCAGCTGCGTGCGGATCTGCTGCTGCTGGGCGGAGGGAAATACGTCAATGATTCGGTCGATGGTATTGGCCGCGCCGATGGTGTGGAGCGTGGAAATGACCAGATGGCCGCTCTCCGCCGCCGTCACAGCGGCACGGATGGCCTCCGGGTCCCGCATCTCACCCAGAAGAATGATGTCGGGGGCCTCCCGCAGGGCGGCCCGGAAGGCCACGTCGTAGTTGGCGGTGTCAATGGACAGTTCCCGCTGGGTGACTACGCTCTTTTTGTGGGAGTGGAGGAACTCGATGGGGTCCTCCAGGGTGATGATGTGGCAGTTGCGGGTGGAATTGATGGCGTCGATGATGCAGGCCAGCGTGGTGGATTTGCCGCTGCCCGCCGCCCCGGTGATGAGCACCAGCCCCCGGGTGAACTGGGCGAACGCCATGACGGAATCGGGGATGTGACACTGGCGGAAATCGGGCAGGGTAAAGGGCACCACGCGAATCACCAGCCCAAGGGAGCCCCGCTGCCGCAGCGCATTGACCCGGAAGCGGGAGAGGTGGGGCACGGCGAAGGAGAAGTCGTCATCTCCGGTGTTCAGTAGGGCTTCTTCGGTCCGGCCAGCCCGCTCATAGAGCTGCGCCGCCAGCTGGGCTGTGTCCGCGGGCTTCAGGGGCGGGGCATCCTCCCGCCGAATGACCCCGCTGCACTTGTAAGACACCGGCAGACCGGCAATCAGAAAGATGTCAGAGGCCTGCTTGGCGACAGCCTGAGCAAGAATTTCATCCAACATGGTTTCAGGGCTCCTTTCCGGGCTCCGAATCGGGTTCCGTGCCGTCCCAGAGCCCTAATATACCCTCGTCTCCACCGCCCTCCAGTGTGCGGGTCTGCCAGGCCAGCACGGTCACCGTGCCGTCCTCCTCCCGCACCAGGTGGAGGTAGAGCTCTCGGGTGTCACTGATGGGGACCGTGGTCTCCAGCTCGGCCTCTCCGGAGGCGGCAAATTCCTCCGCCAACTGGGCGGCCTGTGCGTCGGCGGCATACCACTCCGCGGTGGAATCCGCGCGGGCCTGGGACAGGCGGGCATCCGCCCGGGCGGAGCTCAGGGTCAGGGCGGAAAAGACCGCCATGCACAGTAGAATGAGAATCGTAAATACGGTGATCACGCCGATTCCGGCGGGAGAATCTCCGTGCTTAGCCAAAATAGCGCACCCCCTCCAGGCGATAGACCAGCCGCTGGCCGTCGTCCGCGTAGACTTCTACGGTCAGCGCGCGGCCCTCCGTGGAACAGACCACCGACAGGCCGGACTGGGAATCGGAGAGGTCCGCCGGCTGCGTCCCGCCGGCGCGCCAGACCTCCGCGGCCGTTTGGGCCAGTGTGACAGCCTGAGTCAGTTCCGAGCTCTCCCGGCTGATGGACCAGGACTGGAGCAGCAGGCAGGCGCACACTACGGCGCAGAGAACAAAGATGGCCAGATTGCAAATCAGCTCCGTCAGGAGCAGACGGGAACGGGAGGGACCATAGCTCATGACAGCCCCTCCTCTTCACAGCGCGCCGCCACAGAGACCTGGGCCGTCAGGCCGTCGGAATCCGTGACTGTAAAGGTCAGCACACCGGATTCCGATTGGATCTCCAGGCCAGACAGCTCCATGACCGGCGTTCCGTCCTCCGGAGCCAGCTCCAGATCGGCCGGCGTATAAAGCTCCCGCAGCCAGCCGTCATAGACGTACAGGCGGGTCACATAGGAAAAACCGTCAGAGTCGCTTTCCGTGCGCTGAAGCGCGTCTCCGCCGCCGAAGGAGGTCAGAGAGAGCGCCCCCTGGGCGTCGCCGGCGCGGACCTGATTGGTCAGATAGGACAAGGCGGTGCGCAGGGTGTAATTCTCCTCCGACGCGGCGGCTACGGAGCGGTACACACCGCTGCTCAGCAGGGTGAGTGCCATGGCAAGAAAGAAGAACAGGGCGCAGAGCAGAAAGACCGTCACAGAGGAACGGCGCGAATTGGGAGCATTGGCAAACAGAGAAATCACGCTCCTTTCAGTTCTGCGACGCCCCGGTGCGCGGGAGTACCGTGATGTCGGGCACCAGGTTGGAGGCGATGTATTGATAGTCTACGAAATAGCGGTCCAGATCCACCGCCAGGCCGTAATGCTCCTGGAGGTAGGATAAGTCGGAGGGGTAGGAGCCCTCCAGCGCGTAGCACTCCACCGCCGCCCGGCGTACGCTCTCCCGGACCATGTTCAGATCCTCCTGCGAGGCTGAGCCCAGCAGCTTGGTGGAGCACAGGGCCAGCACCAGTGGTATGCAGATCAGCAGCACGATCAGCGGCAGAAAGGGCCGCAGCCGTTGACGAAAGGTAGGAATCATAGCGCGGCCCTCAAACGCCGATGGAGCTGACTACGCCCAGCAGCGGGAGCATCACCGAGAGGAGCACGGCGCCCACGCTGAGACAGAGAATCAGCACTAGGACGTATTCAAAGCGGGAGAGCAGTACGGTCAGACGCTGGTCGGACTCCTCCTGGCAGCGGGCGGCCAGCTCGGCCATGGCAGTTTCGGTGGCGCCGCTGCGTACACCGGCGGCCAGCAGGCCGCACTGCAGGCCGGTCAACAGGCCGCTGTCCTCCACCGCGCGGTGGAAGGGCTGTCCGTCGTGGGTGGCCTGGATGCAGGCGGTCAGCCGGGAGGAGAGGGCGCTGCCCTCCAGCAGGCGGGCGGTGCGTTCCAACGCCTCATCCAGGGGCAGGCCGCTGGAGAGCATCAGGCTCATGGCGGAGGCAAACTGGCTGCGGTCCAGCGCCTGGCCGGAGGCTGTGCCGCCCATGACCCGGGCGGAAAGGCGCTTGCCCAGGCGGGCCCCCGCTTGGGTATAGAGGACAAACAGGGCGAACAGAGCCGCTGCCAGCAGCAGAACCGCCAGTATCGCTGTAATGACACCGCCGGCGTCGCCGATGGAGAGCATCGCCTGGGCCGCCGGCGAGAGCGTGAGCCCAAGCTGATGAAAGACCTGCTGGAACACGGGGAGTACCTGGGTCAGCAGGACCAGAAAAACCACTGCAATTAAAACAGCCATGACAATGGGATAGGTGACCGCCCGGTGGATGGCGCTGCGGGTCTCCGCCTGCCGGCGGTAGTAGCGGGAGAGGGAAGCAAGCACCTGGTCGGTGCGGCCGGAGGCATGGCCGATCTCCAACATCCGAATCATGTGCTCCGGGAAGCGGCCGGTCTGGGTGAGCGCCTCGGACAGAGGGAGTCCCTGGGCCAAAAGCTGGCTGATTTGGGTGAACAGCGCCTGCTCCGCCGGGGCGTGGCTGTCCTCGGCCAGCAGGGAGGCGGCCTCTTCAAAGCCAATTCCGGCGCTCACCATCAGGCCGAACTGGTCGCAGAACAGACTCAATCCATCATCTGTGAGAGCGGCTGGGTGTTTGGACACGCTTGCGTTCATATAATCCCCCCCTGGTGAGACGCCGGAGCGCAAGGCCCCGGCGTAGTGTTTCCTATTTAATAGGCGTATTTTGAGGTATAATTGCTTCCATCGCCGATGTACTTCATGATGGATGCGCTGGAATGGCCGCTGGATGCGAAGGTGGGATCCATCAGGGTCCAGTTCTCACCATCAAAGAAAATAGCGTTGGCAATCCAGCCTGTACCCTCAATGTAGACATTGACCCAGGCGTGATAGACTGTGCCGGCGTAGCCCACCACCAGCTTACAGGGAATGTTCTGGGAACGGAGCATGGCGGACATGACGGCAGCGTAGTCAAAGCAGATGCCCTTCTTAGCCTCCAGCACCTTATCTACGTCGGGCAGATAGCCGGACTGGACGGTGGCGGCCAGCTCCTTGTCATAGGTAAAGTTGTTGACCACGTAGTTGTAGATGGCGGTCAGCTTATCCATGTCCGAGGTCTTGCCCGCGCAAAGTTCCTCTGCCTTGGCCACCACTTTGGAATCGCTGTTGAAGTTCACGTACTGGTTGGGGTAGAGAAAAGGGAGAAACTCGTTGCGCAGCTTCATATCCAGGGTGCAGGCCAGAAGCTGGGCATACTTGTTCCCCGTGGTGTTGCGAAAGACCTTGATTGTGTAGGAGCCGTCGCCCTCGGTGAGGGGAAAGGTTTCAGCGGTTCCGGTGTTGTTCAGGTTATAGGTATACGTAGTGCCGCCGGATTTGGTGATCTGCACTTTAATGCGCTGAGAACCGCCTGCCGTATAGGCCACGGAAATATAGCCCTCGGACAGGTTGGAGTAATCCACCGCGGCGTAGTTGTTTTTTTCCACATTGACATTTTGCCGGGCCGCCACCGTGGCGGCCACCCGGCCAGCGGCCAACGCACCGGCAAAAATCAGCACAGCGGCCGCCAGCACCAGAAGGGGGATGGCGCGCCTATGCCGCGCAAGGGCTTGCTTGAATTTCATGATCGGTTATCTCCTCCAAAAAGCAAATGAGTCAGAAAATAGGAGGGCCGCGTCAGGCGGGCCCGGACGGCGGGGGCGGAGAGCGCCCCGCTTCAGGTGAGCTCCAGCTCGCGAATCTTGTAGGTAATGCGCAGGAAATGACGGCGGTGCTGCCGATAAAAGGCATTGACCACCCGTTCCATGACCATGGTGCTGTCCTCGAAGTTGGCGGCGGGCAGGAGGACCACATACTGTCCGCTGCTGTACTTGGCAACTACGTCGCCGCTGCGCAGGGACTGGTTGAGCACCGCCAGCAGCTGATCCATGGTGGTGCCCATGATAGACAAGGCAGGTTTGGAGCCGTCCGGCGTGGCTACTGTAAGCAGGCAGAGATGGACGCAGGTGCCGCTGCGGGAAGCGCGCCGGGCCTCCAAACGGTAGATTTCCCGGAACAGGCCGTATTCGCACAGGAAGGGGCCCTTCCGGCCGGCCGTCTCCCGCAGATCCTCCTGGATTACGGAAAGATCGGTCTCCATGTCCTTCTCAATGGCCATGATCTCGTGGTAGAGGGCCTGAAGCTCCTGCGAGGGGCGCACCCCAAGCTTGCGGTAGAGCAGATCGGTGGTGTTTTCGTACTGGGCCAGGGCGGCCACATCCTTGCCCTGACGGACCAGGGAACGAATCAGCGGAATGTGGAGAGATTCGTCCAGCGCGTCCACTTCAATGGCCTGAGAGCAGACCTGATAGAGCGTGGCATAGTCCTTATATTCCTCCAGCAGAACCGCATAGGCCTTGACCGCGTCCAGGTAGAGCCGGTGATAGTGAGCGGACAGGTTGATGACCCAGAGCTGGTCGGCCAGATCAGGGAGAAAGTCTCCGCGGTACAGCGCTACGGCCTTGGCGTAGAGCTCCATGCGCGCTTCCATGTCCAGGGTGGTATCCGCCGCCCGGCGGCACAGCGCCTCAAATTCATCCACATCGGTCTTGCAAACAATGGCGGGATTCCAAGAATAGGAGCCGCGCTGGGACACAATGGGGTCCATCCCGGGGCCAAACACCGGTGCGAGGAGCGTGCGGATGCGATAGAGCAGTGTTTTGAGGGCGTTTACAGGATTACTGCTCTTATCGCTGCTCCAGAAGGTATCAATAAACTCTGCCTGCGAGATGTTGCGGTCCCGGTTGAGAATCAAATAGGATAAAACGCTCCACACCTTTTGCGAGCGATTCATATCATCTGTGATGGCAGCGGTCTTTCCAGTCAGACGAAAGCCACCCAAAAATGTGACCGAAACAGAGACTGTAGGGAAGTCGGCGGTTTTCTTTTTCACAGCACGTACCTTCTTTCGTGCGCGCGGCGCCGTATGCAGGGAAAGCTCTGCGCGGAAGCCGCAAACTATCACATCCTGATTATACCGCAAACCCCCGGTTTTTCAAGTGGTTTTTCACAAAATCGGAAATAAGATTTTCGAAATGCGGGGAATTTGTAACCGCCAGGAAAGTGGAATGCGGGCCGCTGCGGAAAGAAAAAAAGAAATTTCTAAAATGTAACCAATTTATAACCGTTGTGCGTTATACTACGAAAGGAAAGAAGAAGGAATACCGTGGGGCCCCCGAAATTTGGGAGGGGTTACACCGAAAAAGGAAGTGACGCAAGTGGATGGTGGGATGAACAAAATGTTCGTCATTCAGATCTTGAACAATCAAAACGCGACTTGGCAGGGAACCATCACCTGGGCGGACACCAACAAAACAGAGTCCTTTCGCAGCGCGCTGGAGCTGATTAAACTGATCGACAATGCGGTGGCATCGGACTGACCCTGGGCGGTCATGGCCATAGATAGGGAATGGGAACCAAGCGGAGCGCGTGACGAGACGCGGTCCGCCCGTGTCCTTGCCTGCAAAGGCCGGAATCTGCGTACAAGACAGAAAAACACCTCTTCCGAAG
>DXYV01000033.1 GCA_019415645.1 Clostridiales bacterium
TTTCTGTTTCAGTTCCTCGTTCATCTCCCGCACCAGTTTGTAGGCGTAGGGCTTGGAGATACCCAGTTCCCTGGCTACTTCTTCCGCCTTTACAAACAGTTCCTTGCTCATGCGTTTCACCTCCTTATTTTTGTTTCGCAAATATGTTAATGTTGCCATCCTCATTATACATTAACACAAGTGTTAATGTCAAGAATTTATTTCGCATTTTTGTTAAACTTTATCTTGCATATTTCGCTTTTTTGCGCTATACTATTGGCAAAGGCGGTGGGATATTATGACAGTCGGAGACAAGATAAAGAAAATCCGCACCTTTCGAGGCATGACACAAAAGGAATTGGGGCTTGCTATCGGCTTTGAGGAAAAGGGAGCGGACAACCGGATCGCCCAGTATGAGACGAATTACCGTGTTCCGAAACGGGAACTGCTGGACAAGATGGCCGAGGCGCTGCGGGTAGACCGCCAGAACTTCTACACCATCGCCCCCGGCTCTGCCGAGGACTTCATGCGGACATTCTTCTGGCTGGACGAGGACAGCCCTGGCGCTATCCGCCTGTTCCAACTTGTCCGCAATCCGGGCAGAGCAGGGGCCGCTGATGATACCGCTGTACGGTACAATGATAGCGATGACTGGCCCGCACACCCTCCCGTGGGTATGTACTTCCAGTATGGCCTTGTGGACGAGTTCATGCGGGAATGGCTTTTTCGTCAGCAGGAGTTACACGCCGGGGAGATCACCAGGGAAGAGTATTTTGAATGGAAACTCAACTGGCCCCATACCTGCGACGATGGCCTGGAAAGCGAATATTATATCCCTTGGCGGAAAAATAAATAAGACAAGCAAAAAAACCGCCCTGCTGAATTTGTCGTTCAGCAGGGCGGTTTTGCTTGTCCTTTTGGGATTATTCTCTTGAGAGTACCGGGCGGACACAAATAGTATCAATCCAGTATCAAGAGCAATATGGACGGGCAAAAAAGCCTGTATTCATGCGGGTTTGCGCCGTTTCGAGCGTCATTCCCACTCAATGGTTGCCGGTGGCTTACTCGTAATATCGTACACGATCCGGTTGATTCCTTTGACCTCGTTGACAATTCGCGTAGAGATCTTATCCAACACATCGTACGGAATTCGGGCCCAGTCGGCGGTCATAAAGTCGGAGGTCGTTACTGCCCGGAGTGCCAAGGTGTAATCATACGTCCGGCCGTCGCCCATGACGCCCACGGAACGGGTGTTGGTGAGAACAGCAAAATACTGGTTGATGTTCTTGTCCTCCCCGGCGGCGGCGATCTCCTCCCGATAGATAGCGTCAGCATCCCGGAGAGTGTCCAGTTTCTCCTTCGTCAAATCGCCGATGACCCGAATCGCCAGTCCGGGTCCCGGGAAAGGCTGACGCATGACCAGATACTCGGGCAGACCCAGCTCCCGGCCCAGCTGACGCACCTCGTCCTTGAACAGCAGCCGCAGCGGCTCGATGATCTCCTTGAAGTCCACATAATCGGGCAGGCCGCCCACGTTATGATGGCTCTTGATGACCGCCGCATCGCCGGCGCCGGACTCGATCACATCGGGGTAGATGGTCCCCTGCACCAAGTAATCCACCCGGCCAATCTTCTTGGCCTCCTCCTCAAAGACACGGATAAACTCCTCGCCGATGATCTTGCGCTTATGCTCGGGCTCTGACACGCCGGCCAGCTTGACCAGAAAGCGGGTCTCCGCGTCCACCCGGACAAAATTGATGTCCCACTTGGCAAAGGCGGCCTCCACCTCGTCGCCCTCGTTCTTGCGCATGAGGCCGTGGTCCACGAACACACAGGTGAGCTGCTTGCCCACCGCCTCAGCCAGCAGAGCGGCCGCTACCGAGGAGTCCACCCCGCCGGACAGGGCCAACAGCACCTTGCCGTCCCCCACTTTCTCCCGGATGGCCTGAATGGAGCTCTCTTTGTAATCCCCCATGGTCCAGTCGCCGGCGGCGCCGCAGACCTCATAGAGGAAATTGCGAATCATATCCACGCCATGCTCGGTGTGGTTGACCTCGGGATGGTACTGCACGCCGTAGAAGCCGCGCTTCTCGTCGGCAATCGCCACGTTGGGGCAGGCGTCCGTATGGGCGGTCAGCGCGAATCCCTCGGGGACCTTGGCCATATAGTCCCCGTGGCTCATCCAGGAAATACCCTGCTCCGGCAGGCCCTTGAACAGCTTGCAGGACGTATCGTAATAGGTCTCGGTCTTGCCATACTCCCGGGCCGTGTCCTCCTGCGCCTCGGTGACCTGACCGCCCAGCGTATGGGCCATGAGCTGGCAGCCGTAGCAGATTCCCAGTACGGGGACGCCCAGTTCAAACAGAGCGGGGTCCACATGGGGCGCCTTCTCGTCATAGACGCTGTTGGGGCCGCCCGTAAAAATGAAGCCGATGGGATTCATGGCCTTGAGCTCCGCCAGCGGCGTGGTGTAAGGTTTTACTTCGCAATATACACTACATTCCCGGACCCGGCGGGCGATCAGCTGGTTATACTGTCCGCCAAAATCCAGGACAATCACAGTTTGATGAGACATGGAGCCTCTCCCCTTTTCTAAATTTCAATCAGCGGACTTCTGTGCCGCCCCATTCCACGACTGTAAAGCCATTTCGCTCCACAGGTTTCAGTTCCTGTTCTTCAATCGTTACCGCAGTGCTCAGCGGTTTCCACGCCATAAATACCCGTATCAGCGTATCTGGCGCCGGGTCGATGGTAAGGGCGGCGCTGTCCGTGTAAGCCTCATTTTGGAAGGACACCAGATTGTAGGCATTGCCCTCCATCCGGGGCAGCCAGTAGACAATGAACTCGTTGGCCTCCCGCTCTGTTAACCCCAGCTGCTCCAGCGCTCCCTCCAGGAATGCGGCGGTATCTTCTCCCGCCACGCAGTACCCGGTGGAGAAGTCGTAAACGGTCTGGCTCTCGCCCTCCCAGAACAGGCAGTAGTATTCTCTGCCGCTCTCATCGGTGAGGGTGCCGTCCGGCTGGGCAGTCACGGTCCAGCCGTCCTCATAGGCGGGGTAGGTGGAGGTCAGGGTCCCGTCGAAGTCCAGCTTCACGGTAACCTCCATTTCTTCCTCCGGATAGAGATAGATGACAGGTTTTTCACTTGCGCCGCCCCCACAGCCAGACAGCGCCCAGGCAAGCAGGACAATGCACAGGAAACATACAGCAACTTTTTTCATAATCCATTCCCCTTTTCGTTTTTACCGGTATGACGACGGAAAACAGCGCTGGGAAAGGTTGTGCAGCAGATTAAATTTGAGTGATGTCAATGGGACGCAGGTCGGAGCTTCTTCCCTGCTCCCGAACCGTCAGCATGGCCCGGGCGGTGTCGATGGCGGTGACGCAGCCCACGGAGTGCTCCACCGTGGAGCGCCGGATCTTAAAGCCGTCCGTATCGTGCCGGCGGCCCTTGGTGGGTGTGTTGATGACCAGATCCACCGTGCCGCTGGCGATCATGTCGATGATATTGGGGTGTCCCTCAGACACACGCGCCACCTGCTTACATGCCACACCCGCCGCGTTCAGCGCGGCGGCCGTGCCGGAAGTGGCGTACAGCTCGATGCCCATCTCCTCAAAACCCCGGGCGATTCCGATGATCTCGCCCTTGTCCTCATCCTTGACCGTAATGATAATGCGGCCGCCCTTCTTGGGCACCTTCATGTTGGCGCCCTTGAAGGCCTTCAGCAGCGCCTGGGGGAAGGACTCCGCGATACCCAAGACCTCGCCGGTGGACTTCATCTCGGGGCCCAGTCCGGTATCCACATCGGTGAGCTTCTCAAAGGAGAACACCGGCATCTTGACGGCATAATAATCCGCTTCCGGATAAATCCCGGTCCCAAAGCCCAAATCCCGCAGCTTCTGCCCCAGCATGACCTTGGTGGCCAGGTCAATGATGGGCACGCCGGTCACCTTGGAGATATAGGGGATAGTCCGGGAGGAACGGGGATTGACCTCGATCACATAGACCTGGTCGTTGTAGAGGATAAACTGGATGTTGATCAGGCCGATGACTCCGATGGCCTTGGCCAGATCATAGGTGTACTTCAGGATAGTCTGCTTGTGCTTCTCCTCCACATGGATGGAGGGATACACCGAGATGCTGTCGCCGGAGTGGACGCCGGCACGCTCCACGTGCTCCATGATGCCGGGAATGAGGATGTCCTCCCCGTCGAACACGCCGTCCACCTCTACCTCCCGGCCCATCAGATACTTGTCAATGAGGATGGGATGCTCCTGCACCGTCTGGTTGATGATCTTCATGAAGTCCCGGATGTTGCGGTCGTTGTAGGCAATCTCCATGCCCTGTCCGCCCAGCACGTAGGACGGGCGCACCAGCACGGGATAGCCGATCTCGTTGGCGGCGGCCAGCGCCTCCTCGGTAGTAAATACCGTCTTGCCCTTGGCCCGGGGGATTCCGCAGTCATTGAGGATCTCGTCAAAGCGCTCCCGGTCCTCGGCGGCGTCCACACCGTCGGAGGAGGTGCCCAGAATGGGCACGCCCATGTCCGTGATGGCCTTGGCCAACTTAATGGCGGTCTGCCCGCCGAACTGGACCACCGCACCCCAGGGCTTCTCCTGCTCCACGATGTTCTCCACGTCCTCGGCGGTCAGCGGCTCGAAATAGAGCTTGTCCGCCACATCGAAGTCAGTGGAGACCGTCTCGGGGTTGTTGTTGATGATGATGGTCTCATAGCCCATGCGCTTAAAAGCCCAGACCGAATGTACCGAGCAGTAGTCGAACTCGATGCCCTGGCCGATTCGGATGGGACCGGAGCCCAGCACCAGGACCTTCTTTTTCTCCGCCTTCTCCGGCTCGGCAGCCGTTACCTTGTCCCGCAACGTGGGAGCCACCGGCGCCGTGGGCGCCCAGTCGTGCGGCGCCAAGGCCTCGTTTTCATTCTCCTTGTCGTAGGTGGAGTAATAGTACGGGGTCTCCGCGTCAAATTCCGCGGCGCAGGTGTCCACCATCTTATAGGCCGGGTAGATTCCGTAGCTCTCCCGCAGCTGCTTGATCTCCAAGCGGTCTTTTCCAGAAAGAAATCCGATGTAGCTGTCGGCAAAGCCCATTTCCTTGGCCAACTGCACCGTCTCCTGATCCAGCTTGCCCTGGCGCAGGGACTCCTCCATGTCCACGATCATCTGAAGGCGGTCCAGGAACCAGTGGTCGATTCGGGTGATACCATGGATGGTGTCATGAGAAATGCCCCGCCGCAGGGCCTCGGTGACCACGAAAATGCGCTCGTCGTCCACGTCGGAGAGCTTTTCCTCGATCTCTTCATCTGTAAGGTCAATATGCTTGACAAGGCGCAGTGCCAAAACATTCTGCTCCAGTGAGCGTACCGCTTTCATCAGCGCGCCCTCGAAGGAATTGCCAATGGCCATGACCTCGCCGGTGGCCTTCATCTGCGTGCCAAGCGTGCGGGCGGCAGTGGTGAACTTATCAAAGGGCAGACGGGGGATTTTCAGCACGCAGTAGTCCAGCGTAGGCTCAAAACAGGCCGTGGTCTTGCCGGTGACTGCGTTGGGAATCTCGTCCAGCGTATAGCCCAGCGCGATCTTGGCCGCCACCTTGGCGATGGGATAACCCGTGGCCTTAGACGCCAGCGCCGAGGAGCGCGACACACGGGGGTTGACCTCGATCACCGCGTACTCGAAGGAGTCCGGATTGAGCGCCAATTGCACGTTGCAGCCGCCCTCGATCTCCAGAGCGGAAATAATATCCAGAGAGGCCTTGCGCAACATCTGGAACTCCCGGTTGGCCAGGGTCTGGGTGGGGGCCACCACGATGGAGTCGCCGGTGTGGACGCCCACAGGATCGATGTTCTCCATGGAGCAGATCTGAATGACGTTTCCGGCGGAGTCCCGCATGACCTCGAACTCGATCTCCTTCCAGCCGGAGATGCAACGCTCGATCAGCACCTGCCCCACCCGGGACAGGGAAATTCCTCGGTCGGCGATCTCCCGCAGGCTGGCCTCGTCGTAGGCGATTCCGCCGCCGGTGCCGCCCAGCGTATAGGCAGGCCGGACGATCACCGGGTAGCCGATGGACCCGGCGAAGGTCACCGCATCCTCTACGCTCTCCACCACGTCGGAAGTGACACAGGGCTGGCCGATGGCCTCCATGGTGTCCTTGAAGCCCTGGCGGTCCTCCGCCTTGCGGATGGAATCGGGGGAAGTGCCCAGCAGGCGGACGTTATGCTGGGCCAGGATTCCCTGCTCGTGGAGGGTCATGGCCAGGTTTAAGCCGGTCTGTCCGCCCAGGGTGGGCAGAATGGAATCCGGCTTTTCCTTTTCAATGACCTGCGTAATGGAGGCCACATTCAGCGGTTCGATGTAGACGTGGTTTGCGATGTCCTTGTCGGTCATGATGGTGGCGGGATTGGAGTTGACCAGCACCACCTCCACGCCCTCCTCCTTCAGGGCGCGGCAGGCCTGGGTGCCGGCGTAGTCGAACTCGGCGGCCTGTCCAATGACAATGGGGCCGGAGCCCAGCACCAGAACTTTTTTGATCTTCGGATCTTTAGGCATTGTGGGCACCTCCCATCATAGCGATAAAGCGGTCGAACAGGTATTCCGTATCCATGGGACCCGGCGAGGCCTCCGGATGGAACTGGACCGTAAACACATTTCCTTTCTGATAACGCAGGCCCTCCACACTTCCGTCGTTGACGTTGATGTGGGAGATCTCCGCTACCGCCGGGTCCACGCTCTCCTCGCACACGCAGTAGCCGTGGTTCTGGGAGGTAATGAATACCCGCCCGGCTTCCAGATCCCGGACCGGATGATTGCCGCCCCGGTGTCCGAAGCGCATCTTACGGGTCTTGGCGCCGGTGGCCAGCGCCATCAGCTGGTGGCCCAGGCAGACCGCGAATACGGGAATGTCCGCGTCATAGAGCTTCCGCACTTCCGCAATGATGTCCGTATTGTCCGCCGGGTCGCCGGGGCCGTTGGAGAGCATCACGCCGTCGTATCCGCCGGCCAGAATGGTCTCCGCCGGCGTATGGGCCGGATAGACCGTCACCTCGCAGCCCCGCCTGGTCAGGCAGCGAATCATATTCTGCTTTACGCCAAAATCCATCAGGGCCACCCGGCGCAGGCACTTCCCTTCCGCCGGGACCACCTCGGCGGCCTTCCGGGTCACCTGCTCCACCGTGCCCTCCACCCGGTAGGCCTGGATCTTGGGCAGAAGCTCCTGCACAGAAAAATGCTCCGCACAGGTGATCATACCGTTCATGGTTCCCTGATTGCGGAGTATCCGTGTAATGGCGCGGGTGTCCACACCCTGGATGCCAACGATATCATATTGCTTCAAGTAATCCTCCAGCGTGCCCTCATTGCGGAAATTGCTCCCCCGGGGAGAGAGATGCCGCACCACAAAAGCGGGACACCAGGGCCGGTCGGATTCGTTGTCCTCATGATTCACGCCGTAATTGCCGATGAGCGGATAGCTCATGACGATTCCCTGTCCGGCATAGGACGGATCGGTGAGAATCTCCTGATAGCCGGTCATGGAGGTGTTGAAAACCATTTCGCACACGCAGTCGTGCGTCGCCCCGATGGACTGGCCTTCAAACACGGCGCCGTTGCCAAGAATCAAAGTCGCTTTCATCCTAACACTCCCACCTTAAAATATTTCCCTTTATTTTAGCAAATTTCCGATTGGAACACAACAAAAATCCGACCGCTTTCCACTTTGGTTCCTAAAATTGTGGTTTTGGACAAATGCGCCGCGCATAATGGAGAGTCCTGCGGTAATAATACCGGAAAGCCTGTTTTCACGCGCCATCCTGCGCGCCGGACCCCGAATCTATGGAGGCCACACCATGATCATTACCCTGATTCGTACCATCATCCTGTATCTGCTCATTATTTTTGGTATCCGACTTCTGGGCAAGCGCCAAGTGGGCGAACTGGAGCCCTCTGAACTGGTGCTTGCCCTTATCATCGCGGACCTGGCCTCCGTTCCCATGCAGGATAACGGGATTCCCCTGCTCTCCGGCGTGATTCCCATTATCACGCTGCTGTGCATGTCCATGATTCTCTCGGTCCTGACCGTGCGCAGCGTGCGCTTCCGCGCCCTGCTCTGCGGCCGCCCCAGCATTGTGGTGGCAAATGGCAAGGTCTGTCCGGCTGAACTGCGAAAGAACCGTTTTTCGCTGGACGAGCTGATGGAGGAGCTGCGCGGCAAGGGCTATACCGACCTGCGCACCATTCAGTATGCGATTTTGGAGACAAATGGAAAGGTCTCGGTCCTCCCCTATGCCGCAGAACAGCCCCTGACCGCCGCTCAGTTCGGTCTCCAGCCTCCGGAGCCCGGCCTGCCTGCCATCCTGATCAGCGACGGCCGCCTATTGGCCCACAACCTGAAGGACCGGGGCTATGAGGAGGTCTGGCTGCAAAAGCAGCTGGAACACTACGGTGTGAAGCGAATCGAGCAGGTCTTTCTGCTGACGGTGGACGAGCTGGGTGAGACCTACTTCATCCCCAAGGAGGCCAGCCAATGAAACGACTGTGGATCGCGGTGGGAATCATTGCCCTGCTCACCGGCCTCACACTGGGCAATACCGGATACCTTAATCAGTTCATTCGGTCCCAGGCGCAGACCTTGGCCCAGGCCCAGGTCTGCGCCGAGCGGAACGACTGGGACCGGGCCGCCCGGCTGACCGAACAGGCCCGTCTGAAGTTTGAGCGGCACTCCTTTTATCTGCATGTGACCCTGCGCCACGGGGACATCGACGCCATTGAGGTCGCGTTCCAGGAGGTTCTGGAGTTTCTGACGCACCCCGAACAGATGGGGGAATATACGGCGGCCAACGCCCGCCTGATGGCGCAGCTGGAACTGCTCTCGGAAGGAGAGCTGCCTACCATCAAAAATATTCTTTGACCGATAAAGGCAGGGGCGCCGGAAGCAATCCGGCGCCCCTGTCTGCGTTCTTATTTCTCGGCCAGGAGCTTGTTCAGCTCCGCCATAAACGTGTTAATATCCTTGAACTGGCGGTAGACCGATGCAAAGCGCACATAGGCTACCTCATCCACCGCCTTCAGCCGCTCCATCACCAGCTCACCGATCTCCGAGCTGGTCACCTCGCGCTCCATCTCATTTTGGAGGGTCTGTTCGATCTCGTCCGCGATTCGCTCCAGAGTCGCCAGCGGCACGGTCCGCTTCTCGCACGCCTTGAGCATGCTGCCCAGCAGCTTGCTCTTATCAAAGGTCTGGCGGCTGCCGTCCTTTTTGATGACCACCAGCGGCAGGCTCTCCATCGTCTCATAGGTCGTAAAGCGCCGGTGGCACTCCAGACACTCCCGCCTGCGGCGGATGCTGCTTCCCTCGTCGGCCGGTCGGGAATCCACCACTTTACTCTCCAGATTGGAACAATAAGGACATTTCAACGCCATCACCCTCCTGATGAATCCTCCGGACCAAAACCTGACGCGCTCCGGTCAGCCCGTTTGAGGTCTCGATTGCATGCCTGCAAGCGGAACCGATCGGGCTGGTTTCCGTTCCGGTGTCCTGCAACCACTTTTTGTCTTTTTCGGTTCTTCTGCCATGGCGGCGCAGCCGGAATGGTAGAATATGTCACCTTTTTCGACTGCCCCGGCAGGGGCGAGAAAATGGGCTTAAAATTTCGGTATAATAGCCGCTATGCGGTTATTATACCATATCCCCCAATTTTTGAATATACTTTTTTCAAAATTTCCCGTTCAGGCCGTATATTCTCCCCGGCATTGAGCCATACTGCTATCAGAGAAGCGGAAGAAACCGCTTTCGCTTCCCATCGTACCCACACAATGTGAAAGGAACGGTTTAAGATCATGAGCAATCAGAACAACTATCCCGAAAACAAGAAAAACTGCCCTGAGAACAAGAAAACTCAGGAGCCCCAAAACAAGAAGAACAACAATCCCCAGAACAAGAAGAATACACCTGAGACCCGCTGACCGCGCGCAAAAAGAGAGGAAGGCACCGCCTTCCTCTCTTTTTGCATCTCAGCAGCTTATTTTGTCCCAAAAATACGGTCGCCCGCATCACCCAGGCCAGGCACGATATAGCCGTGGTCGTTGAGCTGCTCATCCACTGCCGCGCAGTAGATGTCCACGTCGGGATGGTCCTTATGCACCCGCTCCACGCCCTCGGGCGCGGCGATAATGTTCATCAGCTTGATATGCTTGACGCCATAATTTTTCAGGAACTGGATGGCCGCGGTGGCGGAACCGCCGGTGGCCAGCATGGGGTCCAGAATAATCACATCGCGTTCGGCGATGTCGTTGGGCATCTTGCAGTAGTATTCCACCGGCTCCAGCGTGTTGGGGTCCCGGTACAGACCGATATGCCCCACCTTGGCGGAAGGAATCAGCGTCAGAATACCATCCACCATGCCCAGTCCGGCCCGGAGAATGGGCACGATAGCCAGCTTTTTCCCTGCCAGCACCTTAAATTTTCCAGTCGCCACCGGGGTCTTGATCTCGACCTCCTCCAGCGGAAGGTCACGGGTGGCCTCGTAGCACATCAGTGTCGCAATCTCCGAAACCACTTCCCGGAAGTCCTTGACACCTGTGGTCTCGTCCCGCAGAATCGCCAGCTTGTGCTGGAGCAGCGGATGATCCAATACATGAATTTTATCCATTTTACACGTTCCCCTTTTCTTTCTCCAAGCGCTCCCGCTCCGCCTGGGAGAGCCTGTGGTAATTGGGCACCAGCGCCGCCGCGCTGATCAACTGGTTTCCTCGGCAGAGCTCCACCGCGCACCGCGCTACGCCCCACGCCGTCTGAAAACGCAGATGGGGCGGCGCCAGCCGGGCTGGAATACCCTGTTCTTGGAAAACATTATAACATAAAGCCGCTCCGTCTCCAACAATAATCTGTAACTTTCCAGATTTTTTTGCCTCCGCTGTCAGCTCTTCCAGCGAAATGGCCCGGTCTTCGCTCAGCCGGACCGGCTTTCCCTCCTCTGCCGCGAAGCGGGCGTTATAGACCTGCGCCCGCCGGGCGTCCATGACTGCGCAGATCTCGCCCTCCATATGTGCCACCTGCCAGGCCATGGATTCCAATGTGGAACAGGCCGCACAGGGCTTTTCTGCCGCCCAGGCCAGTCCCTTGACCGCGGACACACCGATTCGCAGACCCGTAAAGGAGCCCGGCCCAGCCGCCACGGCGAACACGTCGATGTCCGCCAGTGTCAGACCGACATTTTTCAACAGATCCTGGGTCATTGGCATCAGCGTGGCGCTGTGGGTCAGACCGGTGCACTGCTGACTCTGGGCGATTAGCCGCTCCTCTTCGCATACCGCCACCGAGGCCGCCGTAGCCGAGGATTCCAGCGCCAAGATCTTCACAGCTCCACCCCCTCGATGGTCACCACGCGCTGGTCGTCGCCCGCTCCGCGCTGGATGTCCACGCGAATGACCGGCTCGCCCTCCAGCGCCTGCGCGGCATTTTCGCTCCACTCCACGGCGCACACGCCGCCCCGGGCCAGGTAATCCTCCCAGCCGATGTCAAACAGCTCCTCCGCGGAGCCCAGCCGGTACAGGTCAAAATGGAACAGCGGAAGCCGTCCGCCTTCATATTCATTCACAATCGTGAAGGTCGGGCTGGTCACCCGGTCCGAAATTCCAAGCCCCTGGGCCATTCCGGAGACGAATGCTGTCTTGCCTGCACCCAAATCGCCGGTAAAGGCAACGATCTGCCCCGGCTTGAGCCGTTCCGCCAGCCGCTGTCCCAGCGCTCGGGTCTCCTTCACCTGATTTGTTGTAAACTGCATGTTCTCACTCCAAGTCATCAGGTCTGAAAAATTCACGAAATCATTATAGCATGTCCAGGCAGTTTGTGGTACAATAATTTGCACGTTTCTTACATTCCGTTCCGGGAAGGAGGCAAACGCTTGTCCATTGCGCGTTCCCTCAAGGATTTTTTCAAAAAAGGAGATCTGGTTCTGTTGGTGCTGTGCCTGCTGGCCAGTGCCTTCGGCCTGATTCTGATCTATTCTGCCACCCGCTGGGATTCGGACCTGTGGGACTATCCCTCCCGACAGGCCCTCTTTATTGTCATGGGTATCGTAGCCTATGTCATCATGACCTTTGTGGACATCGAACTGATTTTGGACAAGTCCTGGATTCTTCTGTTCCTGTTCAGCGTGGTTCTTCTGCTGATGCTTATTCCCTTCGGTGTGGAGGACGATACCGGCAACCGCAACTGGATGTACCTCCCCGGTCTGCCTATGGGGATTCAGCCGGCAGAGATCGTGAAGGTGTTCTTTGTCCTGCTTTTGGCCCGCATTTTGGACCGAAACCGGGAGTATGGCATCAGTCGTCCTCTGCCTGTCGTGAAAATGGCCCTGTTTACCGGCTTTTTTATGGTGCTGAACACCGCGCTCTCCAGTGACTTCGGCATGTCCCTGGTCTACCTGTTCATTTTTGCCATCATGGCCTTTGTGGCCGGCGTCAAGCTGCGCTGGTTCGCGCTGGCGCTGGCCGGAGGAGGCGGACTCATTGCCCTGGCCTGGTCCCATCTGCCCAATTACATTCAGATGCGCTTCCTGGTCCTGTTCAATCACAATCTGGACCCGCAAAACGTCGGCTGGCACCAGACCCGCTCCCTGCTGGCCATCGGCTCCGGCGGGCTCACGGGCATGGGTTTTCTCAACGGAAAACAGACGCAATCCTCTGCTTCCAGTTCCCTTCCCGCCCGTCATACGGATTTTATCTTCTCTGTCTGCGGCGAGGAATTTGGCCTGATTGGCTGTGCGGTTCTTCTGCTTCTTCTGCTGGCTATCATTCTGCGCTGCGTCTACGTCTCCCGCCGGGCCAAGGATCATCTGTCCGCCTACATCGCCTTGGGTTTCGCGGGTATGCTGATGATTCAAATCGCCATCAATGTGGGAATGTGCCTCTATGTGGCGCCGGTGGTCGGCCTGACTCTCCCCTTTGTCAGCTATGGCGGCTCCTCCATTCTCACGCTCTTTGCCGCCATGGGCGTGGTGTCGGGAATCAAGATGCGCTCCCTGCCCAGTTGGCTCCGGGACCGAAGCAATCTATAATCCAATCCAGCGGGCCGCTCAAATTTGCGCGGCCCGCTGCCTTTTTGCATAAACCCCTTAATTTGGTGAAAGCTAATAACACTTTCATCTGTTAGGAGGTATTCCCTTTGAAACACCGCGCGCTTTCCCTGTGTCTGCTTCTTGCTCTGGCGGTCTCCCTGTCCATTCCCGCTTCCGCCCAGTTCCTTTCGGAAGATGGAACGGTAGCCGTAGCCGCCTTTGCCAAAAACGGTACGACGCAGGAGACCTTCACCTTCTCCGCCGACGACTTTCAGGTAACGGGCAGCGAGGACGTCAGTCTGGATTCCATTGTGCTGACCTCCCTGCCTGACAGCGGAGCCGGCCTGCTCAAGCTGGGCGATTCGGAACTGGCTGTGGGCGACACCATCTCCCTCCATGCCGTCGAGGGGCTGAAATTCCTTCCCCTGTCCGCTCCGCTGGTCTTTGAGACCAGCTTTAGCTTCCTCCCCGTATTCTCCGACGGGATCACCGGGGATGAGGTCACGGTCAGCCTCTACCTGCTCTCCGGGGAAAACGCTGCGCCCATTGCGGAGAACCTGGAACTGAGCACCTACCGCGACGTGGCCATTGACGGCCAGCTTGCCGCCGTCGATCCGGAGGGTGACCTGATCACCTTCCAACTGGTCAGCAAGCCCGCCCGCGGTCAGGTGACTCTCAGCGAGGACGGCACCGGCACCTTTGTCTACACGCCCTATGAAAACAAAACCGGTAAGGACTCCTTCACCTATGTGGCCATCGACAGCGTAGGCAACACATCCAAAGAGGCCACGGTCAAAGTTACCATCTCCAAGCCGAAAACCACCGTAAGCTATGCCGATATGGACGGTGATCCTGCCCATAAAGCCGCAATTCGTCTGGCTGAAGACGGAATCTTTGTCGGCGAGTGCATGGACGGCGTCTACTACTTCCAGCCCGACCGTGCCGTCAGCCGAGACCAGTTTGTGGTCATGGCAATGACTGCGGCCGGTCTGGACGCCCTGGAGGACGTCAGCGTGACCGGTTTCTCGGATGATGAGGCGATCCCCACCTGGGCCAAAGGCTACGTCTCCTCCGCCCTGATGGCCGGTGTTGTCAAGGGCGTGACCGACGCCGATGGCGCGATCTCCTTCAATACCGGGGCCGCCATCACCAAGGCGGAGGCCACCGTCTTCCTGGACCGGCTGCTCAACACCTCGGACGTGTCCACCCAGTCTACCTTTGCGGAGGCCTCGGTCCCTGCCTGGGCTTATCAGTCCGCCGTTAATATGAATACAGTCCGTGTGATCTCAGATACCTCTTCCATGTCCGAAACGCTGACCCGCGGTGAAGCCGCGGTCATGCTCTGCGGAATGCTGGAGGTTTTGGACAACCGGAACACCGGTTGGTTCTAATCCGGTCGCTTTTATGCGGAACAGGCCGGCGCTTGGGGAAAAGCGTCGGCCTGTTCTTCGATTTTGTAACCGGTCTGAAATTGTATTCGCGCTCCGTTTTTGGTACACTAAACTTATCCGAAGCCGAATGGGACAGCCGCCGCCTGCCCTTCTGCCGCGGAATTGTGGAAAGGAGGGCGCCGCGCCTATGAAACGAATTCGATCTCTGTTCCTTCTGCTTGCCCTGCTCTGTCCCTTGTGTCTGGGCGGCGCCCGGGCCGCGGTAATTCCCAATCAGGAAGTCCTGTTCACCGCCAACGACGCACCCTCCGCCATCCAGGAGATCGAAGCGCGGTTCCAAATTAAAGTCACCGACCGGACCCAAAGTGGCCTGAGCCTGGAAACGCTCCACAATCTGGAGACCGCCCTCAATTACCTCTCCTTTGACCTGTTCCAAGAGGTGGTGGACCACTTCCGGGAGACCTATGGAATTACGGTAGAACTGATTTTCTCCCCCTACACAGCTCAGTCCTATCTGGGCATGACCTCTCTCTCCTACGATTTCCGTTCCGCCGCCTGCACAGTGGAATTGGTAGACACCGGGAACCGCTTCACCTCCTCCGGCCTGGATGTGGATACCATGGTCCATGAGTTCTGCCACCTGCTCAACTATGCCATGCTGGACAGCCGGGGTTCCAATCCGGTGGAGCAGGTCTACCTGCCGCTGAACAACGGGGTTTTGTATCAGGACACCTATTATACCACTGCCAATGCCGCTTCCGGCCTCTCCTGGAACCAGTATGTGGCTTCACTGGGGGATACCGCCTCCCACTATTTTGTGAACAACTACGCCATGACCAGCATTTATGAGGATTTTGCCTCCCTCTTCCAGATCATCGTGACCGACACAGACGTCTGGGAATCCGCTTTGCTGGATTCGGCCTATGCGCCCCTGCTGGCCAAATACCGCGGCTCCGTCGCCCTGTTGGAGGAATACTTTCCTTCGGCCGCCGCTTCTCCGCTGGGCGATCTGTTTCCCGCCAAGTGGGCGCTGGCGGACTGGCAGAGCGCCAAGGCCCTCGGGCTGGTCCCGTCCGCTCTGGACCGCGCCTATGATGCGCCCATCACCCGTCTGGAATTCTGCCAGCTGATGAACGCTCTGCTGTCTGCGCTGTGGGGCGAGGACGCTGCTGCTTATCTCTCCGCACAGGGCTATGATCTCTCCGTGCGTCCCTTCCCGGACTGCGACGACGCCAGCGTGATCGTGCTCTACGCCCTTGGAGTCGTAGACGGCCGGGATGACGGAACCTTCGCGCCCAACGCCTCCATCACCCGGCAGGAGGCCGCCAAGCTGCTCTCCGTTCTGGAAACGGCCCTCACCGGCGGACAGGCTCCCGCCTCCTCTTCCCTGGCTGTATTCACGGACGCGGACTCTATCGCAGGCTGGGCGGAGCCCTACGTCCAGGACGCGGTGCGCATCGGCGTTATGCAGGGGAATTCTGACGGCGCGTTCGCTCCGCGCGCCACCTATGACCGCCAGCAATCCATTGTCACCGCATACCGGCTCTATCAGTGGGTCACTCAGCAGACCGCAACATAAGCAACCGGACCGCCCCGGTTTTCGGGGCGGTCCGGTTTTCTGTTTAGCCGTCGATCTCGAAGGGAGGCTCGTCGTCCTCCTGCCCTTCCAGGTCTCCCTCCGGGAGCGGCGGTTCCATGGCGGGCGGTTCCTGCACCCCGCCGGCCATATTCTGTCGGAACTGCATCTCCTGCCACTGCTCCTTGGCGATCAGCAGCTGTCTGGGCTTGGAGCCTTCAAAGGGACCGACGATTCCCTTCTCCTCCATCTGGTCCACCAGACGGGCCGCCCGGCCGTATCCCAGCTTCAGCCGGCGCTGGAGCATGGAGACCGAGGCCTGTCCCACCTCCAGTACCACGTCGATAGCGGCAGGCAGGAGCTCATCGTAGTCACCCTCGTCCCCGGACGTGCCGCCCACGCCCTTGGCGTTCTTTTCCTTCTCCTCGGCATGCTGCTCAATCTCATGAAGGACTGCCTCGTCATACTGCGCAGAGCCGTTCTCCTTGATAAAGCCCACCACCTCGGCCACTTCCTCCTCTGAGATAAAGCAGCCCTGGATTCGCTGGGGCTTTCCAGAGCCAAGGGGAAAGTAAAGCATATCGCCTTTCCCCACCAGTTTTTCTGCGCCAGTGGTGTCCAAAATGATTCGGGACTCCAGAGAGGAGGCCACGGCAAAAGCGATTCGGGAGGGAATGTTGGCCTTCATCAGGCCGGTGATCACGTCGGCGGAGGGCCGCTGGGTGGCAATGACCAGATGCATTCCGGCCGCGCGGCCCATCTGGGCCACCCGGCAGATGGATTCCTCTACCTCCTTGGCCGCCACCAGCATCAGGTCAGCCAGCTCGTCGATGACTACGACGATCTGCGGCAGAGTCTCCAGATCGTCCCGCTTGCGGGCATGGTTGTTATAGGAGGCCAGATCCTTGGCCCCGATCTCGGAGAACATGCGGTAGCGCTTCATCATCTCATTGACCGCCCACTGGAGGGCGCCGGCCGCTTTTTTCGGATCGGTGACCACCGGGATCAGCAGGTGCGGAATACCGTTGTACATGCCCAATTCCACCATTTTGGGGTCCACCATGATCAGGCGGACCTCCTCCGGCGTAGCCTTATACAGCAGAGAGATGATCAAAGAGTTGGTACACACCGACTTACCGGAGCCGGTGGTGCCGGCAATCAGCATATGGGGCAGCTTGGCGATGTTCCCCACGATACAGTTTCCGCTGATGTCCTTGCCCACGGCGAAGGAGACCTTGGAGGGACTGTCGGTAAAGGCCTTGGAGCCAATCACATCGTGAATGGGCACCGGCGTGACCTGCTTGTTGGGCACCTCAATTCCCACGGTGGAAATTTTATCCGGGATGGGCGCGATCCGCACGGCAGAGGCACCCAGGGCCAAGGCGATGTCATCGGCCAGATTGGTGATCTTGTTCAGCTTGACGCCCTGCTCCAGTTCCAGCTCATACCGGGTCACCGAAGGGCCCCGGGTCACGTTGACGATATGGGCCTCCACGCCAAAGGACTGGATTGCGTCAGCCAGGCGAGCCTGATTGGCTGCCAGCTCGCTGCGGTTATCGCCGTCGCTGGCCCCGCTCCCCTCCTGAAGCAGGGACAGGGGCGGATACCGGTACGCCGGACGGTCGGCCTGGCTCATGGCATGTTCGATCTCCTGGGTCACCTGGGCCGCAGCCCGGGCCGCCTCCTCCGGCTTCACCTTCTGCACCGCCGGCTCCCGTACAATCTCCGGCACCGCCATCGGCGGTGCCTCCTCCAGAGTCGGGACCGGAGTGGGGGCCGGTGCTGCTTCCGGCTCTTCCGCCACCGGCAGAATCTCCGGCACATCCTCATACTCAGGCGGCTCGCTCTCCATGGGCGTCTTGAACTTTCCGGTCAGCACCTCGTCCGGAGCCGGTGTATGGGAGACCGTGTCAAACAGCTTTTTCTTCCGCACCGTTGTGACCGGCTGGGTCGGCTGATTTCGGTTCAGCAGCGGGCCGTCCTCCACCGGAATATCCGCAGGCAGCCGCTTGCCCCGGGTGGCGCTGCGGTGCGGCTGCTCCTCCTGTTCCCGGCGGCTGCGCTTGGGCACAGGCTCCAGATCGGGTTCCTCCTCCAGCTCATAGGCCGGACGCTCCCGGGCCCGGCGGCGTGCCTCGTCCACCACATCCACGATAGTCCGGTTGAACGCGCCCAGCAGCAGGCACAGGCAGGCCACGAGAAACACCGCCGCCGCGCCTACCTTGCTGAACACCAGCACAAAGCCCACCGCCAAAAATCCGCTCAGCGCGCCGCCGCTTGTCAGCGTCAGGCCGCTGTTCCACAGGTTGGAAAACATCTCCCAGCCCAGTTCGTAGGTTTCTTTGCAGAGGAACAGGTGGAGCACCGCCCCCATCACCACCGGGAACAGCAGCGCACACCACACCCGGACCCGGACCGGACGTCCCCGATGAAAACCCAGGATGTACGCGCAGACCAGCAGCATGGGCGGCATGAACCAGAACCCGTATCCCATCAGACCGCACAGGACATTCCGGAACAGGTTGATAAAAATACCGTCCATGTTGAAATAGCCGATGGCGGAAAAAAAGGCAAGCAGCAGGCAGATTCCGGCCCCTACCTCCCGCCGGATGGGGCGGACCGCCGGCTCCTGCCGCTTGGTACTTTTTCGCTGGGTCCCGGACCCCTTTTTGGTTTTCGACGCAGTGGTCTTTTTTTGTTGTGTGGCTGCCATAGGGAACTCCTCTTTATCCTCTCCAGGTCCGGCGCCAGACCCTGCCGCCTTTCTCCCGGAATACAAAATTTATGGTTCAGAATATTTTATCACAGCTCTGCGGAAAATACCAGTTCTTTTCCGGTGGATTTCCGCGGCGGCCGACCGGCAAAAACCGGGGACCGCTCAGCATGGGCGGTCCCCGGTTTCAGCCGTTTTGTTCGTCTTTTCGTTCCCGAATCATCCGGTGCAGACAGTCCAGCGCGTCGGACAGGCTGCCCACATGATCGATCAGCCCGATGTCTACCGCCTCCTGCCCATAAATGACGCTGCCCACGTCGGCTGAGAGTTCTCCGGTTTTGAGCATCATCCTGGTAAACGTATCCCGGTCCACCTGGCTGTTCTTGGTCACAAAATCTACGATTCGCTCCTGGATTCGCTCAAAATAGTTGAACGTCTGCGCCACCCCGATCACCAGCCCGTTCAGCCGCACCGGGTGGATGGTCATGGCAGCGGAGGGCGCGATAAACGACGTCCTGGCCGAAACGGCCAGCGGTACGCCAATAGAGTGGCCGCCGCCCAGCACCAGGGAGACCGTCGGCTTGCGCATTCCGGCGATGAGCTCCGCAATGGCCAGCCCGGCCTCGATGTCGCCGCCCATGGTATTCAGCAGAATCAGCAGGCCGTCGATGTCCTCGCTCTCCTCCACGGCGGTCAGCAGCGGGAGCACGTGCTCGTATTTGGTGCTCTTGCTGTTGGAGGGCAAGAGCTGGTGTCCCTCCACCTGTCCCACAATGGTCAGGGTGTGTATGGTCCCGTTTTGGGTCGTAATGGTCGTGGAACCCATATCCACCGCCTGCTGCTGCCGGTGTTCCATGCTTCCCTGCCCGCTCTCCTGCTCCTCCTGGTCATCCCGCTCTTCCTGGGATGTGTGTCTGGTCGCCTTGGTCTCATCCATAAAACATGACCCCCCTTTTGCCTTTAGTATGCGCAAAAGGGGGGCCGCTCTATTCTTGGGAAGGTTCCAGTTACGCCTCGTACACCGCCCGCATCCCCAGATACATCATATAGCAGTCCAGCTTGGAGACGGTCTCAAAGGGTGCGTGCATGGACAGCACCGGCACACCGGCATCCAGGGTGTCGATGTCGCGCTCGGCCATAAAGCCGGCCACGGTGCCGCCGCCGCCCTGGTCCGCCTTGCCCAGCTCTGCCATCTGCCAGACCACGTTCCGGTCGTCCAGCAGCCGGCGGACATACGCCACGGTCTCGGCGCCCGCGTCGGATGCGCCGCTCTTGCCCCGGGAGCCGGTGTACTTGCACAGGCCCAGGCCATAGTTGATGCGGGCGCTGTTGTTCTTCTCATAGACCTCGGGGAAGTTGGGGTCAAAGGCCGCGGTCACATCGGCAGACAAACAGAACGACGTTTCATAGCAGGCCTTCAGCGGGACCCGCTGGGTGTCGCACAAATCGCTCATAAACGTATCGAAGGCTGCGGACTTCATGCCGGAGACGCCGGTGGAGCCCACCTCCTCCTTGTCAGCCAGCACGCAGACCGCCGTGCGGCGGGGCGTCCCCTCCAGATCCAGCAGCGCCTTGAGGGCGGCGTAGCCGCAGACCCGGTCATCCTGACCGTAGGCGCCGATCAGGGAGCGGTCAAAGCCGATGTCACTGGCCTGGAACGCGGGCACCGCCTCCAGCTCGGCGGAGATAAAGTCGGCCTCGGTAATGCCGTACTTCTGATGGAGCAGGTCCAGCACCGCCAGCTTGACCCGCTCCGCGCCCTGGTCGTCCCGGAACGGCCGGCTGCCAACCAGGATGTTCAGGCTCTCGGCGGGGATTGCCTCGCTGAGGGGCTTTTTGTTCTGATCAGCGGACAGATGGGGCAGCAGATCGTCGATGGTGAACTTGGGATCGCCGGGCTGGTCGCCTACCCGCACGTCCACCATGGAGCCGTCCTTCAGCGCCACCACGCCGTGGAGCTCCAGGGGGATGGTGACCCACTGATACTTGCGGATGCCGCCGTAATAATGGGTCTTGAAGAAGGCCATCTCGCTGTCCTCATACAGCGGAGTGGGCTTGAGATCCAGACGGGGGGAGTCGATATGAGCCGCGCCGATGGACACACCCTGATCCAGCGGTGCGGAGCCAATCACCGCCAGCATGATGGCACGGCCGCGGTTCACACGGTACACCTTATCGCCCGGCTTGAGCTCCATCCCGCGGGTAAAGGGCCGGAAGCCCTTGGCTTCGGCCAGCTCCACAGTGATCTCTACCACGCGGCGCTCCGTCTTACCACAGTCCAGGAAGGTCTTATAGCTCTCGCCATAGGCCTGAATTTCCGGTTCCCATTCTGCCGGGATTCGGTCCCAGCCGTTTTTCTTCGCATGGAACAGCGCCTCGCGCCGCTGCTCAGCATAGGTCTTTTCTTCCATGTTACAATTCCTCCTTCAGGATTTCTTGGAACAACGCCCGCGCCTTGGCGCGGCAGGCGTCAGGATCGTCGCCGTCGTTGTAAAAGACATAATCGCAGTTCTGTGCAAAATAGTCATTCGGCTTCTGGGCTGCGATTCGGGTCCGGGCATACTCCTCCGAGATGCCCTCCCGGGCCATCAGCCGCTTGACACGCGCCTCCTCCGGAGCCGTGACTGCCACGGTCAGGTCGCACTTGTCCCGCAGGCCACCCTCCAGCAGGGCGATGGCGTCCACGGCAACGGCCTTCCGGCCCGCCCGGCGTGCCGCCTCGATCTGCCCATCCACTTCCGCGTCCACATATTTGTGGGTAATGGCGTTCAGGTCCGCCAGAGCATTCGCGTCGCGGAACACCACGCCGCCCAGAGCCTTCCGGTCCAGGGAGCCGTCATCCCGAAAGACAGTCTGCCCAAAACGGTCCCGGAGTTCTCCCAGCAGGCCCGCATCCGATTCCAACAGTCTGTGATAGACCGCGTCGCAGTCAATAATATGAGTGTCAAACTGCTCCAGCTCTCCCAGCACGGTGGTTTTCCCCACGCCGCTTCCGCCGGTGATTCCAATAATTTTCATGGTTCCGCGCTCCTTGTTCAAATGTGAAGCTGTTTCACCGGGTTTCCGTGCTCCTCCAGCACCCGCAGCAGATCTGCCGGCTTCAGGACCACAGTGGCCGTATTCTCGTTGGGGTGAACGCCGATCAAGTCCTGCTCCATCAAATCGGAATCCAGCACGACCTCCACGGCCCGCGCCTCGTCATTCAGTACGCCGAAGGGGGTCACCGCCCCCTTTTCCAAGCCGAGGAAGCGATCCAGCCGCTCCGCAGAGGCAAAGCTCAGCTTGGTGCTGCCCAGCTGTTCCTGCAGCTGATCCAGGCGGGCAGATTTCTCCTTCTTCAAGACTACCAGAAAATGGCGTTTCCCTTTGGCGTCCCGCAAAAATAAATTTTTCGCGATCACATCGGGCCGTTTCAGGGGCAGGGCATCCATCTCCTCGATGGTGTAGACCGCCGGGTGCTCCCACAGCTCATACTCAATTCCCATCCGCGCCAGCGTATCCAGCACGATGCCGCGCTTTTCACTCATCGGTTTTCCTCATTTCACATCCACGATATGGAATCCAGCCGCCTTGTTCAGCCGGTTGGTCACAGCCAGCCCAATTCCGGACGCCTCCGGACTCTGGGCCCAGATCTCAGTCACAGCGGTCTCGTCAAAGGCACGCAGTACGTCAAAAATATGGCGTGCCTGCTCCGTCTGGTCCCCCGCCGGGCCCAGCTGCTCCACCACATGACCGGCAAACAGACCGGCAAATTCGTCAAAGCAAATGACGCCGCTGGTGGGGCCCAACTGCGTCTGGATATATGCGGCGGTGCGCTCCGGTGCACCCCGCACTACGGTCACAGGAGCCCGGGGGGCATAATGGCGGTACTTCATACCCGGGGCCCGGGGCTTCTCCTCCGCATTCAGCAGCTGCGTCACGGCCTTGTCCACTGTCACCGTTCCCAGAACTGCCTCCAGCTCCTCCAGCGTCACGCCGCCCGGCCGCAAAAGCTGAGGGGGCGTAACGGTCAGGTCCACAATGGTGGATTCCACTCCCACAGAGCAGGGGCCGCCGTCCACCACCGCGTCGATCTTTCCGTCCATATCCGCCAGCACATGGGCCGCCGTGGTAGGGCTGGGTTTCCCGGAGGTATTGGCGGAGGGCGCCGCCACCGGCACATCCGCCAGCTCCAGGATGACTCGGGTCACCGGGTGATCGGGACACCGCATCCCCACCGTATCCATACCGGCGGTCACCACGTCGGGCACGATCCCGCGGCGGGGCAAAATCAGGGTCAGGGGACCAGGCCAGAACCGCCGGGTCAGCTCGTAGGCAGTCGGCGGGATGTCCTGGCAATAGCGTTCCAGCCAGCTATCATCCGGCACGTGCAGAATGAGGGGGTTGTCCTGGGGCCGGCCCTTAGCCTGAAAAATATGCTCCACTGCCTCCGGGTCCAGGCCGTTGGCGCCCAGTCCGTAGACCGTCTCTGTGGGCAGGGCCACCAGGCCCCCGCGCCGCAGCAGCTCAGCCGCCCGCTGGCTGTCACGGGCCGTCAGGCGTTCCGTTTGTCGTTCCAACACGATCGCCGCCCTATCGGTCCCGCGCCGGTCTGCTTCCGACCAGAGTGAGAATCCCCGCCGCCAGCTGCGCCGCAGCGGCAACAATCATCAAAATCGCGCTTGCTCGCTTCATGTTCCCATACACTCCTTCTGTTATGCCGTCTCTGTGCCGCCTTTCAGCCGCTCCGCCTGATCCGCCATGATCAGTCCGTCAATGATCTCATCCAAATCGCCGTCCATCACGGCGTCCAGCTTATACAAGGTCAGCCCGATCCGGTGGTCCGTCAGCCGTCCCTGCGGGAAGTTGTAGGTGCGGATGCGCTCGTTGCGCATCCCGGTCCCCACCTGGCTGCGGCGCGCCGCAGAAAACTCACTGTTGACCTTCTCCTGCTCCGCCTCATACAGGCGGGAGCGCAAAATCTGCATGGCCTTTTCCCGATTCTGAAACTGGCTGCGCTCCTGCTGGCACTCCACCACGGTTCCGGTGGGCTTATGAATCAGCCGCACCGCCGAGGAGGTCTTATTGATATGCTGTCCGCCCGCGCCGGAGGAGCGGAACACCTGCATCTCCACGTCAGCCGGATTGAGGTCAAACTCCACCGCGTCGATCTCCGGCAGCACCGCCACCGTCACGGTGGAGGTATGAATACGGCCGCCGGACTCGGTCTCCGGTACGCGCTGCACCCGGTGGACGCCGCTTTCAAACTTCAGGCGGGAGTAAGCGCCCTCTCCTTCTATCAGAAAGGAAATTTCCTTTACACCGCCGAGCTCCGTCTCATTTATGTTGACGACCTCCAGCTTCCATCCCCGGCTTTCTGCGTACATGGTGTACATCCGGGTCAGCGAATGGGCGAACAGGGCGGACTCCTCGCCGCCTACGCCGGCCCGAATCTCCATAATGACATTCTTTTCGTCGTTGGGGTCCCGGGGCAGCAAGAGAATTTTCAGCTCCTGCTCCAGCTGAGTCCGCCGCTGCTCCGCAGCAGTAAATTCCTCCTGGGCCAGCTCTCTCAGCTCCGGGTCGTTCATCATCGACAAGGCATCTTCCTTGTCAGTTAGGCAAGCCCGATAGCTTCGCCAAGCGGACACCACTGGCGCTAGTTCTTTTTCCTCCCGGTTGAGCTTAGCCACCAGCTCCGGGTCCTGATAGGTCTCAGAGGCGTTGAGCCGCGCCTGAATCTCCTCGTAGCGCAGCTCAATGGCCTTAAGCTGCTCCTCCATGCGGTTTCCTCCTCTCTCCTCCCGGGCCGGTGCTCAGTGGTCCAGCAGGAACGATTTCGCCAGGGCCAGCGGCTCCCGGAAGAACATTTTGACTGCCGACGGCATATCGCTGACTGGGGCGGCCAGGGTTGAGACCGCTCCATAGCCGTGCCGCTCCGCCAGCATCCGGATGCGTGCCAAGTGGAAGCCGTTGGAGACAAACAGGACGCTGTCCTCTGCCGGGTCCAGACCAAGCTCCGCCAGCAGATCCCTGGAATACAGCAGATTCTGTACCGTGTTGTGGGACTGGTCCTCCTGCACGATGCGCTCTGCCGCGATTCCATGCTCCACCAGATAGTCATACATGGCCTGGGCCTCGCTGGTTGGCTCATCCGGCCCCTGGCCGCCTGAAACCACCACCGGCAGGTCCGGGTGCTCCTCCAGATACTCCAGGGCCGTATCCAACCGGTCCTGAAGCAGAATGGACGGCCCCCAAGGCTTGACCTGGCAGCCCAAAATCACCATGGCCTGAGGCTCTCCCACGATCTGACCACGCGCATTCACTCCAATTACTGCGCTCAGCGCGCTGAACAGGAGGACGCCTAAAATCACCAAGGCCAGCAGAAGTCTCCAAAAGATGGAATGGCGTCTGCCCTCGTATGGCTTATAGCCTCTGGTCTTCATGCCCGCGCCTCCTCCAGGGCCTGGGACAGCCGTTCCCATTCCGCATAGAGATGGGCCAGTTCATCCTCCAGTGCCTCCTGCTGTTCATAAAGCTCCTGAAGCTTCAGATAATCGGAAGCCGCTTCCTCAATGGCACAGGACAGGTCGTACAGCTTCTCTTCTGCTTTTGTCACCGCACGCTCTGCGGCGTTGACGTCCTTTTCCAGCTGCTTGGTCCCGCCTGTGGATTTGGGCTTGTCCTTTTTGGGCTTGACCTCTTCCGCCGTCTTGAGCGGCTGATTTTTCAGCGCCTCTTTCCGGGCCAGCATGGCCCGGTAGGCCTGAAAATCGCCCCGGAAATCCGTGATGGTTCCGTTTTCGATCACCCAGATTCGGGTGGCGAATTTGTCAATGAAATAGCGGTCGTGGGAGACAAAGAGCAAATTGCCCTCAAATTCGCTGACCGCGTCCTCGATCCATTCCCGGGAGGCAATGTCCAGATGGTTGGTGGGCTCGTCCAGAATCAGGAAGTTGATTTTTTCATCCATGAGCATGCACAGCCGCAGACGGGACTGTTCCCCGCCCGACAGCGCGGACACGGGCTTGAACACGTCCTCGCCCCGGAACTGAAACGCCGCCAAGCGGTCCCGTGCCTCCTGGGTCGAGCAGTTGGTTGCATAGAGCATCGTATCCACCAGATTGCGCTCCGGCCGGTCGAATCGCACGATCTGGGGCAGATAGCCAATTTTAATGGTGGGCCCCTTATAGAAGTAGCCCTCGTCCGGCTGCTCCTCCTCCATGACCATCTTCAGGAAGGTGGATTTGCCGGTCCCGTTATCGCCCAACAGCGCGATTCGCTCGCCGCCCTCTACCTCCAGGTCGATCTTGGAAAAGAGCGTCCGGCCCTCAAAGCCCTTCGTCACCCCAACGGCAGCCAGGGCCACGTCTCCCTGGAACTCCCGCTGGCCAAACCGGGCGGTCAGCGCCCGCTCCTTCTTCGGCCGGTCGGTCTTGCGCAGGCGCTCGATGCGCCGCTCCATATTGATGGCGCGCTTGTATTGCTTGTCGTTTCCCTTAAAGGCCCAGATTCGCATCTGGTCCGCGGCCTCCTGGAGCTGAGCGATCTTGGCCTGCTCCTTTTCATACTGCCGCAGCCGCTCCTGATAGCGCCGCTCCTTCTCCTCCACATAAAAGCTGTAATTGCCGGAGTAGAACTCCGCTTTTCCCTGGCTGATCTCGATGATCCGAGTCACTACCCGGTCCAGGAAATAGCGGTCGTGGGAAATGGCCAGTACCGTGCCCTTGAAGCGCAGCAGATACTCCTCCAGCCACTCCGTGGCATGGAGGTCCAGGTGGTTGGTGGGCTCATCCAAAAACAGGATGTCCGTGTCCTCCAAAATCAGCCGTGCCAGATTGATTCGCGTTTTTTCTCCGCCGGACAGATCCGAAAACTGCTGCCGGCGCATGGCGGGTAGGATTCCCAGCCCGTTGCACACCTTGTTCAGCTGTGTAGTGGTATCGTAGCCTCCCGCCGCCTCAAAGGACGCTGTAATTCGGTCATAGCGGCTGAGAAGCGCGGAGTCGCTGTCCCCGTCCGCCATCCGGGCGGCCAGCTCATTCAGCTCCTGCTCCATGGCGTGAATTCGGTCGAAGGCGGTATTCAGGACGTCCTCCACCGTATAACCCGCCGGGTAGACGGGAATCTGGGAGATCAGCCCCACCCGTTTCCCCGGCGCAAGGACGGCCTCGCCCTCGTCGCAGTCCAGCTCTCCGGTCAGGATGCGGAACAGCGTGGTCTTTCCCGCGCCATTCTTACCCAGCAGGCCCACCCGCTCTCCGCTGTCCACCTGAAAGCTGAGACCGTCCAAGATACGGTTCCCAACCTCAAATTCTTTCACCAGGTTGGATACAGAAATATCGATCATAGTATGCTTACCCTTTTCGGCGGGTCAGACGTTTCGTGTCGTGTCCTCCGCCGTATTTTCGATGATAAAGTTGACAAATTCTTCAAAGGCCATGGCCCGGGATGCTTTGACCAGAATGGTGGTCCCGGCCCGCAGCTCTTTGGACAGGGTCGGATAGGCTCTCTCCTTGGTCTCAAAGTAGTAGACCTGAGGAACACCCTTGGCCTCGGCTCCCTCTGCGATATACTTGGCCAGCTCGCCCACGGCAATCAGGCAGTCCACGCCGGCTTCGGCAAAATAGCCTCCCACCGCGCGGTGGAACATCTCGCTGCCTACGCCAAGCTCCAGCATATCGCCCAGCACCGCCACCTTCCGGCGATCCTTGGCATCGCCCAGCACGGCGGCGGCCGCCCGCATAGACTGGGGGTTGGCATTGTAAGCGTCGTTGAGCACCACCAGATCGTTGCCGCGTCGGATGATGTTCATACGCATCTTGGTGGGCAGGAAGCCCTGCACGCCGCGTGTAATATCCTCGCCCGTCAGTCCAAACAGCTCCCCTACCGCGGCCGCCATCAGCGCAGGATAGACCATATGAGCCCCTAGGGCCGGGATATCCAGGTCGCATTTCCCGCGCGGGGTTTTTACTTTACAGGACAGATGGGACAAGCCGTCGCTTTCTACATCATATGCCGTATAGTCCAGCCCTTCTCCGGTCCCGCAGGTCAGTGTGGGATGGGACAGCTTGCCGATCAGCGTCCGCAGAAGCTCGTCGTCACCGTTGAGAATGACGGTCCCGTCCGGCTTCATGTGGTTGAAGATCTCGCACTTCGCCTTCAGGATATTCTCCCGGCTGCCCAGATTTTCAATGTGGGAATCGCCGATATTGGTGATCAGGGCCACATCTGGCTCCACAATGTCGCTGAGGTAGTCGATCTCTCCGGCGTGGTTCATTCCCATTTCCAGCACACAGATCTGGTGCTCCCGGTTCAGCCGCAGCAGCGTCAGGGGCAGCCCCACCGCGTTGTTAAAGTTGCCGTCCGTTTTGAGCACCTTGAAGCGTTCGCCCAGCACCGCCGCCACCATATCTTTGGTGGTCGTCTTGCCGACGCTGCCGGTGATGGCGATATAGGGAATGGGAAATTTCTTTTTGTAATAGCGGGCCAGGTCCCGCAGAGCCCTCTGGGTGGAGCGCACCTTGATGTAGAATTTCCCCGGCAGATAGCTCTCCCGCTCCCGGGCGGTCAGGCAGCCCGCCGCGCCATTTTCCAGTGCGCTGTTGATGAAGGAATGTCCGTCAAAACGTTCGCCCTCCAGGGGCAGGAACAGGCTGCCCGGATGCAGCTTCCGGCTGTCCGTGTCCACATGATCCACGGTGGCATCCAAATCGCAGGGCTCGCCCAGCAGCGTGCCCCCTACCGCCTCCAAAATTTCCCCTATGGTAATCGGTTCCACGGTCGCTCCCCCTTATCTTCCCTGTCGGCGCGCTTCCAGCGAGGCGTTCAGGATGCGCTCACACAGCTCGCCATATCCGATTCCCACCGCCGCGGCCTCCTGCGGGACCAGGCTGGTTGGCGTCATGCCCGGCAGCGTGTTGATCTCCAAAAAGTAAAGCGCCCCGTCCTCCCCCAGGATAAAGTCCGCCCGGGCGTAGACGCTCAGCCCCAGGGTGCGGTAAACGGTCAGGGCCGCCTCCGCCAGCTGGGCTTCCAGCTCCTGCGGGATGGGCGCCGGACAGATCTCCTCCGCCGCGCCGGGCTGATATTTGTTCTCGTAGTCGTAAAAGCCGCTCTTGGGGACGATCTCAATAGAGGGCAGCGCCTGGTCCTCCAAAATCGCGATCTGAACCTCCCGGCCAGCGATGTACTGCTCCAGTACGCTCCGTCCGCCTAGCTTCAGCCCCTGCTCCAGCGCAGCCGTCAGCTCCTCCTGAGTACGGCAGATATATACCCCGATGGAAGAACCGCTGTCAATGGGCTTGATTACACAGGGCAGCGAAGCGGTCTGGACGATCGCTCCGATGTCCTCAGCCAGATACTCCAGCGTTTCCCAAGCAGGCGTCCGTACGCCGCGGGGAGCCACCAGCCGCTTGGTCAAATCTTTATCCATGGCGATGGCGCTGCCCAGATAGCCGGAGCCGGTATAGGGGATTCCCATCAGGTCCAGGGCCGCCTGTACCCGTCCATCCTCGCCGCAGGCGCCGTGCAGGGCCAGGAATACGATGTCAGCCATCGCGCACAGCTGGAGCACATCCCGGCCGAACTGGCTCTCCCCGCCGGTTTTCCGGCGCGCCTTTACCGCATCCAGGTCCGGCGCTTCCCGGGATACCCGGCTCAATTCCTCCGGCAGCGGAGCGGAAAACAGGCTCTCCAAGTCCCCGCTGTAATACTCGGTGCCAAAATATAAATCCACGAAAGCCGCCTGGTGCCCGCGCTCCCGCAGAGCTTGACACACCAGAATTCCGCTGGACAGGGAGACGTTGCGCTCCAGGCTCAGGCCGCCGGCCAGTACCACAATTTTCATGGCTCAGGTCCTCTCTTCATAGGATACCAACATTTTACGCATATTAAATGTAGTATAGCACAATCGCCTGTAATCCTCAACTGTCAACCGGGACAAAAAGAACCGGCACCTTTGTTTATCCCCCGCCGCTTTCACTGAACCGATCGGGCATCCAGAGAGACAGAATCAAAAAACGGAGCAAGCGCATTTACGCTTGCTCCGTTCTGGCAGCGGATGAAGGATTCGAACCCTCACATACAGAGTCAGAGTCTGCTGTGCTACCTTTACACAAATCCGCTATTTGTGCCCGCTACTGCAGGCGCAAGAGTTATTATAGCAAAACATTTCCGTTTGTCAAGAAAAAAATGAAAAATTTTTTTCTATTTTGTAAACAGACAAAATTTCCATCATTCTTTTTCGCCAAAATCGGAACATATACGCGTTCAGTCCGGACTATAGCGTATCTATTTTCTTGCAGAAGAATACTCCACCGCTTCCGGAAAATCACACAGATGATAAGCGGTAGGTCCACTCTAACCTCAAAAGTTCCAATCTCTTCCACGCCATCCGAAAAATAAGCTTCCCATGCTGAGTTTTAAGGTTTATGTTCTTTTTAGCCATAGACGATTCAGGCAAGGAACTGGATTCTCTAGATAAAAAGCCCGTTAGTTCGGGACTAGTCCAATCACTCCAAATACTATTGCATCAATAAAAAGAACATATGCTGCCAGACACACAATCAAAATTGTTGCGATAACCCTTACTGCGAGTCGTTTATTTTTACTTAAGTTACTCTTTCGAAACCTCTGCCAGTGCAAAAATCAATGCAAGTATAAGGATGACAGAAATAATAATTGGAATACTTACATCGGTAGAAATGAAAAATAGGCTCTGACAAGTTTGCGGCGGCAGACCGCTGCTGCAGGTCAAAAAGTTTATTTTCCTGATGTACCGTCATAGCAAACATTCGCATACTTTTAATGGTACAGGGAAAGACCACTTTCAGTGTGAAGGATCGAGGCTTGAAATTGTCTCCATCATTATATTGAAAAACAATCCCGCATTCATTCCAAAAAAATCCGTCAAAATAAACGGTAGTATTGGGCGACAAGTTGGGGCAAGGCTTCAGAAATTCGACGCAGTAACGAGGGGCTGTTTCTTCAAAGTCATAAATAAGATTGCCTTCATAAGCTGGAATCTGATTTTCCATGACACGGTCCTCCTGTTATTTTATTTAACGGTATTTTATCGATTTCATGCACAGTATACCATAACGAATTATGTACATCTACTAAATATTTCTTAATTCCAGCGTCTGTCCGCCCGATTTGATCTAAAGGAGCGCCAAGGCTGCTTACGGGCTTTTCCCGCTGTTCAGCGATATCCGCCAACTCTGAATTTCGCAGCTAATGGGACACAAAACGCCCGCAGAGCCCATCACATTAGGGCTCTGCGGGCGTTTGAGTTTCAGTTATTCCCACTCGGCAAATTCAGATATATGGGAGCGTATTTAGGGTGATTTTGCAGGCAAAACATTCGCAAATATGTTAATGTTTTGCCTGCTTATTTGAGGCAGTACGCTTTCTTAGTATCAAAATAGTATCACAAAAACCGAGAAATTGCAAGGGTTTCAGGCCATAAACGGCCACAATCAAAACTTCCCTCAATTTGATGTAAGTTTCTGTCGAAATGGGTCTCAAATCGAGACCCATTTCGACCACCGCCTGGGAGCGTAAACGCTCCCAGGCAATAGGGGATTGATTTCCGCCCCGGCGGAAATCAATCCCACCATGGGACGCAATTCGACCTAAAATCAAAGGAGGCGGGCAAGCACTTCTGGTGCTTGCCCGCCTTGATAACCGCAGAGCAAGGCCGGGCGGGGCGGTCAATGGCGGCGCACTTGTGCGCCGTTCATCTCGACCATTGACGGCCCCGACTGGATTTGCTATCCATCTAAAGAAGTGCGTTGTGTTCTATTCGATTTCTTAGATTATCAATTTTTTCTTTGATAGACTGGATTATCTCCAAAAATGCTTTGTCTGATTTTCCTGTCGGATCGTCAAGCCCCCAATCCTCCCGGTGCTTGCAGGGTAGATAGGGGCAGGCCACATTGCACCCCATTGTTATTACAATGTCTACGGGCGGAAGTTCGTTCAGCAATTTGCTATATTGCGTCTGCGCCATGTCAATGCCATAGAGTTGTTTTATCAGCCGAACTGCGTCCTGGTTGATCTGCGGCACAGTCTCCGTGCCAGCGGAGTAACTTTCAAATACATCGGAGGCCAGATACTTTCCGAGTGCCTCGGCGATTTGGCTCCGGCAGGAATTGTGGACGCAGATAAACGCCACCTTGGGTTTTTGACCCATACGTCATCCCCTGACCTTTTGAATGAGGGCTTTTACCTCATCTTTTTTCAAAACCTTACCATAGGACACGACCTTGCCATCTACCACAAGGGCAGGGGTGGTCATCACGCCATAGGCGGCGATCTGCGAGAAGTCCGTTACATGGTCTATGGTCGTGTCCATATTCAGTTCCGCAAGCGCCGCTTTGGTGGCATCTTCCAACGCATGACACTTCGCGCAGCCAGCCCCCAGCACTTTGATCCCAGCAGTTGTTTTTGCGGCCTCTGCCTGGGCCATCTTTTCGGGTGTGCAGCCGCTCCCACAGCAGCAACTTTTTTCCTCTTTCTTCTTGTTAAACAGTCCCATAGCGAATTACCTCCTTAGATTAAATCAAAATGAATTGAAACGCATTGAACAGGTAGCCAACAA
>DXYV01000034.1 GCA_019415645.1 Clostridiales bacterium
CGCCGTAGCGCACATAGGTGACCACGCTGCCGCCCCGCTGGGACATGCCGTGGACTTCGGACACCTTCACGTCATAGCCCTGGTCCAGCAGGATGCGGCCCAGCAGCTTGGAGGCGAGGAGGGAGCCCTGTCCGCCCACGCCCACGATCATGATATTCTTTGTCTCCATGTCTTAACCCTCCTTGCCGGTGCTCTCAAAGGCCCCAACGGGACACAGCTGCTCGCACACGCCGCAGCCCACGCACAGGGTGTTGTCCACCCGGGCCTTGCCCTCCTTGATGGAGATGGCGGGGCAGCCGATCTTCATGCAGGACTTGCAGCCGACGCACTTGTCCTTGTTGACGGCCAGGGGGGGCTTATGCTTGACGTATTTGAGCAGGGCGCAGGGCCGGCGGCTGATGATGACCGAGGGCTCGTCGGCGGCCAGCTCCTCCTTCACCGCCTTGTCGCAGGCGGCCAGGTCGTAGGGGTCTACCACCACGACCCGGCGGAAGCCCATGGAGCGGCACAGGGCCTCCAGGTCGATCTTGCCGGCGGGATCGCCCTTGATGTTGTAGCCGGTGGTGGGATTCTGCTGGTGCCCGGTCATGCCGGTGATGGAGTTGTCCAGAATGATCACGGTGGAATTGGACTGATTATAGGCGATGTTGGCCAGGCCAGTCATGCCCGAGTGCATGAAGGTGGAGTCGCCGATGACGGCCACGGTCTTGCGTTCCGCCTCCTCGCCCAGGGCCTTGTTGAAGCCGTGGATTCCCGAAACCGAGCCGCCCATGCACAGGGTCATGTCCATGGCCGCCAGCGGCGCCACGGCCCCCAGGGTGTAGCAGCCGATGTCGCCCAGCACGGTGACCTTGTTCTTGTTCAGGGTGTAGAACATGCCGCGATGGGGACAGCCGGCGCACATGACCGGCGGCCGGACGGGAATGTTCTCCTCCAGGGTGACGGCGGGCTTGTCGGGGCAGCCCAGGCGGGTGGCGATCAGATTCTGAGAGAACTCGCCGCAGATGGGCAGCAGGTCCTTGCCGCGGACGTCCACACCGATGGTCTTGCAGTGGTTTTCGATGATGGGGTCCAGCTCCTCGATGACCACCACCTTGTCCACCTTGGCGGCAAAGTCCTGAATCAGCTTGACGGGTAGAGGATTGACCATGCCCAGCTTCAGAATGGAGGCCCTGTCGCCGAACACCTCTTTGGCGTACTGATAGCAGGTGGAGGAGGTGATGATTCCCAGCTCCGTGCCGCCCATCTCCACCCGGTTGATGGGGGCGGTCTCAGCCCACTCGGTCAGCAGGCGGGTGCGCTCCTCCACCACGGGGTGGCGGCGGATGGCGTTGCCCGGCATCATGACATACTTGGCGATGTCCTTCTGATAGGGCTTTGCCGGGGGCTCCGCCCGCTCTCCCGGCTCCACCACCGACTGGGAGTGAGCGATGCGGGTACACATTTTCAGCAGGACGGCGGTGTCGAACTGCTCGCTGAGCTCATAGGCCAGCTTGGCAAACTCCAGGGCCTCAGCGGAGTCGGAGGGCTCCAGCATGGGCAGCTTGGAGGCGATGGCGTGGTGGCGGGAGTCCTGCTCGTTCTGAGAGGAGTGCATCCCCGCATCGTCGGCCACGGCGATGACCATGCCGGCGTTGACGCCGGTGTAGGAGATGGTGAACAGGG
Organism: Clostridiales bacterium; assembly: GCA_019415645.1. GTDB lineage: Bacteria > Bacillota > Clostridia > Oscillospirales > Oscillospiraceae > DXYV01. Next base: position 1,666 of record DXYV01000034.1, read on the forward strand.
GGTCGGCGGCCACGTTCAGGCCCACGTGCTTCATGCCGCAGAAGGAGCGCTTGCCCGCCAGGGCCGCGCCGAAGGCCACCTCCATGGCCACCTTCTCATTGGGGGCCCACTCGCAGTAGACCTCGTCGTACTTGGCCAGCTCCTCGGTGATCTCGGTGCTGGGTGTGCCGGGGTAGCTGGAGGCCACCGCGCAGCCGGCCTCGTAGAGGCCCCGGGCAACGGCGGCGTTGCCCAACATCAGTTGTCTCATGTTCCGATTCCTTCCTTATGTAAAGATTGCCTTGTTCTCTTTGGTTTAGCCGGCACCGCTGCGGCTGAGAAGTTCCGCAAATCAACGCCCGCTTCTTGCTGTCCATGCGCTTGGCTTTCTGTGGGTTGCCCGGTGCGGCGGTTCTGCCGGTCTTAGCACCCATCTGTCCATACCCCACCAGGGCAGGCGCAGTTGGTGGGTCGGACGGTCCAGGACACCGCACCATGCAGCGGCAGCGGGGCTGACGCGTCGTATGGTGCCTTCTGCCGCGCCGGGTGCAAATGGCATTTCCCCCGTCAGACGCGGGGGATGGGCAAGGGGGCCTCCCCTTGCCGCGCCTTCTTTTGGGTCCTTTTCTTGGCAAGGCAAGAAAAGGACCGCCTTCACGCCTCGGCGCTTCTTTGATCACGGTTCGGGCGCTTCTTCTCTCCTCCGGTCGATCATTTCCTGAAAAGCCCCGGTTCCGGTGGTGAACACCCGGTTGACTCGGCTGATGGTCGCCGAGCTGGCCCCGGTCTTTTCCAAAATCTCCGTATAGACCCGGCCCTCGTCCAGCAGAAGGGCCACGTCAAAGCGCTGCTCCATGGTGCGCTGCTCGTTGGCGGTACACAGGTCCTCAAAAAAGCGGCAGCACTCATCCAAGTCCCGAAGCTGCAGGATGGTCTCGTAAAGCGCCATACTGCGCTCCTTTTTGGGCGTTTTGGGCATAAGCTGGTTTCTCTCCTTTCGCGTTCATGCGCAGCTTTCCACTCTATTTTATCACTTCAGGGCAGTAAAGTAAAGGCCCGGCGCAAAAAAACGGGCGGCAAACCTTCGTTTGCCGCCCATAAACAGGGGTTTTTACAGGAGAAACAGAGAAAACAGCACCGTCAGGATGCCGCATACGCCGATGGCCAGGCCACTCATGGCCCCCTCGGTCTCGCCCAGCTCCAGGGCCCGGGCGGTACCCACCGCGTGGGAGCAGGCCCCAATGGCCAGCCCCGCCACCACCGGGTCCTTGACCCGGAACAGCTTGATGAGCGCGGGAGCCAGGATGCTCCCCAAAATCCCCGTAAAGATCACCGCCACCACCGTGATGGGAATCAGCCCGCCGTGGCTCTGGGCGATGCTGGTGGCGATGGGTGTGGTGACCGATTTGGGCAAAAGGGAGGCGGTCACCGCCTCGTCCAGGCCGAACAGCCGGCACAGGACCCATACGCTGCCCATGGAGGCCAGGGAGCCCGCCGCGCAGCCCACCAGGATGGGCAGCCAGTATTCCTTGAGCAGCGCCGCCTTGGTGTAGATGGACACTGCCAGGCAGGCCGTGGCGGGGGAGAGGAACAAACTGATCATCGCTCCGCCCTCATTGTAGGAATCGTAGGGGATGTGGAAGAGCAGCAGCACCGCGCAGACCAGCACGATGGCGATGATCAGCGGATTGCAAATCACCAGACCGGTCTTTTTCTGAATCTGGACGCCCACCAGAAACGCGCCGATACTCAGGGCGATTCCGAAAAAGGGCGAGGCAAACAGTGCGTCCATCAGCGTCTGCCCCCTTTCCGGAGGAGGCGCAGCACCAACGTGGCCGCGCCGGTGGTCACGCCGAAGGTGACCACGGTGGAGATCAGGCAGACGAGCACCAGCCGTACCGCCGTGGAGCGCAGCACATCCACATAATTCAGGATGCTCACGCCGGCGGGCAGAAAGAAAAAGGACAGGTTAGACAGCAGGAAGTCCGACTTTTCCCGGATATGGTCCACCCGCAGCACCCGCAGGCACAGCAGCAGATACAGCAGGACCATGCCGATGACGCTGGCTGGAAAATCAAAGGGCAAAGCCGCCTCCACCAGCTGACTCAGCCAGCAGAGGGCGAACAGGATGGCGATTTGTGTGAGAATCTTCATGGCAGTTCCCCCGGTGGTAAGGTTTGGCGGCGCCTCTGCGCCGCTTTCTCGATTGTACGGCGGGGGCGGCCATTTGTCAAACCAAAGGGGGCGCTGCGCACAGCGCCCCCTTTGGGCAGATTTCACCAAGAAGCGCCAGGGTCACTCCGCGGTGAGGGTTATGGTGTGGGGCGTGCAGAACGCCCCCTCGCCGCTCTGCACAAAGGAGAACGCTTCGCAGTCCTCCTCTTCCAGCGTGCGCTCCACCGCCGTCTCGCCCCACTCCGTCCGGCACTCCTCCACAATGTAATAGGCCGTCTCAGCGCCGCGCGCCATGGTATCGGGCAGGGTCTCCCCGTCAAACACATCCCGGCGGACCACCTGGCCGTCGGCGCTCATCTGGGTGACCGCGATCCATTCGGGTGGCGTCCAGTACTCCACCGTCATCGCTATCGAGAAGGAGTCGGTGCGCACCGTCCCCTCCGTGTCCGTATAGGTGGTCTCGGAGGACATGGTCTGGGTGAAGGAGCCCATGGCCTGCTGACTGGTGGTGTCGTAGGACGATATCCCCGTCCCCGCCGTCAGGTAGATCTCGCCGGAGGCCGTCTGATACACCGGGTTGAAGTAGGCGGCGTTCCCCCGGTCGGCGTCCAGATACAGAACAGCCTCACAGTTTTGCTCCGTTCCCTCGTCCCCGTAGAGCAGGTCGGCGCCGCCCTGCACCTCCGGGCCGCAGGCGTTGGCGTGGACCAGGGAACCGTCCGCCTCGGTCTCCAGGGGCCAGAAGGCGTTCACCCCGTCGGGCACGCCCTCAAAGACGTACCTGCCGTCCTCCGTGCGCACGGCGTACACCCGGCCCTCGTAGGGGGCGGTGTCCCCGGTGATCTCGCCCCCCGTCCAGCCGGCGTTCAGATTGTCCTCCAGATAGCTCTCGATGTCAAAGAGGTCCAGATACTCGGTGGTCACATACACCCCGATAAGCCGGTCGGCCTGGGCCGTCTCCTGGTCCGGCTGCGCCAGCTGACAGCCGCTCAGGCCCACCGCCAGGGCCAAAGCCAGCCCCACGATCCCTCGTTTATTCCCCATCGTCGTCCTCCAGTTCTCCGTCGCAGGTGAGGATATCGCCCACGTCGCATTGCAGATAGTGACAGATCTTGTTCAACGTCCCGAAACGCACGCCTTTGGCCTTGCCGCTGCGCAGGATGGACAGATTGGCCTCGGTGATATGGACCAGGGAGCACAGTTCCTTGGCCGTCATGCCCCGTTCCTTCAGCACCTGATCCAGACAGACCCGTATCGCCATAGCTCCACCCCGTCACACAAAGCTGTCGTTCTCCTCCTGTAAGGCCCGGCTCTTGGCCAGATAGTCGGCCAGCAGCAGCACCGCCAGCACCACGCCCAGGTCGAACAGGGGCAGATTGATCTGAAGGTCCACGCTGCGGATTTGCCCCGCCAGCAGCAGCTGAAGCAGGTTAAAGCCCGCCTGGACCAGCACCAGCGCGGCCACCGACGCCTTGCAGCGTCCGGCCAGCTTCCAGGCGGCGGGGGAGACCTCCGGCCCAAAGGGCCCCGCGGCCAGGGCGTCCAGAAGGGGAAAGACTGCCGCAGCCACCCACAGCTCCAGGGCGTGGGGCAGCGCGTCCACCAGCGCGCCCAGCCAGGCAAAGACATAGCCCAGGGCCGGCGCGTAGGTGTTGGCTTCCTCCAGCTCCGCTACGGCAGTCCGGCCGCCCCATACCACCGTCAGCACGCCGGCGGCGGTCAACAGGACGCACAGCACGGCCACCAGCCGGCTCAGCCAGCGCAGCCGGTCCTCCGGTCCGCCGGAGCCGAAGGCCCGCAGCAGCCGCAGAATGACCCGGGCTGCCAGCACCGCCCACACGGTAAGCCCCGCCATGGCCTTGCCCTGCGCCTCCAGGCCGGCGCCCCCCAGCAGGCGGGCCAGCAGTGCCGGGTTGACCATCCCGTACAGCACGCCGAACAGCAGGGGGCACAGCAGCACCAGCAGCCAGTCCTCCCGGTACAGCACAGGACCACCGCCGCGGCGTTGCCCCCGGCGCCGGACAGGGACAGCTGCCGCAGGCCCTGCCCGATCTGGGCGAAAGGAAAGGCCGTCAGAAGGGGCAGCAGCTGCGTCTGGAGCGGCAGCAGAGCTGCCCCCACCGCGCAGGCCGCCCCCACCGCGCCCAGTAAGATCCCCAGCTTGGTTCGGTTCATGGCGCTCCCTCCAAATTATTGTTTTACGATAATTTTAACTTAAGCATACCACAGCCCGCAGCCGCTGTCAAGGGCAGCAGCAAAAAGCCCGGGCGGAACTCTCGTTCCGCCCGGGCTTCTCCGGTTTCGGTTTGGTTTATTTCCCCCGGATGACCTTGTACAGCTGAATGATCACCGTGGGCACGAAGGCCAGCAGGACGATCAGGCCGAATTGGGCCGCGGAGGGCATGGTCACCTGGAACAGGCCGTTCAGACCGGGGATGAGCAGCACGGCAGCCAGCAGAATCACACCGGCGAAGAAGGCCCCCACCGTGGCCCGGTTGGTGCCCAGGCCCAGCTTGAAGATAGAGGCGTCGGCCCGGCAGTTGAAGCCGTGGAACAGGCGGGCCAGGGTCAGGGTGGCAAAGGCCATGGTCATGGCCAGCCCCTCGCCAGAGGCATTCAGGCCCACGAAGAAGGCGGCCATGGTGGAGATGGCGATGAGCACGCCGTAACCCAAAATCCGCACCAGGAAGGGCCGGTTGAGGATGGGCTCCTTGGGGTCCCGGGGCTTCTGGTCCAGCAGGCCGTCCCCCGCCGGCTCCACGCCAATGGCGATGGCGGGCAGGGAGTCGGTCAGCAGGTTGATGAACAGCAGGTGGACCGCTGCGAAGGGCATGGGCAGGTTGGCCAGAGAGGTCAGCAGCACGCAGAGAATGCCCGCCATGTTGCCCGACAGCAGGAAGGCGATGGCGTTTTTGATGTTGGTGTACACGCCGCGGCCGTTGACGACCGCCTTGACGATGGTGGCAAAATTGTCGTCGGCCAAAATCATGGAGGCGGCGTCCTTGGACACCTCGGTGCCCGTGATGCCCATGGCCACGCCGATGTCAGCGGCCTTGAGGGCGGGGGCGTCGTTGACGCCGTCGCCGGTCATGGAGACCACCTTGCCCTTGCGCTGCCAGGCGGAGACGATTCGAATCTTATTTTCCGGCGACACCCGGGCGTAGACCGAGATGCGCTCCAGCCGCTCGTCCAGGTCGGCGTCGGTCATGGCGTCCAGCTCCACGCCGGACACCGCCTCGTCCCCGTCCTGGAAAATACCCAGCTGGCGGGCAATGGCGGCGGCAGTCACCTTGTGGTCGCCGGTAATCATGATGGTGCGGATGCCCGCCCGCTTGGCGTCGGCCACGGCCTGAATGGCCTCGGGCCGGGGCGGGTCGATCATGGAGATCAGGCCGATAAAGGTAAAGTCCCGCTCGTCCTCCAGGGTCAGGGGCCGGATGCTGTCCAGCTCCCGATAGGCGAAGGAGAGCACCCGCAGGCCCTGAGTGGACAGCTCCATGTTCACCCGGGAGATCTCCTCCCGGCGCTCAGGGGTCATCTCCACCGGGCCCTCCCGGGTCAGCAGCCAGCGGGAGCGGTCCAGCAGCACGTCGATGGCGCCCTTGGTGTACAGGGTGGGCACACCGTCAATGTTGTGCAGGGTGGACATAAGCTTGCGGTCGGAGTCAAAGGCCAGCTCGCCCAGACGGGGATGCTGGGCCCGGTACTCCACCTCGTTGATTCCGATGCGGTCGCCCAGCATGACCAGGGCCACCTCGGTGGGATCGCCGATGTCCTTGCCATTCTCCTTGTCTGTGGTGGCGTCGCTGGCCAGCAGCGCCGCCTTGAGCAGCAGCCGCTGCACGTTGTTGACCAGATCCAGGTCATAGCCCTCCAGCAGAGAGCCGTCGGCATAGATTTTCTGCGGGGTCATCTTATTCTGGGTCAGGGTGCCCGTCTTATCCGAGCAGATGACCGACACGGCGCCCAGGGTCTCCACCGCCTTCAGGTCCTTCATGATGGCGTTCTGGCGGGCCATCTTCTGGGTTCCCATGGCCTGGACGATGGTGACGATGGAGCTCAGCGCCTCCGGGATGGCGGCCACGGCCAGCGCCACGGCGAACATCAGGGCGTTGAGCACGCCGTTCTGGGTGATGGGCCAGCCCTGGTGATACAGGTTCAGGGCGAACACGGCCGCACAGATGACCATGATCAGGATGGCCAGCTTCTTGGAGAAGTTGTCCAGGCTGATCTGGAGCGGGGTCTTGCGCTGCTGGGTCTGGTTCATCAGGGCGGCTACCTTGCCCAGCTCCGTGTCCATGCCGGTGCCGGTCACCACGATGATCGCCCGGCCGTAGGTCACCAGAGAGCCGGAGAACACCAGGTTCTTCCGGTCGCCCAGGGCCACATCGCCGCCCTCCAGGGTCTCGGTGGTCTTTTCCACCGCCTCACTTTCGCCGGTGAGGGAGCTCTCGTTGACCTTTAAGGAGTAATTCTCCAGAATTCGGCCGTCGGCCACCACCATATCGCCGGCCTCCAGCTCCACGATGTCGCCGGGGACCACCTGGGTGGAGGGAACGACCGTGCGTACGCCGTCCCGCAGCACCTTGGCCGACGGGGCCGACATGGCTTTCAGGCTCTCCAGGGATTTTTCCGCCTTGAAGTGCTGCACCGTGCCCAAAATGGCGTTGAGAATCAGCACGGCAAAGATGACGATGGTGCTCTCCACCTCGCCGGTGGCCATGGAGATCAGGGCGGCGACGATCAGGATCATGACCATCAGGTCCTTGAATTGCTCCAAAAAGACCTGGGCCACCGACTTATGCTTGCCCTCGGCCAGGGCGTTGGGACCGTGTTCCTCCAGGCGGCGGGCGGCCTCCTGCCCGCTCAGGCCCTCCCGATGGGTCCGCAGCTGCTCCAGGCACTCCTCCGGAGCCAGATTATGCCAGCGTGTCATAAACGGATCTTCACTTTCTGTTTGAATTTTGAAGTCACGGAATGGGTGAATTTTACTTCCCCCACGAGGTGAATTATACTATCCTCTCTCTGCCTTGTCAAGCACAGTTTCCCCAAATCCCAGGCCGGATAGACCCGCTTCATATTGCAAAACAGCCTGAATTGGAGTATGATAAAGGGTACTGGGAAAAAACCGAGGAGGGATTTCGCAATGCGGGACGGTTTTATCAAGGTGGCCGCCGGTACGCCCAAAATCCGGGTGGCCGACTGCCGGCACAATGCCGAGGCTATCTTCACACTCATGCGGGAGGCCGCGGAGCAGGGGGTGCGGGTGCTCTGTCTGCCCGAGCTGTGCCTCACCGGCTACACCTGCGGGGACCTGTTTTTGCAGGACACCCTGCTGAAGGGCGCGGAGGAAGGGCTGGCCACCATTCTGGCGGCTACCCGCAATCTGGACATGGTCACCGCCCTGGGGCTGCCGGTCCAATTTCAAAACAAATTGTATAACTGCGCCGCCGTGATTCAGAGCGGCAAGATTCTGGGTCTGGTACCCAAGACGCATCTGCCCAACTACGGAGAATTTTACGAGCAGCGGTGGTTCTCCTCCGGCCCGGCCGATCCCAAGCAGGTCTCCATCTGCGGTCAGACCGTGCCCTTGGGCGCCCGCCAGCTTTTCTTCTGCACGGACCTGCCCGCCCTGACGATCGGGGTCGAACTGTGTGAGGATTTGTGGGCGGTGGAACCACCCTCCGTCCGGTTGGCATCTCTGGGGGCCACCCTCATCCTCAACCTGTCCGCCTCTGACGAGGTAGTAGGCAAGGCGGCCTACCGCCGGGCCCTGGTCACCGGCCAGTCGGGCCGATTGGTGTGCGGCTATGTCTACGCCGACGCCGGGGAGGGGGAGTCCTCCACCGACCTGGTGTTCGCCGGCCACAATATGATCGCCGAAAACGGGGCCCTTCTGGCCGAGCGGCGCTTTGCCGCCGGACTGACGGTAAGTGAGATCGATGTGGACCGGCTGGTGTATGAGCGGCGGCGGATGAACACCTATCCCAGCCAGGAGCGCCGGGAGGAGGCCCTGCGCACCGGACTGTGGTGTACCGGCTTCTCCCTGGCCCCCGCCGACACTCATCTCACCCGCCCGGTCTCGCCCACCCCCTTCGTGCCCGAGGACGCGGGGGACCGGGCCGCCCGCTGCGACGAGATTTTGCGCATCGCCGCCCTGGGGCTCAAGCAGCGCCTGGAGCATACTGGCGCCAAAACCGCCGTCATCGGCCTGTCCGGCGGGCTGGATTCCACCCTGGCCATCCTCATCACCGCCGTGGCCATGAAGCTGCTGGACCGGCCGGTGTCCGACATTCTGGCCGTGACCATGCCCTGCTTCGGTACCACCGACCGCACCCGGGACAACGCCGTGGAGCTGGCCCGCCAGCTGGGGGCCACCCTCAAGCGCATCGACGTGGGCGAGGCGGTGAAAGTCCACTTCCGGGACATCGGGCAGTCCATGGACAACCACGACGTGACCTTTGAAAACGGGCAGGCCCGGGAGCGCACCCAGGTGCTCATGGACCTGGCCAATCAGACCGGCGGCCTGGTCATCGGCACCGGCGATCTGAGCGAGCTGGCCCTGGGCTGGGCCACCTACAACGGCGACCACATGAGCATGTACGGCGTCAACGCCTCCATCCCCAAGACCCTGGTGCGCCACCTGGTGGCCTTTGTGTGCGGGGACAAGAAGGAGGAGGAGCCCCGGCTGTCGGCGGTGCTGGCCGACATTCTGGACACCCCGGTGTCCCCGGAGCTGCTGCCCGCCGTGGGCGGGACCATCGCCCAAAAGACCGAAGACCTGGTGGGCCCATACGAGCTGCACGACTTCTTCCTCTATTATGCCATTCGCTGGGGCTTCTCCCCCCGGAAGGTGCTCCGGCTGGCGGAGCACGCCTTTGGCCGCCGCTACGACCGGGCCACGCTGCTCAAATGGCTGAACAACTTCTACCGCCGCTTCTTCTCCCAGCAGTTCAAGCGCTCCTGCCTGCCTGACGGACCCAAGGTGGGCTCGGTCACCCTCTCTCCCCGCGGCGACTGGCGCATGCCCAGCGACGCCTCCGCCGCGCTGTGGCTGGAGGAACTGGAGCATCTGTGATCCCCTGCGAACTGCCCGCGCCAGTCGCCCTATGGGGGCCCCGCAGGATCGCACGATCCTGTGGGGAGAGGAGGCACAGCGCAGCGAGCAAGGTTTCGCCATCGGCGGAAACGAGGGATGCGCAGCTTGGGCCGACGAGGCGCATGCCCAGCGATGCCTCCGCCGCGCTGTGGCTGGAGGAACTGGAGCATCTGTGATCCCCTGCGGGCCGCCGCTCTATGGGGCCCCGCCTGTCATTTTCCACGCAAAGGAGTTTCCTTTCATCATGCACAACGAATTGACCCGTCAGGACCTCAAGCTGATGCAGGAGGAGCTGGACTACCGTCGCATCACCCTGCGGCCCCAGCTGCTGGAGGAGGTCAAGACCGCCAAGGGCTTTGGCGATCTGAGCGAAAATTTCGAGTATAAAGCCGCCAAGCGGGAGCGCGGCCGCAACGAGAGCCGCATCCGCTTTCTGGAAAATATGATCAAAACCGCGGTGGTCATCGAGGACCGCTCCTCAGCGGACACGGTGGGTCTCTACGACAAGGTGACCATCCATCTGGAGGACGACGATGAGGACGAGACCTATCAGATCGTCACCACCGTGCGGCAGGACGCCCTGCGCGGCCGCATCAGCAAGGAGTCCCCGGTGGGCCGGGCTCTGCTGGGCAAGCGTGTGGGCGAGCGCTTCCACATCCAGGTCAACGACCAGTATGGCTATGATGCGGTGGTCAAGGCCATCGAAAAGGGCCAGGACGATGGCTCCGCGCCGCTGAACCGCTATTGACGCAGATTTGACCGCACCGGCGGCCGGGAAGAATCTCTTCCCGGCCGCCGGTTTCGTTTTCCCTTGACAAAGTTCTGTTTTCTTATATAATTGTCTTGCTAATTATTGCATTGCTAACTATTGTTTTGTCTATCCTGCAAGGAGAATTTTTATGGAACTGCCCTTTCCCGTCGCCCTGATGCGGGCCCACCAGGCCCAGGCCAATGCCATCCGCCCCCGGCTGGCGGAGATCGGCCTCTCGCCGGGCCAGCCCAAAATTCTCGATCTGCTGACGGCATGCAACGGCTGTATGCAGCGGGAGCTGGCCGAGCGGTGTGCGTTGGAACCGGCCACCATTTCCCGCCTGCTGGACAAGATGGAGGGGGAGGGGCTCATTACCCGCGCGCCGTCCGCCGGGGACAAGCGGGCGGTCCACGTCTTTCTCACCGATTTGGGCCGGGACCGCCGGGAGGCCTTCCAGGCGGTCCGCCGGGAGGTGGAGGCCAGGGAACTGGCCGGCTTCTCTCCGGAGGAGCGGGCGCGGTTTTATGCCTTTCTGCTCCGGCTGCAGACCAATCTAACCGATTATCAAAAGGAGGATGTCCCCACATGAGCGCGTCCGACAGCCAGATTCAATACCAGAAAATGACCGGCACCCCAATTCCACGCCTGATTAGCTCTATGGCGGTGCCCACCATCATCAGCATGCTGATCACTGGAATCTACAACATGGCGGACACCTATTTCGTCTCCTGTCTGAACTCCGACAGCGCCACGGCCGCCGTAGGTGTGGTGTTTTCGCTCATGGCCCTGATTCAGTCCGCCGGCTTCGCCCTGGGCATGGGCTCAGGCAGTCTGATCTCCCGTCTGTTGGGCCAGCAGCGCAAGTCCGAGGCCGAAGCGGTCATGTCCTCCGGATTTGCCGCCGCGCTGGTCATTGGTCTGCTCATTACTGTGGCCGGCTTGGCGTTCCTGGACCCGCTGATGATTCTGCTGGGTTCCACAGAGACCATCCTGCCCTATGCTCGGGACTATGCCCAGTATATTTTGTACGGCGCGCCCGTCATGATTTCCTCCTTTGTCCTCAACAAAGCATTGCTCTCCCAGGGACACGCCACTCTGTCCATGGTGGGAATCACCGTGGGCGGCGTACTCAACATGGTGTTGGATCCCCTGTTCATTTTCGTCTTTCACATGGGGATCGCCGGTGCGGCCATTGCTACACTCATCAGCCAGTGTGTCAGCTTTGTCATCCTGTTGATTCTGGCTCTGTCGCCCCGCAGCGCCCTTCGCCTGACCGCACGCACCATCTCCCGCCGGCCAGGGTTGTATGGCTCCATTTTAGGCACGGGGATGCCCTCCTTTTTCCGGCAGGGCCTGTCCAGCGTGGCTACCATTGCCCTGGTCCATGCCGCCAGTCCCTACGGCGATCCTGCCGTGGCCGCCATGTCGGTGGTGGGCAAGGTGTTCATGCTCATCATGTCCGCCCTCATCGGCTTCGGCCAGGGCTATCAGCCGGTACTGGGCTACAACTACGGCGCCCGCCGCTATGACCGCGCCCACCGCGCCATGACCTTCTCCCTGGCGGTGGGCACCGTGTTCATGACCTTGCTGGCAGTAGTCGGACTGCTGGCCGCGCCCCTGGTCATCTCCCTGTTTGGGTCGGGGCAAATGCAGGAGATCGGCGTAGCCGCCATGCGCTTCCAGTGCCTGGCACTGCCCTTCCAGGCAGTAAATGTTTTGAGTAACATGACCTTCCAGACGGTGGGCCGTTCCGCCCTGGGCACCTTCCTGGCCTCCTGCCGGCAAGGCGTCTATTATCTGCCCCTGATCTTCCTCCTGCCCCACCTCTGGGGGCTGACCGGTCTGGAGCTCACCCAGGCAGTGAGTGATCTGCTCACCAGCCTGACCTGCGCGCCCTTCCTGTTCTCCTTTGCCCGCACCCTGCGCCGCCAGGAGGGGGAGCTGGCCGCCGCACCGGCGGATGGACAGCCCGAAGCCTGAGCCTGGCGCCACACCGTTTGAATCGAACACGGCGGTCCCCGGAATGGTTCCGGGGACCGCCGTGTTTCTTTGTGCGTTTTGTTCAGCGCACCTGGCCGCTGCCGTAAACGACGAATTTGGTGGAGGTCAGCTCCTCCAGACCCATGGGGCCCCGGGCGTGCATCTTCTGGGTGGAGATTCCGATCTCCGCGCCCAGCCCGAATTCAAACCCGTCGGTGAAGCGGGTGGAGGCATTGACGTACACCGCCGCCGCGTCCACCTCGTTCAAGAAGCGCTGGGCCGCAGTGTAATTCTCGGTGACGATGGCCTCCGAATGGCCTGAGCCGTGCTCGGCAATAAAGTCCATGGCCTCGTCCTCATCCCCCACTACCTTGACCGCCAGGATGTAATCGCCGTACTCGGTGTCCCAGTCCTCTGGTTTGGCCGGAATGGCCTCGGGCAGGATGGCGCAGGTCTCGGGGCAGCCCCGCAGCTCCACCTTTTTGCTCTTCAGGAAGGCCTGGGCCATGGGCAGGAAATCCTCGGCCACCGCCCGGTGCACCAGCAGGCACTCCGCCGCGTTGCACACCGAGGGACGGGAGCACTTGGCGTTGTAGATGATCTCCGCCGCCATCTGCAGGTTGGCATCCTTATCCACATAGACATGGCACACCCCTTCCCCGGTGCGGATGACGGGCACCCGGGCGTTGGCCACCACCGAGCGAATCAGGCCCCTGCCGCCCCGGGGAATGAGCACGTCCAGGTAGGCGGTCAGATTCATCATCTCGTTGGCGCTCTCCCGGCTGGTGTCCTGCACCAGGGCCGCGCAGTCCCGGGGCAGGCCGGCCTCCTCCAATGCGTCGCGCATAATGGCCATGGTGGCCTGGTTGGAGCGGAAGGCCTCCTTGCCGCCCCGCAGAATCACCGCGTTGCCCGACTTCAGGCAGAGGACCGCCGCGTCCACGGTCACATTGGGCCGGGCCTCGTAAATGATTCCGATGACCCCCAGAGGCACCCGCTTTTTGCCGATGATCAGTCCGTTGGGCCGGGTCTCCATCTTGACCATCTGGCCGATGGGGTCGGGCAGAGCGGCTACCTGCCGCACGCCCTCCACGATTCCCGCAATGCGCTGGGCGGTCAGGGTCAGCCGGTCCAGCATCGCCTGACTCATACCGCTCTCCCGCGCCGCGGCCACGTCCTCCTGATTGGCGGTCAAAATTTCCTCCTGCCGCCGCAGCAGGCCCTGGGCGATGGCCTCCAGCGCCTCGTTCTTCTCCCGTGTTCCGGTGCGGGCCAGTACCCGCGCCGCCTGCCTGGCCGCCTGGCCTTGAAGCTCTAAGGTCGTCATGCTTGGTTCCTCCTTCCGGACGCGGACGCAGGGCTGGCGCAAAACCGCGTTCCGATCTCCTTTCCTTCTATAATATCATACAGCCGCTCGGGATACATCCCGTTGGTGATTACCATTTCCACCCCCGCCGCCATGGCCAGCTCGGCGGCGTTGAGTTTGGTCTGCATCCCGCCGGTGCCCCGGCTGGTGCCCGCGCCGCCGGCGGAGGCCCGCAGCTGGGGGGTCACTGCCTCCACCCGGTGGATCAGCCTGGCATCCGGATTCTGATGGGGGTCCGCGTCGTACAGTCCTTCGATGTCCGACAGGAGCACCAGCAGGTCCGCCCCCACCAGCCGGGCCACGATGGCGGAGAGAGTGTCGTTGTCGCCCAGCACCTTGCACTTGCCGGTCTCGATCTCCGCCGAGGAGACCGAGTCGTTTTCGTTGACGATGGGGATGCAGCCCAGCTCCAGCAGGGCAGAGAAGGTGTTTTTCAGGTGCTCCGCCCGCTGGGGATGCTCCACATCCTCGTCGGTCAGCAGAATCTGGGCCACCGTGGGCCCATACTCGCCGAAGAATTTATCGTAAATGTGCATCATCTCGCATTGGCCCACCGCCGCCACGGCCTGCTTCATCCGCAGCTCCTGGGGGCGCTGCTCCAGGCTCAGCTTTCCCACCCCCACACCGATGGCGCCGGAGGAGACCAGGATCACCTGATGGCCCTGTCCATGCAGGTCGGAGAGCACCCTGGCCAGGTGATCCACGCTGCGCAGGTTGATGCTGCCGTTGGCCCGGGTGAGGGTGGAGGTGCCCACCTTCACGACCAGTCTTATCTGCTGTTCCATGTTATGACTCCATTTCTTACCTTAAGCTCCCACCTAAGGTGGTTCACCTGATTGTAACACGCTGGCAAAATTTTGTCCATAGGCCATGTTAGCCGGTTAAAAAGTATAATTTTTTGTAGTTTTCACCAGGTTTTGCTTGTAATTTCCCTTCATTTGGTCTACAATGTCTCTGTTCGGAAATCTGATCGGCAAGGAGCGTTCGAGGTCCATGCTCAACATCGTCCTGGTAGAACCGGAGATCCCCATGAATACGGGCAACATCGCCCGCACCTGCGCCGCCACCCGCAGCCGCCTGCATCTGATCGAGCCCCTGGGCTTCGACATCTCAGACAAAGCGGTAAAGCGGGCGGGGCTGGATTACTGGCCCATGGTCGACCTGCATGTCTACCCCAATCTGGAGGAGCTCTTCCGTCAGAATCCCGATCCCGACCTGTGGCTGGCCACCACCAAAGCGCCCCGCAGCTATGCTCAGGCTACGTTCCGGGACGGCTGCTGGCTCTTCTTCGGCAAGGAGACCGCCGGATTGCCCCAGGATTTTCGGGAACACTATTCCGAGCGCTGTATCCGCATTCCCATGCGGGCGGATGCCCGCAGTCTCAATTTGGCAAACTCCGTGGCGATTCTCACCTACGAGGCGCTGCGGCAGCTGGACTTCCCCGGCCTGTCCGGGGAGGGTGAAATGAAAGGAGAATGACTTTGAACTACCACAAGAAAACCGTCCAGGACATCGACGTGAAGGGAAAGAAGGTCCTGCTGCGCTGTGATTTCAACGTGCCTCAGGACAAGGCCACCGGCGCCATCACCGATGATAAGCGGATCGTGGCCTCCCTACCCACCATCCGCTACCTGCTGGAGCAAAACGCCGCGGTGATCGCCTGCTCCCACTTGGGCAAGCCCAAGGGGGAGTGGAAGGAATCCCTGTCCCTGGCCCCCGTGGCCAAGCGGCTGAGCGAGCTGCTGGGCCAGGAGGTCATCTTCGCCAAGGACATCATCGGCGAGGATGCCAAGGCCAAGGCCGCCGCCCTTCAGCCCGGCCAGATCATGCTGCTGGAAAATCTGCGCTTTGACAAGGGCGAGGAAAAGAACGATCCGGAGTTCGCCAAGGCGCTGGCCAGCCTGGCCGAGGTCTATGTGTCCGACGCCTTCGGCACCGTCCACCGGGCCCACGCCTCCACCGCCGGCGTGGCGGCCTATCTGCCCGCCGTGTCCGGCTTCCTCATCGCCAAGGAGCTGGAGATCATGGGCGGCGCCCTGGCCGATCCCAAGCGTCCCCTGGTGGCTATCCTGGGCGGCGCGAAGGTCTCCTCCAAGATCGGCGTCATCAACAACCTGCTGGACATCGCCGACACCATTATCGTGGGCGGCGGCATGGCCTATACCTTTATTAAAGCTATGGGCGGCACCGTGGGCACCTCCCTGCTGGAGGCTGACTGGCTGGACTACTGCAACGAGATGATGGCCAAGGCCAAGGAGAAGGGCGTCAAGCTCCTGCTGCCGGTGGACACCCTGTGCGCAGCCGAGTTCTCCGCCGACGCCAAGCCCGAGCTGGTGGACACCATGGCCATCCCCGACGACCGCATGGGCATGGACATCGGCCCCAAGACCATCGAGCTCTTCTCCGCCGCGGTGCAGGACGCAGGCACCGTCATTTGGAACGGCCCCATGGGCGTGTTTGAGTTCCCCGCCTTTGCCGAGGGCACCCGTGCCATCGCCAAGGCGCTGGCTGCCACCGACGCCATCACCATCGTGGGCGGCGGCGACTCTGCGGCCGCAGTGGCTCAGCTGGGCTATGCCGACCAGATGACCCACATCTCCACCGGCGGCGGCGCCTCCCTGGAATTCCTGGAAGGTAAGGAACTGCCCGGCGTGGCTTGCCTGCTGGATAAGTAAATTCCTCCCAAGCCGGGCAGTTCCCGGGGGCCCCGCCGAAGCCCAGCGCCGCAGGTGCGGGTTCGGTGGGGAGAAGAGAAGCAGCGCAGGAAACGAGCTTTCCCGCTGGCGGGGAAGCGAGTGATCTGGAGCTTGCTTCGACGACGCCCGGTGTGGCCTGCCTGCTGGACAAGTAAAATCTTCCTAAGCCGGGCAGTTCCCGGCCCCTATTCTTCCTTCTTCATTTATTAAAATCGAAAGGACTGTCTTTGATGAACCGCCGTTACCGCAAGACGATTATTGCCGGAAACTGGAAAATGAATAAGACCCTCTCCGAGACCAAGCTCTTTGCAGAGGAACTCAAGCCCATGCTGGGCAAGCACAAGTGGTGCGAGGTCGTGCTGTGCGTGCCCTATGTCAACATTCCCGCCGCTATCCGGATGTTCAAGGACACCCGGGTGTCCATCGGCGCGGAAAACTGCCACTACGAGGCCAGCGGCGCCTTCACCGGCGAAGTGGCCCCGGAGATGCTCAAGGAGATTGGCGTGAAGTACGTCATCATCGGCCACTCTGAGCGCCGCAGCTACTACAATGAGACCGACTTCACCGTCAACAAGAAGGTCCACGCCGCCCTGGAGGCCGGCCTGACCCCCATCGTCTGCGTGGGCGAGAGCCTGGAGCAGCGGGAGCTGGGCGTCACCCAGGAGCTGATTTCCTATCAGGTCAAGGCCGCCCTGTCCGGCCTGGAGGCCGCGCAGGTGCGCCATGTGGTCATCGCCTATGAGCCCCTGTGGGCCATCGGCACGGGCAAGACCGCCACGGCGGAGCAGGCCGGCGAGGTCTGCTGCCACATCCGCGCCGTCATCCGCTCGCTGTACGGCGCCCGGGTGGCCCGTGCGGTCACCATCCAGTACGGCGGCTCCATGAACGCCAAGAACGCCGCCGAGCTGCTGGCCCAGCCCGACGTGGACGGCGGTTTGATCGGCGGCGCTTCCCTGAAGGCTCCCGACTTTATGACCATTATCAACTCCGCCAACCAGGAGTAAGCGTCCGAGCCGTCATGCGCGCGTCGCGCATAGGCGCGGCGTGAGTACGCGCAACGAGCCGTACCTGCCCGCCGCGCCTGTCATGGCCGGGTGTAGGCAGCTTGGCTGCAAAAGCAGCCGCAGAATCCTGACAAAGTAAGAGGTATTATGAAAACACCAACCACACTGATCATTATGGACGGCTTCGGCCTGACCAGCCAGGTGCTGGGCAACGCCATCGAGGCCGCCTCTACTCCCAATCTGGACCGGCTCTTCGCGGAAAATCCCGGCTGCAAGCTGGCCGCTTCCGGTCTGGACGTGGGTCTGCCCGAGGGGCAGATCGGCAACAGCGAGGTGGGGCACACCAACATCGGCGCCGGCCGTGTGGTGTTCCAGGACCTGCCCCGCATCTCCCTGGACATCCAGGAGGGCGGCTTCTTCCAGAACGCCGCCTATCTCTCCGCGGTGGAGAACTGCAAGACCCACGACTCCGCCCTCCACCTGTTCGGCCTGCTGTCTGACGGCGGCGTGCACAGCCACATCGAGCACCTGTACGCCCTGCTGGAGCTGGCCAAGCGGCAGGGGCTCTCCCGCGTCTACATCCACGCTTTCCTGGACGGACGGGACGTGGCCCCCACCTCCGGCAAGGATTTCGTGGCGGCCTGCGCCGCCAAGTGCCGGGAGCTGGGCGTGGGCTCCATCGCCACGGTCTCCGGCCGCTACTACGCCATGGACCGGGACAACCGCTGGGAGCGCCTCCAGAAGGCCTATGACGCCATCGTGCTGGGCCAGGGCGTGCAAAACCCCGACCCAGTGGCCGCCGTGCAGGACTCCTACGACCAGGAGGTCACCGACGAGTTCGTGGTCCCCGTGGTGTGCGACCCCGCCGGCACGGTGAAGGAGCATGACTCCATCATCTTCTTCAACTTCCGTCCCGACCGGGCCCGGGAGATCACCCGCGCCTTCGTGGACCCGGAGCTGGACACCCTGGACCGGCCCCTCGGCTGCTTCCCCGTGTGCTTTATCTGCACCACGGAGTACGATGCGGCCATGCCAAACGTGCAGGTGGCCTACCCCCGGCACAAGCTGCGCAACATCTTCGGCGAGTATATCAGCCGCCTGGGCCTGACCCAGCTGCGCATCGCCGAGACGGAGAAGTACGCCCATGTCACCTTCTTCTTCAACGGCGGTGAGGAGAAGGTCTTTGAGGGGGAGGACCGCTGCCTGATTCCCTCCCCCAAGGTAGCCACCTACGACCTCAAGCCCGAGATGTCCGCCTATGAGGTCACCGACGAGGCGGTGCGCCGCATCGAGAGCGGCGCGTACGACGTCATCATCCTCAACTTCGCCAACTGCGATATGGTGGGCCACACCGGCGTGTTCGAGGCCGCCGTCAAGGCGGTGGAGACCGTGGACGCCTGCGTGGACCGGGTGGTCAAGGCCACCCGCGGCTTGGGCGGCGTGGCCCTCATCACCGCCGACCACGGCAATGCCGAGCGCATGTGTGACGAGAACGGCGACCCCTTTACCGCACACACCACCAATCTGGTGCCCTTCTATGTGGTGGGCGCCGACGTAAAGCTCCGGGACGGCCGCCTGGCCGACATCGCCCCCACCATGCTGGACCTGATGGGCCTCAAGCAGCCGGAGGAGATGACCGGACAGACCCTGATTCAATCCTGACCGCACGGACGCGGATCACTAACTTTGAAGGAGTAAGACAACCATGAAAAGCATGATCGAAATTGTAGACGTTCTGGCCCGCGAGATTCTGGATTCCCGCGGCAACCCCACCATCGAGGTGGAGGTCACCCTGGACGACGGCGTAGTGGGCCGGGCTGCGGTGCCCTCCGGCGCCTCCACCGGCATCTATGAGGCCTGCGAGCTGCGGGACGGCGACAAGACCCGCTATCTGGGCAAGGGCGTGGAGAAGGCCGTGTTCAACTGCAACACCGAGATCGCCGAGGCCCTGATCGGCATGAACGCCCTGGATCAGGTGGCCATCGACAAGACCCTGATCGAGCTGGACGGCACCCCCAACAAGTCCCGCCTGGGCGCCAACGCCATTCTGGGCGCGTCCCTGGCCGTGGCCAAGGCGGCCGCCGAGAGCCTGGGCACCTCCCTGTACAACTATATCGGCGGCGTCAACGCCAAGACCCTGCCGGTGCCCATGATGAACATTCTCAACGGCGGCGCCCACGCCACCAACAACGTGGACATTCAGGAGTTTATGATCATGCCCGTGGGGGCCTGCTGCTTCAAGAAGGCCCTCCAGATGTGCGCCGAGGTGTTCCACACCCTCAAGACCGTCCTCAAGGAGAACGGCACCCCCGCCGCCGGCGTGGGCGACGAGGGCGGCTATGCGCCCAACCTGAAGAAGGACGAGGACGCGCTGAAGGTCATCGTGCAGGCCATCGAGAAGGCCGGCTACAAGCCCGGCGAGGACTTCATGATTGCCATTGATGCCGCCACCTCCGAGTGGTACAACGACGAGACCGGCTGCTACGACCTGCCCAAGGCCAAAAAGACCATGACCAAGCAGCAGATGGTCAACATGTGGAAGAAGTTTGTGGACACTTATCCCATCATCTCCCTGGAGGACGGCATGGGCGAGAACGACTGGGAGGGCTGGTCCATGCTCACCAAGGCCATCGGCGACCGGGTGCAGCTGGTGGGCGACGACCTGTTCGTCACCAACACCGAGCGCCTCAAGACCGGCATTGAGAAGAAGGTGGCCAACTCCATCCTCATCAAGGTCAACCAGATCGGCACCCTGACCGAGACCCTGGACGCCATCCAGATGGCCAACCGGGCCGGCTACACCGCCATCGTGTCCCACCGCTCCGGCGAGACCGAGGACGCCACCATCGCCGACATCGCCGTGGCCGTCAACGCCGGCCAGATCAAGACCGGCGCTCCCAGCCGCACCGACCGCGTGGCCAAGTACAACCAGCTGCTGCGCATCGAGGAGGAGCTGGACTCCGCCGCCATTTATCTGGGCAAGGACGCATTCTTCAACCTGAAGTAATCCTCCAAACGATACGCAAACAGGGCCGCTGCCTTTCGGCAGCGGCCCTGTAATTTTGCCGCCCGGCATGATCTTTTTACAAAATCGCGATCACAGAACATTGACCAGTATTATTCTTGCCTGTTTGCCACAGCTTGCAGGCAGATGGACAAAGCGATTGTCCCGGAAACAGCGTAGCTCACAGCCGTCATGCCAACCATTCCGAACAAGAGTAGCGGAACAAGTGAAAACAGCAGGGCAATCATACTGCAAATAAATGCTGCTTTTTTGCATTTTGCGGCTTTATCAAACTGAATCAAGGAGATTACGCCAAGCAAGATAATTGCGATCGTTAAAATTCCTGTCAGCATTGGTGTAAAATGTGCATAACCCAGTGGAAGCAAGCTGAAATAGGAGTATTGTTCTGTCATTTGTTCCTCTGGACCAGATGCAAAAACCATAACCACCCCGGCGGGAAGCAGTTCTAAAAGAAAGGCCACACCCTGCAGCACGACAGCAGATAAATAATATGCTCTGTTTGATCGTTTTATTGCCGCTCCCTTTTTTCTTATGCGTGTGAAGAAGACCGCCGCAGCTGCAATGGCAATTCCCAAGATCCAAATGTAACTCCTGCTTGCCAAAAACAGCGGTGAAATCATTAAGGCAATTCCGATGATGAAAAGAATTACATTTATCGTGCTTACAAGCATACGCTTTGAATAATTTAGCGAGTCCAGGATAATCTTATCGGTCTGGCCTTTCATCTCTGTTCCTTCCATAATTTTGCCAGACAGCAATTCCCCGACGGAAACGCCTAAACTATCGCTAAGCGGTTTTAACAATGAGGTATCGGGAAATCCTTTTCCGGTTTCCCATCGAGATATTGCTTTGTCTGTTACCCGAAGTTTTTCTGCCAATTCTTTTTGCGTATATCCCTTTTGCTTTCGGAGTTCTGCTATAAACCGGCCTGTCACATTTGTATCCACAGTTTCACCTTCTTCGGTTTATATCCTATCGCATCAGCTCTGTGCGTACAACCTATGAATCGTAGAATTGACGTTTTTACTTGCTTTCCGCGGATTGTTCTCATAAATTGTTTTCGTCTGTCCAATGGTCTGTCGGGAAAATAAAACTAGGCGGGGCCAAACAGGCCATGGAACGCCAAAGGAAAAACAGAACAGCATAGCAATTTGCTATGCTGTTCTGCACAGTGCGATTTACTTCCCTATGGATGCGCGGCCAATGGCAGCGGCTCTGTTGTCCTGTTGTGATGCGCTCGTTCCCGCCGGTCACCCGGCAAAGGCCCGGTACAGGAAGGTCACGATCTCGGCGCGGGTACAGGTAGACCCGGGCGCGAAGGTGGTGGCGCTGGTACCGGTGGTCACGCCCGTCTCGACAGCCCAGTCCACCGCGTCAGCGTTCACATCGGTGAAGCCGGCCGGGGCGGCGCTGGGACTGCCCGCGTACTTCCACATGAAGTCCACCGCCATCAGGCGGGTACAGGGATCGCCGGGCGCAAAATTGCCGAAGTGCTCGATCATGTCCTGCTCCGCCGCCCACTGGGTAGCTTCAAAGCAATACTGCTCCGCCGTCACATCCCAGATTCCGTACAGATTCTCGGCCTCCGGGGAGCCGGCGGCCCGCCACAGGAAGGTAATGATCTCGCCCCGGGTGCACTGCCGGTTGGGGGAGAAGGTATTCGCCCCGGTACCAGCGGTGATTCCCTGATCCACCGCCCACTGAACGGCGCTGGCATACCAGGCCCCCGCAGCCACGTCGGAAAACGCGGAACCGCCGGAGGGCGTGGCCGGCGTACCGGTCTGGGCGTTTTCCCACACGCCGAACACCGTCGCGTCCCCGTCGAGCGCAACCACGTCGTTGGCGCCGATCAGGTCGCCGCCCGCCACTTTCCAGCCCGCAAAGGTCTTGCCGGACCGCGCCGGGGGCTGGGGCAGGTTCCAGGGCTTGCCGTTGGTTTGGGCATAGGTGCCCAGATACTCCATGGAAGCCAGGTCGGCATAGACGATCACGTCATAGGTCGTGCCGCTGTCCACGCGGAACTTTACCGTGGGTGCGGTGTAGGTCGTGCCGTCAATGGTGACCGTGCCCACGCAGGAGTATACCGTGTCATACGCAAACTCGTCGGTCATCTGCTCGGTCAGATCCACATAGAACTGCGTGGTGGTCTTGGCCTTCCACCCCTCGGAAGCCTCGCCGCTCTGGCTGGCGGACACCAGCGTTCCGCCCGCGTCATAAAAATAGAGCAGGATACCCTCCACCACCGCGCCTTCGGCCTTGGTGACTTCAAAATACAGCCTGGGCGCGGCGGCATCCAGGCGGACCACGCCGTTGGTGGTGGAGTCGGTACAGCGCAGGGAGGCCTCCGCCGCCAGGGCGGGGACGGTCAGGCCCAGACACAGCGCCAGGGCTATCAGCAGGGAAATCATGCGTTTTTTCATCCAGCTCGCTCCTCTTCTCATTCTTTCATGCCGCTCTTCAGGCGAACCCGCGGTACAGGAAGGTCGCGATTTGAGCGCGGGTACACACGGTATCGGGCTCGAAGGTGGTGTCGGTGGCGCCGGTGGTGATGTCGTAAATCACCGCCCACTCCACGGCAGTGCTGTAAGAGGCGCTGACGGGCACATCGGTGAAGCCGGTGTCGGTGGCGATGGCCTGGCAGCCCTCGGCCCGCCACATGAACTCCACCGCCATGGCCCGGGTGCAGGGGTCGTTGGGGCGGAAGGCTTCGCCCTCCGCGACGATGCCCTGGTCCGCCGCCCAGGTGACGGCGTCAAAGCAATACAGGCTGGGGTCGATGTCCTCGATCACGGCGATGTGGTCCGTCTGGGGCGCGCCGTAGGCCCGCCACAGGAAGGTGATGATCTCGCCCCGGGTGCAGTCCCGGTTGGGGGAGAAGGTGGTGGCGCCGGTGCCGGAAGTGATGCCCTCGTCTACCGCCCACTCCACCGCGTCGCGGTACCAGGCATTGGCGGGTATATCGGAGAAGCCGGCCACCAGTTCCACCTCTTTTTGGATCGGGCCGAACTGCCCGGCGAAAGAACCGGCGGACAGGCCGCAGGGAATGGGGTTCCAGATGTAGGGAACATCCTGCCATTCAGATGTGCTGTCATACTGCTTTGCGGGGTTGGGGTACCACTCTACCCCTGTTCCCAGCCCGCTGGTAGCGCCAAACCCCCACATGGTGCCGTCCTTTTTCAGCAGAATGGTGGTACCGCCATTGGTGGTGATGTCCGCGATCTCTCCGCTGATGGGCACTTGGCCGATGAGGGGATCGATGCCGTTATAGGTGTCGCGGTCGTAAAAGCCCCGGCGGGCCCACTCACCGGAACCTGTGCTCCAAACCGTGTTGTCATTCTTGACATAGTAGGCGTTCCATTCGGCGCTCACCACCTGCCGCACCCCGGAGTCGACCTTGGTGGGGGTCAGGACCTCTCTGGCCTGGTTATAGCTGATTCCCAGCCTGCTCTGAATATTCTCCCCCCAGGCGTACAGGTCGCCGTTGGACTTGACGGCAAAAGAGGCGTGGTCGCCGGCGGCCATGTCGATGCAGCCGCTCATGATCTGGACCATGCTGTTTTGCAGGGCGTCCTTGGTGCCGGACAGGTCTTTGCCGTTGCCCAGGGTTCCGGCATCCTGACAGCCCATGCCCCAGAGGGTGCCGTCCTCCTTCAGGGCCAGGATATGGTCCGCGCCCATATCCACCGCCTTGACCCCGGAGAGGATCTTGGTGGGGGTGGTATAAGTGGTGTAGAAATCTTCCGTTCCGCCGGTGGTGGATTTTGCCACGTTCACGCCCCAAAAGTAGAGATCCCCGTTTTCTTTGATGGCGCAGCCCGCGTTGCCGTTGCAGGCCACGTCCTTCACATCGTCCAGGATCTTCACCGGCGTGGTGTCCCAGCTGAAAAAGTCGTCGTCGTTCAGATAGCCGTACGCCTCGCCCTGGCCCAGCTGGTAGATGCTGTTATCGCCCGCGCCCCAAAGTTCCCCGTTCTCCTTGATGTACAGGATGAACTTGCCCATCTGGGAGGAGGGGATATCCAGCATATTTCCCATGTTGAAATATCCGGCCTCGTGGGGAGCCGCCACCTTCTTCACACCGGAGAGGATCTTGGTGGGGGTCAGCACGGCGTTCCAACCCCAATTGCCGTCCCGGTTCTCACGGTCGATGAGGCCCAAGTCGTTGCTGCCCCAGGCGTACACGTCGCCGCTGCTGGTCACGGCCATCACGGCGGGACGGCCCGACACCACCTGCCGGATATAGGGTTTGCCTGCCGCCGCGGCCGGGGCCGCCAGCAGTCCCGCCAAGAGCGCGGCGGAGAGCAGCAGAGAGAGCCATTGCTTGATTTTGCGCATAAAAATCCTCCTCTTCATCTGATCCAGAGGAGGCCGCACGTTCCAAGTTCTCCTCTGGACGCCGGGGTTCCTCCGAGGGATTCCGGAGGAATCTAGTTATTCAAAAGTTTGCCACATTTTCAGAGCTTTTGCAAGCCCTTTTGCACTTCTTTCGGATTTTTCTGCGTCTGCCGGCCTCCGGCATAAAAACGCCGCCCCGGCCATACCGGGGCGGCGTTCTTTGGTTCGATTCAGCTCAGGGTTCCGGTGACATCCTGCGGATTCAGAATGGTAATACGGCCCTCCAGCTCAGGGGCGATGGAGCCCTGCTCCTGGATATACTGGGAGACCACGGTGCGGTAATAATCGTTGGTACGGTACACCAGCTTGCAGCCCGGCAGATCCTGGGCCGCGGTCTCGCTGTTGCTCTCCGCGCCCTCGGGGTTGAGCACGTTGAGCATGGTGTACCCGTCGCCGCCGCCGCACATGAAGTCGTTGCAGGCCAGGGTGTACCAGGCGTCCAGATCCAGGGGGGTGCCGTCCTCCAGGGTGACGGAGACGATGCGCTCTCCGGCAGGCTGGGCAGCGTCAAAGGTGTATTGGATACCGGAGACCTGGGGGAACTTGCCGTTGAGCTCGGGATAAGCCGCCACGCCGTTCTCCAAAGCGTCCCACACGGTCTGGCCGGTGACCTCCACCAGGGTGACCTTATTGTCGAAGGGCAGCATGGCGAAGATGTCGCCTACGGTCACGTCGCCGGCGGTCAGACCGGCCCGGATTCCGCCGCCGTTCTGGATGGCGATGTCGGCATCACAGTAGTCCCGCAGGGCGTCGGCCGCCAGGTTGCCCAGGGCGCTCTCCTGAGCACGGACCAGGGGGCTGGACCAGGCGATGTCGGTGGCGCACTGGCCGATGACCACGTCCATCTCCGCATCCAGGTCCGCCTGGTAGTCGGCGATGATGGCGCTGACTTCCGGGTCCTCGGGCACATCGGAGGAGAGAACGATCTGGTTGAAGGTGTAGCCCAGCAGCTCCCCGTCCTTCACATTCAGGTTGGTCTGATTGACGCAGGTACCCATGCCGCCGGGGTTGACCACCACGGTGTCCTCAATGTTCAGGGGCCGGCCGAAGGTGTCGTTGCCCCCGCCGATCTCCATGTCGATTCCGTCGATGCGGGTGGGGACCTCGTTGTTGGCGCCGTGGAGATGCGCCAGCAGGATGACCAGATCGGCCTCCTCATTGGCCTGGGTCACCACTTCCTGGCCTACCTCCCACTGGTCGTGGAATTCGATGTCCTGGGTGTTGGAGTAGTGGGTGGTGGCCTTGCTGCCGTCGTCGGTCAGGCCCACGATGGCCACGCTCAGACCGCCCACCTCTTTGACGATGTAGGGTTCAAACTGCTCGGGGTAGGTACCGTCCAGCCAGTAGGTGTTGGCGGAGAGCATGGCGTAATCCGCCCGCTCCGCCAGAGAGAGCAGGTTGTCAAAGGAATAATCGAAATCGTGGTTGCCCAGCACAGTGGCGTCATAGTCCTGGGCGTTCATCACATCCACGCTGGACTGGCCCAAGGAGATGTTGGCCAGGTCCGTGTTGTAGGGGGAGTCGCCGCCGTCCAGGACCAGTGTGTTGGGATTGCGGCGTCTGGCCTCGTCAAAGAGCCAGGCCGCCCGGGCAGAGCCGCCCACCTCGATGCTGGAGCCGGAGGGGGTGTAGGGCACCATATTGCCATGGATATCAGACGTAGACATGGTGGTGATGATGGTCAGGTCCTTGGTGGCAGTATCCAGCAGATAGGCCGCCTCGCCCCGGGTCATCACGGTGTCGTCCAGCGTCAGGTCCGCGGGCAGCAGGCCGTCGGCCGCACCCTGGGCCAGGAAGTCCAGGTCCTTGTCCGCACCGTAGACGGCCTTCATCACCGCCAGGGCGAACTCGGCGCGGGTCATAGTCTGTCCGCCCTGGAAGGCCCCGTCAATCTGGTCCATCAGGCGGGCCTCCAGAACCGTGTTGGCCACGGTCTCCGCCCAGGTGCCCACAGCGTCCGGCGCGGCGGGGATGAGTACCGCGTCCAGCGTGGCCACGGTCGTGTCGGTGGAGTAGAACTCCTTAGTCACCGGCTCGGCGGCGGTGCCGTCCTCATTGACGGCGGCAGGGGCCTCCATGGAAAACACAGGGACCAGATAGAATGCCTCATACAGCAGGGAGGCCGCGGCAGCGCGGGTCAGAGGATCCTCCGGGTGGTAAGCGCCAGTGCCGTCGCCCCGGATGACGCCCCGCTCCGTCAGTCGGGCGATGCTCTCGGCATAGGGGCCCGCAGCGTCGCCGACCGAGGCCGCCGAAACCGGCACAGCCAGAGACAGGCTGAGGACCAGCGCCAGCATCAGTGCGGGAATGCGAAGATGCTTCATATTTCTTTCTTCTCCTTTCCTTTTGGCGGGCGGGCGGGCCCGTCCGTCTTTGTCTGTCTATTATACTATATCCCCGCCGCTCCGACAAGTAAAGTTCGGGTAAATCCCGGCAGCATCTGCGTGGGCTGCCCCGCCCGCCAGTCATAACCACCGGCTAAGCCGGTGGCTTGATTTGGCCCTATAAGGGCCTGTTACCGGCAGGCGTCTCAAGACGCGCTGAAATTTTCTTCGCTCGCATCACTTGCCCTACAGCCCGTTAACGGGCAACCCACTTTTAACTGAAACTTTCTCTCACTAAAAAATCTTGTTAGCGGCTCGCTTCGCTCGTTACTTGGAGCTAAAGCTTTTTTATCCTCACCAGCAGAGCTGGTGGTTCTGTTCGCTAAAGCTATACCAAAAGAAAACCAGCCTGTCCGGCGGACAGGCTGGTTTCGCGTCCCGTTCCCGCTCAGCCGCGCGAAACAGGTTCCACATATTTATGGGGGCTGGAGGACCAGCCATTTCCATACTCCACGGTCAGGTACAGGGTCTCGTCGCCGTGCACCAGCTTTACATAACACACGCCGTCCACAAAGGAATCGGTGATGTCCACCTTCTGGTCGTACCAGTAGACCCACACGGAGCCGTCCTCCTCATAGCGCACGTCCGGTCTGCTCAGGTGCTCCAGCAGCTCCTCCTCCGTCGCGGGACGCTCGCTCCCGTCAGGCGCAATGACAACCCCGCCGCCGCTCTGCTCCTGGCGCTCGCCCGCGCGGTCGGTGTATTCCATCGTGTAGGTTCCGTTTCCGTCGAATTGGATCTCCACCTGGGTCTGGTCGCCGTTGAGCCACAGCTGGACCATGCGCTGAATGCCGCCCGCGTCCACCGTGTAAGCGGCCGCCGCGCTGCCCACCAGCACGGCGCACACCGCCGCCGTGGCCGCGATAGCCGTCAGCCTGCGTTGTTTTTTTACCTGCTTCATCTTGATTCCCTCCAAACAAAAGTCGTCCGGGACTTGGATGGCGGAAAACGCCCGTTTATATCGCTCTCGATTCGTCATCGTCCCATACCTCCTTCAATGTGCTGCGCAGCGCCGCCCGGCCCCGCGACAAGCGGACCTTCACATTCCCGGGCGTCACCCGCAGGATGTCCGCGATCTCTTTGACCGAGCAGTCCTCATAGTAAAACAGATGAATCACGATCCGATACGGCTCGGGCAGGTTCATCACCGCCTCGAACAGCTCGGAGGACTCCTCCGAGTCGAAGGTCAGCGTCTGCATATAGTCCTCCAGCGGCACAGCGTTCCGCCGAAAAAACGACCGGGTCTTGTTCTTCGCCTTGTTGATGGCCACGCGCAGAAGCCATGCGCGTATATGCTCCTGGGATTCGAACTCTTTGTTCTGCGTCCAATACTGAATGAACGTATCCTGGACCACGTCCTCGGCATCCTGCGCGTTGCGGCACACCTGAAAGGCCGCCACGTAAAGGTTGTTCCGGTACGTCTCGATCAGCGTCTCCACAGCCGGTT
Source organism: Clostridiales bacterium (assembly GCA_019415645.1). Taxonomy (GTDB): domain Bacteria; phylum Bacillota; class Clostridia; order Oscillospirales; family Oscillospiraceae; genus DXYV01. The sequence continues at coordinate 29,967 of DXYV01000034.1, forward strand.
TCATACGCATACCCCTCGCTCGGTTTGAAAAGCTTTTCACCAATCATACACCTCACACCGGCCAAAGGTTACAGCACCGGGCAAAAATTTGCGGGCCGGAGGGGCGCAACAAACTGTTGCTTGCTTTTTTCCCCGCCCTGTGCTTTGCTGAATAGAGAGACCACTCTGTTTCCCGGAGGTGCCCCATGGAGATTCATCAAAGCTTGAAGCAATGCCGGCTGCGCCGGGGCCTGACGCAGGAACAGGCCGCCGAACAGCTCCACACCACCCGTCAGACCATCTCCAGCTATGAGACCGGCCGCACCCAGCCCGACCTGGACACCCTGACCCGGCTGGCCGGGCTCTACGGCGTGTCGGTGGAGCGCCTGCTCTACGGCGACCGGGAGGAGACCGGACGGCTCCGCCTGCGCCGGGCGGCCCGAATCGTCCTGGCGGTCTATCTGTCCTGCCTGCTGCTGTGCTCCGCCGCCCGGTGGGCCGTCAACCGCTGGACCTCCATTCCCGGCCTGACCGGCGGACACTCCACAACGGTCACCGACGAGCTGCGTCCCCTGCTGGAGCTGCACTTCGCGCTGCTGGACGGGCTGGACGCCGCCCTGGGCGCGGTGGTTCTGCTCTTTCAGGTCGCACTGCTGGTCCTGCTCTTTCGGGACCTGTCTCTGGGAGACCCGGGCCCGCTGCGCCGTCGGGTATTCCTGTTTCTGATCCTGGCGGTGGGCAGCTTCGTGGTGACGGTGCCCTGGGGGCTGTTTGACCCCGTATCCGGCACAGGCAACTACCGCATCTCCGCATACAGCGGCCTGGCCAGCGCCCTTCTGATCCTGCTCATCGACCTGGGCGTTCTGGCCTGGCGGCGCTGGCGCGCCCGCCGGTCTCCGGTATAAAAAACACCGCCCCGGAGCGCCTATGCGCTCTGGGGCGGCTGCGTTTCCAAGTCTATTCTTCCACCAACACGCCCCACAGGCGGAGCAGATCGGCCGCCTGCTCCCGGGAGACTTTGGCGCCCCGCAGCTCCTCCGGGGGCTGCGAGAGGGTGGGGGCGGAGAAGGTGCAGCGGGTCAGGTCCACTCCGGCCAGGGGCGTCTGAAACAGGTTGTTCCGGACCAGGGTGCAGTCCTCCAGTTCTATCCCCTGGAGCCTGACCTGGGAGAGGGTGGCGCCGGTCAGCTCCACGCCGTGCAGGGCCGTGTGGGACAGCCTGGCCTTGTCCAGCGCGGCATAGCCCATGGCGCAGTCCCGCAGCGCCGTCTGCTTCCACACGCCGCCCCGGCCGTCCAGTCCCACGCACTTGCAGTCGGTCAGGGCGCAGCGCTCCAGATAGGCGTCGGCCAGCCGGGTGTTGGAGAGGTCGCACCCGCAGAATTCCACGTCCACGAAGCTGGCGCCCTCCAGGTCCGCGCCCGCGAAGGTGCAGGCGGTGAACCGGCACCCCCGGACCTCCAGCCGGTCCAGCGCCGCCCCGCGCAGGTCCTCGCCCCGGAACCATCCGCCGGTGAGCACGCGCTCCTCCTCCCGGCAGCGGTCCGCCAGAGCCCGCAGGCCGGACGGTTCCTCCAGCTGCCTGGGCAGCCTTGGCGACTGGATCATAGGGATTCCTCCTTTATGCGTCTGAGGGGCCGGTCTTTGGACAAGAATGCGCCGGGTCTGGTACGGCGCGGAACACCTCCCGTCGGGGCGCGCAGTGCGCGCCCACCGTCCCGTCCGCAGGCGGTTTCCCGGGGCTGCGCCCCGGACCCCGCGGCGTCACGTGCTGCATATCGTTCGCATCCGCCTGACGGCCAATGCTCGCTCATTCCGCCGCTCCGCCTTTCCCCAGCCGGCCCACATTGTTGGGCTCGGCCGGGGTACTCCAAATGTTTGTACTTTTCTTGCTTCGCCTCGTCGCCTCAGCGCTTCTGCTCAGTTTTCCTCATCCAGCTTCAGCACCGCCATAAACGCCTCCGTCGGCATCTGCAC
>DXYV01000035.1 GCA_019415645.1 Clostridiales bacterium
CCTCCGTGCCCCTCACACCGCCCCGCAATGCGGGTCGGGGAGCGTTTCAGCGGGGGTCTGTTTTCGCACCCTGGGGTCTGCCCGGGGGTCTCATGTTGAAAAAAGCCCGCTGTGTCAGGCGTTTGCCCGGTTCACAGCGGGGATATGCACAAGATTGGAGGTCGTTTGTATGCCCAGAAACAAGATCAAGTTTGCCCTGCGGATCTCTCCGGAGATGCAGGAACTGGTCAAGGAACTCTGCCCGCGGGATAACTGCCAGACACAAAACGAGTTCATTGAGCGGGCCATCCGGTTTTATGCCGGCTACGTCTCCGGCAAGGAGGCGATGGAATATCTGCCGCCCGCTCTGGTCTCCGCCATCCGCGCTGCCGTGAAGGCCAGCGAGGACCGCCTCTCCCGACTGCTGTTCAAGCTGGCCGTGGAGATGGACATGATGATGAACATCCTGGCGGCGGGGATGGAGCTCACAGACGAGGATCTCCGGGAACTCCGTCCCCGGTGTGTCCGGGAGGTGAAGGAAACCCGCGGCAGGATCTCCTTCGAGGACGCCGCTGACTATCAGAAGGGCGGCCGGGAAACTCCGTAGGGAGATGATGCCCCATGCCACGCCTGATCTTCAAGTGTCCCTACATCCAGGGCGGCTCCAAAAAGGCCGCCGCCCACCTGAGCAATTATGTCCGGTACATGGCCACCCGGGAGGGCGCCCAGCGGCTCCCGGAGCAGACGGCACAGCTGCCTGCCACAGAGAAACAGCGGCAGATGGTGGAGCGGCTCCTCCGGGATTTCCCCCTCAGCCGGGGGACCTTCGAGTATGAGGACTACGCCGCCGCACCCACCCGGGGCAACGCCTCGGAGTTCATCAGCCGGGCTCTGGAGGATAACTATGACCGGGCCGCTAAGAAAGAAAACTACATCCAGTACATCGCCGGCCGCCCCCATGCCCAACGCACGGGGGCCCACGCTCTGTTCACCGGCTCGGACGAGTCCCTGACACTCTCCCAAGTGGCGGAGGAGGTCGCCCACCATCCCGGCAGCGTGTGGCTGCCGATCCTTTCCCTGCGGCGGGAGGACGCCGCCCGTCTGGGATACGATGACGCGGAGCGGTGGAAATGCCTGCTCACCGGCTGCGCCATGGAGATGGCCCAGGCCATGAAGATTCCCTGGGATCAGTTCCGGTGGTACGCCGCCTTCCACGATGAGTCCCACCACCCCCATGTCCACATGGTCTGCTACAGCGCGGACGGCAAGTCCGGCTACCTGACGAAAGATGGTATCGCCCAGATCAAGTCTAATTTGGCGGGAGAGATCTTCCGGCAGGATCTGACGGAGCTCTACCGGCAGCAGACCCAGCGCCGGGACGCGCTCAACCAGGACGCTCAGGCGGTGATGCGGGAGCTGATCCTCCGCATGGAGGAGGGGGCGGCGGACAACCCGCGCATCGGGGAGCTGATGACCCATCTGGCGGACCGCCTGCGGTTCACCAGCGGCAAAAAACAGTACGGCTATCTGAAGGCGCCGCTGAAATCGGTGGTGGATGAGATCGTGGACGAGCTGGCCAGAGATCCCCGTGTCGCCCAGGCCTACGAGCTGTGGTATGAGATGCGGGAGGAGGTGCTGCGCACCTATAAAAACGACCTGCCGGAGCGCCTGCCCCTGTCCCGGCAGAAGGAGTTCAAGTCCATCAAGAATATGGTCATCCGGGAGGCGGTGCGGCTGGGAGAGCTGCGGCAGGTGTTCCACCCGGAGGATCATGGGGAGGACGCGCTGCCGGAACAGGAAGGAGACGGCCCTCAGCCGGAGCCGGGGGCCGTCTGGGAGGAAGAACCCCCTCCAGACAGCGGGGAGCCTCGCGCCTCATGGAAACAGGCGTACCGGCGCGCGCGGGCCATCCTCAAAGACCCAAACGCCGCGCCGGAGCAGATGGCCCAGGCGGTGGAACTGCTGACCCAGGCGGCGGAGCATGGAAACAGCTCCGCCGCTTTCACGTTGGGGCAGCTGTATCTCTCCGGGACGGCACTGCCCCGTGATCCCGCAGCCGCTGTCCGATGGCTGGAACGCGCGGCGGAGAGCGGAAACCAGTACGCGCAATACCGCCTGGGGAAACTGCTCCTCCAGGGGGAGGATGTGCCCAAGGATGTGGAGGCGGCCGTCCGCTGGCTGACCGCGTCGGCGGAACAGGGCAGCCAATATGCCCAGTACGCCCTTGGCAAGCTCTACCTGATGGGCGAGGAGATCCCGGAGGACCGGGAGGCCGCACGGCAGTGGTTCCAGCGGGCGGCGGAGCAGGGCAATCAGTACGCGCAGTATTTTGTGGAGCACATGGGCCGCCGGGATCTTTTTCCCGTCGCGCAGTCGGCCGCCCAGCTGCTCCACCACCTTGCCGGGATCTTCCGGGAGCAGAGCCAGCCGCCCCGCCCCGGAGGGCTGCGGCCAATCGTGGACAAAAAACTCCGGCGGAAAATCCGGGAAAAGAAGATCGCCATGGGCCACAAGCCGGACGATCATGAAGAACCAACCATCAAGATGTAACGGAGGTCATGTTGTGAAGAAAAAATATACCAGCACAAATCTGCTTCCCCAGAAAGCAGGAAGCCCTTCCGTTCAGTTGAGGCCCCAGCGGAAGGGCGCCATCCTGCGGCAGATCCCCTACCACCGGAAGACCCGGAAACGCAGAAGATAAAGCCATGCGGGGCCGCGTTTTGCGGTCCTATTTTTTAGTAGGAGGTACGAAATGCCCTATATCCCTTTTACAGAGGAGCAGAAGCTCCGGGCCAACAGCGTGGATCTGGTGGAATTCCTGCGCCGGCAGGGAGAAAAGCTCATCCCCTCCGGCCGGGACAAGCGCCTGGCCTCGGACCACAGCATCACCGTGCGGGGCAATGAGTGGTACGATCACGAGTCGAAGGAGGGCGGCGGCGCCATCTCCTTTGTCCAAACGTATTACGGCCTGCCGTATCAGGAGGCGGTGAAACGCCTGCTGGACGGTGAGGGGATCGCCTACCCCCAGGCAGAGCCGCCTGAGCCGGAGGAACGGAAGGAATTCGCACTCCCGCCCGCCAACCGTACCATGCGGCGGCTTTACGCATATCTGCTCCAGCAGCGGCTCATCGACCGGGACATCCTGGACGCCTTCACAAAGCGCGGGATGATCTACGAGAGCTGCGAGAAGTCCCGAGACGGAACGAAAGAATATCACAACGCCGTGTTCGTTGGGAGTGACGAATACGGCGCTGCCCGCCACGCCCACAAGCGGGGCCTCTACACCCAGGGCAAGAGCTTCCGGGGCAATGTGGAGGGCGGCGATCCCCGGTGCAGCTTCCACTGGTTCGGGCACAGCGGCCGGCTCTATGTGTTCGAGGCGCCCATCGACATGCTGGCCTTTCTGACGCTGAACCCGGAGGCATGGAAGGAGCACAGCTATGTGTCCCTCTGCGGCACCTCGGAGCACGCCATGCTCTGGATGCTGGAGAAGGACCCCCGGCTCCAAAAGGTCGTGCTCTGCCTGGACCACGACGCCGCGGGGATCGAGGCCACCGGCCGCCTCACAGATATCCTGGTAGAACACGGATACACCCGGGTCTCCATACTGCGGCCGGAATACAAGGACTGGGACGAGGATCTGAAGGCCCTCCACGGCCTGCCCGCCCAGTCTGCGGAGCAACATCCCCAGCTCCAGGCGGCGGAGTTTGTCTGCGCCCGCATTGCGGTCAAATGCATGGATCTGAAACCGGACAGGGCGGAGCAGCGAGTGCCGGCCTTGTTTCAGTTTTACCGCAGATGCCTGCAGGAAAAGAAACTGGAAACAGCCATGGACTGCATGGAGGAGATTGCCGCCCTGTCCCTGCTGGTCGTTCTGCGGGAGTGCCGCCAGTTGGGAACCGCCCTGACGCCCGCCCAGGGCTGTCAGTATCTGCAGAGCCACATCCTGCCCCATCAGAACCGGAAATCCATCCGGGGCCGGACGGAGGAGATCGCCGCGCAGCTCCAAACCGCACTGGACAAGATCAATGCTCCGGGGGTGCGAGGGGAGGCGGAGAAACGGGGGATCGCCGGCGCGTGGCTGGATCTGGCCCTCTCCTGCGCCAAGGTATCGGTCAAATATGACGGAGATGAGCTGAAACAGCGCCAAAAAGAGGAGCAGACGGACTGCCTTTCTCTGACACAGGGGTAGCAAGCAACAAAAAAACGTCTCCGGCACATTCCAGGTACCGGAGACGTCAGGGCTCCAAATTGTTCTCATCGAACAGCGGCGAGGCGAAGAAGGCATCCAGCCCGATCCCCAAGCCCTGGCAGATCTCATGGATGATCCGCAGCTTCACCGAGTCGTAAGCGCAGTTGACGATGTTGCCGATGGTGGACTTCGGCACCCCGCTCTTCATAAACAGCTGGTACTGCGTCATCCCCTGCTCACGCAGTAGCTGAGAAAGACGCGCACTGACCGCCTGATTTAGTTTCAACGCGCATCCCTCCTCACATACACCACATTTTAGCAGTACAGGTACAGGGATTAGTCCCTGTATCTGTACTATTCTCTGAAAATGTGGTATCATGCAAAGGGATACACCGAGTCCCCTTCTGATATTGAGACAAGGAAATATCAGAAGGAGGAACTTGTGACAACCGAACTCATTTTTATCATTGCGTGCGGCCTGGCTCTTCTGCTCATCGCCGCCGCTACCCACTTCTCCGGGCAGGGCTCCCTGAACAACATCAAGTCCAAGACCGTGGGAGACGGCCAGCATGGGGCGGCGCGCTGGGCCACCAGGAAGGAGATCCAGCAGACCTATGCCCACGTCCCCTTCCGGCCGGAGCTGTGGCGCAGAGGAGAACAGCTCCCCCAAAAGCAGGGGCTGGTGCTGGGATGTGAGGGGCGCAAGGGCCACGTCACCGCCATCGTGGATACAGACGATATCCACGCCATGATGACCGCCGCCAGCGGCGCGGGCAAGACAGCCTACTTTCTTTACCCCAACATCGAATATGCCCTGGCCACCGGAATGTCCTTTCTCTGTACGGACACCAAGGGCGACCTGTTCCGCAACTACGCTGGGATCGCAAAGGAGTGCTACGGATATAAGATCGCCGTGCTGGATCTGCGCAACCCCACCCGGTCAGACGGCAATAATCTGCTCCACCTGATCAACAAGTACATGGACATCTACAAGGCCGATCCCCAAAACCTGCAAGCCAAGGCCAAGGCGGAGAAGTATGCCAAGATCCTGTCCAAGACCCTCATCAACACCACCGGGGACAGCGCCCAATACGGACAGAACGCCTACTTTTACGACGCGGCCGAGGGCCTGCTGACCTCCATGCTTTTGCTGGTGGCGGAGTACCTGCCCACCGAGGATGCGGAAGGCAGGCCCATCGAGGAACGGCACATCGTCAGCGTGTTTAAACTGGTGCAGGAACTTCTGGCCCCCAGCGGCGTGAAGGGCAAGAACCAGTTCCAGCTCCTGTTGGCGAAACTCCCGCCCGACCACAAGGCCAAGTGGTTCGCCGGCGCCGCGCTGAACACCTCGGAGCAGGCCATGATGTCGGTGATCTCCACGGTGCTGTCCCGGCTGAACGCCTTCCTGGACAGCGAGATGGAGCAGATCCTGTGCTTTGACACCGCCATTGACGCGGAGACCTTCTGCAATGAAAAATCCGCTATCTTCATCGTACTCCCGGAGGAGGACCAGACCAAGTATTTCATGGTCAGCCTCATTCTCCAGAACCTGTACCGGGAGATCCTCACCGTGGCGGATGAGAACGGCGGACGGCTGAAAAACCGGGTGGTATTCTTTGCCGATGAGCTGGGTACCTGCCCGCCCATCCAGTCACTGGAGCTGATGTTCTCCGCCTCCCGCTCCCGTGGCCTGATGCTGGTACCCATTGTGCAGAGCATCACCGGACAGCTTCAGAAGAACTATGGCAAAGAAGGTTCCGAGATCATCGTCGACAATTGCCAAGTCAACATCTTTGGTGGATTTGCCCCAGCCAGCCAGACGGCGGTGGAGTTGTCTAAAGCCTTGGGGAGCCGCACCGTGATGAGCGGCTCCATCTCCAGAGGGAAGAACGACCCGTCCCAGAGCCTGCAGATGATCGAGCGGCCGCTGATGACGCCGGATGAGCTGAAGTCCATGCCCAAGGGGAGCTTTATCGTGGCCAAGACCGGCGTCCACCCCATGCAGGTGCATCTGCGTCTGTTCCTGGACTGGGGCATCCGGTTCGGCAAGCCCTACCAGGTGCCAGAGAAGGCCCAGCGGCCAGTGGCCTACGCCAGCAAACAGGAGCTGGAGGCGGCGATCCTTCGGAAACACCAGGCGCCTGCCATTGTGGATGAGGACATCCCCCAGGGGGAGCCGCCAGCGGCAGGCGGTGAGGTCCAGGTCGTGCAGGCGGATGACTCGCCCAAAGATGGGCGCAGGCCCAAGATCCGGAGATGAAGGGGGCGATAGCTGTGACAAATTTCCGAAATATCTATTCCTCCGACCTGAGCCACCGGGCCAGGGCGGTCTATATGTACCTCACAGACCGGGCGGATCGGGACGGTAAGTGTTGGCCGGCCATCAAGACCATTGCGAAGGAGTTGGGACTCTCCAGCTCCACCGTCAAGCGGGCGCTGAATGAGTTGTGTCAGGCCGGACTGCTGACCAAGGAGAGCCGCTGGCGGGAGAACGGCGGACGCACTTCAAATCTGTATAGAATTTGCTGACATAAAGCGGCAAAGAGGTTTGTATCAAAATTTGATACAAACCTCTTTGATCCTAAGTCTGACACTCCGCCAAGGGGCCAGTCTGCTCATTTGGTGAACTGGGGGATAGTTCATGGTGAGCCAACCAGAAGTGCCCACTCTAAGATTTTTTAAGACAGAGAAAGAAACAAGTTTTACAGCCCTATTTCTTGATCCAGTCGATGAAGGTGGATACTTTCTCAAGCTCCTCTTCACTTAGTCTTGTAATTTCCTCATGAAGTTGAGCCCTCAAGGAATTATCAGCATCTGCTCCAGCGAAAAACTCTGTTGGAGTCAGGTCAAAATAGCAGATAATGTTGAACAGTTCCCGCAGCGATGGGAGACTGATCCCATTGGTGATGCTGCGGATGTAAGAGCCGCTCTTGCCCAAGTCCAGGCTCATGCGGTGCTCAGATACATCCTTTTGTGTCCGCAGGTCTGTGATTCGGCTGCGCAAAAAGGCTTCGTACCGCCGCGACTCTTCCATTCGACCACTCCTTTCGTCAGTTATTATTTTAATATTAGCAGACGATTAGAGATGGTATTCATATTATCAATTTCTTCTTTATTTTTACTGAATTGGTAGTATAATTATTAAAATTAAATGGAAACAAATTTTTGACTATTAATCCAAAGAGAGGGCATTTGTATGCTAACCTGTGCAATTACGGGGCATCGGCCAACGAGGTTTAAATTCAAATATAAAGAAGATAACAATGGTTGCAAACGGTTAAAAAAGCGACTGCATGACCAATTTGTCCGACTCTATAAAATGGGATACAAATGTTTTTATACTGGAGGCGCCATGGGAGTGGATATGTGGAGTGCGGAGATTCTGCTTAGGCTTAAAGAGCAGCCAGAATATGGCGATATACAATTGATTGTTGCGGTTCCTTTTGAAGAATTTGATAAAAACTGGGATGAATGGCACAAAAAGAGAAATCATTTTATTAAGACTCATGCAAAAGTTGTCGTAGTGAGCAGCAAATCAGGAACCGAAGGGTATCGGGAAAGAAATTACTATATGGTAGACCATGCGGATTACCTTTTAGCTGTCTATGACAACATCCACACCACACGAAGCGGAACTGAAATGACTGTAAACTACGCGAAAAAAAGGGGGCTACCAATCACTTATATTCATCCTGATACGGCAATAGTTATGGAAGAAAAATAGAAGAGGAGCGGCCTCCCTTGTAAAGCAAGGGAGGCCGCTCCTTTCATTGTTTCAAAATAATTGAAATTAAAGGTTGTGCTGTGTAGTTCTCATCCCTTTTATTCCGCAGGATGCAGATTCATTACATTGAAGAAGCAGGGGGTGCCAATAAAGTCATACCCGGAGATCTTACTGGTATTGTAGACGATCATGTCCTTCTGGTAGGTCAGCGGAATATCGATCACATTCCCCATGTCATAGTTATACAGGTAGGTGAACAGTTCGCGCAATTCCGCCTCATCATCCGTCTGTATTGTTTTCTGAATGGCGTCAAGAAACTCCTGGGCATCATCCATCCCCTGCAGGGAAACTGTCTGCGGAGTCATAGTGTCCATGGGAGTAAACCAGCAGTGAGGAGCAGCGTAGTTATACTGGGGCTGCCAGAAGGTCAAATCAAAGTCGCCAGCCATGAAGCCGCTGTACCACTCCATCTGCTCAAGGCCCGTGATGGTCAGGTCGATACCCACCTTCCCAAGCTGGGTCTGAATCAGGGTGGCAAGAGACTGATTGAGAGAATCAAAACCGGAATCCATTGTCAGCTTTAGGGTCAAAGTCTCGCCGTCCTTTTCCCGGATGCCAGTGGACTCATTCAACACCCAGCCAGCCTCATCCAGAAGCTCATTGGCTTTATCGGGATCATAATTGTAATGGGTCTCCAGCTCAATATCCATATAGGGGGAGTCCGGCGTAAAGGGAAGCTCGGCAACTTCCTCGTAGCCGTAAGTCAGGCCCTCAACAATCTCGTCCTTATTGATGGCGTAAGCGATGGCCTGACGCACCCGCACGTCATTCAGGGCCGGACGGCTGGCATTCAGAGTGATGTCGCGGGCACGGGTGGACAGATCCGCCATCTGCCCAGCCATACCGGGCAGACTGGATGCCTGCTGGTACTCCTCATAGGTCAGCAGGGCACTGCCATAAATCATGTCGATCTCGCCAGTCTGAAGAGCCTGAATGCGGGAAGTGGAATCCGGGATGTATTTGACAATGATTTCATCATAGTAAGGCGTATCGCCCCAGTAGTTCTCATTGCGGACAAAACGAGTGTACTCGCCGGCCACATATTCATCATAGACATAGGGGCCAGTGCCGGATACGCCGCTGACCGTCTGAAAATCCCCCTCAATCAGCAGGCTGGGAGAGCAGATCGTCATAACATCGTTCCAGCAGAAGTCGTTGAGATAGGCAAAGTAAGGGTGGCTGTAATGAATCACCAGAGTAGTATCATCCACGACCTCCATGCTCTCAATATCCGTTACCGCTTTCAGCGTGTAGAAGCTGGGGTTGGACTGCTTGTGCTCCAGATTTGCCTTCACCGCCTCGGCATCACAGGGTGTCCCATCATGGAAGGTCACACCGGAACGGAGATAAAAAGTTAGTGTGCAGCCATCATCAGAGAACTCCCAACGCTCCGCCAGGCCGGGGACAATCTCGCCATTTTCATAATTGACCAGATTTTCATAGACCAGCATATCGGTACACATATTCGCGTTGCCCATATAGAGCGGGGAAAGCGTGGTGGTTTCAGCGGCAATCGCCATTGTGAGTGTTTTTGTGGTGCTGGCATTATCGTCACCGCTACCGGTTTCTGCGGGGTCCGAGGTCGTGGGAGTACCGCCGCAGGCAGCCAACATCAGGCTCATGCACAGAGCCAGCGCCAGAGCAAGAATCCTTTTCTTTTTCATGGTTGACTTCCTTTCCGAATGTTTTTTAGCATTATTTTCGATGCCCAATTTTTGCAATTTCTCCTTTCTGCATTTCCAGGATGCGATCCGCAATCCGGTAGGCATTCTGCTTGTCGTGGGTGATCAGCAGATATGCGCACCCATATTGCGTATGATATTTCTCCAACACCGACAAAACGGCGTCGGCAGAAATCAAATCCAACCCACTGGTCACCTCATCAAGAATGAGATAACTTGGATGCAGAGACAAGGCTCGCAGCAGGGATAAGCGGCGCTGTTCCCCACCGGATAATTGGCGAACAGGCACCTGGAGGAGTTTGGGGCTCATATGCGTCAGTGCCATCAGCTCGTCGATCCGGGCACGCCGTTCCTTTGCATTCAGGTCACTGAGATTGCGAAGGGCCTCCTCCACATTGTGATAAACAGAATAGGCTGGGTCCATGGTGCCGGAAGCATCCTGAAAGACTGCCTGGATGCGGCGGCGCTCCTGACGCCAGCGGTGAAATTTCCAACGGGCAATATCCTCTCCGTTAATTTGGATATTGCCGGAAGTCGGTTTTTCCAACCCAATAATCAGCCGGGCCAGCGTGCTCTTTCCCGAGCCGCTCTCTCCGATCACCGCAAGGTTTTCTCCCTGGTGCCATTCAAAACTCACCTGATTGAGCGCCAGGAATGGATTGCCTTTTACATCAAAATACTGCTTGGAAACCTTTGAGATCACGATGCCGTCCATTCCCAGTCTCCTCCTTCTCGGACTTTTGACGCAGCCGCGAACTGTTTTGTCCAGTTGGCTTTGGGCCTCTGGAACAGCTCGTCTGCGGCGGCGCGTTCTATGATCTGTCCCTGTTCCAAGACCATGATCTCCCCGCAGAGCGCGGTCAGCGCCGCCGTGTCATGGGAGAGGAACAGGATGCCGCAGGGCTCCGGGTAATCTCTCAGAAGCTGGAGCAGCAGGTCACGGTTCGCCTCATCCAGCGCGGACGTCGGCTCATCAGCCAATATGTATTTGGGCCGCATCGCCCAGAGAATCGCCATTGTGACCCTTTGGAGCATTCCGCCGGAGAGCTGCGTGGGATAGGAGGACAGCACACGGTCCACATCCAAAAGGTTGACTCTCCGCAGGGTATCGGCGGCGAGTTTTCGGGCATCCGGCTTGGAGCAGTTGAGCCGCAGGCAAAATGTTTCCTCCATGAGCCTGCCCATCCGAATATGTGGGTCAAAGGCGGTCATTGGGTTTTGAGGGATGAAGCCCAGCGTGGTTCCGCAAAGATCCCGCCGCTTCGCTGGAGGCATCGCCGGAAGCGAAACTCCATCCAGCAGAATGTCTCCGGAAGGAATGCGGCAAGTATGGTCCAGAACTCCCATGATCGCCTTGATAATCGTGGTTTTACCGGCTCCGCTTGGCCCCGTCAACCCGATACACTCGCCCAGTTCCATGGAAAAGCTAACACCGCGGAGTAATTGGGCATGGCCCTTGCCCTCCACATATAGGTTTTTGATCTCAAGCATCAGCGCGGTCCTCCTTTTCCAGTTTCTTGCCCAGAATATTGAAGGACAATGTGCTCAGGAAGATAAACAAAATAGGATAGAACAGGAGCATTGGAGCCATTCCCAGGTAGCCGCGGGCAGAAGAAAGCATGGAGCCCCAGTCAATCACATCATCCCCCAGGGTTAGGCCAATAAACGAGAAACCGGAGATCGCCATAATCATCTCCGCACAGGACAGGCAGAGAAAGCGCACGATTTCCTTACCGATGTTGGGCAGCACATGGCCAAGTAAAATACGAAACCGGGAGGCGCCGCTGGACACAGCACACATAATGTACGCCTTACCCATCTCCATTTCCGTCCGGGTCTTCACCAGTTTGATCATCCGCAGAATGAGCGAGGCAGTGAGAGACACCATCATGGTAGGGATGCTGTTGCCCCAAATTCCAATGAAAATAATGAGATAGGCAACTGGAGGGATGGCGGTTACGGCATTCATAATACTGTCCAACAACACATTTTTCGCGGTACTGCTTTGCCCGAGCAGAAGCCCTACCATACTTCCGAGCACCGCAACAATAGCGGAACCGGCCAGTACGATGCCAATCGTCACCCAGCCGCCCGCCAGAATCCGTGAAAACTCGCAGCGTCCCATGTTGTCGGTGCCGAAAGGATATTGTGCACTTGCGCTCTGGTATTTGTTCATCACATCCGTGACACTGGGATCATTGGGCGCAAACAGAAAGCCGAGGAAGCAGAACAGAATTATGGCAATCGGAATTGCGGTGGAAAGAATGTTCCATACTTTTTTCATGCTGTGACCTCTCTTCCTCCGCCCCGAAGAACACGCTGGATAACATCGGAAACAATATTAAAAAACACAAGGGAAAAGGCCAAAAACAGAATTGTGGCATGGATCATAGGATTATCACGGTACAACACGCTGTCGATGATCAAATATCCCAGACCTGGAAGGGAGAAAATCCGCTCAACAATCATAGAACCAGCCATACACAGCCCCATCATCTGCATGAAATTAGGTAGCAACCCAGATACGGCCTGTGGTAGCGCATGGTGAAGCATGATACGGCGCTCTGTCAATCCCCGGCATCGGGCATAGAAGGCGCTGTCTTCATTCATGCCTCTCTGGACGCCGCCCGCCAAGAGCTGGCCGAAAAAAGCCATACCGCTGACTGACAGGCAGAGAGCGGCAGGCAGATACCGCATCAGGCCAGTGTTTCCAGCCACATTGATCCAACGCAGCTGGACGGCAAAGACATCCAAGAACGAGGTGGCAAAGAAAAAGGAGGGAATCGATATTCCCGCGATGCAGATAAAGTCCATCAGCTTGCCGATCCAGTTCCTCCGGGTCCAATAACAAACGCATCCTACAATCAGGCTTCCCACAGCCTGCACCACCGCAGTCAACAGGACAATGGTAGCTGTGATGGAAAACGCCTGTGTGACCTCCTGAAAAACATCCCGTCCATTGGTGTAGGATGTCCCGAAATCCAGATGCACCGCATCCTTGACCCAGTTCCAATACTGTACCGGCAGCGGGTCATTCAAGCCCATTTGTTCCCGCAGCGTTGCCAGTGACTCCGGGGTGATTGCAAAAGCGTTCCTTCGCGCATACGCCTCCGCTGCGTCAATGGGTGATAACTGCATCAAAATAAAGGAAATCATCGTAACGATAAACAATGTCAGCAGCAATTCCAATGCCTTTTTCAGAATGAATACACGAGTCCCCCGTTTCATTTCGTTTTATCAGTCTCCTTCTTTCTAAAATGTAGGAATTGGTTAGGTGTTGCTAACTAATGCTCGTTTTTTTGGGGCCGTAAGGCCCCAAAATTGCCATATTTATGGGTGCAGGATATGCTCCCAGCCGACGGCGTAAAATTTTCGCAGACGAGACATGTCCTTTTCAGCATCTTCTCGGGAAATGTTGTGAACGACCAGTTCCAACAGGCTGGAATAAAAGCCGCTGGATAGAAGATGGAGCAAGTTTTCCGAGGCACGGCCGCTGGTGAGTGCGTCGCTTCCTGTGGCTTCAATATAGCGGCGGTAGCACTCCGCATCGATGGTGGACAAATCATGGATGAAGTTGGCGTAAGGTGTCCCATATGAGCAACTGACCAGAAGCTGAAATTCCGCAAAGTGATCGTAGATGTAGGCAAGAATATCCGGAAAGTGCTGGTCGCTGTACTCCATGACCTGTTCGGACTGCTCCCGGGGAGACATGGAGCCGAAAGCGTTTTGCCTGGATTGGATAATCTCCTTCAGACCATCCGCTGCAGGTTGGACCAGCGCCTCAAATACACCAACCTTGTCCTTAAAGCGGACATAGATAGAATTGGTACTGGTCCCCGCTTCTTGAGCAATCACGCGGAGAGAGGCCCCTTCGAATCCTTTTTCCAGGAACTCCTTCTTGGCACATTCCAATATTTTTTCATAGACACCGGCTACCTGCGGTTTTCCCATAGAAACACCTGACCTCATTCTAAAGAGAGCAAAATAACATAACATCGTTTCATAACGGCGTAATCATAATATCACACTCATTTCCGCCTGTCAACTGCAAAATTAAACAGAAAGAGAATTGACAAACGGCTCCGATTAGAATAGAATAACATTGTTTCATAACGATGTTATTCTATTCTCAGAAAGGGGCAATTTTATGGTAAAGCAAAACCCCATCCACAGGCTGCTCGATTTGATCCGGCCGCATAGGTCCGGCTATATTCTTTCCATCCTTCTTGCGGTGCTCGGTGTGAGCAGTGGAATGATCCCATATTTTGCGGTGGCCCGGATCGTGAATCTGCTTCTGAACGGCGAAACGGCATTTTCCGCTTATCTGCTTTGGTGCGGAATTGCGCTGGCTGCCTTTGTGCTAAAGTCAGTATTCCATGGCTTGTCTACCCGCTGTTCCCATGAGGCGACCTTTGCCGTGCTGTCAGAGCTGCGGCGGGCTTTGGCTGGCAAGCTTACCCGTGTGCCCATGGGTTACCTAACAGCAACTCCGTCCGGGAAGCTGAAAAGTACCATCGTTGAGCGGGTGGAACAGCTTGAGGTCCCTCTGGCCCATATCATACCGGAGATGACCTCCAATCTTCTGGTACCAATCGCCATCGTGATCTATCTGTTTGTGCTGGACTGGCGCATGGCGCTGGCCTCGCTGATTACTATTCCCATCGGGTGCCTCTGTTATATGGCACAGATGAAAGAGTATCCCAAGAAGTACGGCGCTGTGGTACAGGCCGGCAAGCATATGAGCGCCACCACTGTGGAGTATATCGGAGGAATCGAGGTCATCAAGGCATTCAACCAGAGCGCAGCTTCATATGGGAAATTCGCAGATGCGGTCCGCCAGAACACAGAGCTTATTTTGGACTGGATGCGCTCCACCCAGGGCTATTCCGCCCTGATGATGACGATTTGGCCCGCCGTGCTGATTGGCGTTTTACCCATTGGCTGCGTTCTCTACATGGGCGGGTCATTACCGTCCTCTGTGTTCATCACAACGGCGATCTTGTCCCTGGGGATTGTCGGCCCTCTGGTCGCCGCTGTTTTCCTTACCGATGATCTTTCCAAAATCACGACCATTGTGGGTGAGGTTGGTGCGGTGTTGGACGAGCCGGAACTGGACCGCCCGGCAGAGGAGAAAGAACTCCATGGCCTGGACATCGCTTTGCGGGATGTGACCTTCGCTTACAAGGATACTCAGGTTTTGAACGGCATCACGCTGGATATAAAGCAGGGCACGATGACTGCGCTGGTAGGACCCTCTGGCTCCGGCAAATCCACGATTGCCAAGCTGATAGCCTCCTATTGGGACGCTGGCGGCGGAAGCATCACCATAGGCGGTGTGGATGTAAAAAGCCTCCCGCCGGAGCAGGTGATGGATCTAATCGGTTATGTTTCCCAGGACAACTATCTGTTCAACATTTCTGTGCGGGAAAATATCCGCATGGGGCGGCCAGAGGCCACAGATGATGAGATTGAGGCAGTAGCGAAAGCCGCTGGATGCCATGATTTTATTATGGGACTGGACCACGGCTACGACACTATTGTGGGCGGTGCAGGCGGCCATCTGTCTGGAGGTGAACGTCAGCGGGTGTCCATCGCTCGGGCCATGATGAAAAACGCCCCTATTGTGATTTTGGACGAGGCGACTTCCTACACAGACCCTGAAAACGAGGCAGTGCTTCAAGAGGCAATCAGCCGACTGACACAGGGGAAAACGCTGATTGTGATTGCACACCGTCTCAGTACCATCACAGGCGCGGATCAGATCGCGGTCATTGAGCATGGGCGTGTTTTGGATGTCGGGACACATGGCGAACTGCTGGAACGCTGCGCTCTTTACAGCCATATGTGGGAAGCACACACACAGGCCAGGGACAGCGGACAGCCGGAAGGAGGGAAAGAACATGTTTGACGCATACCGCCGTTTTTTTGCCTTTGCCGGAAAGCAGGCTGGGACATGGAAAAAAGGCTTGGTGTTCGAGTTCCTGCGGAGTATTTTTGAGGCATTCCAATTTATTGCCCTTCTTATCGTCCTTCGGGCGTTGGTGGAGCAAAATGTGACTGCCGCCACCGCTTGGGTGGCCTTTGGGACCATGGCGGTCAGCGTGGCCGGTGCTGCTCTGTTCTGGTATCTGGCTCATAACAGCGAGGGGCAGGCCAATTACCGGATGTGCGGAGATAAACGCATCCATATAGGGGAACGGATGAAATATATGCCTATGGGATATTTCAACAGCCAAAGCCTTGGGGCGCTCACAGCGGCAGCCACCACGACCATGGAAGAAATCGAAGGCATGTCCTTTGCGGTTATTGCCCGGACTGTGGTAGGCATTATCCGCACTCTGGTATTCACCGTAGCGATCTTATGTTTGGATTGGCGGGTCGGCATAGTGTTTCTGTTAGGTGTCCTTCTCTTCCTCTGGGTCAACGCGGGTCTGCTGAAAAAGTCTCGGCAGCTCTCCCCGGAACGCATCCATGCCCAAACCGCCCTTGTGGACGCCGCACTGGAATACATACAGGGCATGAGTGTAGTGCGGGCATTCCGTGGCAGCCGGGCGGCTGAAAAGACTATGAACGAAGCCATTGGGCAGACAGAACAAAAAAACTTCAAGTTGGAACGCAAGCGTATCCCCTACAATGTGCTGGAGCAGATCGTCCTACGCGTTGCGGCTGTGGTGGCGATTCTGCTTTCCATTTGGTTATTTCTCCAAGGGAGCATGAGCCTGTTTACCTGCCTGATGATGACGGTTTCCGCTTTTTTGGTTTACAGCGAGTTGGAGTCCGCAGGCGAGATGTTTTTCATGTTGCCTATGATCGACGCATCCATCAGCCAGGTGGATGCGATTGACCAGGCGCCCCGGATGGACGAGGGTGGCTCGGTCCGAACTCCCCAAAACAGGGACATCACCTTTGACCATGTGGACTTTTCCTATGGGGAGCGCAAGATCATTCAGGATGTGAGCTTTACCGTTCCAGAAGGTACCACTACGGCTATTGTAGGGCCCTCTGGCTCCGGAAAGACTACCCTCACCAGCCTCATGGCCCGTTTTTGGGATGTTGACAGCGGCTCGGTCAAATTAGGTGGAATTGATGTGAAGGATTATGCGCTGGACAGCCTGATGAGCAATTTCAGCATGGTGTTCCAGACAGTGTATCTGTTTAACGACAGCATTGAGAACAACATCAAATTTGGCAAACCGGATGCTACCCATGATGAGGTGGTTGCAGCCGCAAGGGCCGCCCGGTGCCACGACTTTATTTCCGCTCTGCCGGAGGGATATGACACGGTGATTGGTGAAGGGGGGGCCACCCTCTCAGGCGGAGAGCGGCAGAGACTTTCCATAGCCAGAGCCATGCTGAAGGATGCTCCCGTAGTCATATTGGATGAGGCGACTGCAAATGTAGATCCCGAAAACGAGGCCGATCTGCAAGAGGCGATAGAAGCTCTGACCGGAGGTAAAACCATCATCATGATTGCGCACAGGCTCAAGACTGTGCGGCGCGCAGATCAGATACTGGTGTTAGAACATGGTCGGATAGCCCAGCGAGGCACGCACGAAAAACTCATGCAGGAGCCGGGCATCTATGCCGATTTCATTCGCACCCGGCAGAAGGCTGTCAACTGGAAAATCTCGTGAAGGAGCGTGCCAGAATGGACAATCTCATTGATAAAAAGGGCTGGCTGCACTGCCCGAAATGCGGACAAAGAACGGAGCAGAAAATTGGGCCGGACACAATAGCTCACCGCTGGCCGATGTACTGCCCAAAATGCGGTTGGGAAAGTGTGGTCAATGTTTTTAACGGTAAGGTAGAATTAGCTTCTTCCGAAGAAAAAGGCGGTGCGCCATGAAACTTCATGCGTCGGGAGAAGATTATCTGGAGGCTATACTTGTTCTCCATAAGAAGATGGGCATGGTGCGCTCCGTGGATGTCGCCCGGCACCTGGAGGTCACAAAGCCCAGCGTGTGCCATGCGGTGGCGACCCTGCGGGACGGAGGCTTCCTGACGATGGACAGCGACTATTTCCTGCACCTGACCGATGTGGGCCGGGAAGTGGCGGAGCAGATCTACGAGAAACACCTTTTTTTCACAGAGCGCCTAATTGCAGCCGGCGTAGACCCCAAGACAGCCGAACAGGATGCCTGCCGGATTGAACATGTTATCAGCGAGGAGAGTTTCCAGCGGCTCAAAAAATCCACCCAAGAAAAGGAACAAAGCTAAAGTCAAGGGGCGGTGCAAACCGCCCCTTCTCATTTGATTTGGAGAGGTGATCTATGAATGAAAAAACAGATATTAGTCATAGATGATAGCCTGCCAATATGCCGGTTGCTGCGATCGGCTCTGCAGAGTGACACGGTAGATGTACATTATTTCACCAGAGTGGCAGATGCGCTCGACAGTTTTATGAAACATCGATATTGCTTGGTCATTATGGATATCTCTGTAGAGGGCGCCGATGGGATGGAACTACTCCAGACAATTTTCCAAGCAAAGCATGTTCCGATTCTGGTGATTACAGAGGACTTAAATCCTGACAAGGGGATGAAACTTCTTGATGCCGGTGCAACAGTATGTATAAGAAAACCTTTTGCCCTATCGGTCTGTTCCTCTCAAGTAAATGCACTCATTCGGTTATATACAGAAACAGAGCCCTCGGAAAATGGGTATTATACTCTGGCGTTTGGAACAGAACTTATCATCAACCCATTACACCGCCAGGTAAAGATGAATGGCTCCTTTCTGAACCTGACCAGAAAAGAATTTGATTTGCTTTACTATATGGCCAGCCATCCCGGTCAGGTATTTAGCCGGACGCAACTGTATAATCGAATCTGGCAGGACAACAGTGAGTTTAATATTGACGAAGTGGTGAGGTTCCACGTTCAGGCCCTTCGGAGGAAACTAAGTCCTTCTGGTAAGGACTTTATTCAAACAGTCTGGGGGATTGGATATCGCTTTATTGATAATGATTGAGCGGATACTTAAACAAAGATCAGCGCCATCTTATAATGGCGCTGATCTTGTAATATTATGGAGAATAATCTATAAAAAAACTCGGAGTTTCCTACGAAAAATCCCATAAATTTCCTATTATCCTTTTTGTAATGGCAGTATTCTCCGAAAAAATATATTCGGCCAGTATTCGCCTGTACCTGACCGTTGTCCAAGGAGATGATGATAATAAAAACACAAAATGCAGGCAATGTTCAAAATCTCATATCTCCGGGAATAGCGGGCGGCCTCACTCCATGAACATGATACGGAGATAGGTCGCCTAAACTGTTCACCGATATTTCCATGCATAGCTCGGCAGGTTTCAAGTTCGTACCACCAGAATTGAATATAATTAAATATCGGCAGGGCGGCAGCTCCCCGCTGCCAGATTTGAAGAAAGAAAGGAGATGATGCGCGCCGCCTGTGTGCCGGCCCGCTTATGCGGTAAGGAGATTGATGCGAATTGGCAGATGCCATCTATCGCATTAAGTTGTTCCGCCGTTTAAACCAGCCGCGACACACCGCTTTTAAATTAAGAAACGGCTCCTTATGCCGCATTGTTTCTCGACATAGGGGCAGAGAATTCAGCACGCAGGGGGACGAGCCTCCCCCTGCCGGTGGGACTGGTTCTCCTTGCGGACTTCTTAATGTATGTGACCTAAGAGCGGCCGATTTTGCGCCAGAACGCAAAACCGGCCGCTCTTTCCTGGTATTGTGGCGCCCCGTGCGATGCCGCAGTCCTCCGGCTTCTGAAATTTTGACTTCTCAAAATTTCAGAAGATTCGGAGGTTACGGCGAATGCCGAAATATGATAAATATCACCCTGATTATGGGAGTCTCTATCCGGAGATTCAAGCGCGGCCTGATGTCCTCTCGGTACTGAAGAAAAGTGACCGCAAGATGGAGTACATGGAAGTAGACATCAAGCAAGAACGATTTTCCTACGACCCAGAGGGTAAAGTCGCTGACCTTTTGCCCGGTCGGGAGGATTCCTACGACCGGCTGATGGAGGAGGAACACCGCCAATTCTCCATAGATGAGCCAACACCAGAGGCGGTAATGCTCCATGAGGAGGAATTGTGGCTGCTCCGCACGGCTCTGCTACAGTTGACCGCCGAGGAGAAGGCCCTGGTCGACGCACTGTTCTACCAGGAGCTGACCGAGCGGGAGTATGCGCAACAGCTCGGGATTTCTCAGAAAGGAGTCAATAAGCGCCGCCATAAAGTCCTGGCAAAACTCAAAAAAATTATAAAAACATAAAATTCTGGTTCTCAGCCCCCTCACTCAACGGGTAATAGAGTGAGGGGGTTCCCTCTCGTGTTCTTTGAAAATTGAATATCCGATCATCTGGATACCTTCCTGACAGGGCCCCTTGACCGGGGCAAGCGACGCTGGAGGATGCGCCAAGACCACCTGTAGAGGTCCGGCAGAGACTGCAAACGAAGTCATCTGCACATTTTTTCGTTCTTTTTTGCAAGACTGCAGGATACTCCCTCTATCAACGACGGCCAAATAAGGTGCCAAGCGGGTCCATCCGTCCACAAAACAGCCTGTGGCGGGCTGTTTCGCAATGACTCCGTCAGGGACAATGATACTTCTGCCCAGTCCCAGCCGCAAGCAAGGAGGGCAGCCGGGAGAGATCCTCGCGGGGGTGAGACGCCCATGACGCAGTGAAGCCAGCTGCGGTCCAGATCGGTTGCCCTGCCGCCTGGGGAAGTAGTGTCGAATACAGGCGCATATGAGACAACACAACTGTGAAGTCTTAATATCAGAAGCCATGGGGATCGCTTCTGTTTTCCCAACTGCCCTTCCGTTGACCGGAACTTGCCGTATGTGCAGCCATTCCAACCAGACGAGGGCTGGGCCGCGGGAGCGGTCCCTATTTTTGTGGTATTAAGAATCCAAGACACCGGGGCCGTCCATCGGCTCCGGTGGGCGGCCCCTCCGAAGAAGGAGGGCTTTTTGCTATGACCAGAAAAGAACTATCGGACAACTTATCCTTTCTCTCTGCCCTGAAAATGCTGGAGGGCCTCGCAGCCGCAGGAAAACTGACCAATGAAGAGAAAGAAAGGGTGCGGGAGGAAATGGAGCGGCGGCTCCGTCCCACCCTCCTGTTTGCCTGATGCTCCCCTTTATTTTTGATGGCCTTGTTGCCCAGATTTCCCGCCCGTTTTTCGTTGGTATTGGTGAATGGCTATTGCGGGGAGACCATGGTATTGTGTGTCGCGGAAAGGAGGTCAAAAAAGATATGACCACAGTAAACACAAGCGCCGTAAGTGTTCCGCGGATCACCGTGATCGACCCGCACATCCCGGAAAGGGCCAAGCTGAGGGTAGCGGCATACGCCAGAGTCAGCAGCGACTCAGATGACCAGATCAACTCCTACATCGCCCAGGTGGACTTCTACAGCAAGTACATCTCCGCGAGAAAGGACTGGGAGCTGGTGGACATCTACGCGGACGAGGGCATCACTGGGCTGGAGGCCCGGAAACGGGACGATTTCAACCGCATGATGGAGGACTGCCGGACGGGGAAGATCGACCGAGTACTGGTGAAATCCATCTCCCGGTTCGCCCGCAACACCAAGGAGTACATCCAATTCGTGCGGGAACTGCTCCGGCTGGGCATCTCCATCCACTTCGAGAAAGAGAACATCGACACCGGAAAGATGACCACGGAGCAGATCGCCCAAATCTATGGGGCCTTCGCCCAGATGGAATCCACCAACCACTCCGGCAATATGCGGACCAGCATGCGGATACGGATGGAAAAGGGCCTGTTCGTCCCGCCAACCGCTCCCTATGGATACCGTCTGGCCGGCCGGGACCTGGAGATCGTCCCCGAGGAGGCCCAGGTGGTCCGCTGGATCTATGACGCCTACCTGAACGGGAAGGGCAAGGATGACATCGCCAACGAGCTGAATCGGCTGGGCGCGGGTCGGGGACACAACCGGGAGAAGTGGTATCCCTCCACAGTGAACTACATCCTGACCAACATCTCCTACACCGGGGATATGATCTGGCAGAAGACCTTCGCCACCGATACCATCCCCTTCCGGCAGATCCGCAACCGGGGGCAGAAGCCGCAATACTTCGCGGAGAACTGCCATCCGCCCATTGTGAGCCGAGACGAATTCCAGCGAGTACAGTCCCTGATGGCCGTCCGCAGGGAGCAGTTCACCGGCCGGGCAAAGCCCAGGACATCCCTCTATAGTAAGCGGATCTATTGCGGAGAATGCGGGTCCGTATGCCGCATGAAGATCACCCACGGGAAGACCTACTGGGTCTGCCACCGGCATGACCGCGCCAAGGAGAACTGCCCAGTGCCCCAGGTACCAGAGCATGAGATTCAGCAGGCGGTCCTGCGGTGCTGCCACAAGCTGAAACAGGACCATGGTACGATTCTCCGTCCGATCCTGGAACAGCTGAAAGAACTTCGGGAGCGGGAACTTCGCTCCAACCGGAAAATCAGTGATATTGATAAAGAGATCGCGCATCTCACAGAGCAGAATCTCGTCCTTGTTCGACTGAAGTCGAAGGGGTACGTAGATCCTGCTCTTTATCTATCCCAAACGGACGAGATTGACCGAAAACTGCGGGATCTGCGGAAGCTGCGCCGCCGGGTCATGGAGGCCGCGGGGGAGGATCAGCAGATCCAAGCCACGGAGCAGATGTTGGACTACCTGACAGACAGCCCGGCACAGCTGGAGGAAGTGGATGAGGAGCTCTTCGAGTCCCTAATCGACCGGATCACGATCCACTCGGCGGAGCAGCTGAACATCCAGCTCCACAACGGCCTGATCCTGACAGAGACGATGGGAAGGACGGTGAGATAGATGGCATGGCAGAGAAAAACCCCCTTCGGTTACATGATCCAGAACGGTGAGATCATCTGCCACCCCCAGGAGAGCGGAGCGGTGCGGGACATTTTTGCCCGATACCTGCTGGGCGAGTCCTACAGCCAGATCGCCGGCGAGATGGAGCGCCTTGGCATCCGCTACCATCAGCATACCCCCCAGTGGAACAAGCACATGGTCAAGCGCATTCTGGAGAACGAGCGGTACCTGGGCGCCGGCGGATACCCCAGGCTGGTGGAGGACCGGGGCTTCCTCACCGTCCGCCTGCGGCGGGAATCACAGACCACCTACACGCCCTGCCCGCCGGCTCTCGCCCCCATCCGGGAAAAGGCCGTGTGCGCGGTATGCGGGGCCGGAATGAAGCGGGACACGAAGCGCCATGGACACCCGCGGTGGCACTGCCAGAATCCAGGATGCGGGCACAGCCTGTATGTGGATGACGAGCTTCTGGTAAAGCAGGTGGAGGAGCGGGTGCGCCGGCTGGCCCAGATGCCGCTCCGATTCAAGGCCCCCACAGCCGCGGCGCCGTCCATGGATGCCGTGCGCATCGAAAACGAACTGAAGCTGTGCTTCAACCGGGCGGAACTGAACCCGGAGTATATCGAGACCCTGATCTTCGCCGCTGCCGCGGAGCGGTACAGAGAACTTCCGGACCCCGCTCCCAGGCAAAAAGGAATCGAGCGCGGCAGGCAGGCACAGGAGAACCCGCTGGATGGCAAGAGGCTGTGGGACTTCTTCGATGTGGCCGTCTCAGCGGTCCGCATGGGGCAGAAGTGCCTGGAACTGGAGCTGGCGGCCAATGTGACCATCCAAACCAGAGAGGAGGAACCCGCATGAATGGAACCCCACAGGCGGCTGCCCCACGCAGAGTGACTGTCATTCCCGCTGATCCTCAGGTGGCCCGGCAGGACATCCGCAAGAAACATCTGCGGGTGGCCCCCTACTGCCGGGTATCCACCGACAAGGAGGAGCAACTCTCCAGTTATGAGGCACAGATCGAATACTACACGGACAAGATCAACTCCAACCCGGACTGGACCATGGTGCGCCTGTACGCGGATGAGGGGATCACCGGCACCTCCGCCAAAAAGCGCAAGGACTTTCTGAAGATGGTGCGGGACTGCCAGAGGGGAAAGATCGACCTGGTCATCACCAAATCCGTGTCCCGGTTCTGCCGCAACACCCTGGACGGCCTGAACTATGTCCGCCGGCTGAAGGGATACGGTGTGGGGGTCTACTTCGAAAAGGAAAATGTGAATACCCTCTACATGGACAACGAGATGATCCTCACGTTTATGATGAGCCAGGCCCAGGCGGAGAGCGAGTCCCTCAGCGGGAATGTGAAGTGGGGCCACCGCAAGAACTTCCAGGACGGGAAGGTCTACTACAACTACAAGGGATTCCTTGGGTACCGGAAGGGGCCGGACGGCCAGCCGGAGATCGATCCGGAACAGGCCGCGGTGGTGCGGCGCATCTTCTCCCGGTATCTGCTGGGCCACAGCGTCCGGCAGATCGTCACGGACCTGATGGCGGACGGGATCAAGACCGCCACCGGGAAAGAGGTCTGGCACGACAGCGTGGTACAGAAGATGCTCCGCAACGAGAAGTACATCGGGGACGCCATCCTGCAAAAGACCTATATCGCGGACCTCTTCACCAAAGAAAAGCGGCTCAACAACGGTGTGCTGCCCAAATACTATATCCACGACTGTCACCCGGCCATCATAGACCGGGACACCTTTCAGAAGGTGCAGGAGGAGATGGCCCGGCGGTCCAGCCTGCGGAAGACCTCCTCCAAGACCAAGACGGAACTGGGAAAATACTGCGGCAAGTACGTCCTCAGTGAACTGCTGGTGTGCGGGGAGTGCGGCAGCCCGTACCGCAGAGCGGTGTGGACCCAGAAGGGCGTCAAGCGCGCGGTCTGGCGGTGCCAGAACCGGCTGGAACACGGCAGAAAACTCTGCAGGCAATCCCCCACCTGGGATGAGGCGGATCTCCACGGCGCGGTGGTTTCCGCTATGAACGAACTGTTCCAGATGCAGGCGGCAAGGGACGAGCTGAAAGCGTCCCTCGCCGCTGCCTTGGCCGGTGAGGGGCCGGAGCCCAGCCTGCCGGCGGTGGAGGCCCAGATCCGCAGCCTCCAGGCGCGGCAGCTGGAGATCTTCCAACTGATCGTGGGGGCGGGTGTGGACTGCACCGACTACGATGAGGAACTCCAGCAGGTGAACATGGCCAAGACCCGGCTGATGGAGCAGAAGGCGGAACTGGAGCGCACCCGGCAGACCGCCCCGGAGTTCGAGCGGAGAATGGAGGAACTGAACACTGCGGTGGATGGGAGCGGCGCGGCCCTTACGGACTTCGATGAACTGACCGTCCGGCAGCTGGTGAGCAACATCAAGGTGCTGGACCGGGACAGCCTCCTCATCCGGTTCAAGGACGGGACAGAACTTGTACGGCAGAAAGGGCCGGTGGTATGATGGAATACAGAGAAGTGTACTTTCGGATTCGCAGCGCCTATCAGTACGACAGCGGCTGGCCGGATAAGGGCGCCGAGCGCGCCTTCCGGGAGGAGAGCCGCCGCCTGTTTCAGTCGGCGGGCTGGGAGCTGCACCCCGCCAGGGAGGACAGCGGCTCCAGCGACACGGTCACTAAGGGCCAGCAGGATCTGTATCTCCACCCCATGAATTTCAGCGGAGTGATCCGGATCGATGAGATCCCCCAGCTCCAGGCGCTCTTGGAGGGGGCGCAGACCTTCCAATGCCAGGGGGTGGACTGCTACGAGCGGTACTGGGAGCTCACAGACGCGGAGTATCTGGCACAGCTGGAGGCCCGGCGCGAGGAGATCATAGAGGCCATTCTGGAGCGATACCAGACGAAACGAAAGAACCTGTATGTCACAGGGCCGGCCGAGCTGAGCATTGCGAAACGGTTCTCTGTCCATAGGCTCTGCGACAAAGACGGAAAAAACAACCTGGCAAACCGCTATGTGGGAGAGCTGGTGGAGCGCCTCATCCAAGAGGGCCGCCTGGTGACGGCGGAGACCCGAAATGGTCTCGGCATCCGCACGGCCACCGGCGCGGAACTCCGGCAGCGGGAAGACCCTCTGCCGGGACAGCAGCAGATGATCCTGTGAGGTTGGGAGGGAGACGGCAAATGGCGATCTACATCACGGGCGATACCCACGGCGGCTTCCAGCGGTTTGGGAGCAGATACTTCCCCCAACAGAAAAACATGGGCCGTGAGGACTATCTGATCGTTACCGGCGATTTTGGAGGGCTGTGGGACGGCGGTCCCAAAGACCAATACTGGTTGGACTGGCTGGAGGGAAAGCCCTTTACCACCCTGTTTGTGGATGGGAACCATGAGAACTTCGATCTGCTGAACACACTCCCGGAGAGACAGTGGAACGGCGGAAGGGTCCATGTGGCGCGGGAACACGTCCTGCACCTGATGCGGGGACAGGTCTTCACCTTCGGCGGCCTCACCTGGTTCACCATGGGCGGCGCGTCCTCCCACGATATCCAGGACGGCATCCTGGACCCTGCCGATCCGAACTTCGAGGGGCAGTATTGGCTGATGCGCCGGCTGCGGGCCATGTTCCGGGTAATGGGAGTGTCCTGGTGGCCGGAGGAACTGCCCGGCGCGGAGGAGTACAGCGAGGCGCTGGCGAATTTGGAGCGGGCGGACTGGACAGTGGACTGTATCCTGACCCACTGCGCCCCCAGCAGTATCGTCAAAAAGCTCGATCCCGACTATGGGACAGACGAGCTGACGGACTTTCTGGAAACCGTTAGGCAGCGGTGCCGGTTCGCCTGGTGGTTCTTCGGGCATTACCATAGGAACCAGATCGTGGACGAGCGGTACATCCTCCAGTGGGAGCAGATCTCCGGGCTGGAGTTTTAACGGGAAAGCGCACAGGTGGCGGCTGGCGGCTGTCTCTTGTGCGCTTTTGCTTCAAAGAACAGGGATAGCAACCATAGCATTCCCTGTGTTATAATGCCATTGAAGAACACAAAAGGGGGTGGAATCGTGGCCATCGAAAACGGCGAGTGGATCATGCGGGGGCTGGAGTGGGACGACCCGGCCCGCATCCAAAGCTGGGAGGAGCTGATCGACTGGATCGACGAGATCGGTTTCCTGCCCCTGTTCAAAAATGAGATAGACGGTTTCTCTGTGGAGGAGAATACCGCCGACCTCTACTGGTGGTCCGGCGACGTGGAGCAAGACCCCTGGGAGTGGCGTTGCCTCATGGCCCGCAGCGGCCGGGTGGCCTACGGGAAGTTCTTTGGGAAGAAGGCCGGTTTCATCTCCAAAGCATGGTTCCCCCACTTTTCCAACTGGCGGCGAGACGGCTATGACTTTGACAGCCGCTGGGAGGACGAGCTGGCCCCCATGCGCCAGAAGCGGATCATGGACTGCTTTGCTGGGCAGGAGGAGTGGTTCTCCTTCGCCCTAAAACAGCGGGCCGGTTTCGGCAAGGGCGGGGAGAAGAACTTCGAGGGCACCGTCACCGACCTGCAGATGGGCGGCTATCTGCTGATCCGGGACTTTCGCCAGCGGATCAACAAAAAGGGCGCCCCCTATGGCTGGCCCATCTCGGTCTACACCACGCCGGAGGCCCTGTGGGGCTACGACCATATCGCCTCCGCCTACTCGACGGACCCGATGGAGTCCAAGGCGATGGTCTATGAGCAGGTGCGGAAGAATTTCCCGGAAGCCACCCAGGAGGAACTGGACGCCGTACTGGGCTGGACCCGATAATGGGACAGAGGTTGTGAGATACTATAAAAGTTGAGAGGAGGGAAAACGCCACGAAAGAGCACACCTATATTTGTTGCGATTTGAAATCGTTTTACGCTTCCGTGGAGTGTGTGGAGCGGGGCCTGGACCCCATGACCACCAACCTGGTGGTGGCGGATAAGCGACGCACCGAGAAAACCATCTGCCTGGCCGTTTCCCCCTCTCTGAAAGCCTATGGCATTTCTGGCCGCGCCCGGTTGTTCGAGGTGGTTCAGCGGGTGGCGGAGGTGAACGCCAAGCGCAAGTGGGACGCCCCCGGCCATCAGCTCACCGGCGCCTCCTGGCACGACCCGGAGGTGCAGGAGAATCCGTCCCTGGCGCTGGACTACATCGTGGCCCCGCCTCGGATGGCCCACTATATCGATTGGAGCACGAAAATCTACAGCGTGTACCTGAAGTATGTGGCCCCGGAGGACATTTTCCCCTATTCCATCGATGAGGTGTTCATGGACATCACCAATTATCTGGACACCTACAAGATGACCGCCCGGGAGCTGACCCGCACCATCATTCTGGATATTCTAAAGACCACCGGCATCACCGCCGCGGCGGGGATGGGCACCAACCTGTACCTGGCCAAGGTCGCCATGGACATCGGGGCCAAGCACGTCCCAGCGGATGAGTACGGGGTGCGCATCGCCCAACTGGATGAGATGAGTTACCGGCGGCAACTGTGGGATCACCGGCCCCTCACCGACTTCTGGCGGGTGGGCAAGGGGTACGCCAACAAGCTGGAGGCCCACGGGATGTACACCATGGGGGATGTGGCCCGGTGTTCCATCGGCAAGCCTGGGGAGTACCACAACGAGGAGCTGCTGTATAAGCTCTTCGGCGTCAACGCGGAGATCCTCATTGACCACGCCTGGGGGTGGGAGTCCTGCACCATCGCGGACGTGAAAGCCTACAAGCCGGAGAATAAAAGCATCGTTTCCGGCCAGGTGCTCCAGTGCCCCTACGACTTCCAGAAAGCCCGGCTGGTGGCGCGGGAGATGGCGGACGCCCTGGCTCTGGATCTGGTGGACAAGGGGCTGGTGACCAACCAGCTGGTGCTCACCGTGGGCTATGACCGGGAAAACCTGGATGACCCCAGCCGCCGGCAGAGCTACCGTGGCCCGGTGACTGCCGACCGCTATGGCCGGAAGATCCCCAAGCACTCGGTGGGGACGGAGAATTTTCCCTACACCTCCTCCGCCAGTGACCTACTGAAAGCGGTGACTGCCCTCTTTGACCGGATCGTGGACAAGAATCTGCTGATCCGCCGGCTGAGCATCAGTGCCAACAAGCTGTTGCCCGAGGCTGACGCCCCCAAGGAGCAGTCGGAGCAGTTGGATCTGTTCACCGACTACGCCGTCAAGGAGCGGCGGGAGCAGGCGGACGAGGCCGCCCACACCCGGGAGCGGAAGATTCAGGAGGCCATGCTGGGCATCAAGAAGAAATACGGCAAGAACGCCATCCTGAAGGGTATGAACCTGGAGGAGGGCGCCACCGCCAAGGAGCGGAACCAGACCATAGGAGGGCACCACGCATGAGTGGGAAATACGATGACATCATCAACCTGCCCTATCCCACTTCGGCAAAGCACCCCCGGATGCCGATCTCAGACCGGGCCGCCATTTTCAGTCCCTTCGCCGCCCTCACCGGCCACGGAGACGCCATCCGGGAAACGGCCCGACTGACGGAGCAGAAAATGGAGCTGGACGAGGACGCCAAGGCGGAGCTGGACCGACGGCAGGCGGTGTTGCTGGAGCACGTCAAGGAACAGCCAGAGATCACGGTCACTTGGTTTTGTCCCGACGAAAAAAAGAGCGGAGGCGCGTATGTCGTGACTACGGGAAGGCTCAAGAAAGTTGATGAAACTGCTGGCACATTAAAACTGGCAGACGGGATGACGATTTCTTTGGATGAAATCGTTGATCTCCAGTGCGAGTTGTTTCAGGGACTGATCTAAGAGGTGCGGCCTCCACTTGACCCAAAGACTCCAAAGTTATTCTGCCGCAAGGATTTCAAGAAAATATCGATTTTAACTGGATGAGGATAGGAGTATTGAACAGTTTTCTTAGACTGTCCAATACTCCTATCCTCGTTTTATGGGAGAAAGCCTTGTTATTTCAGGCTTTCTCTTTCCTCATGCACAACTCGGTAATCCATATCGCCAAAGATGAAAGACGCGAGCTTGGTGGTTGAAAAACGAAAAATACCCAGTTTTGAACCTTTTGTCCAGATCAGCTTGTCTGCTCTCTCCTTTGCGCATGGAGCAATTCAAATCTATCCGGTGTCTTGTAGTTGAGGGTGCTGTGAGGGCGCTTGGTGTTATAAAATTCTATATATGTATCAACACTTCTCATAAACTGGCGCTCAGAGTGATATTGGGTCCGATAAATCTCCTCCCGTTTCATGGAGGCAAAGAAGGACTCAGCCACAGCATTGTCATGGGGACGGCCGGACTTCGAGAAAGACTGGACAACCTTGTTCATGCGAAGCAGTTTCCGGAATGTGTTGGATGTATATTGTGGGCCCTGGTCGCTGTGAAACATCAGCTGCTGGGGCTCATTTCTGTTCTGATATGCCTGACGAAAGGTAGAGGTAACCAGGTAGGTACTATTCTTTGGTGATACTCTGTGGGCCACTACTTTACGCGAGAAAAGGTCCAGAATTACACAGACATAGAGATACTTACCATTAACCTTAAAGCAAGTGATGTCACTGACCCAAACACGGTTCGGTTCATCTACTTTGAACTGCCGCTGTAACATGTTCTGCTTTTTTGCCAGCCGCTCACTTTTCTGATAATCGCGTTTGGAGTAGATGGATACACTTTGTAATCCCATTTCTCTCATCAGTTCAGCCACATACTTGGGCGAAGTCCGAACGCCTCGATCTGCCAACACAGCAGCGATTTTGTTTGCGCCAAACCTTTGCTGGCTCTCATCGAAAGCTGCTTGGATATGCTCTTTCATTTCGGCTCTTCGTTTATCATAGGCTGTTACCTCTTTTCGCCGGAAGATATGGTTGTAGAAGGTACCGCGGGATACACAAAGCGCCTCGCATAAAGCATGGACACTATACTGACCATGCAGTTTGGCAAGCTCCTGCAACTTTTCCTGAAGCGACGCTGAAACTGTGCAGTTGACCTTTTGTAAAATCTCAATCATCTGCTCCAACTTTTGAAGTTTCTGTTTCATTTTGATAAACGCTTGCTGACTGACGGTATAACCGGAGTCTGTCACAGTCACAGTGTACGGCTTGATCCATGTGTAGAACGTACTTCTGGGCACGCTGGAGTCGGCGCAGATATCGGCGACAGATTCACCAGCCCAATAGCGGGCAACCAGAGTTTGCTTTTCCTCTATGCTGATTCGCATGGTTTGTTTCCCCCCCATAAAATGGTGTAGAATACCATTGTACAGAGAAGGTGAAGTAACGATAACTTTAGTGCAACACTTCTTTAAATAATATAACTAAAACAATGTGTGGTGCGGAGCAAATGAGAAAACTAAAAGATTTACTCAACCCAATTGGGGACTTCCATTTCCAAAGTGGTAAAGATAAGGTTGATTTTATTGGTACT
>DXYV01000036.1:0-16135 GCA_019415645.1 Clostridiales bacterium
TCCCCTTGACAAACCCCACCCGCAACGACCAAGCACAAGGGGGCCTGCGGGCCCCTTATTGGAAGTATCCCCCGGGGAACGAAACTCGGGAGTCTCAGCGTCGGAACGTTCCGTGTGTTGGAATATGCCCCGCAGGGCTGCGGAACGAAACCCCCTCGGAGAGCGGAGGGGGCATCCGGAGAAAAGGCCGGTGAGGACAGTGAGGCCCGCTGGGACTTTGTAAGACGTGAAGCACCTGGACATAAAAAATGCCGCCCCATATGGGGCGGCGGAGGGTTCAGGCCTTGATCGGGGTGCTGGACCAGACGGCCCAGACGAGGAGAAAGCCGGAGACGAACGTCAGGAGCCACTCCCCCAGCGGGATAAAGCAAAACAGCGCAAGCAGCGCCAGTGGGACGGCGGCAAGCCAGAGCGCTCCACGCAGCATGGAGCTGACCTCGTGAAAGCGGTAGTAGGGGGACTGTATCCGGGCGTGGACGCGCTTGAGTTCGGCGGTCTTTTCCGATACCTCGGCCATCCATTCCTGACGGAGACACTTTTTCTCCGCCAGCAGAGCCTCATCCGGCGCGCCGCCGTCCGGGCCGGACAGGGGGTAGGCGTCGGGCGAGGTCAGCTTCTCGACCAGAGCGTCAAGCTCCGCCCACAGCTGTTCATATCGTTCTTCCAGCGTCAATTCGAGCGCCTCCCTTTCCTCCTTTTGCCCAGATTATAACAAAAAATAAGGAAAAGTCAAACAGGCGGGCGTTTTACCCATATTACCACAAGGAGTTGATCACATGCCCACAACCATCGCCGTGGTCGAGGATGACGCCTCGATCCGGACCATGTTGGAGTATTATTTCAAATCCCTTCAGTACGAGGTGGCGGCATTCGAGACCGGAGAAGATTTCTTCCGCGCCTCGCTGCGGCCGGACCTGGTCCTGCTGGATGTGATGCTGCCCGGCATGGACGGCATGGAGATTCTTCAGAAGCTGCGGGAAAACGCCGACACCCGGGACGTGGCGGTCATCATGCTGACGGCCCGTTCCGCCGAGATGGATAAGGTGGCAGGGCTGGATTCCGGCGCGGATGATTACATCACAAAGCCCTTCGGCCTGATGGAGCTGCAGGCCCGAATCAACGCCGTGCTGCGCCGCCGTCACGGCACCGACCCCACCCTGCGCTACGAGGATCTGGTGATCGACCCGGCGGGGCGCACCGTCACGAAGAACGGCCAGCCCATCGAACTGACCTTCAAGGAATTTGAGCTGCTCAAGCTGCTGGTCTCCCGCCGGGGCACGGTCCTGACCCGGGATGAGATTCTGGCGGCGGTGTGGAACTATGACTTCGCCGGCGAGACCCGGACGGTGGATATGCACGTCAAATCCCTGCGCCAAAAGCTGGGGGACGGCTATATTACCACCGTACGGTCGGTTGGTTATAAAATGAACTGAGAACAGGGGGTGATTGGTTGAAACAATCGCAGACCGGGGCCCGCCTGAAACGGAAGATCACGCTGGCAGTCATGCTGATCGTAGTGGTGGCGGTGGTGATCTCCAACGCGGTGGGCCTGTACATTTATCACGACCGGGAGCTGGCGGCCGCCCGCCAGAACCTGGATGAACTGCTGAATTTGATGGACGCCCAGAGCTATGTCACCAACGCGGAGGAGCTGGTGACCCAGTTCGGCCAGGCCGCGCCGGAAAAGCGGCTGACCATCATCTCGCCGGAGGGCGTGGTGCTGGCGGACAGCCTGAACGAGGAGCTGGGCAATCACTCCGACCGGCCGGAGGTGGTGGAGGCCATACGTTACGGTGAGGGTGAGGCCACCCGACGCTCGGATACCACCGGACAGGAGTACCTGTACGTGGCCAAGACCTTTACCGACGGCAACATCGGCCGGGCGGCCATGCCCATCTCCTCCCTCAACGCCGTGATGCTGCCGGGAATTTTGGGCTTTGTGGCCTCGGCGGCGGTGGGCCTGATCCTGGCTTTCGTGCTGGCCCGCAAGCTGGCGGGACGAGCGGCGGAGCCGGTGGAGAAGGCCGCAGTGGCGGTGGCGCAGGTGGATGAGACCCTGCAAAACGCCCGC
Organism: Clostridiales bacterium; assembly: GCA_019415645.1. Taxonomy (GTDB): domain Bacteria; phylum Bacillota; class Clostridia; order Oscillospirales; family Oscillospiraceae; genus DXYV01. The sequence continues at coordinate 2,072 of DXYV01000036.1, forward strand.
AGTGAATTTACCGCCAATGTGACCCATGAGCTGAAAACACCCCTGACCTCCATCAAAGGCTTTACGGATATGATGTCCTCCGGACTGGTCAAGAACCCGGCGGATCAGAAGCGGTTTTTGACCATGATCTCGGTGGAAGTGGACCGGCTGATCAACCTGATCAACGACATCCTCAAGGTCTCCGAGCTGGAGGCCCTGGAGGGCGTGTCCACTGACGATCAGGCGGACATGATGGCCGTGGCGGAGGAGGCGGTGGAGCTCCTGCGGCCCACCGCCAAGGCGGCGGGTGTGTCGCTGACGGTGTCGGGCGGTACGGTAAACGCCGCCATTGCCGCGCCGCGGCTGAAAGAGGTCGTCCTCAATTTGACCGAAAACGCCATCAAGTACAACAAGGAGGGCGGCTCGGTGCGGGTGAACGTCAGCGGCGACGGCAGCAACGCCATTCTGACGGTGACGGATACGGGAATCGGAATCCCGGAGGAGTCTGTCGGCCACGTGTTCGAGCGGTTCTACCGGGTGGACAAAGGGCGCTCCCGGGCCCAGGGCGGGACTGGACTGGGCCTGGCCATCGTCAAGCACATCGTGGCCCTCTACCACGGCAGCGTGGCGGTGGAGAGCACTCTGGGCGTGGGCAGCACATTCACGGTCAGGCTTCCCTTTGCCCACTGACCGGGAAAGAACGAAAACGGTCCCCCGGGGCGCAGAAGCGCCCCGGGGGACCGTTTGTCTTGGGAGAAGGGGGAAGCGCCGGAGGCGGACCTGCGTCCGGCGGGCGGGGGGCCTTTCAGCGGGCCTCGGGTACTGAGGAAGGGACGCTCCCGGTCAGTGCCTGCTCCCGGCGAGATAGGATACGGGGAAACTGCGTGAAAAAGACGATACCCGTGGTGACAGAGGCGCAGACATCCGCCACAGGTTCCGCCAGCAGAACGGCAAATACCTGATCGGAAAGGAAACGAGGCAGAAGGTAGATCAGCGGGATGAGCAGGATGACCTTGCGCAGCAGAGCAAGGAACAGTGAGATCCTGGCTTGGCCAAGGGCCACAAAGGTCTGCTGGCAGGAGTACTGGACGCCCATGCAGACCGCCCCGGCCAGATAAACGCGCAGGGAGGAGACAGCTACCTCCATCAGCTCCGGCTTGTTGTTGAACAGGGCCACAAAAAGGCCAGGAAAGAGCAGGGCCAGCCCCCACATGAACACTGCATAGAGCACGGAACTCAGAAACAACAGCCGGAAGGCCCTCCGGACCCGGTCCAACTGGCCGGAGCCATAGTTATAGCCCACGATGGGCTGAGCACCCTGGGCCAGGCCGGTGAAGGGCAGCGTGAACACCTGCATGACCGAGGTGCAGATGGTCATGGCGCCCACATACAGATCGCTGCCATACTTGAGCAGGGAGGTGTTGAAAGCGATGGAGACCAGGCTTTCCGTAGACTGCATGATAAAGGGAGAAACGCCGATGGCGACCACCGGCAGCAGCACCCTGGACTGCAAGCGCAGGTGACGGCGGCGGATGTGGAGCCTGGAGCGCCGCCCCATCAGAAAGACCAGCACCCATACTGCCGAAAGCGTCTGAGAAAGAATGGTGGCCAGGGCAGCGCCCTTGACCCCCATACCGAAGGCGTAGATGAAAATAGGGTCCAGGATAATGTTGGCGGCGGCACCGATGAGCACGGTCAGCATAGAGGTAGTGGCAAAGCCTTGGGTGGTGATAAAATTGTTCAGACCAAGGGAGAGCTCCACACTGATGGTGCCCCACAGGTAGATGGAGAGGTAGTCCTTGGCATAGCCGATGGTGTTTTCGCTGGCGCCTACCAGATAGAGCAAGGGCTCCTGAAACACGAACAGCAGAACGGTTACGACCACGGAAATGGTGATGAGCAGGGCGGTGCAGCCGCCGAGAATGGCGTCCGCGCCCTCCTGGTCGTTTTCCCCCATTTTGATGGCGGCCCGGGAGCCGCCGCCCATGCCGGCCAGGGCGGCCAGAGCGGAGACAAACATGATGATGCCAAAGCAGACGCCCAGGCCGGTCAGCGCCAGGTCACCCACCTCGGGCATATGGCCGATGTACATACGGTCCACGATGTTGTAAAGAGCATTGACTACCTGTGCTGTGACAGCGGGCACGGCCAACCGGAACAGCAGGGGCCCCACCGGGTCCCGGCCCAGATCATTAACGCGCTTGGACAAGACGCGCTCCCTCCTTGTTTTCACATGAAATGCGAGATGATGCGGCATTCAGTATAGCATAGCGGACGGCAAAAGGGAATGCCCGGAAGGTAATTTCGGAATCGGGTCCGCGCAAGAGCGGAACGAAGGGCCGCCTCCTGTTGGGAGGCGGCCCTCGTTGCGTGGATAGGCAGTCAAATCAGGTCTCGCTGGGGGCGGGGTCGTCCAGACTGGGCGAATCGGTCTCCGCCGGGGTGAAGGAGGGCGTTTCCTCCGGGGCTTCGGTCTCGGCCGGCGCCGTCTCTTCCGGCGGGGCGGTCTCTTCGGGAAGGGGCTCGGAGGGCTCGGAGGATTCCTCCTCCCGGGACGGAATCGTTCCGCCATGGGACTGCCCGTACTGTCCGCCGAAGCAGATGTTCAGGTCTACCTTGCCCTCAATGCCGGCCACGGAGCCGGAGGAGGAATACTGCCACATCTGGAAGTCGTAGTACAGATTGGGGTAGACTCCGTTGTAGTAGGCGTACCAGAAGGGGTAGTCGTCGATGGCGGACAGGTCATAGCGCAGCAGGCCCAGATAGCCGTTGAAATAGACCATGGGCTGGTAGCCGGCCGCGGCGATGGTGTCGCAGAAGGCCACGGCGCAGGCGTTGAGAGTGGCGGAGTCCAGGTTGTGGGTGCGGGCGGAGGTGGTGGAGACATTCTCCCAGTCAAAGACCACCGGGTAGGTGATGTCGTAGCCCTCCAGGTATTGCAGGACGAAGTTGGCCTCCTCCACGGCCTCCTCCGCCGTGATGGCCTGGGAGAAGAAGTAGACGCCCACATCCAGACCGGCGGCCAGGGCGCCGTTGATGTTTTGCTCGAAATACTTGTCCAGGTTCAGGGTGCCCTCCTGGCCGTAGCCCCGGTAGCCCAGACGGATGATGGCAAAGTCGATGCCGTCGGCGGCCACCGCATTCCAGTCGATCTCGTTCTGATGGGTGGACACATCAATGCCGTAGGTCACCGGAGTCACGCCGTCGTCATAGTAGATGCGGCCGTCCGCCTCATAAAAGGAATCGCGGTCATAGTGGCTGGTGGCCACCCCCTCCAGAATGGGAACCAGCTGCTTGAGAATCAGCACCTTACCGGCGGAGGACCAACCCAGGTCGCTGATGATGTTGTTGAGAATGGTGACGGTGTCGGCACGGGTGAAGGGAGCTGCCGGGTCGATCTGATCCGAGGGGAGATAGCCCGCCGAGAGCAGGGCGGACACATAGCCAGCGGCCCAGGAATCCACAGGGAAGGGCAAAACGCCGTCGGGCTGCTCTTCGATTCCGAAGGCCCGGGCGATCATCACCAGCGCCTCGTCCCAGCGGATGGTATCCAGGGGGCGGATGCCTGTACCGTCGCCCTGCACGATTCCGGCGGCGCACAGCTTAAGCATGGGCTCAGCATACCACATGGATTCGTCCAGATCCGGGAAGGTGTTGGGTACGCTCTCGGTGTAAGTAAAGACCCGGTTCAGAATGGTACACAGGTCGCCCCGGGTGATGGACTGGTCGGGGAAGAAGTGGCCGTTGCCGTCTCCCTCCAGAATCTTCAGGTCGGCGAACAGACTGATGGCCTCTTCGGCCACATGGCCGACCGTATCCGTGAAGCTGGCGGCGCCGGCGGGCGCAAGGCACAGCCCCAGGGCCAGCGCGCCGGACAGACAGGCGGACAGGAACTTTACGGGCTTCATGGGCAATACTCCTTTGTTGGTGTCAAGAAACAGTGGATGAAAGCATTCTACCATGAAGCGTCGGAAAATGGGAGTATTCCGCGAAAATGTAACATAAATTTAATATAATATGCCACCGGGAAGAGGAAAAACGGAAATAACAGGAAAGCTGGAAGGCCCAGAGGACCGGCGCACCGGGCGGCGCGCTTTTTTCCCCCGGAGGCGGGATAAAAAAGCGCCGGGTGGGTATAGTGAACACAGAGGAACAGGGGACGGCAGGACCGGGCCGGCAAGGAGAAATTTTCATTTGTGCAAAATTTCTTTTGCTTTTACAGAGGGTTGGTGCTATAATATATCAGCAATATTGTGCGGACACGGGAAAAGACGCACAGCTTGCACCCTGAATTTGCTTTTTTTGCTGTCCTGTGAGGCCGGCTTTCATAGAACCATTCCGGGCGGCGGCCCGGGAGGATAGAGGTGCGCTTTGACAAAGTATGTGATTCACGGCGGAAGGCCGCTGTATGGCAAAGTAGAGATCAGCGGCGCAAAGAACGCCGCGGTGGGCATTATCCCGGCCGCCCTGTTGGTGGACGGGGTGTGCCGTATTGAAAATATTCCCCAGATCAGTGATGTTACCCTTATTTTGAATATCCTGCAGGAGCTGGGCGCCGAGGTGCGCACAGTCAACCGCACCACGGTGGAGGTGGACTGCTCCCACATTCAAAACCGACAAGTTTCCTATGAATTGGGGCGGAAGATTCGCGCCAGCTACTACCTGATCGGCGCGCTGCTCAGCCGGTTCGGCTCCGCCGAGGTGCCCCTGCCCGGGGGCTGCGATTTCGGCGGCCGCCCCATCGACCAGCACATCAAGGGCTTTGTGGCCATGGGCGCCGAAGTGGACGTGCGCAACGGCTATGTGCACGCCAAGGCCAAAAACGGACGGCTCAAGGGCAACCAGGTCTATTTTGACATCGTCTCCGTGGGCGCGACCATGAACATCATGCTGGCGGCCACCCTGGCCGAGGGTATGACCATCATCGAGAACGCGGCCCGGGAGCCCCATATCGTGGATCTAGCCAACTTCCTCAACTCCATGGGCGCCGACATCATGGGCGCGGGCACCGACGTAATCAAGGTGCGGGGTGTGGAGCGGCTGTCCGGCGGGAGCTACTCCATCATCCCCGACCAGATCGAGGCGGGCACCTATATGGCAGCGGTGGCCGCCGCCGGCGGCGAGGTGCGGGTGTGTAATATCATTCCCAAACACATGGAATGTATTACGGCCAAGCTGGTGGAGATGGGCGTGGACATCACGGAGGAGGACGATTCCCTGCTGGTGTGCCGCCACGGCCGGCTGCAGCGGGCCAATGTCAAGACCATGCCCTACCCGGGATTCCCCACGGACATGCAGCCCCAGATCGCGGCGGTGCTCTGTCTGGCGGATGGGACCAGCGTGCTGACCGAGGGCGTGTGGGACAACCGTTACCGCTATGCGGACGAGCTGCGCCGTCTGGGCGCGCACATCCAGGTGGACGGAAAAATCGCCGTGATCGAAGGGGTGGACAAGCTGACCGGCGCGCCCATGCGGGCCTGCGACCTGCGGGCGGGCGCGGCCATGGTCATCGCCGGTCTGGCCGCCCAGGGGACCACCGAGATCGACTGCATCCAGCATATCGAGCGGGGGTACGAGAACCTGGTGGAAAAAATGGCCGGAATTGGGGCCGACATCAAGGTCGTGGAGACCTATACGGAAGAACAGCAGTCCAACATTGGATAACTGGTTGAATTTGTAAGAAACTGACGCAGCGCGCTGGGGCGGCGGCTATGGCCGCCGCCCCAGTTTGCGTGCTGCGCCTTCCCTTGGAGGCTACATAATTTGCTACACATCACCACTCTGGCCAGCGGTTCCTCGGGGAACTGCCTGGTGGTCAGCGACGGCACGACCCACATTCTCATCGACGCGGGCATCTCCGCCCGGCGGATCACCACTGCCCTGAAGGACCTGGGAATCGACCCCAAAGAGCTGGCCGCCGTGCTGGTGACCCACGAGCACAGCGACCATATCTCCGGCCTGGCCACCCTGACCAAGCAGCTGGCATTCCCCCTTTATACCGCCGAGGCCACGGGCCGGCAGCTGTGCTACCGGTTGGCCGGCCTGGAGGACCGAATCCATGGATTTCAGCCCGGGGCGCGCTTCTCCGTCGGCGGGCTGGAGATCGGCACCTTTCCCACGGTGCACGACTGCGCCAGCCCGGTGGGCTATTCGGTGACGGATTCCCGGGGTGTGAAGCTGGCGGTGGCCACGGACCTGGGCGTGGTCACCGACGCGGTGCGGGAAGGGGTCCGGGGGGCGCGGCTACTGGTGGCCGAGGCCAATTACGACCCGGAGACCCTGCGGTGGGGCTCCTATCCCCCCTTCCTGAAGGAGCGAATCCTCAGCGAGCACGGCCACCTGTCCAACGAGATGGGGGGCGAGCTGGCGCGCTTCGCGGTGGAGCAGGGGGCCCGGCAGATCATTCTGGGCCACCTCTCTCAGGAGAACAACACCCCCCAGATGGCCTATGCGGCGGTGGAGCGGACGCTGACCGGCGCGGGCGTGCGGGTGGGGACCGACGCCTCCCTCCGGGTGGCCAGCCGCAGTACCTGCGAAGGCTGGCTCCAGGTGGAATAAGGATTGTATTCTGGTAAAATCTGTGATACGATAAAGGAGAAAACCCATGGTCTCCATCCAACTCATCTGTGTGGGCAAGCTGAAGGAAGCCTTCTATCGCGACGGGGCGGCGGAATACGCCAAACGGCTGGGGGCATACTGCAAGCTGAACATCGTGGAGCTGCCCGAGGAGCGGCTGCCCCAGAACCCCACCCAGGGACAGATCGACGCGGCCCTGGAAAAGGAGGCGGCGGCGATTCGGGCCAAGCTGCCTCCCAGCGCCAGCGTCGTGGCCCTGTGCGTGGAGGGAAAGGAGCGTTCCAGCGAGGAGCTGGCCCGGCTGCTGGCGGACTGGACCCAAAACAGCGCCAAGCACCTGGTGTTCCTCATCGGCGGCTCTTACGGCCTGCATCCCGCCCTGAAGGCGGAGGCGTGGCTGAAGCTGTCCATGTCCCCCATGACCTTTCCCCACCACCTGGCCCGGGTGATGCTGCTGGAGCAGATCTACCGCGCGTTCAAGATCAACGAGGGGTCCTCGTACCATAAATAAAGGCAGAACTAAAGGCAGAACAACGCATCTCCCATTAAATTTTTCTTTGGAGGCGACGTTTATGAGTTATCAAGCCACGTATGAGAAATGGAAGAACAGTCCGGCCCTGACCGCCGAGGAGCGCGCGGAGCTGGCCGCCCTCAGCGGCGACGAGAAGGAGATCGAGAGCCGCTTTTTCGGTCCGCTGGAGTTTGGCACCGCCGGCCTGCGGGGCACGATGGGCGTGGGCCTGAACCGTATGAACATCTATGTGATCCGCCACGCCACCCAGGCCTTCGCCGAGGTCATTCTGGCCGAGGGAGCGGAGACGGCCAAGCGGGGCGTGGCGGTCTGCTACGACTGCCGCAACCACAGCCAGGAATTTGCCCGGGGCGCCGCCTGCGTCATGGCGGCCAACGGAATCCCCGTGCGCATCTTTGAGTCCCTGCGTCCCACGCCCGAGCTGTCCTTCGCGGTGCGGGAATATGGCTGCATCGCCGGCATCAACGTGACGGCCAGCCATAACCCCAAGGAGTACAACGGCTATAAGGTCTACTGGGAGGATGGAGCCCAGCTGCCCCCCCACCACGCCGCCGCCATTGCCAAGAAAATGGAGGAGATCGACATTTTCGACGGCATCAAGACCATGGACTATGAGGCGGCCTGCCAGCAGGGACTGGTGACGGTCATGGGCGAGGAGACCGACGAGAAATTCCTGGCCAACGTCATGGCCCAGGTCAATGACCGCGCGGCGGTGGAGCGGGTGGCGGACACCTTTAAGATGGTGTACACCCCCTTCCACGGCACCGGCTACAAGCTCATTCCCGAGGTGCTGCGCCGCATGGGCATGAAGCACGTCATCTGCGTGCCCGAGCAGATGGTGGTGGACGGCAACTTCCCCACCGTGGCCTCCCCCAACCCGGAGAACCCCGAGGGCTTCTATCTGGCAGTGGATCTGGCCAAGAAGGAGGGCGCCGACTTTATCCTGGGCTCCGACCCCGACGCGGATCGGGTGGGCATCATGGTCAAGAACGACCAGGGCGAGTATGTGGTCATCTCTGGCAACCAGACCGGCGTGCTCCTGCTGGACTACCTGATCGGCGCCCGGAAGCGGGCGGGCACCATGCCGGAGCATCCGGTGGCCCTCAAGACCATCGTGACCACCGAGATGGCCCGCAAGGTGGCCGAGACCAACGGTGTGACCTGCTATGACACCTTTACGGGCTTCAAGTTCATGGCGGAGAAGAAAAACGCCCTGGAGGCCAAGGGTGAGGGCAAGGTCATTTTCTCCTACGAGGAGAGCTACGGCTACATGGTGGGCGACTATGTCCGGGACAAGGACGCTGTGACCGCCGCCCTGCTGCTGACCGAGATGGCGGCCTGGTACGCCGGCCAGGGCATGACCCTGTACGACGCCCTCCAGAAGCTGTTTGAGAAGTACGGCTATTACGGCGAGCGCACCCTGAACCTGGTGATGCCCGGTCTGGACGGCCTGAAGAAAATGGCCGATCTGATGGCCGGTCTGCGCCAGACGCCGCCCACGGAGATCGGCGGTACCAAGGTGGCCGTGTGCAAGGACTATCAGGACGGCTCGGCGGTGGACTGCGCCACCGGAGCCAAGAGCACTATGGAGCTGTCCGGCTCCAACGTGCTGCGCTACGAGCTGGCCGACGGCACCAGCGTGATCGTGCGGCCCTCGGGCACCGAGCCCAAGGTGAAGGTGTACATCCTGGCCCAGGGCCAGGATACCGCGGACTGCCAGGAGAAGGTGGAGCGGTACGCCCAGTGGGCGGAGAGCCTGAAGAACTGAAGCAGCAGGCTGCGGCCCGGAACAAGACAGACAGCGGCCCGGCGGAACTTCCGCCGGGCCGCTGGTTTTGCCGCTGAATGTGGAGCGCGGAGATTCAGATGGGAGAGGTCACGTGGAGGCACAGCCTGCACCGGCTTTTTGCCACGCGTACAGCAGAAGCAGCAGCAGTCCGCCTGTGAGGGCATAGGCGGCAGCCCAGAGCGCTTCTGCGGCAAAAAGCGCATAGCCGAACAGCATAAGCGCAATGGTAACGGCAAAGAAGAGGATTCGACCGGCCAGCGCCCTCCGACTCAGGGCGGTGAGATAAATACATCTCTTTTGGAGAAGATGTCAAGAGAGAGGCGAGAAAAAATAACAAATCAAAATCCGAGCGGAACCGCCGGCGCAGGAGGACCCTGCGCCGGCGGTTTTTCGTTGTTGGAATGGTAAGGGTGTACCTTCAAAGAACCCAAACGAAGCCCAGCGAAGCGGGTTTGTTTGGGAGAGAAGGGACAAGGGAACGGAGCGGGAAAGGCCCGCCCGGGCGCGCTGCAAGGGGTGCGGACCTTGACCTAACGATGGGTCAGAGCAGGGCCCAGAACAGGTCGCAGGCGGTGGCGATGAGCGGGTCGGGGAAATCGAAGGTGGTGGAGTGGAGGGGCGGGTGGTCCTCCCCATCGCCGAGGAAGAAAAACGCGCCGGGCCGCCGCTTGGTGTACCAGCCGAAATCCTCGGAACAGCGGGCGGGCTCAGGCAGGTCCACCACCGTCAGGCCCAGCTCCTCTGCGGCGGCCCGCACCGCCTCCACACAGGCCGGGGTATTGACGGTCTCCGGGAACACGTCGCAGTAGGAGAAGGAGAACTCCAGGCCGTCCGCCTGGGCCAGTCGGTCGGTCAGGTCCTCCAGCGCCGCCTGGAGTGCGTCCAGCTCCTCCTCGTATTGGGCGCGCAGGGTGAGCAGCAGCGCGCCCCGGTGGGCCGCCACGCCGAAGGCGGGCTCGCCCACATCCATCTGAATCACCGTGGCCAGGACCAGCCCCCGGTGGGCGGCCGGATCGGTGAGACTGGGCAGGGCCTCCACCAGACGGGCCACGGCCAGAGCGGGGCTGCGGCCCAGCTCCGGTGTGCTGGCGTGGGTGGAGACGCCGGTAAGGCGGATGGTCATGCCGCGGGAAGCGCAGTGGATGGGGCCCGGCCGCAGGCAGACCGCATAGAGGGGGTAGCCGGGCATATTGTGGAAGCCGTAGACCGCCTCCACTGGCTCCCGCTCCAGCAGGGCCAGACAGCGCTTGGCCCCGTCCCCCGTCTCTTCGGCGTTCTGGAACAGGAAATAGACTGTGCGCGGGGGATCGCGGCGGTCCACCAGGAGGGCGAACGCGGCCAGAGCCGCGCTGTGGCCGTCGTGCCCGCACTGGTGGCCCAGGCCGGGACAGCGGGAGGCATAGGGCGCGCCGCTCTCGTCGGGAATGGGGAGCGCGTCAAAATCCGCCCGGAACACCAGGCCGGGCCGGCCGTCCCGCCCCCGGTGGACGGCATAAAACCACGCCCCCTCGTCATGGAGCTCCAGCGCGGTCTGCGTGCGGAGAAAGTCCAGCAGGCGGGTTTTGGTCCAGGTCTCCTGATCGGAGGGCTCGGGATGGGCGTGGAGCTCCCGGCGCAGAGACACGGCCAGGGAGTAGAGTTGGAAATCCATGGAATATCCTTCCTTTTGACAGCATTCGGGTTTGCCGCCCCATTATACCGCCGGGCGGAGCGGGGCGCAAGAGGGGAAGAAAAAACGCAATCCCAACAAAAATATTGGGCGTTTGCACCGAAACGTGCAAAAAAACCGGGCGGCCGGCGGTCCGTGAAGGAGGGGTACGGGTGTCCAGAGAGGATGCGCAGCGGGAGGAAATGCTGGACCGCCTGCGCCGGTTGGCGGACCGGAGAGTAAACGACGCGGTGAAGCTGGCCTTCCTCCGCGAGGAGACGGCCGGACAGGTGGACGACCTGGATCTGAGCGGGCTGGTGGAGCTGAAACGCTCGGAAAAGGGCTTTGAGGCGAAGTTTGTGGATCAGATCAAGGTGCTGGAGATGATGCGGGACTTAATGGAGCGCAGCGATACCCAGGCGGCGGAGGAGTTCTTCCGCGCCCTGAATGAAACATCCGGGGCGGAGGAAGGTTGAGCGTCCGGCGATTCTCCCCCAAGCAGCGGCAGGCGCTGCGCTGGTGGTGCGACGGCTCCCCCTGGCGGGACTGGGACGGAATCCTCTGCGACGGCGCGGTGCGCAGCGGCAAGACCCTGTGCCTGGGCCTGTCCTTTTTCTGCTGGGCCATGGCGCGGTTCCAGGGGGCTCAGTTCGCCCTGTGCGGGACCACGCTGGCGGCGGTGGAGCGCAATGTGCTCTCCGGCGTGCTGCCCGTGCTGCGGAACATGGGGTTCCATGTCCGGGAGCGGCGCAGCGAGCACCGGCTGACCGTGACCTTCGGCGGCCGGGAAAACACCTTTTTCCTGTACGGCGGGCGCAACGAGGGCAGCGCCACCCTGATTCAGGGAATCACCCTGGCCGGGGCGCTGCTGGACGAGGCGGCGCTGATGCCCCGCTCCTTTGTGGAGCAGGCGGCGGCCCGGTGCTCGGCGGCGGGAAGCAAGGTATGGCTGAGCTGCAACCCGGAGGGGCCGGGCCACTGGTTCTATCGGGAATGGGTGCGCAAGGCGGAGGAAAAGCGGGTGCTCTACCTGCACTTTACCATGGCGGACAACCCGGGGCTGAGCCGCCGGGTGCGGGAGCGGTACGAGCGGATGTTTCAGGGGAGCTTCTACCGGCGGTTCGTGCTGGGCCAGTGGACCGCCACGGAGGGGCTGGTGTACGACTTCTGGGACGAGAGCTGGATGGAGCCGCCGCCGGAGGACTGCCAGGAGTGGCGGATCTCCTGCGACTACGGGACGGTAAATCCGGCCTCCTTCGGCCTGTGGGGCCGGCGGGGGGACGTGTGGTACCGGGCGGCGGAATACTACTACGATGCCCGGGCCGAGGGCCGGCAAAAGACCGACGGGGAGTATGCCGACGACCTGCTGCGGCTGGCCGGCGGCCGGCACCTGACCCGGGTGGTGGTAGACCCGTCGGCGGCCAGCTTTCTGGAGACCCTGCGGCGGCGGGGGCTGCCAGTCTGGGGAGCGGACAACCGGGTGGTGACCGGAATCCGGACCACAGCGCAGCTGCTGCGGGAGAAAAAGCTGGTGATCTGCAGGGGCTGCGACGCGGCGGCCCGGGAGTTTGGGCTCTACCGCTGGGACCGGTCGGCAGACACCGACCGGGTACACAAAGAACACGACCATGCGATGGACGAGATTCGGTACTTTGCCATGAGCCTGAAGGAGCAGGAGCCGCTTGCGGCGGGGTATGTGGAGCGGACGGTGTTTTAGGTCGTGTTCTTTGGGGCCGCGGCGGGGCGCGCGGAAGCGCGAACCAGGATTTTGGACTGCAAAATCCTGGGCGGAGGGCGAATTCACTTCGCCCGAGCAAGAGAAAAAACGGGGACCCCGGCGGGTCCGGAGGAGCCGCTGGGGAGAACACGACCACGCGATGGACGAGATTCGGTACTTTGCCATGAGCTTGAAGGAGCAGGAGCCGCTTGCGGCGGGGTATGTGGAACGGACGGTGTTTTAGGTCGTGTTCTTTGGGCCCCGCACGGCGGGGCGCGCGGAAGCGCGAACCAGGATTTTGAATTACAAAATCCTGGGCGGAGGGCGAATTCACTTCGCCCGAGCAAATAGAAAACGGGGTCCCCGGCGGGTCCGGAGGAGCCGCTGGGGAGACCCGGAAGCCTGTTTGGAGAGGGGTTGGGAAAAGTGCGGTTTACCAAACAAAGAGAGACGGCGGCCGCTGCCGTCCAGATGCGGGATGTGGGGCGGCATCCCTTTGGAATCCTGGACGGCTATGCGCCGCTGCGGCAGGGAGAGATCGCCTTATACCGGGCCATCCGGGAGGCGGTGCCGGTGGTGGACGCGGCGGTGCTCAAGCTGGTGCGGCTGTGCGGCGGCCTGCGGCCGGTCTGCGGTGACGGGCGGGCCCAGGAGGAGCTGGAGCGGTTTTTACGCACCGTGTCCACCGGACGGGGGCAGCGGGGCATCCAGTCTTTTTTGGACCAGTATCTGGACGCCATGCTGACCTGCGGCCGGGGCATCGGCGAGATCGTGCCCACACCGGATGGCCGGGATATCGCGGCGGTGCTGTGCGGCAATCCGGCCGATCTGGAGATTCGGGAGGGGGAAAGTCCGCTGGACTTCGCGTTGTGCGCGCGGAAGCCGGACGGGACCGTGGAGGAGCTGCCCCGGCAGGAGCTGCTGCTGTTCACCCCCTTTCAGCCGGAGACGGATTCCCCTTATGGAGTGTCACTGCTGCGCTCCATGCCCTTTCTGACCAAGATCCTGCTTCAAATTTTTCAGGCCACGGGACAGAACTGGGAACGGATGGGCAACGTGCGCTTCGCGGTGGTGTGCAAGCCGGACGGCAGCGGCGGGAACGCCCAGGAGCGGTGCCAGAGCGTAGCGCGGCAGTGGAGCGAGGCCATGCAGGCCGGCCGGCGGGGCAGCGTGCGCGATTTCGTGGCCGCGGGCGACGTGGAGATCAAGGTCATCGGCGCAGACAACCAGACCCTGGACAGCGAGGTGCCGGTGCGGCAGATTCTGGAGCAGCTGGTGGCCAAGACGGGCATTCCGCCTTTCCTGCTGGGGCTGTCCTGGTCCTCCACCGAGCGGATGTCGGCCCAGCAGGCCGACATGATGACCAGCGAGATCACGGCCATCCGCCGGTCGCTGGAGCCGGCGGTGGAGCGAATCTGCGAGCTTTGGCTGCGGCTGCACGGTTACGGAAGCCAGGTGACGGTGGAGTGGGCGGACATCAATTTGCAGGATGAGGTCGAGGAGGCCCACGCGGAGCTGTACCGGCAGCAGGCGGAGGCGCTGGAGCTGGAGAACGCGGGGAAGAAGTGAAAGGAACCGGCGTGGGCCGACGAGTGGGCGACGAGAGGAGCCCCGCGCAGCGTGCAAGCGTTTTGCGGCAGCAAAACCTCAAGGTGAATTGCCCCGCAGGGGCAAGAGAGGGCACCCTGGGGTGTGGGTCTGGGCGAATTCAGTTCGCCCAGACAGAAGAAAAAGGGGAGCCCCACGGCATGGGACATGGCGTGGGGAGGGCCCACGCGGAGCTGTACCGGCAGCAGGCGGAGGCGCTGGAGCTGGAGAACGCG
>DXYV01000036.1:16235-30046 GCA_019415645.1 Clostridiales bacterium
GGGAAGAACGAGAGCGACACGGGGAAAGGAGCGGCGGAATGCGGATCAACAAACAGGCGGATGTGAGCGGTGCGGCCGGGCTGGACGCGGAGAGTCTGGCGGCGATCAACGCGCTGGCCCGGAAAACATTGACGGAGGACGAGGTGTACACCTTCGGCGTGCGGCTGTGCGACAACGAGGTGGACCGGGACGGCGAGCGGTTTCCTGAGGCCACGCTGGAGGAGCTGGCCAAGCTCTTTGTGGGGAAATCGGGCGTGTTTGACCACCAGTGGTCGGCCAGAGGCCAGACAGCCCGCATTTACCGGACCGAGGTGGTGCGGGAGGAGGCTGTACGCACGGCGGCAGGGGACCCGTACTGCTATTTGAAGGGCTGGGCCTACATGCTGCGCACCGAGGGCAATCAGGACCTGATCGCCGAGATCGAGGGCGGCATCAAAAAGGAGGTCAGCGTGGGCTGCGCCGTGGAGCAGGTGCTCTGCTCCATCTGCGGGCAGGAGCTGGAGCGGTGCGGCCACCGCAAGGGCGAGCGGTACGACGGAAAGCTGTGTTTCGGCGAGCTGTCCGGGGCCACCGACGCCTACGAGTGGTCCTTCGTGGCGGTGCCGGCCCAGAAAAACGCGGGGGTGATGAAGCAGATGAAGCAGGAGGAACGGGAGCGGCTGGAGCAGGAGGCGGCCCTGGGCCGCCGCTATCTGGCCGGACTGCGCCGGGAGGTGGCCCGGCTGGGCGGTTTGGCAGAGTGCGGCCTGGAGGCTCCGGTGCTGGAGCACATCGCGGAAAAGCTGGACGAGCCGGAGCTGCTGGCCCTCAAGCAGGCCTATGAGGGGCGGCTGCGGGCCAGCTGGCCCGTGGAGACCCAGCTGACCTACGGCGGGGAGAAACCGGTGGAAACGGCCCGGGACGGGGCCTTTCTGATTTGAAAAAGGAGGATGGGGACATGAGCATTTCATTCGACGGAATCGGAGAAGTGGTGGCGACATTCCTGGTGGAGGCGGACTGCGAGCTGGAGCCGGGAGACGTGGTGTGCCTGACCGGCGACAGCGAGGTGGGCCTGGGTACCAGCGGCGGGCTGTTCTGCGGCGTGGCCGTGACAGTGGCGGAGGACGGCTACGCGGCGGTCCAGCTGGACGGGCTGGCTGTGGTGCACTATTCGGGGACGGCCGCGCCCGAGGTGGGCTGGGCCATGCTGGCGGCCGACGGCGCGGGCAATGTGACCGCCGTGAAGGAAAACGGGCTGAGCTATCTGGTGCTGTCCGTGGATGAGGAAGCCAAGCTGGCAGTCGTCAAGCTTTGAGAATTGGAGAGAGGGGACGGAACATGGCATATTCTTTTGAAAACGTGCGCCTGGAAAAGGGCATGTACAACGAGGCGGGACGCAGCTTTACCCAGGTGCTGGAGCGCTGCGACCCCAGCGAGGCCTATCAGGGCACCGCGCTGGAGGGTCTGGACGCCTTTCAGCGGCAGCTCAAGCGCTTTGACATCAAGGTGCGGGGCGCGGGCAGCGACGTGGTGGAGAAGTTTTTCTCCACGGCGGAGTCGGCGGTGCTCTTTCCCGAGTACATTGCCCGTTCGGTCCGGCAGGGCATGGAGGAGAGCAACGTGCTGCCCGACCTGACGGCCACGGTGACCGAGTTCGACGGCATGGACTACCGCTCCATCGTCTCGGTGCCCGAGGAGGAGAAAAAGCTGCGCCGGGTGGAGGAGGGCGCGCGAATCCCCACCACCACGGTCAAGACCCAGGAGAACCTGGTGCAGCTGCACAAGCGGGGGCGGATGCTGGTGGCCTCCTACGAGGCGGTGCGCTGGCAGAAGCTGGACCTGTTCTCGGTCACCCTGCGCCAGATCGGCGCGCACATCAACCGGATGCACCTGGAGGACGCCATCGGTGTGGTGCTCCAGGGGGACGGGAATGAGAATCCCGCCGCCGTCAAAACCGTGAGCGCCCTGTCCTACGACGCGCTGGTGGATTTCTGGGGCGAGTTCGATCCCTACGAGATGAACACTCTGCTGGCGGGCGGGGAGATGATGGTAAAGCTGCTCAAGCTGGACGAGCTGCAGGACGCCAACGCGGGGCTGAATTTCCAGGGGACCGGAAAGCTGGTCACCCCCCTGGGGGCCAAGCTGCTGCGCAGCGGAGCCGTGCCCGCCGACACCCTGATCGGCCTGGACCGCCGCTATGCCCTGGAGATGGTCAAGTGCGGCGACGTGACGGTGGAATATGACAAGCTCATCGACCGCCAGCTGGAGCGGGCGGCCATTACCACTACCTCCGGCTTTGCCAAGCTGTTTCAGGCAGCCAGCCGCGTGCTGAAGATCTCCGCTTGACAGCCATGCTGGAACAGGTAGTACAATACGCCGGGCTGCTGGGCGACCCGGAGCCGGAGGAGGAAGCTCTGCTGGAGGCCCTGTGCGCCGCGGCCATCCAGGAGCTGACCGGGCGGCTGAAGGAGGGCTGGACGGCGGAGGACTGCGGCACAGCCTTCCCTGTGGCGGCCGCCTGGCTGGCTCTGGCCGGCCTGCGCACCGGCCGGGAGGAGAATGGGATACCGGTCTCCTGGACCGCCGGAGCGGTGAGCGTGAAGGGAACAGAGAGCGCCGGTCAGCCGGCGGAGACCCTGCGGGCGCAGGCGGAGCGGCTGATGGCCCCCTTCCTGCGGGACGAGACCTTTTATTTCCGGGGGGTGCGCGGTTGAAAAGCGGATTTGACCGGGTACTGCGCCGCTACGGCCGTCCGGCGGCCCTGTGGCAGGACGGCGCGCAGGTGGCAGTGGGGCTGGCCCTGGTCCAGCCCCTGTATGAAAAGGAAGCGCAGCGTCTGCCCACGCCCCTGGGCCGGCAGCGGACCGACCGCTTTCTCTATCTGGGGGAAGCGGGGCTGGCAGTGGACCAGCTGGGGGAGGAGGACTGGCTGGCATGGGAAGGACAGGCCTACCAGGTGCTGAACGCCCAGCCGGTGGCGCTGGGGGGAACGGTGCTGTACCGCTGGGCCATCCTGACGGTGCGGGAGGAGGAGCCATGAGAGGTTTGGAGGAGCTGCGGGAGGCCACGGCGGAGTATTTACAGGCCAGAGGTGTGGACGCGGTGACGGCCTGGAGCTCCGCGGAGCGGGTCCGCCGGACCGGTGCGGTGGCGGTGGTCTCCCTGCGGGGCTGCGAAGGCGGCCCCGCAGGCTTCCGGGATTATCTGGGCGAGCGGTACGACCCGGAGCGGAAGGTGTGGGAGGAGCTCTACGGCCGGCGGGCGGAGCTGACGCTAGGGCTGGACCTCTACGCACCGAAAAGCGGCGGAGAGGCCGGGTGCGCGGCACTGTTCGCCAGGCTCAGCGAGGCGTTGGCCGACGGCGGACCGGAGGGACTGTCCGTACGGGAGCTGTGCTGCGGCGAGACGGAATACGATTCCCAGCTGGGCCTGTTCCGGTGCCGGGCAGAGGCGGTGTGCGGCGTGTACCTCTACGCCGCCGCGGAGGCCGGCGGAACCTTTACCGACTTTATAGTGAAAGGGACGAGAGCATGAGCGAACGTATCACGAGCCACGAGCGTCCGGGCGTCTATTCCCGGTACGAGGCCTCCAGCGTGGTGCGGGGCGGCGCGGGCAAGACCGTGGCGCTCCTGGCCAAGGCGGCCGAGGGGGACGGGACCAAGGCGACGCTGTGGCACACCTATACACAGGCGGCGGAGGATCTGGGCAGCAGCACGGAGACGGCGGAGCTGGTCCGCCTGCTGTTCCGGAACGGCGCGTCGGCGGTGTACGGCATCCCGGTCAGCCAGGACGGCCAGTACACCCAGGCCATCGCCACGGCGGAACAGTTGGAGCAGGCGCAGGTGGTGGTATGCGACAGTACCACGGCCCAGGTCCAGCAGGACCTGCGGGAGAGCGTGGAGCGCGCCTCCTCAGTCCGCCGGGAGCGAATCGCCGTTGTGGGCGGCGCGGCGGGCGAAACGGTGTCCCAGCTGACTGCCCGGGCGGAGCAGCTCAACAGTGAGCGGGTGGTGCTGGTGGCCCCGGCAGCCCTGGATGAACAGGGGGAGAGCCTGAGCGGAGCCCGGTGTGCCGCCGCCGCGGCGGGGGCCATCGCCGGACAGAGCGATCCGGCCATCCCCCTGGGCGGCGCGGTGCTGTCCGGCCTGTCCGGGCTGACCGCACGATACGACGACAGTGAGATCGACGCCCTGGTGCGGGGCGGCGTGACCCCCCTGGAGAGCGTGGGGGGAGAGATCTGCGTGGTGCGTGGCATCACCACCCGGACCAAGACCGGCGGAACAGCGGACGCCACCTGGCGGGAGCTGACCACCATCCTGATCGTGGACGAGGTCATCCCCGGAATCCGGGATGCCCTGCGCGCCCGGTTCACCCGGGCCAAGAATACGGCCCAGAGCCGCAGCGCCATCCGCTCCCAGGTGATCGTGGAGCTGGAGAAACGGGTGGCGCAGGAGATCATCACCCATTATGAGGACGTGACGGTGACGGCGGTGGAGGACGAGCCCACCGTATGCCTGGTGGAGTTTGCGTTCACGGTGGCCCACGGGCTCAATCAGATCTGGCTGAGCGCACATATTACCATTTAAGCGCGGAGCGGCCGGGAGCAGCGGCATCGTCGCCGCAAGCTATGGAACGCTCGTTCCCGCGCAAGCGCAAGAACTCATTTCCTCCGCTGCGGCTCCTCTCCCCACCGGACCCGCTGCGCTGGGTTCCGGCGGGGACCCCTAAACCGCGCAGGCGAAAAAAACAGGCGACGCCGAAGGCGGAGCGGCATTTTTCGCGGAGTGGTGAGCAGTGACCGCGTCGCGGAGGCCGCGAAGCGTGAGAGCATTTAAGCGCTGAGCCGTAATGCGCAGCGCGGATGGACCGGAGCGAGGGCGAGGGGAGGACCGCGCAGCGGACCGGACACCAGCCCCTAAAAGGGAACCCGGACAAGGCCCAGCGCAAGCGGGCTTGTCTGGGAAAGGCCGAGCAACGGAGGAAAACGGATGTTCGCCGAACAGGCGGACGGAGTGGACCGGAGTTTGCGAGGACGCGGGAAGTCGCGCGTTGTGTACTCGTAGGGGCCGATCTCCGCGCCAAGTGCCGCCGCTGTGCGGCGGTTGCGCTCCGAAAGGCGGCCTGCGGGCCACACTGCCCTCATCGGCCCTGATGCGGCGGCACCCTCCGGGGGGTTCCTTTCTGCTCGTGCAGAAAGGAACCAAAGACACGCTCAGGAGGGGGATTTCGTATTCCCCCTCCTGAGAACCACCCCCCACCGACCAAACGCGTCGCCGCAAGCTGCATAGCGTTTGCTTCCGCCTAACGGGGAAAGCTCACTTATTTCGCTGCGGCTCCTTTCCCAACGGAAACGGCCGTTTCCGTTGGGGGAGGAGAAGGTGAATTGCCGCAAAGCGGCAAGAGAGGCCACCCTGGGGTGCGAGCAACGAAGGGGAGCGGATGTTCGCCGAACAGGCGGACGGAGCGGACCGGAGTTTGTGAGGACGTG
Organism: Clostridiales bacterium; assembly: GCA_019415645.1. GTDB lineage: Bacteria > Bacillota > Clostridia > Oscillospirales > Oscillospiraceae > DXYV01. Next base: position 21,703 of record DXYV01000036.1, read on the forward strand.
CCTGTGGGCCCCCTTATTGGAAGTATCCCCCCGGGGGAGCAAAACTTGGGGGCGTCAGCGTCGGAACATTCCGCGCAGAGAGAGGTAACTCGCAGGGCTGCGGAACGGAACCCCCTCGGAGAGCGGAAGGGGGCAGAGGGTTCCAGAGCGGGAATGAAGAAACAGAGAAAGGAGCATGGATATGGCGATGGCGGGATTTCCCACCAGCAGCGATATTTATTTGGAGGTAGACGGGACCAAGGTGGCGGTGGTGCAGAGCTACACCGCACGGTCCACCCGGAGCAGTACGGCGGTGGAGGCCTTCGGGGAGGATCAGCCGGTGGCCACCGTCCAGGGGCAGGCGGCCCACGTGCTGGAGCTGACCCGCCTGTACGCCACCGATGAGGCGATCTCAGACGGCATCCGCTTTCACGACCTGACGGATTTCTCCCTGGTCATCTGCAAGCCGGACCGGAAGATCATCTACTCCGGATGCAACTGGAGCGCCATCCAGGAGACCGGTGCCCTGGGCGCCATGGTGGTGGAGAAGGTGACCGTGGTGGCGGCCCGGCGAATCGAGGCGGCGGCATGAGCGGCCGGGCGCTGGACGCCCTGCTGGGCGGCGCGGTCCGGACCAGGGCGCAGGGGCACAGGGGGTGGACCCTGCGCCTGCTGTCAGCCCAGGAGACGCTGGAGGCCCGGCGGGAAGCGGCGGAGCTGGCCGCCGACCAACGGGAATGGGCGCTGTGCGCCAACGCCTGTCTGCTGGCCCGGGCCCTGGAGCGGGGCGGAGAACCTGTTTTTGGATCCGGGACGGCGGTTCTGGCCGGTCTGCAGGCGGCGGAGATCGCCGCGCTGGCGCAGCAGTGGGCGCAGTTCAACCGGGCGGAAAATCCGTCCCCCGAGGATACGGAGGAACGGGTGGACGCGCTAAAAAAAGCCTGGAGCACGCGCCTTATGAGCGCCTTCAATGGCGCGTGCTCCGGACCTTTGGCGTGCTTCCGGGGTCGGAAGCGGCCCGGGCGCTGACCGACCGGGATTTTCTGCGCTGCGCGCTTCATCTGATTCTGGACGAGGAGGAGCGGCTGGACCAGCTGTGTCCAGCCTGCCGGGCCCGGGCGGAGGAGCGGCGCTGCGCCGTGTGCGGCGCGCCGCTGGCGGAGGAGAACCGGGGCGAAAACCCGGCGTTTGACTGGGCGCGCTATGAGCGGCTGAAGCGGGGGGAGCGGAGTTGACCGATTATCTGGACGCCCTGCTGGACATGGAGGCCGCGTGGCAGGCAACGGAGGAGAACGCGCTGGAAACAGTCCTGACGGCACTTGGAAGGACGGAACCGGCCGGCGGAACGGAGTCCGGGGCATTGGAACCGGGGCGAAGCGGCGCGGCGGGAAACGGCATCCCGGAGGGAGCGGAAGCGCTTTTTTGGCAAGACGCGGACCCGGCGGCGGAGCGGGCCGCTGAGGGAAACGGGGCAGAGGAAGCCTGGCCCCGAAAGCTGGCCGGGACGGAGTTCGGAACATCGCAGGAGGAGGGGACGCCCCTGGCCGGAACGGCGGAGACTGTCCTGAGGACGGAGAACCAAACCGCGCCCGCATGGGTCCGGCAGACGCAGGCGGGAAGGACGGAAGGCTCCGCTCTGTCCGGCCTGCTCCGGCGGGTGGAACAGGCGGAATACCGGCCGGCCCCGGCCGCGCAGACGGTGCTGGTGCGGGAAGAGAGCCCGGAGGGCCGGACGCCGGACCTGGAGAGCCTGGACCGGCGGTTTCAGCGGGACGCCCGGCGGTACGACGGCGGGCTGTCCCTGTATTGAGGAGGCATGGACATGAACCTGAGCAGTATGCGCTTCAAGAGCTTTGTATGGCCCCACAATCCCAGAGTATACACCATCACCTATGAGCGGAAGATGGCGGTGCACAAGGTGCCCTTTGGGCGCTATCAGCTCCAGAGCCTAGGGCTGACCCGGCGAATCATGCGGGGCGAAGGGGAATTCGTGGGCGAGGGGGCTTATGAGCAGTTCAAGGCTCTGGCCACGGTGTTTTACGAGGACACGGCGGGCACGCTGATCCATCCTCTGTGGGACACGACCTCGGCCTGGTTCGTGGAGCTGGAGCTGGAACAGGAGCCCCGGGCGGACTATGTGAAATACCGCTTCGCCTTCTGGGAGGACTACACCGGCTACCGGACCGGAGCCCTGCGGGTGGGCGAAAGCGCCGCGGCGGGGAGCTCTGATGCGGGTACGGCTCTGGCAGCCCCGGCGGAGGCGGCCTGGCACACTGTGGTGCAGGGGGAGACTTTGTGGGGAATCGCAGCGCGGTATGGCCTGAGCCTGTCGGCCCTGATGGAGTACAATCCCCAGATCAAAAATCCCAACCTCATCACGGTGGGGCAGAAGGTGCGGGTGGGCTGATGGAGCTTTGGCTGACCGGCTATGACGGCGGGCAGATTCTGCTGCCGACGGTGACCCGCTGGGAATTTTCCTATGGATTGGGCTCTCCCTGCGACAGCTTCGAGGTGACCTGCCTGTGGGAGACGGGGGCGGAGACCCTGCTGGCCGATGCGGTGACCTTTCATGCAGTGCACGAGGGCGAGACCGTGTTCACCGGGCGGGTGGACGAGTACGCCTGCATCCGGGATGAGGAAGGTGGGCGGCTGGAGCTGTCCGGACGGGGGATGCAGGCCCTGCTGCTGGACAACCAGGCCCTGCCCATGGAGTATCAGCTGGCCACGGCGGCGGATATTCTGCGGGACCATGTGACGCCCTACGGAATCGGTCTGGAGGGGTCCCATACGCTGGGCGCGGTGGCCGGCTTTGCCGTATCCAGCGGCCAGAGCGAGTGGAGCGTGGTCCACGACTTCGCCTGCTATCACGGAGGAATCGTGCCCCGCTTTGACCGGCAGGGCAGACTGATTCTGTCCGGCTGGGACGCGACGGAGCGCGTTGTGGACGACCGGACGGCGGTGACCGGGCTGCGCTATCAGCGGCGGCGGTACGGGGTGCTGTCCGAGGTGGTGGTGCGGGACCGGAACCGGAAGGTGACCGAGACGGTGCGGGACGCGGAATTTCTGGCCCGGGGCGGCCGGTGCCGCCGGGTGATCACGACCGCGGGCCGGTCCTACACTGCGGCCATGCGGTACAGCGGGGAATACCAGCTGCGGGCCGCCCGGGCGGAGGAGACCCAGTGCGTGGTGACGACACCCAAGCTGTTTTTCGCCTGGCCGGGGGAGCAGATGCGGGTGGAGCGGACCGGATTCGGCGGGAACGGGACCTACCGGGTGGCGGAGAGCGTGACCGGCGTGGATGACAGTGGGAGCTACACCAAGGTGACGCTGGGTCCCCCGGATTTTTTGATTTGAACAGGAGGGAGAGCCATGTGGCTGTCCAGACAGCAGAAACAGGAACCGGTCCAGCCGCCGGGCGGGACCGGAGAGGTGACCCTGAGCGGCGACGTGCTGGCCGTGGAGTTGGAGAGCGAGCGGCGCAGGCTGGAGGTCTATGGTCCGGGCGGGCTGCGCTGGAAGCCCGCCGTGGGACAGAAGGTACTGGTACTCAAGGCGGAGGGGGACCCCTGCGTGACAGGAGCGCGGACGGACAGCTCCGGCCTGGAGCCGGGAGAGCTGGCTCTGGAGAGCGCCGGCGGCGCGGCGGTGCGCCTGGACAACGCGGGGCGCGTGGCGCTGGACGGGCGGGTGGAGGTGGACGGCTCGTTTTACCTCAACGGCCGGGAGCTGACTGAACTGATTCGGGAGATCGCGGCCCAGGTGGTCGGGGCGATGCTGGGAGGTTGACATGGAACGGCGATTGGTGCAAGGAGATTATGTGCCCGACGGGGCGGGGGGCTTCTGCTTGGAACAGGGGGCGGAGGAGCTGCTTCAGCGGGCCCTGTTCAAGCTGACCGCGCGGCGGGGGAGCTTCCCCTTCCTGCCGGAGCTGGGCAGCCGGCTTTACACCCTGACGCGGGAGAAGCCCTCCGCCTGGGAGAGCCTGGCGCGGCAGTATGCTGCTGAAGCGCTGCGGGACGAGGAACTGGCCGTGTCCGGGGTCACGGTGACGCAGGGCGCGGAGGGGCTGCTGGTAGGGGTAGAGCTGGATTGGCAGGGAGAAAAACGGACGGTGACGGTGGAGGTGGGAGCATGAAGAGCCTGGAGAAAATTTACGGGGAGCTGCTGGCTGATTTCCAGACGCGGACCGGACTGGAGGTGAGCTCGGACGGCGATCTGGCGGTGCGGTTTTACGCCGTGGCCGCCCAGCTCCACGCCCTGTATCTTCAGGCGGCGTGGACGGCGGACCAGTGCTTCCCCCAGACGGCCGCGGGGGAGTATCTGGACCTGCACGCCGCCCTGCGGGGCGTGAGCCGGAAGGAGGCCGCCCGGGCGGAAGGAATTCTGCGCTTTTCCACAGAACAGGCGGGGAACGCGGACCGGACCATTCCTGCGGGCACCGTGTGCATGACGGCGGGCCTGGTCCGCTTTGAGACCACACAGGAGGGCGTCCTGGAGGCGGGAGAGACAGTGGTGGAGGTGCCCGCCCGGGCGGTGGAGCCCGGAACGGCGGGCAACGCAGCGGCCGGGACCATTCTGACCATGGCGGTGGCTCCGGCGGGCATCGCCGCCTGCACCAATCCGGCCCCCTTCTCCGGCGGAGAGGACGACGAGAGCGACGAGCATCTGCGGGCCCGGGTCCTGGAGACCTACCGGCGGCTGGCCAACGGGGCCAACGCCGCGTTTTACGAGCAGCAGGCCATGGCCTTTGAGGAGGTGGCGGCCGCCGTGGTCCTGCCCCGGAACCGGGGCAGGGGGACGGTGGACGTGGTCATCGCCACCCAGGCGGGGGTACCCGGCGCGGAACTGGTGGAGCGGGTGCAGGAGCGGCTGGACAGTATCCGGGAGATCGCGGTGGACGTGCTGGTGAGCGCGCCGGTGACGCAGACGGTGGACGTGAGCTTTCAGATCCAGGCGGCGGAGAACCGGGACGGGGCGGCGGTGCGGGAGCAGGTCCGGCAGGCGGTGCTGGACTGGTTCAACGGACAGCGCCTGGGCAAGCCGGTGCTGCGGGCCCAGTTGGGCGGGCTGATCTATGCGGTGGACGGGGTGGAAAACTACACGATCGAGGCCCCGGCGGCGGATGTGGAGCTGGACGGAAATGAGCTGCCGGTGCTGGGCGAGCTGACGGTGGAGGCGATGGACGCGTGAGCTATGCGGAGTACCTCGTGGGCCTGCTGCGGCCCCTCGGGGTATATGACTGGTCGGAGGGGACCTTCCAGCGGGCGGAGCTGGCGGCCTTTGGACAGGCGCTGGACGCCTGCGCGGCGGAGCTGGAGCTGGTCCAGCGGGAAATGCTGGTGTCTACGGCAGAGGACACGGGCCTGACGGCGGTGGAGGCCCTGCTGCCCTACCGGCCGGTGGCCGACAGCCTGGCGCGGCGCCGGGCGGCGCTGGCCGCCCTGCTGCGCATCGGCGGGGACGGCTTTACCCTGGCGGCGGTCAACGACAATCTGGCGGGGTGCGGCCTCAACGCCAAGGCGGCCGAGACCGGGGAACCGGGCAAGGTGGAGGTATCCTTTCCGGACGTGCCGGGCATCCCGGAGGGGTTCCCGGCCATGAAAGCCATTCTGGAGGAAATTTTGCCGTGTCACCTGGAGATCACCTATGTGTTTTGGTACGTCACCTGGGCGCAGATGGAGGCGCGGTTTGCCACCTGGGCTGCCATCGAGGCCGGGAACTATACCTGGGAAGAGCTGGAGAAGCTGGTGGAATGACCACAGGCGGGGCCGGTGTGAATGCACCGGCCCCGCCTGTGTCTGTCGAAAAAGTGAAATCGTGTGCAGGACCATAGAGAGCGCTTGCAAGGGGAAAGCCCTCGGCAGAGTGTCACTACCGACAGGCGGCGAAATCAATTAAGCAGTGTCCTTTCCGCGGCACATGTGCCGCGGAAAGGACACTGCCTAGCCCGCAAGTGTGCGAGCTGGGGACCCAAACAAAGCCCAGCGAAGCGGGTTTGTTTGGGAGAGGAGGGACAAGGGAGCGAAGCGAGAAATGCCCGCACGGGCGTTGCGAGCGGTGCGGACTTTGGCCTGACGACGCACCGGTCCCGCCTGTGGTGTTCAGAGTGTGTGGAGCGCCTGCTCGTAGTCTTGGACGTAATACCGGAGATGTTTGCGGCCCCGGACCAGAATAGTGTGGCCCTCGGCCTCCAGCTTCTCCCGCTGGGCCGCGATCCCGCCGGGGTATTTGGGGTTGAGCTCTCCGTGGGCCTTCAGGGTGCGCCACCAGGGCGTGGGGTCCTGGGTGCGCTGGACACTGGCCCAGGCCGCGATGGAGACAAAAATCCCCGCCGTGATGGGGTCGGTGAAGTCGGCGCCGCCCTGCCGGGCGAAATAGTCCCGCAGCTGGCTCACGGTGATGAGTTTGCCGAAGGGTACGGTCTTCATCATGCGGTCGTAGTCCAGCGGCGGGGCAAAATACATGCGGGAGCCGCCGTATTTCCGGATGGACGCCTCATCGGTGATGATCTGGATTTTGGGCATGCCTGCATCTTTGTGAAGCATGGCGTTGAAATCTTTCCGGTCCTCGTTTGCCATAAAAGCACCTCCTGTGGAGATAGGGTAGCAGGAAGAACGGCAGGATGCAATGAGACGGTTTGCAGTTTGTGCAGATTTTTTTCGGGCCGGAATCAGACCGTAAAGGTGAGAATCTGCTCCGGACCAAGCGCCCGGAGCGTGGGCGCGTAGGGCGCGGCGCAGCGGGTCCAGAGGACCTGGGCCGCATGGTTGGCCTGGTGGTACTTGATCTCCCAGCGGCCGGGCCGGGCGGCAAACAGCCGCTCCGCGGCCTGTCTGGCCCAGCCCCGGCCCCGGAAGGCGGGCAGCACATAAAATTCCGCCACGGCGTGGTCGATCGGCTCCCCCAGGGCGGAGACCGCGTTGACCAGGGCGAAGCCAGCCGGACTGCCCTCCACCCGCAGCAGGAGGGCGGTGCGGTCCTGCGCGGTGAAGTAGGCGTCAAAATAGGGATAGGGATAGACCCCGGAGGGGTCGGGTTCCGGCGCGGGGGCATAGGCGGAGAGCTCGGCGAGATAGGCCTGGAGCAGATTCCACAGAAGCGGGCGGGACGCCGGGGAGACCGGCTCCAGGACAAGAGCCTCCTCGCCCAGATAGGTGAAGCGGGGGCCGGAGTAGCCGTCGCGTTCCACCCACTCGGTCCACATGGCGGCGGGACGCACCCAGATTCCCCGCTCCCCGTAGAGGGCCTGATAGACGACCATGGGCTCCTGCGTCTCCGAGTGGCGGGCGATGGAAAGGACCTGGTATTCCTTCCCCTTGAAGTGACGGTAACGGCCGGGACGAATGGACTGCATTGCACGCGCCTCCCATTTGTGATAAGATAGAACACGATTTTATCAGATCAGCCGGAAAATGGCAAGGAGGCGGCCCCATGAGTCCGGAGCGAATCAACGAATTGCTGGCAGAGGTGATCGAGCAGGCCAGGGCCCTGGGAATCCCCGTCTCAGAGGACATCGTGCCGGAGGTGAGACTCAACCGCCGGGCTACCGGACGGTTCGGCTGCTGCATCCGCCGGGCGGGAATTTACACCATCGAGCTGTCGGAGCGGCTGCTGAAGGCCCGGGAAACGGCGGTGCGGCAGACCCTGGCCCATGAGGTGCTGCACACCTGCCGGGGCTGCGCCAACCACGGCGCGCGCTGGAAGAGCTACGCCGCACGGATGAATGAGGCTTACGGCTATGCCATCGCCCGCACCGACACCTGCGAGAAGCTGGGGGTGGAGGACACGGTCCAGGCCCGCTACCTGGTGGTGTGCACCCGATGCGGCGCACAATTCCGGCGCAGCCGGAAAAGCAGGCTGGTGGAGCACCCGGAGCGCTACCGCTGCCGCTGCGGCGGAAGGCTGGAACGGCGGGATGATTTGCAAAATCAGGAAAACCGTGCTATGATAATATCTGCTGAATAAACCGCATTGCGGTTTATTCGCGCGGCGGCTGCCGTGCAATTTCATCAAAACGGCTTTTTGAGCCGTTTTGATGAAATTCAGTCATTGTTTCAATGCGTATCTCTCTTGATGTGGCATACCACATCAAGAGATCGTGCAAGGTTTTTGAGCGAAATCCTTCAAAAACCTTGCGGCTTTGTTCAGTACGCATTATGATAAAGCCCACAGATTGATACGCCTGCGGTCGGCCCCAAACGGCCGGACGGAGCGGGTTTGCGAACGGAGAGAAGGACCATGGAATTTGCAAAACGGATGAATCGCTTTGAGGCTGGAATCTTTTCCAGACTGCTGGATATGAAAAAGGAGCGGCTGGCCGCCGGCGGCGCGGTGGTGGACCTGAGCATCGGCGCGCCCAATATCC
>DXYV01000037.1 GCA_019415645.1 Clostridiales bacterium
GCAGGGAGCGCTCCCTGCTGCGGGACAAGGTCACCGAGGAGGAGATCGCCCGCATCATCGAGCGCTGGACGGGCATCCCTGTGGCCAAGCTGATGGAGGGGGAGCGGGAAAAGCTGCTCCACCTGGAGGACATCCTCCACCAGCGGGTGGTGGGCCAGGACGAGGCCGTGCGCCTGGTGTCCGAGGCCATTCTGCGCTCCCGCGCCGGCATTGCCGACCCGGACCGGCCCATCGGCTCCTTCCTGTTCCTGGGCCCCACCGGCGTGGGCAAGACCGAGCTGGCCAAGGCCCTGGCCGAGGCCCTGTTCGACAGCGAGAAGAACATGGTGCGCATCGACATGAGCGAGTATATGGAGAAGTTCTCCGTCTCCCGGCTCATCGGGGCCCCTCCGGGCTACGTGGGCTATGAGGAGGGCGGCCAGCTCACCGAGGCGGTGCGCCGCCACCCCTATTCCGTGGTCCTCTTTGACGAGGTGGAGAAGGCCCACCCCGACGTGTTCAACGTGCTGCTCCAGGTGCTGGACGACGGCCGGATCACCGACAGCCAGGGCCGCACCGTGGACTTCAAGAACACCATCATCATCCTCACCTCCAACCTGGGCTCCCAGTATCTGCTGGAGGGCATCGATGCCGACGGCAGCATCACCCAGGAGGCCAAGAATGCCGTCAACGACCTGCTGCGGCACTCCTTCCGGCCGGAGTTTTTGAACCGGCTGGACGAGATCGTGTTCTACAAGCCCCTGACGAAAGACAATATCACCCACATCATCGACCTGCTGGTGGCCGAGCTCAACCGCCGTCTGGCGGACAAGCAGCTCACCGTGGCCCTCACCCCGGCGGCCAAGCAGTATATCATCGACAGCGCCTACGACCCCGCCTTCGGCGCCCGGCCCCTGCGCCGCTTCGTGCAGCACAGCGTGGAGACCCTCATCAGCCGGAAGATCATCGCCGACCAGGTGCGTCCCGGCGAGACCATCGTGGTGGACTGCCGCGACGGCGAACTGACCTTGGACACCAAGACCGTGCTGAAGGGCGAGATCGTCTCGTAACTTTCGCGCAATATTATCGTGCGTGACGCCCCCCGGCGGGAGAAGGAACTATCCTTCCCCCGCCGGGGGTTGCTGCGTTTTGGGGCCGGAACACCCTGAAAAAAGCGGGATTCTACCGCCGGTTGACCAGAAACTACGATCCGGAGGTTGCCGAACCGGCCGCTTTGGGGTATGCTGAGAGCAGAACCGGAAACGAGGTGACCCAATATGGACAGCATCCAAATCGGCACGCTGATCTCGCGGCTGCGCCGGGAGCAGGGCCTGACCCAGAAAGAACTGGCCAGCCTGCTGGGGGTCAGCGACAAGGCGGTCTCCAAGTGGGAGCGGGGGGAGTGCTTTCCCGACATCACGCTGATTCCGCCTTTGGCGGCCCAGCTGGGCGTGACCACAGACGAGTTGCTGGCCGGCCGGCAAAATCAGCCCCCGGAGGAGCCGCCGGAGCCCGAGCAGGTCCGCCAGCCCCAGGCCAGCATGGTCCCCTTACTGATGGACGAGGCGCGCAGCCGGCTGCGCCGCTGGACCTACGGGGCCTATCTGCTGGTCATGCTGGGCTTTCTGCTGCGCTATGCCCTGTCAAACAACAGCCTGTCCGGCGGAAGCAGTCTGACCTCTCTGGCGGCCGGCCTGAGCGCCCTGTGTGCCATGGGGGGCGCAGCCCTCTTTCTGCTGGCGGCCAGCCGCTGCCAGAGCCAGGTCCGCCACTACGGCGCGCTGGCCGGGGGCTCCGTCCAGGAGGAGCTGTATGCGCCGGGTCTGCTGATCGGGCTGACCGTCGTGACCCTGTTTGTCAGCCTTTGCCTGGACCTCTCCTGGGGCACTGCAGCGATAAACTGGAAGGCGGAGTCGCTGTATGTGATAAAGGGGTCCTTTGATCTGGCGATTCCGGCCCTGTGCGGCCTGGCCGTCATCAATCTGGCTCTGCGCTGGTGGGGGGACCGGCGGCGGGAGAGACCCGACGGATGGGAGACGCTCGTTACGGCGCTGTCGGTGCTCGTTGCCCTGTGCGCGGTGACAGCGATGACGGCGCTCCAGCTCCAGGCGGTGAAGAGCGGGACCTACGGGATGCCCGCGGTACCGGAAACAGTGCTGGCGTCTATGAGAGAGGACCTTGTATCGGGCGGAATCCTGAGCGGAAGCTGGAGGGCTGCACTGAGGTATCAGGTGCCCGGCCTTCAGTACGCCGTGGCCGGTACGCTGCCCCTGGCCGTCGTCTGTATCCTGCTCCCCGCCGTGCTCAACGGAATTTGGTTCTTCCGCCGGCGTACCCGCCGCAGCCTGGTCTGCGGCCTGGCCAATGTGGCGGTCTGCGCCCTCCTGTTGGCCGGCACCCAGCTATGGTTCCGGCTGGCTCCTTTGGGAAGAGAGTGGGTGGGGACTATGGTCGCCTTGCTGGACGAGGAGACCATGGAGTATTTCGTCTTTCTCGTCTCTGCCGGCCTGTTCGACTGTGTGGCTGTCGGCGCGCTGACCCTGCGCCATCTGGCGGGGGTGCTCACGGCCCGGCCGCGCCCGGTTACAGAATCTCAGGAATAAACCGCAAACGATAAAAACGGCCCCGGGCCGGTCTTTCGACCGGCCCGGGGCTGTTTGCTTTGGGAGCGGCCGCTCCTGCAGCGTTCCATTTTGGTTGAAACACAGCAGGTTTGGACGAAGGGGGAATCTACACCCAGATGAATAAATACACAGCAGAATAGAAGGAATATTAAAACTATTAGCAATTTAGAGAAGTAGAGAAGTAAATTATTTGCAACTAACTTGGAGAAAAAATGCATAAACAAAATGTTGATAAAATAATTGGTAATCAAACAAAATGGCAACACAGGGCCTTTTTCAAAGAGAAAATCAGGAATTTTCCCCAAACAAACAGAATTAGGTCAAAAATAGAACAAGGATATAATCAGGAATTGGAGGAAAGTGAAATATTGATTTTTTATCTTGCATTTTTGATGGCGGCGGAGTATAATCAGAAAAACGATTTGGAACAAAAAATCAATAAATGATTAAAAATTGAGATTTTGTTCCAAAAGAGGGATGGAGAATTGCTATGGCGCGCTATATTACACAGAGGATACTCATTGGAATTTTAACGATGCTGTTCCTGATCACAGCAACCTTTTTTCTGATGAGAATCATTCCCGGCTCCCCGTTTATCAACGATGATGAGTCCGTGGCGGCCCAAAAGCAGTTTGAACAGCTGGAGGAAAAATATGGGCTGAACAAACCGCTGCTGGTACAGTACGGGATCTATATGAAGGATCTGCTCCATGCGGATTTAGGGGAATCCATGATCAAAAAGGGGAGAACGGTGCTGGACATTATCGCGACAACGGCCCCGGTGACCATGCGATTGGGCTTGACCGCCTTTGTATTCTCCATGGTCGTGGGGATCGGCCTTGGCATTGTAGCGGCCTTGTCCAAAAAGCGGCTGGTCAATAATTTTGTCATGCTGCTGTCTACCATCGGCGTAAGCGTACCTAATTTTTTGCTGGCCGTATTTCTAATGCTGGTATTCGGCGTCGGGCTTCAGATCTTCCCCACAGTGGGCCTGAAGACGCCGCTGCATTATGTGCTGCCGACGATTGCGGTGTCGCTGCATCCCATCGCCATGATCTCGCGGCTGACGCGTACCAGCATGATGGAAGTGATGCGCCAGGATTACATGGTGCTGGCCAAATCCAAGGGGACAGGCAAGCTGATGGTTATTTTGAAGCATGGCCTGCGCAACGCTCTGCTGCCGGTGGTCACCTATGCGGGGCCCCTGATTGCCAGCCTGCTGACCGGCAGCTTCGTGGTGGAGACACTTTTTTCCATTCCGGGAATCGGGTCTGAGTTTGTCAGCAGCGTGACCAACCGGGACTATACCCTGATCATGGGGCTGACCATTTTCATGGGATTTTTGGTGATCGTGATGAGCCTGGTTTCCGATCTGGTGGCGGCCATGGTGGACCCCCGAATTAAACTGGATAAGTGAGAGGGTGAAAGAGGATGAGTGTAAACACAAAAATTCAGCTGCCGCCGGACGCGTTTGAACCGCTGCCGGAGGAAGAAAAGAACGCGGAGTTCATCGCGGTGGAGTCCAAGACCTTTTTTCAGGACGCCTGGCGCAACTTCCGGCGCAATAAACTGGCACTGGTCAGCCTGTGCTTTTTGATCCTTATGTGCCTGCTGGCCATATTTGTACCGATCTTCTCCCCCTATACCTATGACGGGATGGATACCTCCGCCCTAAATCAGATGCCCTCCCTGCAGCATTGGTTCGGGACCGATAAGTTTGGAAGAGATATCTTTGTGCGAGTGATGTTCGGTGCCCGGATCTCCCTGGCGGTGGGCTTTGCCGCGGCGGGTATCAACATGGTGATCGGAATCATTTACGGCGGGATCGCCGGCTATGTGGGCGGAAAAGCGGATCTGATCATGATGCGGATCGTGGACATGCTCTATTCGATTCCCAGCCTGCTGTATATCATCCTGATCATGCTGGTGTTCGGCAGCAATATGTTTTCCGTCCTGCTGGGCATCTGTATTTCCTCCTGGGTGGGCATGGCCCGTCTGGTGCGCACGCAGGTGATGTCCCTCAAGGAGCAGGAGTTTTCTCTGGCCGCTTTTGTCATGGGGGCCAGCCGGTCCCGCATCCTGTTCAAGCATCTGATCGTCAACTCCATCGGCCCCATTATTGTCTCCCTGACCCTGATGGTGCCGTCGGCGATCTTCCAGGAGTCCTTCCTGGGCTTTGTAGGAATCGGAATTTCTGCCCCCATGTCCAGTTGGGGGACGCTGGCCAACGAAGCGCGCATGGTACTCAACAGCTACCCCATCCAAATCGTTTGGCCGGTGCTCTCCATCTGCCTGACCATGCTGGCGCTGAACTTCCTCGGCGACGGCCTGGGCGAGGCGCTGGACCCCAAGAAACGGTAGGTGTGTGAAATGTCGGTTTTACAAGTGGAACATCTTTCCACCGAGTTTGATACGGAGCAGGGCGTGGTCCAAGCGGTCCGCGACGTGTCGTTTTGTGTGGAAGAGGGAGAAATCCTTGGCATTGTGGGAGAATCCGGCTCCGGAAAAAGCGTAAGCATGTTTTCCATCATGGGGCTGCTGGCCGGCAACGGCAGAGTCACCAACGGCACGGTGCTTCTGGAAGGCGAGGATTTATCGGCGGGACACTTTGCCAACGAGAAAGAATATGAAAAGAAGATGCGCACCGTCCGGGGAAACCAGATGGCGATGATTTTTCAGGACCCGATGACGTTCCTCAACCCGGTGCTGCGCATTGAGACCCAGCTGGTGGAGCCAATTCTGAATCATACCAAGCTTAGCCGGAAGGAAGCGGTTCAAAAGGCCATTGAGCTGATGCGCAAGGTGGGCATCCCGTCGCCGGAAAAGCGAATCCGCCAGTATCCCAATCAATTTTCCGGCGGAATGCGGCAGCGCATCATCATTGCCATTGCGCTGGCCTGCAACCCCAAGCTCATCATCGCCGACGAGCCCACCACCGCGCTGGACGTTACCATCCAGGCCCAGGTGCTGGAGCTGATCGCGGATATTAAGAAGGAGTATCATTCTTCCGTGATCTTGATTACCCATGATCTGGGCGTCGTGGCCCAGGTCTGCGACCGGGTGGCGATCATGTACGGCGGGAAGATCGTGGAGCAGGGGACGGTGGATGAGATCTTCTACGCCCCGAACCACCCCTACACCAAAGGATTGCTGGGCTGCGTCACCAATCCGGAGAGCGACGACGAGGAGGAGCTCAAGCCGATTCCCGGCTCGCCACCCGACCTGCTCAAGCCTCCGGCCGGGTGCCCGTTCCTGGACCGCTGCGCCTGCGCGATGCGGGTGTGCAAGGATTATATGCCGGAGGAGACTGTGTTCAGTCCCACCCATACCAGCCGCTGCTGGCTGAACCAGAGGGGAGGCGGTACCAATGAATGAGCCAATCCTGCGAATCGACAACTGCTGCACCTGGTTTGATGTGACCCGGGGCCTGTTTGCGAAAAAGCAGATCGTCAAGGCGGTCAACGGCGTGTCCCTGGAGGTGTATCCCGGCGAGACTCTGGGCCTGGTGGGCGAATCCGGCTGCGGAAAGAGCACGCTGGGACGGACGATCGTCAAGATCTATACCCCGGCGTCCGGCCATATTTACTATAAGGGCCAGGACATCGCCACGCTGAAGGGAAGCCAGGAACGGGAATTCCGCAAGCAGGTGCAGATGATTTTCCAGGACCCCTACGCCTCTCTGGACCCCCGCATGACAGTGGGAGAAATCATCCGGGAGCCCATGGACATCCACGAGCTGTATTCCGCCGCAGAGCGGGAGGAAAAGGTGGTGGAGCTGCTGCGGATCGTGGGGTTGAAGCCGGATCATATCCGGCGGTATCCCCATGAGTTCTCCGGCGGCCAGCGCCAACGCATCGGAATCGCGCGGACGCTGGCGCTGAATCCCCAGTTCATTGTCTGTGACGAGCCGATCTCCGCTTTGGATGTGTCCATTCAGGCCCAGGTGATCAATCTGCTGAAGGAAATTCAAAAAAATATGGGGATTTCCTATTTGTTCATCGCCCACGATCTGTCCATGGTCAAGCATATTTCCGACCGTATCGGCGTGATGTACCTGGGACATATTGTGGAGACCGGGCCGAGCAACGAGCTGTACCATCACCCGCTGCATCCCTATACGCAGGCGCTGCTGTCCGCGGTGCCCATCCCGGACCCCAGAAGCGTAAAGAGCCACGAGCGAATTCGGCTGGAGGGCGAGATTCCCACCCCCATCAACCCCAAGCCCTGCTGTCCCTTCGCCTCCCGCTGCACGCGGGCGACGGAGGAATGTCATCGCTCCATGCCGCCCACGGTCACCGTGGAGGGGCGGCAGGTGGCCTGTTTCCTGTATCAACAAAACGGCGCAGCCGTTTGCGAGAACTGAAGGAGGAGAGAATATGAAAAAGTTCGGTAAAATCTTAGCCGGGGGACTGGCCCTGGCGCTGCTGGCAGGCTGCGGCTCCGGCCAGGAAGGCAGCAGTACGAATCCGGAGTCCGATGCCGGGGAGGGGCATACCTTTACATATGCCATCTCCAGCGAGCCAGATTACCTGGATCCCGCCATCTGCATGAACTCCAATACCAGCGCGGTGCTGGCACAGCTCTACTACCCCCTGTTCCGGTACGATGAGAACGGCAATGTCCAGAACATGGCCTGCGAGAGCTACACCGTCAGTGAGGACAATCTGACCTATACCTTCAAGCTGGCGGAGGGCAACACCTGGAGCGACGGACAGCCCGTGACCGCCGCCGACTATGAATACGGCATGAAGCGCAGCATCGGCTACGGCCCCGACTCCGCGTATGCCTATCTGCTCTATTCGAACGTAGCCGGCGGCGCCGAGGCGAATGAGCAGATGCTGGATGTGGCGGACATGACCGACGTGGGCATCCACGCCCTGGACGACACCACTCTGGAGATTACCCTGGCCGCGCCCTGCCCCTACTTTGTGGGCCTGCTGAGCAACGTGGTGGCCTATCCTCTGCGCAGTGATTTTGCGGTGGAGCATGAGAGCACCTGGGCCAATGATCCTTCGGTGCCCACCAACGGTCCCTTCCGGCTGGAAGTAGTGCGGGACAAGGAAGAAGTGGTCATGGTCAAGAATGAGTACTATGTCCACGCCGATGAGGTTCAGACGGACACCCTGATCGCAAAGATCATCACAGACCCCCAGGCGCAGATGTCCGCGTTCCAGACCGGAGAGATCGACCTGGCCCTTTACGTACCTGTGGACGTGTTCGTCAACTATGCGGATGATCCCGCCCTGATCACGATTGATCCCGTGGTGACCAACACCTTCCTGTGGGTGAACTGCACCGGCGAGACCAATCCGGCGCTGGCCGATTCCCGGGTCCGCAGAGCGCTGTCCATGGCCGTTGACCGGGAACAGCTGATCATCCTCATCGGTGGGGAGGACACCAAGTACCCGCTATACGGCTATGTGCCGAAGGGAATGGCTGACGCGGACGGAGGAGACTTCCGGGAAAACGCCGACGCTGCCGGCCGCTATGCGGACTTCAATCTGGAAGAGGCCAGGGCACTGATGGAAGAGGCGGGCTACAACGAGAATAACCGGATGTCCCTGACCATCAGCTATATCGGCTCGAATTCCAATACGGATGTATGTGTTGCTCTCCAGGCTATGTGGTCTGAGATCTATGTGGATGTAGAGCTGAGCGCGGCGGAGCAGAAGGCTTACGCACAGGCCAGAAAGGCCGGCCAGTATGAGGTGGCGACCGGCTCCACCAGCGCCGACTATCTGGACCCGTACTACTACCTGGAGCGCTGGGTGTCCTACAACCAGAGCTACAAGCAGGTCAACGACGCCACTTATGACGCCATGATCGAAGATGCCAACGCACAGACAGACCCCGCGGTCCGGATGGAAAAGCTCCACGAGGCGGAACAGTATCTGGTGCAAGAAAACGCCTATACCATTCCGCTGTACGGCTCCAGCCAGGTGGCGCTGATGAATCCGGAGATCAGCGGCTTGAAGCATGACCCGACGAATTCGGTCTATTTTGACGGGCTGAACTACGAATAAGGGATACGACGGCGCGTCGGAACAGTTTGCCGACGCGCCGTCTTTCCGGGAAAGCGGCGCCGGCGGACAGCTGTGCCGGCAGAAAGGGTGAAGTTATGGAGTGCGATAAGGAAACATTGAGGCTGATGGAAGAGCTGACCCAGGCCATAGGAGTATCTGGGCAGGAACGACAGGTTTGCCGAATTCTGAACCGGTATTATGAGGCGCTGGCGGACGAGGTTGTGCGGGATTCCAACGGTTCTATCTACGCGGTGCGTCATACCGATGCCCCCGGCCCGTTTCGGGTCATGGTGGCGGCGCACAGCGATGAGGTGGGAATGGTGGTCAAACAGATCAAGCCGAACGGGCTGATCAAGACCTCCACCATCGGCGGGCTGTGGGAGGACGTGCTGCTGGGGGCGCGGCTGAGGCTGTGTACGGACGACGACCGGGAGTTCCGCGGCTGTGTGTCCGCCCTGTCCACGAAGATGATGCGGGACAAAATCAGTGCCGGCAGCCGAATTCCCACCGGGGAGCTGTACATGGACTTCGGGTTTCTCAGCGAAGAGGACGCCCGGGCGCAGGGTGTGCTGGAGGGCAATCAAATCGTGGTCGATGGCCCCTTTGCGGTGCTGAACGGCGGCCGCCGTCTCCTGGCCAAGGCGTGGGACAACCGCTTTGGCTGCATTTTGGGAATTGAGCTGCTCCGGCGGCTGAAGGATGTGCCGCTGCCCTTTGAGCTGTATGTGGGAGCCAACGTACAGGAAGAGGTGGGGCTGCGGGGCGCCCGTACCGCGGCGAATTTGATTCAGCCGGATCTCGCCGTGGTGCTGGACTGCACGGCCGCCAACGATGTCGAGCGCTTCGAACCGCCCTGTGGCGGGATCGGGCACGGCGTCATGGTCCGCTTTAACGATGGAACGTACCTGCCCAACCGCGCCGTGCTGCTGGACTATCTCGCCCTGCTGAAAGAGGAAAAAATCCCCTTCCAGTTCCACGAATCAAAGGGCGGCACAGATGCGGGAGCCATCAATTCCAGCGGCTGCGGAGTGCCTGCGCTCACCGCCTGCATCTGTGCCCGCAATGTCCATACCGGAAGCCTGATGATCGACAGCCAGGATTATCTCCACTGCCTGGAGGCGGTGACGGCGTGGATTTCCCGGCTGACGGCGGAAAAGCTGGAGCGGTTCCGCCATCATAACAGCTAAGAAAGGATGTATCCGCTATGAGTCTTAAAACGAATCAGGATAAAATCGTAAAACAGTCGGTCATGGGCCGGGTCCATCATCCGGTCCTGACCCCGCAGAAGGTCTATCGGGTGGGCAGCGACGGCGGCGCCCGGTTTACCCCCGCACACGGAGCGATTACCTATGACATTGAGATCGGCGACAGCTGCATGGGCCTGGTGGGCGACCACATTGAGCCGGGCGTCAGCTCCAAAAATGCCGATGACATTGAAAACCGCGCCTATACCCATCTGTCCTGCATCGGGAACGTTGCCGAAGTAGTGACCGGCCGGGCCGCAGGGGACAAGGGGTTTGTCACGGGTACCCACGGGGGAATCGACCATGTCATGATCTGGTTCTCCCAGGAGACGCTGAACAAAATGGTGTGCGACGATAAGATCCTGGTGAAGGGGTATGGACAGGGCCTGGCCCTGGTCGATTACCCGCAGGTCAAGATCATGAGCATCGACCCGGAGCTGTTCGGAAAGCTGAACATCCGGGAAGAGAACGGCAAGCTGGTAGTGCCGGTGGCGGCGGTCATACCCGCCTATCTGATGGGGTCCGGCCTGGGCGCTATGGAGGTGTTCGGCAGCGATTATGATATCATGACCCGGGACCCTGAGGCCTATGAGAAATTCCATCTGGGCAAGCTGCGGTTTGGGGATTTGGTGTATATCCAGGATCACCAGTGTTTCCACGGCCCGGACTACCTGAGAGGCTCCGGGACCGTTGGCGTGATCAT
Organism: Clostridiales bacterium; assembly: GCA_019415645.1. Taxonomy (GTDB): domain Bacteria; phylum Bacillota; class Clostridia; order Oscillospirales; family Oscillospiraceae; genus DXYV01. The sequence continues at coordinate 10,574 of DXYV01000037.1, forward strand.
CCATGGCGATTCCCATCTGGCGGGCCACGGCCCCGGCGTCACCCCCATCATGACCTGCCGGGAGTCTATTCTGGTGCCCGAAGTGTGCGATACCGCCAACATCGCCTTCTATCTGGGCACGAAGCGTCCGTAATCATACATGGATACTGAAAAGCTGGGTACCGGCAGCATTACAAAGACATTCTTGACCCTTTCCGGTCCCTCCATTCTGGCCCAGATCGTCACCGTGATCTATAACATGGTGGACCGCATCTATATCGGCCAGCTCCCGGACAGCCGGAGCATGATGGCGGCCATCGGCATCACCGCGCCGATTACGCTGATCGTGACCGCCTTTACGGCTCTGCTGGGCAACGGAGGCGCGCCGCTGTGTGCAATTCATCTGGGAAAGAAGGAGAAGGAGCAGGCGGAGCGGATCATGGGGAACAGTTTTACCGCCCTGATGGCGGTAGGGTTGGCCATCATCCTGATCTGTCTGCTGTTCGGAGACCCATTGCTCTATGCCTTCGGGGCCAGAGGAGAGACCCTGACCCACGCGAAGTCCTATCTGTATGTCTACATTTTAGGCACCCTGTTCGTGCAGATTTCCGTCGGAATGAATGCCTACATCACCACACAGGGATATGCCAAAATGGGCATGCTGACGGTGACGGCGGGGGCCTTGCTCAATGTCGTACTGGACCCCATTTTCATCTATGGATTTGACATGGGGGTGGCCGGCGCGGCTCTGGCTACGATTCTCTCCCAGGGGGTATCTGCGGCGATGGTGCTGTGGTTCCTGCTGCGGGGAAAAAGCGAGCTTCGCCTGCGTCGGAAATTCTTCCGGCCCCAATGGAACGTGCTGCGCCGAATCATGATGTTGGGGGTATCCCCTTTCATTATGAAACTGACCGAGAGCCTGCTGTCTATCACGTTCAACAACCAGCTTTACCGCTTCGGCGGCGATCTGGCGGTGAGCGTCATGACCATCATGAACAGTGTCTGGCAGATGGCGCAGCTCATGACCCATGGCTTCACAGACGGGGCGCAGCCCATTCTGGGCTACAATTACGGGGCCGGAAAGCTGGACCGGGTACGGGCCACGTTCCGGCTGGAGCTGTTCACCTGCTGGGGCTGGACCTTGTTGTGCGCGGTCGCCGTGCTGGCGGCACCGCAGCTGTTTCTGCGTATGTTCACTTCGGATGCTGAGGTGCTGGCCGCAGGTCCGGCCATGCTCCGGGTCTATTTTTTTGGAATGGTCTGTTATGGAGCGTTCAATGCCTGTCAGCAGGCGTATATCGCTCTGGGCAATGCAAAGAGCTCGCTGTTCTTCGCGGTATTCCGCAAGATCATTCTGCTCATCCCGCTCATTTATATCTGCCCGCTTGTGTGGAAAGGGGACCAGGTGCTCGGAGTACTGGCGGCGGAACCGATTGCTGATATTCTGTCCACGGTCGTCAGCGGCATTTGTTTTTCGATTTTTTACCGGAAGAAGCTTTCCCCTCTCCGGGCGTAAGGAAAAGGAGCGTGCCCGTATGCTTTTTGCATGCGGGCACGCTCCTTTTTAACCGGATGCCGCGGGATCGGAATCTTCCGGTGGAGGGTTTTGAGGAGCGGTCAGCGCGGTCCCAAGATACACGATGAGCAATTCGATGAAGATAAAGTTGATGGCCTGCTGGTCAAAGAAATAGTCTGTGGTACACAGCCGCGTGGAGGGAAGCACCACAAGATGGGTGGCATAGTTGGACATGGGACTGTCGTGGTGCATGGTGACCAGGATGGTTTTTGCGCCTTGCTCGCAGGAAGACTGGATGGCATCCCGGATAATGGGCGTGTCTCCGCTGACGGAGAAGTAGATGTGTACGTCTTCCGCAGTCCCGGCGGCAGAGAGGTCCCGCACCAGAACCGGGTCGCTGACCGCTTCTGCGTCCAAATTCAGCGTATGGAGATGATGGCGCAGCTGCTGCGCACTGTAACTGTTGCGGTTCATGCCGAATATTTTCAGCCGCCGCGCATGGGCCATGCAGGCAGACAGCTGCTCCAGAAGCGATTCGCTGATATAATCCGAAATTTTGTGGATCGTGGACTCATAATAGGAAGTGAGCTGTTGAATTCGATTCTGGTTCTCCACTTGACTGATCCGCCCGGCGTGGACGAACAGGGAGAAGTCGTACCGGAATTCGGTGTAGCCGGAATAGCCCAGCTTCTGGGCGAAGCGCAGAACCGCAGAGCGGGAAGATTGTGACAGAGCTGCCAGGTCGGCGATGCTGGAGCGGAGGGTTTCGGACTGGTGGGCCAGGACATAGTCCGCGACCCGTTTTTCCGTATGTGTGAGTCGGGGGGCATAGCGCTCAAGACGTTCTAAAAATTCCATAGTTTCAGATACCTACTGCATAAAAAATTGGCCGGAGAAGTGAACAAAATCAGAGTAAAAATCAATCTGATTATACCGCTCAAAGAAAAAGATTGCAAACAAAATATCGAAAAAGGGAGAACGCCGACATCTGCAAAACGGCCCCGGGCCGGTCTTTCGACCGCCTGGGGCCGTTTGCCTTAAAATAAATATACGTCTGACGGTCACTCCGCCCAGTGCAGGGCGCGGCCCACGGCCTTGTCCCAGCCCCGGACCAGCCGGGCGCGGTCGGCCTCCGGCATGGCAGGCTCAAAGGTGCGGGAGACCGCCCAGTTGTCCACCACCTCGTCCTGGCTGGCCCAGTAGCCCACGGCCAGTCCGGCCAGATAGGCGGCCCCCAGGGCGGTGGTCTCGATACACACCGGACGCAGGACCGGAGCCTGGATGATGTCCGCCTGGAACTGCATCAGGAAATTGTTGGCGCAGGCGCCGCCGTCCACCTTGAGGGCGGACAGCTTCAGACTGGCGTCCTCCTGCATGGCCTTGAGCACGTCGTTGGTCTGATAGGCCAGGGACTCCAGGGTGGCACGGATGAGATGGCATTTGTTCACGCCGCGGGTCAGGCCCACGATGGCGCCCCGGGCATAGGGGTCCCAGTGGGGGGCGCCCAGGCCGGTGAAGGCGGGCACCACGTAGCAGCCGTTGGTATCCGGCACTTTGGAGGCCATGTACTCGGAGTCGGGGGCCGAGTCGATGAGCTTCAGCTCGTCCCGCAGCCACTGGATTGCCGCGCCGGCCACGAAAATGGAGCCCTCCAGAGCGTACTCCACCCGACCGCCGATGCCCCAGGCCAGGGTGGTGATCAGGCCGCTGCGGCTCATCACCGGCGTCTCGCCGGTGTTCATCAGCAGGAAACAGCCGGTGCCGTAGGTGTTCTTGACCATGCCGGGCTGGAAGCAGGTCTGGCCGAACAGGGCGGCCTGCTGGTCGCCGGCGGCCCCGGCGATGGGGATGGGCGCGCCGAAGATGGTGGGGTCGGTCTCGCCGTAGACGCAGCTGGAGGGCATGACTTGGGGCAGCATGGCGGCGGGGATGTCCAGCCGGGCCAGCAGCTCCTCGTCCCACTTGAGCTCAAAGATGTTGTAGAGCATGGTGCGGGAGGCGTTGGAGTAGTCGGTGACGTGGACCCGCCCCCGGGTCAGATTCCAGATCAGCCAGGTGTCAATGTTGCCGAAGAGCAGCTCGCCCCGCTCCGCCTTTGCCCGGGCTCCGGGCACATGGTCCAGAATCCAGCGAATCTTGGTGGCGGAGAAGTAGGCGTCCAGCACCACGCCGCATTTGCGGCGGATCTTCTCCGTCCAGCCCTCGGCCGCCAGCTGGTCGCAGAACTCGGCCGTGCGGCGGCACTGCCACACAATGGCGTTGTACACCGGCTGGCCGGTGGTCTTGTCCCAGACCACGGTGGTCTCCCGCTGGTTGGTAATGCCAATGGCGGCCACGTCCCGGGCGGAGGCGCCGATCTTCAGCAGCGCCTCCTGGGCCACACCAATCTGGCTGGCCCAGATCTCCATGGCGTCGTGTTCCACCCAGCCCGCCTGGGGGAAAAATTGGGTGAACTCCTTCTGCGCCATGCTGCAAATGCGGCCGGCCTTGTCAAACAGGATGCAGCGGGAACTGGTGGTGCCCTGGTCCAGCGCCATGATATACTGCGCCATATGGCGTCGCCTCCTCCGGTGATTGGTTTGGTTGTCTCTATAATAATGTCTGCTGCATAAACCGCGGTGCGGTTATGCGCGCGGCATTGCCGCGCAATTTGTGTGAAAACGGCTGTTTCCACTGGTTTTCGCACAAATTCAGACATTGTTGCAATGTGTCGACTCACACATTTGTTCCGTACACATTATTATAGCCCGCTTTGGGGTGGAAAAACAAGGGGGAGAACCGGAACGGAGAGAGAAACCGCAGGGACCTGCGCGGCAGAGGCGGTGCAGGACACCCGGGCCAAGCAGGAGGCCCTGGGCCGTGCGGCGCAGGAGCAGCTGGACACGCTGGAGGGGGCGCAGGCGACCATTGACAATGGACCATCCGCAATTGACAATGGACAATGGACAGTTGACAATGGACAATTAACCGGTGACCATGGGAGCGCGGAGCAGACCGGGCGAGTGGACATCGGGGATATCTTCAAGCCGGCCGGACAAAACAAAACCGCCTCCACGGGGGAGACGGTGAACAGGGGCGAGTCAGTCGGGGTTATCCAGAACCTGCGGAATCATATTCCGAGCTTCGCTGGAATACAGCCTGTGTTTGCGGTATCGTCCCAAGAAATACGGACCACTGATGGGCATACAATGGCCGAAAAGGCACGGACCCTATTTGAAAAGATCAAAGGGGTAGTGACCAGACAAGGATTTGGAGACGTTGAAATCAATGCCCGTTCGGTAAAGGATGATTTGAGCCACGGTGTTGGCCCCGCAAAAGCAGCGGTCATACCGGCCATTCCCAGCGTTATTCAGAATGGCGTACAGATTGACTTCCAACAAAACTGGAAGGGACGTCCATATGACGGCTACGTATTTGCCGCTCCCGTGACCTTGGATGGAAATACTGTTTATGTGGCCGCGGTGGTCAAACAGACATCAAAAAATCGGTTTTATCTGCATGAAGTAGTAGATTCGAATGGGAATATTATAAAAATCGACAGCGAAGAACGGGCCAATCCAACCGGCCTTGCCGCCGATGGCGACGCCGGGACCCAATCTTCGCTGTCTACCGCCTCCATTATACGCCAGGAGGCGCAGGAGGTCAAGGCTCAGGATGCCCGAACGGGGCAGAAGGTATCCATAGGCGACGTGTTCCGGCCGGCGCAGGGGACCGCGCAGGAGAGCGGGCGCGGGCCGATGAGGGCAGTGAGGCCCGCAGGCCGCCTTTCGGAGCGCAACCGCCGCTTGCGGCGGCACTTGGCGCGGAGATCGGCCCCTACGGCAGGCGCGAACGAGAGTGCAGCGGCAGACGGTGGGAGCGCGGAGCAGACCGGGCAGGTGGACATCGGGGACATCTTCAAGCCGGCGGACACAGGCCCCGGACTGGTGCGGGACAGCTACACCGCCACCCTGGACCGTCAGCTCCGGCAGGAGGTCCACGACGTGGCCAAGCTGCTGGGGGTACAGGTGCGCTTTGTGGACCAGGTGGACGGCGGCGCGGCCAACGCGGCCATCCGCGGGAACGAGGTCCTGATCGAGCGGGACAACCCCGCCCCGGTGCGGGCGCTGCTGGGCCACGAGCTGACCCACCGCATCCAGGACCTGGCGCCGGAGCAGTACGCGGCCTTCCGGGCGGCGGCGCTGCGGGAGCTGGGGAACACCCGGGAGCAGGCGGAGGGCGTGCAGGCCCTTTGCCGGCAGCAGGGGCGGACACTGAGCACGGAGGCGGCCCTGGACGAGGTGGCGGCAGACTACGCAGGGCAGCTGATCGAGGACCAGGACCTGCTGAAACGGTTCATTCGGAACAACCAGCAGGACCGCAGCTTGCTCCAGCGTCTGCTGGACGCGGTGCGCAGCCTGGCGGAGAAGCTGACGGGCCGGTGGAAGGCCAGGGCCAGGAGCGCCCAGACCCTGCTGGAGCAGGCCGTACAGGCGGCGGCTGAGACCGTGCAGACCCGGACGGGGCAAAACGAAAGCGCCGCCCAGGAGGACGGCGCGGAACGCTTTTCCATCAAATACGACCGGAACAACAACCCCTATGTGGTCATTGAGGAGGACATCCTGGACGGCGTGCCGAGGAACGAATGGGTCAAGACGGTCAAGGATAACCTGCGGCAGAAGTTCCCCAACGGCGTAACGGTGGGAAACAATGTCATTGAAATCGACAAACAGAGCCGTGGGGAAATGACTTACTCCCGGTACACGCAGCGACTGATGCAGTCTGACCCGGAGTTATATGCAGATAAGCTGCGGGCTACCAACAATGCGGATGAAATCCTGCGTGCATCAAGGGATTATGTGAACGAAGCGCTGGCGCACCCCAGACGGGACAACATCCAGGAATTTGCGCGGGGCGAGGTCCTGATGCAAATTGGAGGAAAGGACTATTCGGCGCAAGTCGTGGTTGCCATGCGCGCCAACGGAAAACTACTGCTATATGATTTGCTGAATCTGAAACAGACGGCGATTAAAGAAAAAACTGGATACAGTAAGGTAAAAGCCGTGAACCCGCAAAGCGAGACCGGCAGCCAAACTGTATCCAGCAACTCTAGTGTACCCCAAACCGAGGATGAAGTCAAGACCCGCTACTCGCTGAAGGACACGGACAGCGAGGGGCGGACCCTGACGCAGGAGCAGCAGGAGTTCTTCCGGGACAGTAAGGTAGTGGACGAGGATGGACAGCTGCTGGTGGTCTATCACGGGACCGACGCGGAGTTTACCATATTCGACCGGACGATGGGCCGGGCGAACATGGACATCCAGGGGAGCTTTTTCAGCCCGTGGGAGGACGACGCGCGGGGCTACGGCGGAACCGTGGAGGCGTATTACCTGAACCTGACCAACCCAGCGGACGAGGGGACGGCCTACCAGGCTCTGAGACGCTTCCAAGGCCAGAACGGCGCGGGCGCAAAGGCGCGGGATCATCTCATCCGGCAGGGCTACGACGGGGTGAACAACAGCGGCGAGGAATACATCGCCTTTTACCCGGAGCAGATTAAGCGGGTGGATAACGCTGCGCCCACCGCAGACCCGGACATCCGCTTTTCCCTGAAAGGCTCGCGGGAGATGCAGCAGGCCGTGAAGGAGCTGATGGAGCGGACGGACCGGGAGGCGGGCTGGACGGAAGCGGAGTTCCGCCGGGAGGTGGACCAGATCGCCCGGCGCATCTACGGCGCGCAGGTGGCGGAGACGAAGGCGCGGGCCAAGGCACAGGCGAAGCAGGCCAGGACCCAGCGCAGCGCCGCCCAGCTGCGGCGGCAGATCGCGCGGCACGCGGGGGAGCTGTCCCAGAAGCTGCGCAAGCCCACAGACAACCGGCACGTACCGGAGGAGCTGCGCAGGACGGCGGCGGCCCTGCTGGATGCCATCAACCTGGAGAGCGCATACACCGTGAACCCGGAGACGGGCAAGCGGACCAGGAACGGCGGCGGGGACCCCGTCAAGCGGACGGAGGCCTTCCGGGCCCTGAAGGAGCAGTATCAGGCCATCGTCAACGACGAGGGCAGCGAGTTTGTGGTGGACCCCAATCTGTTCGGCAGCGACGCGGAGGGCATCCAGGGCAACTTTGACAAGGTGCTGAAATGGAAAGACGTGCGGCTGGCGGACATGAACCTGGAGCAGCTGGAGACGGTGTGGCAGGTCATCCGGGCGGTGGAGAAGTCCATCACCACGGCGGGCAAGACCCTGTCGGCGGCCAAGTACGAGAGCACGAAGCAGTGGGCGGACGCCCTGCATCCTGATCGCGCTGTTTTCCTCCGTAGTGCGGCTGAAATACAAAAAGCATTTCACCTTTGAACATAAGGCCAACGCCAAACCCAGGCCATAAACAAAGAAAGCGCCGCCCCGGACGGTACAAAACGTACCGTCCGGGGCGGCGCTGTTTGGTTTGGCGGGAGGCCGGCGGGTCAGGCAAGACCGCCCTCCAGGGCCCGCTGGAGGAAGTCGTCCACGGTCTCCCAGTAGAGCGCGGGGTCAGTGACCACAGACCGGGCGTGGCCAGCCCGGGGCATCCACAGGAATTCCTTGGGACATTTGGCCGCCTCGTACAGGTCGGCCATCATGGAGGCGGGGACAAAGTCGTCGTTCACGCCGTGGATGAACAGGGTGGGGGTCTTGGAGCGGCGCACGGCGTTGAGGGTATCGGCGTTTTTCAGATCAAACCTGGCCCGCCGCTTGGCGGTGGAGCGCAGGGCGCTCAGCGCGGGACCGGCCGGCCCTTTGCCGTTCCCGTTCTGCTCCAGTACGTGCCGCATGATGGCCAGGGCGGAGGTATAGGCGCAGTCGGAGACTACCGCCTTTACGTTGGCGGGGAGGGGGCCGCCGGTGGTCATCAGCGCGGCGGCGGCGCCCATAGAAACACCGTGCAGAACAAGGGGGGCCTTGGGATCTTGATGAATCAGGCGGGAGACCCAGGCCACAAGATCCAGCCGATCGTCCCAGCCGTAGCCCACATAGTCCCCCTGACTGGCCCCGTGGCCCCGCAGATCGGGCAGCAGCACGTTCCAGCCCTGCTCCAGGTAGTGCCGGGCGTAGACACCCATGGATTCGGAAGAATCCGCATATCCGTGGATACAGACCGCCCAGCGGCGGCAGTTCGGGTCCGCGCAGCGAATCAGGCTGGCGTGGAGCCGCAGCCCATCCACAGAGGTGACCGATACATCCCGCCGGTTTTTCAGCCCGGTCAGCCATAGCCGGCCCTGATAGATTTCATCAGACGGGTCGGTATCGCCGGCGGAATCGTGCCGCTTGGGCACCATGGCCAGTTCATAGAAATAGTTGCCCGCAGCGGCCAGACTGCCCATGCCCGCCGCGCCGGCCAGCAGACCAAGCAGGCCGAACTTCGCTCCTTTTTTCATTGCCGTATCCTCCAAAAATCCATTTCCTTCACTATACTCCCGCCGTCCGGTCTAGTCAACCCCGAGGGCGGAAAAAGACGGGCGGACCAGGGCGGGCGGAAATAGAATGTGCAACCGGGGGATGAAATATGTCCCATAAGCGGGTCTGATAGGCGAAAAGCAAGCAAAAAAGTTTGCGCGGTTTGCTTGACATAACAACAGAAAAATGGTAATCTGTTCCTACGTTATAGAACGAATGTTCTATAACTGTTTTGTTCAAACCCAGTGGTGACCGGTCCCAGGGAATGACAGAAAGAGGGGAGTTGATTCCGATAGAACGCCGCCGTGCCCAGTGAGCTTTGCCATGAAAGGAAAAAGCTCGGCGCAGGCGATTGGCCGCTTGCACCGAGCTGGAAAGGACAGGTGATCTGAACTATTCTGGATGGAAAAACGCTGCCCACTTGGCGGCGCACCAACTGCGAGCCCAGCGCAGCGGGTCGCAGTTGGAAGCGACTGCGACCACAGTCGCGTTTCGGAGCCAACCGCCCGCAAAGCGGGCGGCACTTGGGCGGAGATGAGCAGCAGAATGAGCGCGCGATGAGCTTTACAATGAAATGAAAAAGCTCGTCGCAAGCGATATGTCGCTTGCGGGCATAAAGAAGCCGCCCGCCGGGCGGCACGCCAACTGCGAGCCCAATGAAGTGGGGCGCAGTTGGAAAGGAGGGGCAGCGGCGTGAGCGCGCTCTGACTTATAAAATAAGTCGGAGCAAGCGATACAAAGCTTGCTCCGACGTGGTGGAGGAGGATGGATTCGAACCATCGTAGGCATAGCCAGCAGATTTACAGTCTGTCCCCTTTGGCCACTTGGGTACTCCTCCGTATGAACTTGTCGAGGTTTGGTGGAGCTGGTGGACGGATTCGAACCCCCGACCTGCTGATTACAAATCAGCTGCTCTACCAGCTGAGCTACACCAGCTTGTAGCACCTCACGCATGCAGCGAAAGTTATTTTAGCAGAGAGGAGGCCGAATGTCAACACCTTTTTGAGAAATTCAAAGAAAAAATTTGGAAAGAGGGGCAGAAAAACGGGACTGATCCGAAAAACGCCGCCGCTGGACCGGCAGACGGAGCCGGCGGTGGCCTGGTGCGACCGCTGTTTGGGGGAGATTTACGAGGGGGAGGACTACTACCGCATCGAAGGGCGGACTATCTGTGTGGATTGCCTGCCCGGGCTGGCGGAAGAATGGTTCCGCGCGAACCGAATCACAGGAGGAATTTCATAGCTTCATGACCTTATACGAACTATCCATGGAATACAGTGCCAGCGCCGCGGCCATCCGGACGCGAATCGGCGCGCTGCGCCAGCTGTGCGAACAGACCGAGGACGAGGGGGCGCGGCAGCTGCTGGAACACCGCATCCGCGTGCTGAACGCCATGTGGCGGGAGACCCGGGAGATCGCGGTACTGACGGAACATTATTACGACAGGGGGTATCGCCGCAATGGGAAATACATCCTATGACAAGGCGGGCTATCTGGCCGATCTGGCCGTGTACGCCCGGTTCATGGCGGAGGACAACAGCGCCCAGATCAACCGCCTCAAACGAAATCTGGCCCGGGCCCTGCGCCAGGATGTGACCCCGCGGCAGCGGGAATATCTGATGCTGTATTACGGCGAGGGGCTGAACCTGCGGGAGATCAGCCAGCGCCTTGGGGTCAACAAATCCACGGTGTCCCGCACCATGAAGCGGGGCCGGGAGCGGCTCCATCGCTGCCTGCGCTACGGTGCAGCTGCTTTGCTGGAGGACGAGGAATAAACAGGCGCCGGCGCGGAGGAAACTCCGTGTCCGGCGCCTGTTTGGCGGAGCGTTACTAGCAATTTCTATGCCAACGTTGTTGAAATTTGCGCGTTTTTGTGGTATTCTGCACATAAGAACACAACAAGGGAGGGGTATTCTTGGAGCTGGGCCTGACGCTGAAACAGACACAGACACTCTCGCCGCAGATGATGCAGGCCATGGAGATCCTGCAGATGGGGTCCCAGGAGCTGCTGGAGTACATCGAGGAGACCTTACAGGAAAACCCGGTTCTGGACAGCGAGGAGCACCGGGAGGAACCGGAGGACGTCTCGCTGCTGCGCCGGAAGCTGGAGTGGCTGGAGTCCACAGATGTGCAGAACCGCGCTTACCACCAGCAGGACGCGGAGGAGGGGCGGGACCCGCTGGACATGAACGGATCCAACCCCATGGAGGAGAGCCTCTATTACTATTTGAAATCCCAGGTGCGCTTTGAACAGCTTGATCCAGCAGTGGGCCGGGTAGCGGACTATCTGATGGAGAGCCTGGACTCCAACGGCTGGCTGGACGAGCCCGAGGCCGATGTGGCGGTCCGGCTGGGGGTGAAGCCTGCGGTGGTGACTGAGGCCCTGAAGGTCCTTCAGAGCCTGGAGCCCGCCGGCGTGGGAGCCCGGACTCTGGCGGAGTGCCTGCGTCTGCAGCTGGAGCGCCGGGGGGAGACCGGCCTGGCCATGACCATCGTGGACCGCTATCTGGAGGCTATGAGCCGGGACCGTTACCATCAGATCGCCAAGGAGACCGGGGCCAGCCGCACCCAGGTGCAGGAGGCCTGCCAGCTCATCCGGTCCCTCAATCCACGGCCCGGTATGGGCTTTTCCGCCCGGGAGCACCTGCGCTACATCACCCCAGACTTGGTGGTGGTCAATTTTGAGGACCACTTTGAGATTCTCACCAACGATTACTATTTCCCAACCCTGAAGGTGAGCCAATATTACAGCCAGCTCTACCGGGAGACCGGGGACACACAGGTGAAGGAATACCTCAATGACAAGCTCAAGCAGGCCCGCTGGGTGGTGCGCAGTGTGGAACAACGCCGTTCCACGCTGATGAACGTGGCCCGCTGCGTGGTGGACCGGCAGGAGCGGTTTTTCCGCCAGGGGCCGGGGCACCTGCGTCCGCTGCTCCTTACCGACGTGGCTCAGGAGCTGGAGGTCCATGAGTCTACCGTCAGCCGGGCGCTGAAGGACAAATACCTCCAGTGCGCCCACGGCGTGTTCCCCATGGGATACTTTTTCTCCCGGGGCCTGGGCGGCGCCGGGGAGGAGGGCGTGTCTCCCGATCGGGCAAAGACCCGTCTGCGCGCCCTGATCGACGGAGAGGACAAGAAAAAGCCTTTGTCCGACCAAAAGCTGGCGGAACGGCTGGCTGCCGAGGGAGTCCCCCTTTCCCGCCGCACCGTGGCGAAATACCGGGATGAACTGGGCATCCCTTCCACAGCCGGACGGAAGACGTTTTAAGAGAAGCGCCAAACGCGGCTCTGCCGGCTGTGGAGAGACGGGCAGACAGACTGGGAGAAGGAGAGAGTGGCATGGATCTGACACAGTTGCAATATTTTCGCACGGTGGCCCGGCTGGAGAACGTGACCAAGGCGGCGCGGGAGCTCTACGTCTCCCAGCCCACCCTGAGCCAGAGCATCGCCCGGCTGGAGGAGTCCCTGGGGACGCCCCTGTTCGACCGGCAGAAGGGCAAGCTCCACCTGAACGAGGCAGGGCGGATTTTTTTGGAGCGGGTGGACCGGGCCTTTGTGGAGATCGACAACGGCGTGAACGAGCTGCTGGATTACCGCACCAACCACCAGAACCGAATTGTGCTGGCTTCCTCCATGGTGGACGTGTTTAAGGATATTATCTTTCACTATCTGGAGGAGCATCCGGAGACCTATATCAGCCATAACCTGACCAGCAATGGCCAGATCATGAATCTGCTGCGGGGAAACGACGTAGATTTTGTCATCACCCCGGAGCCCATCGACGACCCCCAGGTGGACTGTTTTCCCCTGTTCGAGGATGAGGTGTTCGCCAATGTGGGGGCAGACCACCCCCTGTTTACCCGGGATACGGTCACACTGGAGGAACTGGCGGATTACCCGGTGATCTGTGACCAGTGCTGTACCGACCGCTATTATGTGACCGGGATGTTCGAAAAGATCGGCCGGATTCCCAATGTCCGTCTGGAGTCCACAGAACACCGGATTCTGGTGCGGCTGACGGAAGGGGGAAAGGTGGTGGGTTTTGTGCCTGCCAATGTGGCGGCGCGCCACCTGCGGCGTTTTACGGGGCAGAAGCCTCTGCGAATCGTGGAACCGGAGATTCGGCGCACGGTCTCGATTTCTATGCGCAGGGGGCGCAGCCTCTCCCCGGCAGCGGAGCACTTTTACCAGCATCTGATCGACTTCTGCCGGGCGGAGAACCAGCGGGTGCGCAGCTTCCTGGAAGAGTATTACCGATGGCGGTCGTAGTGGCCTGTCGGGAATCACTGCGGCTGGCGCGGTTTGTGCGCGGAAAATGGGGCTTGCGCAATTGGGCAAAGTCCGGTAAGCTAGGAAAGACCGGCACGACTCCATACAGTGCCGGAGATAGGGAGAAACTACATGCAGTATCAGGCGATTTGTTTTGATTTTGATTACACGCTGGGGGATTCCACCGTCCCGATTACCATTGGCTACCAGCGTGGTTTGACGGCCATGGGATGGCCGGAGCCCACGGTAGAGCAGGTGAGGCCCACCATCGGCTACACCCTCCAGGACGGGTACACTATGCTGACCGGCGACGGGGACCAGGTCCGGCGGGACGAGTTCTATCACCGCTTTCAGGCGGCGGTGGGCGAGTTGGCGCTCCAGAACGGGGACGCCACCATGGTGCGGGAGACCAGGCTGTTCCCTGGCGCGCGGGAGCTGCTGGAGGCCCTCCGGGCGGCCGGTGTGCCGGTGGCTATCGTCAGCACCAAGCTGGGGGCCACCATCCAGGCCATTTTGGAGCACAACGGCATGGCCGGCCTGGTGAAGCTGATCGTGGGCGGCGAACACGTCAGCCGACCCAAGCCAGACCCCCAGGGGCTGAACGCGGCGCTGGCCCAGTTGGGCGTCCATCCGGGAAACGCCCTGTTTTGCGGCGACACCACCATTGACGCCCGCACCGCCCAGGCGGCCGGGACCGATTTCTGCGCCGTGCTCAACGGCACGACCCGGGAGGCCGACTTTGCACCCTATCCGAAGGTGCACAGCGCGCCGAATCTGACGGAGCTGCGGGGCTGGCTCGGTTTGTAAAGTCGGACTTTCTCTTTGTAAAGATTTTTACGATACCGCTTTTCCACCTGGAAAGGCGGTATTTTTCTGCCTTCAGGGGCAGAATATGCTTTACAAAGACTTTACAAAGGCTTGGGCGCGGACTTTACATTGCGCCACTATACTTCAATACGTGCTCCGGGATACGGGGCGCAAACGAAAAAACGAAACGTTAAGAAAGAATGGAGAAATACGATTATGAAAAAGCGTACTCTTGCTCTGATGATGGCCGCCATGATGATGGTGGGCGTCATGGCCGGCTGCAGCAACGGCGACAGCCAGACCAGCCAGCCTGCGGATACCAACACCGAGTCCGCCGCTCCCTCCGAGGATCAGTCTGCGGCTCCCTCTCAGGACGCCTCCGCTGAGCTGAGCGGCACCGTGGCCACCGACGGCTCCACCTCCATGGAGGAAGTCATCGGCGTGCTGGGCGAGCAGTTCATGGCCGACCACTCCGGCGTGACCGTCTCTTACAACCCCACCGGTTCCGGCTCCGGCATTGAGGCCGTGTCCAACGGCAGCTGCGACATCGGCCTGGCCTCCCGTGCCCTGACCGACGAAGAGAAGGCCAACGGCCTGACCGAGACCATCGTGGCTCTGGACGGCATCGCTGTCATCGTCAACGCGGAGAACTCCGTCACCGACCTGACCCTGGAGCAGATCGCTTCCATCTACACCGGCGCTGTCACCGACTGGTCCGAGTTCGGCAGCGAGGCTGGCACCATCGCCGTCATCGGCCGTGAGTCCGGTTCCGGCACCCGCGACGGCTTCGAGTCCATCACCGGCACCGAGGACCAGTGTGTCCTGAACCAAGAGCTGAGCTCCACCGGCGCCGTCATCGAGGCGGTCCGCACCACCCCCGGCGCCATCGGCTACGCCTCTCTGTCCGCCGTGCAGGAGCAGGACGGCATCACCGTACTGACGGTGGGCGGCGTGGCTCCCTCTGAGGAGACCGTTCTGGACGGCACCTACGCCATTCAGCGTCCCTTCGTGTTCGCCACCCGCACCGACGAGCCTCTGAGCGAGGCCGCCCAGGCTTTCTTCGACTGGGCTACCTCCACCGCGGCCAACGATTTGATCGCCGGCGCCGGCGCCGTGCCCGTGGCGGAGTAAGAACAAAATTGAACGACCTGCGGTATGCCGCCGCCCCACGCAGGGGGTGGCGGCTACTGCGCTGAAATTAGGGCGGACCGCCGTCCGGTTAGGAGTGTAACCTTTGGAAATGGGAAAAAAAGTATCGGCCAAAGCCGGAAACGTCCGTGCCGAGGGAGAGAAATCATCCGCAAAGACGCGTCCATTCGGCTTGGACAAAATCCACAGCGCCAAGGACCTGCTGGAGTGGATCATTGATTTTATCTTCTTCCTGTGCGGCATGATCGCGGTGGCCTTCGTTCTGCTGATCAGCATTTACCTGGTGATTTCCGGACTCCCCGCGATGATCGAGATTGGACCTATCAACTTCCTGTTCGGGACCCGCTGGTACGCGTCCACCGGAGACTTCGGAATTTTTGCCATCATCCTTACCTCGTTTGCCGGCACCGCCGGCGCCATTCTCATCGGCGTGCCAGTGGGCCTGATGACCGCCATCTTCCTGTCCAAGGTGGCGCCGCCCAAGGTGGCGCGGGTCATTCATACCGCCGTGGAGCTGCTGGCGGGCATCCCCTCCGTGGTCTACGGCCTGGTGGGCATGATTCTGCTGGTCCCCGCCATCCGCGTGCTGTTCGATCTGCCCTCCGGCGCCACCCTGCTGGCCGCCATTGTTGTGCTGGCCATCATGATCCTGCCCTCCATCATCAGCGTGTCTGAGACCGCCCTCAATGCGGTGCCCAAGGAGTATGAGGAGGCGTCCCTGGCCCTGGGGGCCACCCACATCGAGACCGTGTTCCGGGTCTCCCTGCCCGCAGCCCGCTCCGGCGTGGCCACCGCCATCGTGCTGGGCATCGGCCGCGCCATCGGCGAGGCCATGGCCATTATCATGGTGGCCGGCAACGTGGCCAACATGCCCGGCCTGCTCAAGTCGGTCCGCTTCCTGACCACGGCCATTGCCTCCGAGATGTCCTATGCTTCGGTGGGCTCCCTCCATCGCAATGCCCTGTTCTCCATCGGCCTGGTCCTGTTCCTTTTTATCATGCTCATCAACGTATTTCTCAACGTCTTTATCAAACATAAGAAGGAGGATTGAGCCAGTTGGAAGAAAAGCATACGCTCTCCCTGCGGCGGCGGATCTATGACAAGGGCTTGCGCACGGTGCTGTATCTGTGTGGGTTTTTGACCTGTGCCCTGCTGGTGCTCATCATCGGCTATATCTTTTACCGGGGCATCCCCAATTTGAACTGGGAACTGCTGACCACGCAGACCAGCTATATCAACGATACCATCGGAATCCTGCCCAACATTCTCAACACCATCTATCTGATTTTGCTGGCTATGGTCATTGTGCTGCCCCTGGGCGTGGGGGCGGCCATCTACCTGACGGAGTACGCCACCAACCGGAAGCTGGTAGCGGTCATCGAGTTTGCTACCGAGACCCTGACCGGTATTCCCTCCATTATCTTCGGCCTGGTGGGCATGCTGTTCTTCATTCAGATTCTGGGCCTCAAGACCGGCGTGCTGGCCGGCGGCCTGACGCTGGTCATTATGATCCTGCCCACCATTGTCCGCACGACGCAGGAGTCTCTGAAGACGGTCCCCCAGTCCTACCGGGAAGGCGCCCTGGGTCTGGGCGCGGGCAAGTGGCACATGGTGCGTACCGTGGTCCTGCCCAACGCGGTGGACGGCATCGTGACCGGCTGCATTCTGGCCATCGGCCGTATCGTGGGTGAGTCGGCCGCCCTGCTGTACACGGCGGGCTTCGGCCTGGTCCTCAACGACTTCGTAACCGCATTGGAGTCCTCATCCGCCTCCCTGACCGTGGCCCTCTACGTCTACGCCAGCGAACGCGGCGAGACCGGCGTGGCCTTCGCCATTGCCACCATTCTGATGATTCTGACCCTGATCATCAACCTTTCCGCCAACCTGATCGGCCGGAAGCTGAAAAAGAACTGACAGGAGATTAAATGCTATGGATACTCCCATTTTACAGACCCGGGGCCTGGATCTCTGGTACGGCACCAATCAGGCCCTGAAAAGCGTGGACCTGGACATGCCCGAGCACAAGGTGACCGCGCTGATCGGCCCCTCCGGCTGCGGCAAGTCCACCTTCCTGAAGACTTTGGACCGGATGAACGATTTGGTCCCCGGGGTGAAGATCACCGGATCCATCACCTACCGGGGCCGGGACATCTATGCGCCTGACCTGGATGTGACCTGGCTGCGCCGCCAGATCGGCATGGTGTTCCAGAAGCCCAATCCTTTCCCCATGTCCATCTACGACAACATCGCCTATGGCCCCCGCACCCACGGGATCCGGGGCAAGAAGGAACTGGACGAGATCGTGGAGAAGTCCCTGCGGGGCGCCGCGATCTGGGACGAAGTGAAGGACCGTCTGAAGAAATCCGCTCTGGGCCTGTCCGGCGGCCAGCAGCAGCGCATCTGCATCGCCCGCGCTCTGGCTGTGGAACCCGACGTACTGCTGATGGACGAGGCGACCTCCGCGCTGGACCCGATTTCTACGTCGAAAATCGAAGATTTGATTGCAGATTTGAAAAATTCTTATACAATAGTAATTGTGACCCACAACATGCAGCAGGCCACCCGTGTGTCCGACCAGTGCGCCTTCTTCCTCCACGGGGAGATGGTGGAGTGCGGAGACACGGAGCAGATCTTCTCCGTGCCCAAGGACAAGCGCACCGAGGATTACATCACCGGACGGTTTGGCTAAGGAGGGTATGGAATATGAGAAAAACATTTGATGCCGAACTGCTGGAGCTGGGCGAACAGCTGACAGTCATGGCCAATCAGGTGCAGAACTCCATCGACGTGGTGACCCGCTCCCTCACCAGTGGGGACGCGGCGGCGGCCCGGTCGGTCATTGAACAGACCGCCTCCCTGGACCAGATGGAGCGGGACATCGAGAACCACTGCCTGACCCTGCTGCTGCGTCAGCAGCCCGTGGCCCGGGACCTGCGTACCATCTCCACCGCACTGAAGATGGTGACCGACCTGCAGCGCATCGGCGACCAGTCGGCCAACATCGCGGAGATTTCCCTGCTGCTGGCCAAGCAGAACGGAAAGACCCAGGTGCCCAAGGACATCCAGGTGATGAGCCAGCGGGCCGGCCTGATGGTCAAACAGGCCATCGCGGCCTATACCGACCGGGACGAGGGCCTGGCCCACGCGGTCATCAATCTGGACGACGAGGTGGACGATCTGTTCAGCACCATCAAGGCGGAACTGATCGAGCGCATCACCCAGGACCGGGAAGGTGCGGACCAGGCGGTGGATCTGATCATCATTGCCAAGTATCTGGAGCGAATCGCGGACCACGCGGTCAACATCGCCCAGTGGGCCATCTTCTGCGTCACCGGCCAGCTGCAATAAAGAAGCGCTGAGCCGTGATGCGCAGCGCGGATGGACCGGAGCGAGGGCGAGCGCAGGGCCGCACAGCGGCCCGCAGACCAGCCCGAGTCGGAGGGAA
>DXYV01000038.1 GCA_019415645.1 Clostridiales bacterium
CTTTTTCAAGTTCTTTGACCGCTTCGCGGATTGCGTCGATCTTCTCCCGGTTGATGTGAGATAAGCCCGCAAGGGTATAATCCCAATCTTCGGGTAAGGACAGCATTTGCGAAAGCAAGCCTTTTGCCTTTAAGGTGAGTTCCTTATTGCGCAAGTGGTGGTTGCTCATAACGGTATAGCCCGTATTTCTCTCAACTCGAAAAACTGCCATTTTTTTATCACTTCCTTTCTCGGTCTGCGTGGAATATTAGAAAGCCGTTTTCGGCGGTTTTGGTATTGCAGTATGCCTTTGCTGTTTTTACGTCTGAAAAGCCTTGTATTATAAGGGCTTTTTCGCGCCTAACGTTCCACGTTACCGCCTGTTTTCGGGCATAAAAAAACCGCAACTCTTTTCAAGCTGCGGCGACATATCCTACTCACTTAAAAACGCCATATCAAGGCTTGTCCAACCTTGCTACGGCGTTTTAGGTGTAATTATAGGGGGTGTTTAATTGTCTTTAATGTGCTGAAAGCCGCATGGTTACGGCATTTTCCTTGTTGTGCATATATTGACGGGGCAGTTGGTCAGGTTGAGGTAGAGCGCGCCCTCATATTCATAAGAAATGGTCATCATACGGCATCCTCGATTCGGAAGAAACGCTTCCCGTTGGCATAGGTGGCCTCGGCCACTTCCTCCACCGACAGCCCCTTCACCGCGGCGATGGTCTCCGCTACCCGGTAGACGTGGGTGGAGTCGTTGCGCTTGCCGCGGAAGGGCTCGGGGGAGAGATAGGGGGAGTCGGTCTCGATCATGATATGCTCCAGGGGGAGCCACTCCAGCACCTCCAGAGCCTTGCGGGCGTTTTTGTAGGTGACCACCCCGGTGAAGGAGAGCATCCAGCCCAGCTTGACCAGGGTCTTGGCGTCCTCCAGACTGCCGGAGTAGCAGTGGTAGACTCCGGTGACGTTGGGATAGGCGCGCACCACCTCCAGGCAGTCCCGGTGGGCCTCACGGTCATGGATGATGACCGGCAGGTCCAGACGGCCCGCCAGAGCCATCTGCGCCCGGAATACGTCCATTTGCTGATCGTAGTGGATGGGCTTCCAGTGGTAGTCCAGTCCGATCTCGCCGATGGCCCGCACCCTGGGGTTGTGGGCCAGGGCCTCCAGCGCGGCCACCCAGCCGGCGGGGACCTCGTGAGCGTCGGAGGGGTGGACGCCCACGGCGGCGTAGACGTGGGGATACTTCATGGCCAGGCGCACGCAGTCCTGGGAGGAGGTCAGATTGCAGCCGGGACAGACCACCAGCTCCACCCCGTGCTGGGGCAGAGCGGACACCAGGGCGTCCCGGTCCTCCCGGAACGCCCTGTCGTCATAGTGCGCGTGCGTGTCAAACAGGCGCATCTCAGCCCTGCTCCTCGGCGGTGAAGAAGACGAAATATGCGTCACCATAGGTGTTATCCTCGAAGATCTCCTGGAAGGAGATGGAGAAATCCTGATAGCCTGCCGGGACCTCAAACACCAGCACGCCGGAGCGCTCCTCGTTGATGGCCAGATCATACATGGTGGGAAGCTGCTCGTCGGAGAGGGCCTCCGGCACCTGGACCTGGTTGGTGGCCGGTTCATCGGTGGTGATGGCGTAGGCATAGGCGTCGTCCGCGTCGTCGCCCCACTGGGCCTGGAAGTCCAGATCGGACATGGGCACGCTGGAGAGCGAGGTGTTCTTCATGGACAGATTGACCACCAGCAGCTGCTTGTCCGCGGGCGCGGTGTAGCTGCCGTAGGAGGCGCAGGTGTAGGCGCTGTTGATGGCGAAGTTGAACCAGTAGGTGTGCATCACGTCGCCGATGTAGCCGTAGTCGCCGCCTTCCACATATTCACCCTCGTCCAGATCGGCGCCGGATACCGTCTCGGCGGGAGCGGAGGGTTCGCCGGAATCCACAGGTGCGGAGGGTTCGCCGGAGGTCACGGGGGTGGAGGGGGTGTCGCCGCTGTTGCCGGAGGCAGAGGGCAGCTCGTCGCAGCCTGACAGGAGAAGCGCTGCAGCCAGGGTAGCCGCCAGGGTCAGGGAAATCAATTTTTTCATCGCTCATGTACCTCTTCTTTCGTTCCAATATAAATTAGCGGAAAGGCCGTGGAAATGGTTGAAAGCTTCCCTGCTAACGAGTATAATCATACAAGATAATTCAGCCTTTGACAAGGGAGAGTGTGTAAAATATGACGCAAGAAGAGCTGCGGCAGTTTGCCGAGCAGCGGGGGCTGCGATGGCTGGGTCCCACGGTGGTGGGGCTGTGGAACGGCTATCCCTTCGTGGCCACGCTGAAAATGGGGCGGGTCAACGTGCTGAGCGCCTCGTTCGCATTCCGGCGGGGGCCCTCCGGCGGCACCCTGCGCCGGGGGCGCAAGCAGCTGCCCCAGGGCTGCACGCTGACCTGGCAGGCCGCGCGGGTCAATTTGATCTGTTCCGGCCAGGATGAGACGCTGTTCCAGCAGTTTCAGGCGGGAATGGACGCGGTGACCGCTCTGTTCCGGGACGCGGGGGCGGTGGTGTCCACATCCTGCCCGCTGTGCGGACGGGAGCTGTGCGACAGCCTGGCCCTGGTGAACGGGGCTTACGTGCCGGTGCACCGGGCCTGCTGTGAAAACCGGTCCTATCAGTCCGTGTCCCAGGCGGAGGCCAACGCCAGGACCGGCAGCTATGTCACCGGCTGGATCGGCGCGCTGCTGGGCGGCGTGGTGGGGGCGCTGCCCACGATTCTGGTGGCTTGGCTGCTGGAGATCATCAGCCTGTATCTGTGCCTGCTCATCCCGCTGGGCGCCTATTATGGCTATAAGCTGTGCCGGGGCAGAATGGACCGGATGGCCACCGTGGCCACCATCGTCTCCTCGCTGCTCCAGGTGTTTGTGGTGGAACAGGCGTTGTTCTACATCGCCATTGTCCAGTACATGGGACTGTGGCCCTCTGTCTTCGCCTCCGTGGGCTTTTACTTTGAGATCATGGAGCCGGGAGACATCCTGCCCAGTCTGCTGCAAAACCTGTTGTTTGTGGCAGTAGGTATCTTCTGTGTGTTCGGGATCATCCGCCGCACCAATCAGAACGTGGCTCAGGATGCCGGCATATTGCTGGCGTCCCTCACGGACCGGGAGGGACGCCCCTGGCCGGCGGCGGAGCCCGCACCCTCTGCGGCCCGGCCGGCCAGCGGGGAATCCGCTGCCTGGACAGCCGCTCCGTCGGAGCCTGCGGCCGCGGAGGCACCGGCGGACCACGCTCCGGCTTCTGCGGAGGATATGGACCGCGACGACGAGCCCACGGCCTGGATGCCCTCCCAGCCAGCCGCACAAACAAAACCCGACGAGTCCGCTGACGAGACGTAAGCCGCAGGCGGGACCCGTCCCCATCAGAGCAGCCCCCGGCCGGAGAAAACCTCCGGCCGGGGGTTGTTTCATATCGGGCAAATTGCCCAGTTTTTTGGAGAATTTATGTAAGCTGCTACAAATCAAAGAAACTTTCTTGACAATTTCGTAGAAAGGTTTATACTGGACTCAGGAGTTAGCTGACTAACATCCATGAGAAAGGGTGGTGGATGCGATGCATGATCGCACACTGCTGGACCTGTTGACCGATACGACCCGCCTCCACTCCGCTTATGTGGAACGGCGGCTGGCCCGCTGGGGGATCCATAGCGGACAGGGTTCCATCATCTCCGCGCTGGGGTTTCTGGGGCCCTGCAGCCAGAAGGAACTGGCTGATTTCCGGCAGGTCTCCCCGGCCACCATCAGCGTTATGCTGGGGCGGATGGAGGCCAAGGGACTGATTACCCGCGTCCCCGCAGAGGAGGGGGGCAAGCGCAACCAGATCTCTCTGACAGAACGCGGAAAACAGATCTGCGACGAAATGGCCGATTATATGGAGGAAGAAAACGTCAAGATTTTCGATGGTCTGACCCAGGAGGACAAGGAGACCGCGGCCCGGCTCTTTTTGGTCATTACGGAGAATCTGGCCAAGTAACACGGAGATCCGCGCAGATAGGGGGACGCCGGCCCAATCGGCCGGCGTCCCCCTATCTGCCTCTAAATTTTTGACATATGCCATTTTTGTTCTTGACTTATGTCAGAAACGTGCTATACTGAACGTAGCAAAGCCGGAAATGAGGTGTTCCCATGGCCCGTCCCAGAAAGCTGCGGCGCGTGTGCGCCATGCCCCATACCTGTGAATTCCGCCCCTGCGGCCGCCAGGCTGGGACGGTGGAGCTCACGGTGGACGAGTACGAGACCATCCGCCTCATCGACCTGCTGGGCCTGACCCAGGAGGCGTGCGCCCGCCAGATGGATGTGGCCCGCACCACGGTCCAGGCCATCTATGATTCCGCCCGGCGGAAGCTGGCCGACGTGCTGGTGAACGGCAAGGCCCTGACCATTCAGGGCGGAAGCTACCACATCTGCGGCCATGGGCAGAAGGGCTGCGGCAAGGGCTGCTGTCACCATGTCTGTAAGGGGAATCCCCCTGACGATAACAACTGATTTTGGAGGCAAGGAAATGAAACTCGCGGTTACCTACGAAAACGGCCAGGTGTTCCAGCATTTTGGCCACACGGCCCAGTTCAAGCTCTATGACGTGTCCGACGGCGCGGTCACGGCGTCCCAAGTGGTGGACACCAACGGCAGCGGTCATGGCGCGCTGGCCGGATTCCTGCAGGCCCACGGCGTGGATGCCCTGATTTGCGGCGGTATTGGCGGCGGCGCCCGCACGGCGCTGGCCCAGGCCGGAATCACCCTCTATCCCGGCGTGTCCGGCGACGCGGACCAGGCGGTGGCCGCGCTGCTCTCCGGCGGTCTGAACTACAACCCCGACACGGTGTGCAGCCATCACGACCACGGTCACGGCCACGACTGCGGCCACCATACCTGCGGGGAGGACCACCAGGGCTGCCCCGGCAATCACTGAAATTACCTGCAAAACAGCGGACCGGCAAGCAATTTTGCTTGCCGGTCTGTATTTGTTTGGTCAGCAGTTCGGGCGGGGAAGGGGCTCCGTGACCACCGGCGTACCGTCCCGATTCAGCAGGGGCGTCAGGCCGCCCGCATTGCCGAATTTGACGAACAGATAATTCACCCCGGTCTCCTGGTCCACCAGAACATAGGTCCCGCGGACCGTGCCTTCCTGCTCTGTGACTGGAAAACGGCTGTGTTCCATAAGGTGGTTACTCCTTTCAAGTGCCGAATGCCTGCTTCAGGCGTTCCAGCTGATCCGCACGTTCCACCCAGTTTTCCACATAGCCGCAGTGGAGGCAGACGTAGCGAATCACCGGAATCTTACCCGCCAGGGTCAGGTTTGAGGTATAGATGTTGTTTCCCGAGGTATAGCGGCCCGGCGTGTCGGGAATGCGCAGGATGTCCGCGCCGCCGCATTTGGGACAGCGATAACTGGAACGCACGGCTCACAGCTCCTTCCTGGTGTAGATCCGCAGGGAGAGGACATAGGAGACCGCCAGCACCGCCACGCCCAGCAGCACGGCCAGCAGGGGCAGCCAGGTCAGCAGGATATCCAGCCAGCCCGGCAGGCCAACCTCGCCCGAGGGCCCTACGCTCAAAAAGCCGATGAGCATACAGCCGCCGAAGATGGCCGCAAAGAGTACCAGGCTGATGGTGCGGGCCTTCTCCGAGCCGAACTTGAAGAGAATGGGAAACGCGATTCCGTCCAGAATCATGGTCACACTGGCGCAGGTGAGCACCACCAGGACCGGTTCCCACCAGTCGGTCAGTTCAATCAGGCCGGCGGCGCCCAAGAGAAGCAGCATGGCGATGACCACGACGGCGGAGGCCGCCAGGGTCAGCAGAAAGAACACATACCGTCCCGTGACGACGCCCCGCCGCCCGGCGGGCGTGGCGGCGGCAAATTTGTCCCAGTGGGCCAGGTCGTCGTAGGAAAAGCAGGACATGGGGACCATCAGCGGAATCAGCACCACCAGACCGGCCAGCACGGAGTAGGGCAGCGCGCCCAGGGCGGACAGCGCTCCGTAGATCACCAGAAAGACCAGGTAATAGGTCAGCTGCTTGCGCAGGACCAGAGCATCCTTATAAACAAAGCCCATCATCGCGATTCCCCCTTTACGGTAAAGACCATGATCTCCTCCAGACTGACCGGGTCCACGGCCAGGTCCGGATAGGCGCGGCGGAACACGGCCCGGTCCTTCACCAGGGCCTCACAGCCGAACTGATTGGTCCGTACGCCGGCCAGCAGGGAGCGGTCCACCCGCTCCAGGTCGGACCGGGCGCACGTCAGCTTGCCGTAGGTGTCCAGCAGCTCGTCCTTGGCGCCCTGGAGGACCACCCGCCCCTGATGGAGGAAGGTGACGTAATCGGCCGCCTTCTCCAGATCGGAGGTGATGTGGCTGGAGATGAGAATGGCGTGGGATTCATCCTGGATAAAGCTCAGAAATTCGTCCAAAATCTCGTCCCGCACCACCGGGTCCAGGCCGCTGGTGGCCTCGTCCAGAATGAGCAGCTTGGGGTGGTGGGACAGGGCCGCGGCGATGGCCAGCTTCATTTTCATGCCGCGGGAAAAGGTTTTGATCTCCTTTTTCTCCGGCAGGGAAAACTGCCCCAGATAGCGGCGGAACAGGGCAGGGTCCCAGCTGCGGTAAAGCCTGCGCAGAATGGTCCCCACCTGGGCGGCGGTCAGCGCGTCGTGGAACATGGCCTCGTCCAGCACCACGCCCACGTCCTCCAGCACGGCCCGCTCCCCGGTGCGGTTGTCCCGGCCCAGCAGGGTGATGGTCCCGCTGTCCGGATGGATCAGGTCGAGCAGACACTTGATAGTGGTGGACTTGCCCGCGCCGTTTTCTCCGATCAGCCCCATAATGGTGCCGCCCGGCACCGTTATGGAGACATGGTCCAGCTTGAACGCGCCGTAATCCTTGGTCAGATCACGAATTTCAATGGCGTTGTTCATACAATCTCGTCTCCTAATAAAATACCCAGAAGCTCCTTGACCTCCTGGTCGCTGACCCCGCCGGTCCGAGCGGTGTCTACCGCCCGGGACAGATGCTCTTCCACCCGGCGCAGGGTGTCCTCCCGGGCCAGCTCCAGATTGCGGGGCGCCACAAAGCACCCCTTGCCGGGCACGGTGGTGATAAAGCCCTCCCGCTCCAGCTCCTCATAGGCCCGTTTGGTGGTGATGACTGAAATGCGCAGCTCCTTCGCCAGCAGGCGCATGGAGGGAAGGGCGTCCCCTTCTCCCAGCTCCCCGCGGAGGATCTGGCTCTTGATCTGCCGGACGATCTGCTCATAGATGGGCACGTCGCCGGCGTTGCGTATGATGATGTCCATGGTGCACCTCAGATTGTTATACTGTATATATACTGTATGCACAGTATATATGGCCGGGACTGTTTTGTCAAGAGGGGCGGAAAAACTTTTTGGGCGGAAATTTGACAGGACCGCGCCGCCTTGGTAAGATGAAACAAAGCCGGTCTGCCCCCCGGTAGGGAGGTGAAAGGAGACTGCCTATGAATGACGTACAAATCAAGTGCTTTCTGGCCGCCGCCGTGAGCCAGAGCTTTGCCGAGGCGGCGGAAAAGCTCTACATGACGCCGCCCACCTTTGGACGGCACATCTCCGCCCTGGAACGGGAACTGGGCTATCCTCTGTTTCTGCGGGGATGGAAGCGGCTGCGCCTGACTGCGGCGGGGGAGCTGATGTACGAGGGCTTTCAGGAGATCATTGAAAAATTCCAGTCCCTTCAGACCGAGGTGGCTCGCCTCAACAGCGGCCAGACGGGCCAGCTGACCGTGGGAATTTTGGAGGGGCAGCTGCTGGACGATCAGCTGCGTACAGTCCTGCGCTATTTCCGGAAGGCCTATCCCGACCTGCCGGTGAAGCTGCTGCGCTACTCTTTCCGGGCTATGGAGGAGGCGCTGCTGGACGGCTCGCTGGATGTGGGCATCACCCCCACCGCCGAGGTGGAGCAGACCGACGACTTGGACTACAAGCCCTTCTGCACCCTGCCCAACTACATCGTCCTGCCCAAGGACCACCCCCTGGCCCAAAAGGAGGATCTGACGCTGCTGGACTTTGCCCAGGTGCCCCTGCTGGAGCTGGCGGAGGGGGAGTGCCGCATGGTGTCCCGCCTGATGCACGAATGCTGCCAGCGGGCGGGATTTGAGCCCCAGGTCATCGTCTGCCCCGATCTGAACGCCCAGTTGTTCGCGCTGGAGACCGGCCTGGGCGTCATGGCGCTGAACCAAAATCACATGGCCTGCAACAATCCGGCCCTGGCGGCCCGGGCGGTGCCCGGCCTGCCGGAGGGAGAATTCTGCGCCGCCTGGCACCAGGCCAACCCCAATCCCGCCCTGCAGCTGTTCCTGGACCGGCTGTGACCTTTTTCAGATTTTGAAGTCAGACGTTTCAAATCCTGTTCTGGCCGGCAGTTTCGCGATGTGCTACACTAAATACAGAACTATGAAAACCATAAGGAGGACCCCTAACATGAATCGTTTGACTGGAAAAATTGCCATCGTCACCGGCTCCAGCTCTGGCATCGGCCGGGCTACCGCCGAGCTCTTCGCCAAGGAGGGCGCCAATGTGGTGCTCACCGCCCGCCGCCTGGACAAGCTGGAGGAAGTGGCCGCTGTCTGCCGTTCCTACGGCGTGGAGGCTCTGGCTGTTCAGGCCGACCTGTCCAAGCCCGCCGACTGCGTCAAGGCCGTGGACGAGACCATCAAGGCCTTCGGCCGCATCGACATCTTGGTGAACAACGCCGGCATCGCCGATAAGCACCGCCCCATCACCGAGTGCACCCCCGAGTTCTGGGACGAGGTGATCGCCATTGACCAGAGCTCCATCTTCTATATGTGCAAGGAGGCCCTGAAGTATATGGAGCCCGCCGGCTGCGGCTCCATCATCAACATCTCCTCCATCGGCGGCGTGTTCGGCAGCGCCGGTATCTCCTACTCCGCCGCCAAGGCCGCCGTGCTGGGCATGACCAAGAACATCGCCATCCAGTTCGCCGGCAAGGGCATCCGCTGCAACGCCGTGTGCCCCGGCCCCACCCCCACGGAGCTCAACGCGCCCGACCGTATGAAGGACTTCACCACCTGGTTTGCCGATGTGTGCGGCAAGCACATGGATCTGAGCCGCCCCGAGGCCACCGCCGAGGACCAGGCCAACGCCATCCTCTACTTCGCCTCCGACGATTCCAAGGCCGTCACGGGTCAGTACCTGATCGTGGACAACGGCACCACGCTGTAAGAGAAACAGACCGGCCCCGCCCTGACAAAGGGCGGGGCCGCAGCTTGTCAAGAAGCCTCGCAGAGTTCGCCGCTTCCGCGGCGAAAAAAGTTCAATAAATTTTTCCCGGCGACCTAGAGTGCCATCCTCACGGCACAGCCGTTGCGGCCTACGCTAAAAATGTGCCACCGGCACATTTTCTTTACGCTGCGGCGTCGGGGAAAATACTTCTCGGCCCGCGAGTGTGGAATTTGTCCGTCCTCTGTAAGAAAAGGGGTCCCCGCACGAACCCAGCACAGTGGTTCGTGTGGGGGGAGGAGCCGCAGTGAAGTGAGCAAGTTTTCGCCGCCTCGGCGAAAACGAGGGATACGGAGCTTGTGGCGACGACGCGGCGGGCTGCATTCACTCGAAAAAATGCTTGCATTTTTGAGAAGCGTGTCGAGGTTTCTCGACACGCTAAGACCGGCCCCGCCCTGACAAAGGGCGGGGCCGGTCCCCGTTTAAGCGCCGCCCAGCAGGACGCCGCCGACCAGAAAGAGCACGGACAGCGCCAGCACCAGCAGCAAAAATTTCCATACATACCGCAGCCAGCGGTCGTAGGGTACCCGGCCGATGGCCAGGCCGCCCATGACCACCGCCGAGGTGGGGGTGATCAGATTGATGAGGCCGGAGGCCGACTGGAAGGCCGTGATGACCAGCTCCCTTCCCACGCCGGCAAAGTCGGCCAGCGGGGCCATGATGGGCATGGAAAGGGTGGCCAGCCCGGAGGTGGAGGGAATCAGGAAGGACAGGGGCAGATAGAGCAGATAGGTCAGCAGCAGGAAGGCCACCGAGCCCACGCCGGTCAGGGCCTGCTCGCCCCAGCTGAGGATGGTGTCGGTGATCATGCCGGCGTTCATAATGACCGTGATGCCCCGGCTGATTCCGATGATAAAGGCCACGCCCAGCAGCTCCGACGCGCCGCTGAGGAAGGATTCCACGATCTCCTGTTCCTTCAGCCGGCACAGCAGCCCCACCAGAATGGCCGCCACCAGAAAGAGAGCGGACAGCTCCGGGAACCACCAGCCCAGGGCCGGCAGAGGCAGACCCATGTCCCCGAAGGGAATGACCGCATAGACCATCACCAGGAAGGTCAGGCCAAACAGGCTCAGGGCCAGCGTTTGGGTGCCGGTCATGGCGCTGGGCTGGTCCCGCAGGCCTGTGAAGTGGGCGGTATACTCCGCCCGCCGGTCCGCCACCAGAGAACGCCCCGGGTCGGCCTTGACCCGGGCGGCATAGGCCATGACGAACCAGATGGCCGCCGCTAGCAGCGCCAGCAGCATCACCACCCGCAGCAGCATCCCCTCACCCAGGGACACCCCGGCAAACCCGGCGGCGATTCCCGTGGCGAAGGGGTTGACCGTGGAGCCCAATACGCCCACGCCCGCCCCCAGCATGATGATGGACACAGCGGTGATGGTGTCGTACCCGGCGGCCACCACGATGGGCAGGACCAGGGGGTAAAAGGCGATGGTTTCCTCGGCCATGCCGAAGGTGGTGCCGCCCAGGGCAAAGGCGCACATCAGAATGGGGATGAGCAGCTTTTCCCGGCCGTTCAGCTTGGTGATGATAGAGGAGATGCCCGCGTCGATGGCGCCGGTCTTGGCGATGACGCCCAGAAAGCCGCCCACCATCAGAATAAAGGCCGCGATGTCGATGGCCTCATACAGACCCTCCAGCGGCGCAAGCGCCACCTCGCCGGGGGTCTGGCCATTCTGCTCCACCTGGTGGTAGCTGCCGGCCACCGGCTCCCCGTTCGCCTGATAGTCGTACCGTCCGGCGGGGATGACCCACGTTAGAACGGCGACGACCAGAATAATAACAAAGAGGATGGTATAGGCGGTGGGCATTTTGAAGTGTTTCAGGGAGACCGCCTCCTTAGTCCGGGGTCACGAGAGTGCCGCACCGGCCTGCCAGGGCGCCCACGCCCCGGTCCAGTGAGGTGATGATGGATTTGCGGCCCGGTCCCGATTTGGCGAAGGCCACCGCCGCCTGGACCTTGGGCAGCATGGAGCCCGCGCCGAACTCGCCGTCCCGGGCATACTGCTCCAGGGTGCTGGTGGTCACCGCGCCCAGGTTCTGCTGGTCCGGCTGGTTGAAGCGGATGGCCACGGCGGGCACCTCGGTGAGAATCATCAGAATGTCCGCGCCCATCTCCTCCGCCAGCCGCTCGGCGGCCAGGTCCTTGTCAATGACCGCGGCCACGCCCTCCAGCACGCCGTCCCGCTCCACCACGGGGATTCCGCCGCCGCCGCAGGCGATGGTGATGGTGGTGTCCCACAGAGTCCTGATGGTGCCGATCTCCACGATTCGCCTGGGCTTGGGGGAGGGCACCACCCGCCGCCAGCCCCGGCCGGAGTCCTCCTTCACCGTGTAGCCCTTCTCCCGGGCCAGGGTCTCCGCCTCCTCCTTGGAGTAAAAGGGACCGATGGGCTTGGTGGGATCACGGAAGGCGGGGTCCGCCGGGTCCACCACCATCTGCGTCACCACCGTGACCACGGGGATGTGCCGGCCGCGCCGGTTCAGCTCGGCGGTCAGGGCCTGCTGGATGTGGTAGCCGATATAGCCCTGGCTCATGGCGCCGCAGACGTCGAAGGGCATGGGCGGAGTCACCTGGGCGGCGGACTCGCTGGCCAGGAGGATGCGGCCCACCTGCGGGCCGTTGCCGTGGACGACCGCCAGTTCATAGCCCGCGCAGGACAGCTCGGCCAGATAGGCGGCCGTCCGGCGGGCCACCTGAAGCTGGCTCTCCGCCGTGGGCGGCAGGCCCTTGTCCTCCAGCGCGTTGCCGCCCAGAGCCACCACCACTTTGATTGGAGCGCTCATACGGTGGCCACCAGCACAGCCTTGATGGTGTGCATCCGGTTTTCCGCCTCGTCAAAGACCACCGAGTGGCGGCCGCGGAATACCTCGTCGGTGACCTCGCGGATGTCCACGCCTTTCTCCTTCCACTCCCGGGCCAGCTTGGTCTCGAAGTCATGGAAGGAGGGCAGGCAGTGCAGGAAGAGGACATCGGGGTTTCCGGTGGCGGCCAGCATGGCGTCGTCGATGCGGTAGGGCGCCAGCAGCTTGGCCCGGTCGGGAATCAGGTCCTCCTCGCCCATGGAGGCCCAGATGTCGGAGTAGAGCACGTCCGCCCCCTTCAGGTCGGCCTCCTGGTCGGAGAGGCGAATGTCCGCGCCGTTGGCCCGGCCCTCGGTCTGGACCGCCTGGAGGATGCCTTGGTTGACGCCATTGATCAGCTCCCGGGGGCCGTAGCCCACAAAGTCGATTCCCATTTTGGCGCAGCCATACATCCAGGCGTAGGACATGTTGTTGCGCACGTCCCCCACAAAGACCACCTTACACTGATTCAGAGGCTTGTGGATGTGTTCCTCCATGGTGAGCATATCGGCCAGAATCTGGGTGGGATGATCGGCGTCAGTCAGGCCGTTGAACACCGGCACGCCGGAATAGCGGGCCAGGTCCTCCACCACGGTCTGGTCGTAGCCCCGGTACTCGATGCCGTCGAAGAAACGGCCCAGCACCTTGGCGGTGTCCTCCAGGGACTCCTTTTTGCCCATCTGCGAGGAGCCAGAGTCCAGGAAGGTGACATGGCCGCCCTCCTCCCGGGTGGCTACCTCGAAGGCGCAGCGGGTGCGGGTGGAGGTCTTTTCAAAGAGCAGGACGATGTTCTTGCCCTTCAGGGCCTCCCCATGGAGGCCCATGCGCTTTTTCGCTTTGAGATCCCGGGCCAGGTCCAGCAGGTAGCGGATCTCGCCGGAGGTCAGGTCCATCAGGGTGAGGAAGGACCGGCCTTTCAAATTGACTGCCATAACATACTTCTCCTTTGATTGGTTTGATGTGGGACGCGCCGTCGGCGCGTCCGGATATGGTCAGATGGTCTCCCGCACCAGGGGCATGGTCATGCAGCGGGGACCGCCCCGGCCCCGGGACAGCTCGGAGCTGGGAATGGTGAGCACCTCTATGCCGTGGTCGGCCAGCACCTGGTTGGTCACATAGTTGCGGCTGTACACAATGACCTTGCCCGGCGCGATGGTGAAGGTGTTGGAGCCGTCGTTCCACTGCTCCCGGGCCGCGTCGATGACGTTGCCGCCGCCGCACTTGATGAGGTCCACGTGGTCCAGCTCCAGGTGCTCCTTCAGAATGTCCTCCAGGGAGGCGTGCTCCTCCGTAATGGCCAGGCGGCCCTCCTCCTTGTGGAGGACAAACACCCGCAGGTCATCGGAGATGTTGGGGTGCATGGTGAATTTGTCCACATCCACCTGGGTGAATACCGTATCCAGGTGCATGAAGCTGCGGGTCTTGGGAATGTCGATAGCCAGCACCTTTTCAAAGGTGCCGTGGCCCAGAATCCGTTTGGCCAGCTGCTCGATGGCCCAGGGTTGGGTGCGCTGGGAGATACCCACCGCCACCACCTTGGGGCTGAGCACCAGAATGTCGCCGCCCTCGATGGAGGCGGAGGCGGTACGGTCGTAATAGACCGGCACATTTTGATATTTGGGGTTGTGGGCAAAAATATACTTGGCGAACAGCGTCTCCCGGTTGCGGGTGTGGGTGGACATGCGGTGGATGGTGACGCCGTCTCCCACGCAGGCGAAGGGGTCCCGGGTAAAGTACAGGTTGGGCATGGGGTCCACCACAAAGGGATAGTAGTCGTCCAGGTAGTCGGTGAGGTTCTTGCGGCCGTAGCCGCGAATCTCCGACTTGCGCACCCCCTCCATCATTTTTTCCACCATGTTTTTGGTGCTCAGGGCTTTGAAATAGTCCAGGATCATGCCGGTACGCTTTTCGCCCCGAATCCCGGCCTCGGCCACATACTCCCGCAGGAAATTGTCCTTGATGTCCTCATTGGTCAGAGACTCCGCCACCAGGTCGGTGAGGTAGACCACCTCGGCCCCGTTCTGGCGCAGCAGGTCACAGAAGGCGTCGTGCTCCTGGCGGGCGATCTTCAGGTAGGGAATATCGTCAAACAGCAGCCGCTCGATATACTCCGGCATCAGATTTTCCAGCTCCCGGCCCGGCCGGTGGAGCAGGACCCGCCTGAGCGGACCAATCTCGCTCTGGATTTGTATGGCAGGATAGCTCATGCGTCGTTTGCACTCCTTTCATCGGAATGCTTCTAGGTTGTCCCGGAATGGGAAAATCTATGTGTCCGCGAAGGGCGCGGCGTAAAAAAAGAGCGCGGCTCCGGTCCTTAGACCGAAGCCGCGCTTCTATCCGTTTTGTTTCAAACGCTCGTTTCTATTGTGTGTGCTGCGGCTCAGTGCGCTCTGACAGCCTCCTGTTAAGGCGGCTGCAAAGCCTTCCAAGCGCGAATCCTGTGAGTTTACGACCTTGGTCCGCCGGCTCAGCGGGGCATTACGGCGTGACGATCGGTTTCCCTTCCTTGTCAAGCAGCGGCGTCAGTCCTGCCGCATTTCCGTTCCGCTGGAACAAATAATGGACTCCGGTTTCAGTATCGACCCAAATTTCGACTACTTCGATGGTCCCCTGGCGATAAACTTTTTCAAAACGATCCATTGGGATACCTCCTCGATTGCAAGCAGCGGCTGATGCTCCGGCCTCGGTCCTTTCCTGACTTCAGTAGCCGGGATAGACGTCGCTCTTCTTGGGCATGACCAGGGCGGCGATGATATACACCCACAGGCTCATGCCGCCGGGGATGATCAGCAGCAGCGTGGCGATGCGCACAATAGTGGGGTCGATGCCGAAAAACTCGGCGATTCCGCCGCACACGCCAAATACCTTGGAATCCGGCCCCTCGGTACGGTACAATTTTTTCTGACTCATAAGCTCGTTCCTCCTAATCGGTCGCACAGACGGCGTTTCTTGATGGTCTTATTGTAATGTCTACTGAATAAACCGCACTGCGGTTTATTCGCGCGGCATTGCCGCGTAATTTGTGTGAAAACGGCTGATCCCAGTGGTTTTCACACAAATTTAGACATTGTTGCAATGTGTCTGCTCACACAAGTGCTGCGGCGCTTGTGTGAGTCGTGCAGGGGTTTTGTGCAGAAACAGCTCAAAACCCTTGCACCTGAACAAAGCTATTTTGCCTTGAACGCTTTGGCATTCAAGGCGTTTCGCTTTGTTCACTACACATGATTGTAGCTTATGCAGGTAAAGGCGTCCTTACGAAAAGATTAAAAAAGGCTAAAAAACACGGGACTCTTTTTCGGAATCAGGTCACCGGAAGCAGGCAGCCGTCGGAATCGTACTTCAGCTTGGTCATCTCCGCCTTGGTGTTGCGGGCGATCTCATCCATGCGCACGCCCTCGGTCACCGAGGCCACCAGCGTATAGGCCACGCCGTGGCGCTTGGCCCGGCCGGTACGGCCGATGCGGTGAATATAGTATTCCTGCTCGTCGGGTACGTCGTAGTTGAACACTGCGTCCACATCGTCGATGTCCAGGCCGCGGGCAGCCACGTCGGTGGCCACCAGCACCCGCAGCTGGCCCTGCTTGAATTTGTTCAGGGTCTTTTCCCGCACCCGCTGCTGGATGTCGCCGTGGATGGCCTCGCAGGAGATGCCCCGCATTTTCAGCAGGCCGGCCAGCCGGTCGGTCATGTTCTTGGTGTTGCAGAAGGCGATGGCCCGCTCGTACTCCCCGTGGGTGATGAGGGCCGCGATGGTGTCCAGCTTCTGCTCCCGGCCGTCCAGATCAATGCGGTACTGGGTGATGTCCGGCTTGGACTCCTCCACCGGGCGGACGGTGATCTCCACCGGATCCCGCTGGTACACCCAGGAGATGTCCATGACCTCCCGGCTGATGGTGGCGGAAAACATGCCCAGGTTTCTGCGGTGCTTGAGCTGGTCCAGGATGCGGGTCACGTCCCGCACGAAGCCCATGTCCAGCATCCGGTCTGCCTCGTCCAGCACCACGGTCTGCACCTTGTCCAGCCGGACGGTACGGCGCTTCATGTGGTCCATGAGGCGGCCGGGGGTGGCCACCACGATCTGGGGCTTCTTTTTCAGGGTGTTGATCTGCCTGTCGATGGGGGCCCCGCCGTAGAGGCAGACGGTGCGCACCCCCTCCTTGAACTCGCACAGATCCCGCAGCTCCTCCTGGATCTGCACCGCCAGCTCCCGGGTGGGGGCCAGCACCAGGCCCTGCACGTCGGCGCATTCCGGGTCGATGTGCTCCACCATGGGGATGCCGAAGGCAAAGGTCTTGCCCGTGCCCGTGGGGGCCTTGGCCACCACGTCCTTCCACTCCAAAAAGCAGGGGATGGCGCCGCCCTGGACGGGGGTGGCCTGGGTGTAGCCCTTCTTGTCCAGAGCCTTCCGGATGGGCTCGGACAGGGGCATGTCCTTATAGTAGTAAAGGTCGGTTACTTGCTCGCCGTTGATTTCCATATGCGCATTCCTTTCTTTTGTGCCTGATCCAAGGTCCCCAACAGGCGCAAAAGCTCTCCTGACAACGCCGTTTTCCCTCCGGCGTGACCTCAAATCATCCGGGACGCTCTGCGCCCCGCGTGTGTGTATAGTTTTCTTCTGCCGGCCCGCATACGGGATGCGGAGCCAGTCTCAGTATAACATGTCCCGCCCCAATACGCAAGGAGCGGGCCGCATTCCATGCGGCCCGCTCGGGAAAAGAGGACTTTATTGGGCTGTTTAGTGGGTTGCGATGGTGAGCACCCCGTCGGAGACGCTGGCGGTGACGCCCAGCAGGGCGGCCAGGCTCTCAGCGGAGACAAAGTAGTTGTTCTGATACAGCTCGGTGGAGACCTCCACGGGCTGGCCGTCCACCTGAATGGTGAGCATACCGGAGGCCTCGCCCAGGGCGTTCTCCGTCATGGGCAGAGCTGCGGCAGTGTACTCGCCGCCCTTGGTGATGACCACCTGGCCGGCAGCCCACTCCACGTTGAAGGCGGCGTCGGTGCCCTTCAGGGCCACAGCCAGGTCGCGCAGACGGTAGAAACCGCCGTCGATGGTGGCCACGTCATAGTACACCCCGTCCACCAGGACGTTGTTGGCGGCGTCCACGTTGTAGCTCTTGTAGTAAGGCGTCGCCAACTCACCGGCGTTCACCTTGGCGATGAAGTCGGCCCGCGCCTGGCTGTCCTCCTGCAGATCCACGCCAGTGATGCTCCAGTTGTGGTCCACCACGGGGTCCAGAGGATCGTGCTCGGCCAGATAGGCCACCAGCATGTCGCGCACGGAGGCGGAGGACTCCCACTCCTTCTCGCCGGAGATGATGCCTGCCGTCTTGAGGCCCGTAAAGCGGTAGTCATTGACGCACAGGGTCAGCTCCATGTCGTCGGTCAGGGGCTCGCCCTTAAAGGTGACGTTCTCAATGCGCTCTCCCGCGGGCTTGGACAGGTTGACCTCGTAGTTCAGGCCGATGAAATGGTCGTGGAGGTAGCCGGCCTTGTTGGGGTTGAAGGAGATGGTCACATCGCCGGGCACCCACTGGTTCCAGCACTCGGCGGCCCACTCCATGTAGGCCTTCATCTCCGCGCCGGAGACCTTCACCGTGTAGAGCACGTTGGGGTACTTGTAGATGTCAAAGATGTTGCCGTAGTTCAGGGGGCCGGCCTTCAGGTCGCTGGTGTCCTTGAACAGGGCCACGGCGGTGACGTCGGCGCCGGAATTCTCCAGCTGGACGGTGCCGATCAGGTCGATGACGGCGGTGTCCTCGATGCGACCCTGCGGGATGCCGGCGATCTCATTGGCAGGCTGGAAGTCGGCGGAGGCATGGCCCAGCACGTTGTCCTGAATAAAGGAGACGGTCTTCTCCTGGGCTTCCTTCACCTCAGGCACGTCACGCAGGCCCTGGTCGGGCTCCACATCCGCCAGAGAGACGGTCTCCACGGTGGCGGAGGTGATCTCCTTGTCGGCGTTGAGGGTCAGGTCGTAGCGCACCACCTCGCCGGCGTTGTTTGTGGTCTCAGCCACAGGAATAGCACCGTCGTTGTTGATGTAGGTGGTGTGGGTGTGGCCCAGCTGAAGCACGTCCACTTCGGGGCACTGATCCAGAATGGTCTGGGCGGCGTCCGAACCGTCGGTGGAGTACTCCGCCTCCAGACCGGCATGGGCGCACACCATGATGACGTCGGCGCTGTCGCCGATCTCGTCGATACAGGCGGCCACTGCGTCAGCCATGGGCTCGAAAGTCAGGTCTGCCACGCCGGTCTTGGTGCCGTCCCAGCGGGGGATGTTGGGGGTATCCACACCAATGATGGCTACCTTCACGCCGCCGCGCTCCACGATGGTGTAGCCCGCGCCGGTGAAGTAGGTGCCGTCGGCGTTCTTGATGTTGGCCGCCAGAACGGGTGCCTCGGACTGGGCCATGACCGCCTTGAGCACCTCCGTGCCCCAGTTGAATTCATGGTTGCCCAGGGTCCAGGCATCATAGCCCATGTAGTTCATGGCCGCCATGACGGGATGACCGTCCTCGCCCTTGTTATACAGATCGTCGGTGAGGATGGTGCCCTGGATGGTGTCGCCGGTGTCCACCAGAATGGTGTTGGGATTCTCAGCGCGCACCTGGTTGACATAAGTGGATACCCGGGCCAAGCCATCTCCAGACGACTCCTTCATGTCCTCATAGGAGTAGCCCCAGATGTTGCCGTGAGTATCCGAGGTGCCGATAATCGTGATGTGGGTCTCTCCCTCGGCAGCGAGGGCCGCTCCGGTCAGAGAGAGCACCATGGCCGCCGCCATCAGAATGGACAGCAGCCGTTTTGTAATACGGGTTCTCATGCAGTTGCTCCTTTCCAAGTTCAATCCTCTTTCCGCGGCGGTTTCCCGCCACGGCTATTGTAGCATTTGCGCGCAGAAATGTCATCCTTCTTTTCCAGGTATAAGAAAAGAGTCATACTGGCCGGTTCCAGCATGACACATTCAAACCCTCCGCCCCAAGACATCGGGGGCGGAAAGGCTATGCAGACAGCATACTTTACGTTGCCCGGGCCTTGTGCAATAATGAAACTAATAAGGAGCAAAACGCAGACCGGTACGTAGATGATTTAGAAAGGAAGTAATTGACTTGAGAAAACGTTTTGTGCCGCTGCTTCTGGTCATGGCCCTTGCCCTGAGCTTGGCCGCTCCAGCCGGGGCGGCAGGCGTGGCCAATCCCAGCCTGCTGCTCTCGGTCTCGGAAGGACAGGCGGCGGCGGAGAAGCTGCATACCATGGGACTGTTCCAGGGCGTGGGCACCAACGCCGACGGCACCCCAGACTTTGCGCTGGACCGCACGCCCACCCGGATCGAGGGCGTGACCATGCTGGTGCGCCTGCTGGGCAAAGAGCAGAACGCCCGCTGGAGCACGGCGCAGATTCCCTTTACCGACGTGCCCAACTGGGGGCTGCCCTATGTCCGGTATTCTTACGCAAATGGCTACACCAAGGGCACTTCGGGCACGACCTTTGGCAGCACGGAGGCGCTGGACGCGGCCCAGTACCTGACCCTGATTCTGCGGGCCATGGGCTATGAGGACGGGACCGACTTCCAGTGGAATTCTCCCTGGACGCTGTCCAATCAGTTGGGCTTTACCGATTACGACCCCTCCCGATCCAGGACCTTCACCCGGGGCACGGCGGCGGTATGGGCCTGGAACGCCCTGGGGGCTGAGACTAAGGACAACGGCCTGCTGGTCGATGTGCTGGTCCGGGGCGGAGCCATCGACCCGGCGCAAGGAGCCGATGCCGGAATCCTCACAGGCAAGGGGGGAATCGCCCTGAGCTGTAGCTTCCTGACCCGCGACCTGGCCGACGATCCCGATTATGTGCTGCAGGTGTGTGGCCTGCCGAAGGACGCCCCCGATCCGGGCTTCGTCTGGACCTCCTCCAATCCAGAAGTGGCCACTGTTGCTCCGGTTGCCGACACCATGTGGACTGCAAATGAGTACCTGCAAGGGGAGATTCAAGGGAAGTCCTGCGGTACCGCGGTGATTACCGCCACTTCCGCGGACGGGGCCATGTCCGCCTCCTGTACCGTCACCGTGATCGATTCCAACAGCTATCTGGAGGTCACCGCCGATACCGGAGAGGATCTCTGGACCCACCAGTGCAGGATGTGGGCGGAGGACCCGGTGGTGTTTACGGCCAAGGTGATGCCTGAGCACACCGCTGCCGACAAGCACATTACCTGGGAGCTGGAGGAGGACGTAGGGAGAAATCCCGTGCCGGCCCCTGCCTCTGCTGCGAATTTGGAGGTACTGAATACCGACCCGGAGACGGGTACTTCCTCCGTCCGCCTTACCTTCCACCGGGGCGGGGACTTTACCCTCTACTGTATAACGGCAGACACCGAGTGGTATGTAGAACTGCAGGTGGGCGAGGCCTCTGATGACGTTATCATCGACTGCGATGACGCCGTCCGGGTCGGCGATTGGATGAACGTTGCAGTGGAACAGGTCAAATCTTACGACGAGAACCTGGGCGTGCGGCAGTGGGAGAACTCGAACCCGGAAGTGGCCGAGCTCACAGTGGTCAGAAATGCCAGTTCCGGCAGGTATGCCATTGTTGATGGCCTGAAGCCGGGCACCACGACCATCACTGCCATCCTTACCGACGGCCGTTCCATCT
Source organism: Clostridiales bacterium (assembly GCA_019415645.1). GTDB lineage: Bacteria > Bacillota > Clostridia > Oscillospirales > Oscillospiraceae > DXYV01. The sequence continues at coordinate 20,782 of DXYV01000038.1, forward strand.
CCAAGACCATCACGGTCACCGAGGCCCTGCCTCCCATGGAGCTGTCTCTGCCCAGCTTCCCCTGTACCGTGGAAGGCTACGGCTCCTCCGGAGAACTGGCCTACCGGGTCACCATTACCGGAGGGTCCTATGATTATGACGATTATGATGGTGAACTGCGGCTGCGGCTGCAGGGCACGGTGGACTACGCGACCCCTGGGACCTCGCAGCTTCTGCTCTACTTCCGGATCACGGACGACGCCACCGGAGAGGTGATGGACACGGCGGACATCATCCTGAACGGAACGGAGGGAACGTTCCAATACATTCCCTCCGGTTACAGCGCCGACAGCTATGTGTTCCTCTCCGAAGGCCATACCTATACCCTGGAGTTCTTCTAAACCCGAGGGCGGACCGGGCGGCGCGCCGCCCGGTCTGAACATAAGGCAGACCATGACGTGCAGAGCCGGACAAAAAAGCGAAACCGCTTTTTTGTCCGGCTCTCTGCATATTCGGGGAGCGTGATTCTCAGCCCGCAGAACGGGGAAATATCATACCGCCGGGGCCGGGGGCATGCCCGGCGTATTTTTCGTGTAAAATATTCCACGGTCGCTTTTGACTTTCTGCACATCTATGGTATAATGATAATCTATGAATTTTGATTGCACATAAGGAGTTCTTCATGATCACTGTTTCTGACTTGTCCCTGAATTACAGCGGACAGCCTCTGTTTTCCCATGTGGACCTGCAGTTTGACCGCGGCAACTGCTACGGAATCATCGGCGCCAACGGCGCGGGCAAATCCACCTTCCTGAAGATCCTCTCCGGTCAGCTGGAGCCCACTTCCGGATCGGTGACCATCCTGCCCAACACCCGCATGTCGGTGCTCAAGCAGGACCAGAACGCCTACGACGCTTACAACGTCATGGATACGGTTATTATGGGCAACCCCCGGCTGTACGAGATCGCCCAGCAGAAGGAAGCCCTGTACGCCAAGGAGGAGATGACCGACGAGGAGGGCCTGCTGGCCTGCGAGCTGGAGACCGAGTACGCAGAGCTGGGCGGCTGGGAGTCCGAGTCCGACGCCTCCCGCATCCTCCAGGGCCTGGGCGTGACCACGGACCACCACTACGACTCCATGGCCACCCTGGACGGCCGCCTCAAGGTGAAGGTGCTGCTGGCCCAGGCGCTGTTCGGCAATCCGGACATCCTGCTGCTGGACGAGCCCACCAACAACCTGGACATCGTGGCCGTGGAGTGGCTCAACGACTTCCTCATGGACTTTGAGGGCACCGTCATCGTGGTCTCCCACGACCGCCACTTCCTGAATACCGTGTGCACCCACATCGTGGACATCGACTACGGCAAGATCAAGATGTACGTGGGCAACTACGACTTCTGGTACGAGTCCTCCCAGCTGATGCAGAACCTCATCAAGAACCAGAACAAGCGCAACGAGGAAAAGATCAAGGAATTGCAGGACTTTATCGCCCGCTTCTCCGCCAACAAGTCCAAGTCCAAGCAGGCTACCTCCCGCCGCAAGCTGCTGGAAAAGCTCACCATCGAGGAGATGCCGGCCTCGTCCCGCCGCTACCCCTGGGTGGGCTTCTCCCCCGACCGGGAGGTGGGCAAGGACATCCTCTTCGTCACCGACGTGTCCAAGACGGTGGACGGCGTCAAGCTGCTGGACAAGGTGACCTTTACGGTCAACCACGGGGACAAGATCGCCTTTGTAGGCGACAATGAGAACGCCCACACCGCCCTGTTCAAGATCCTCACCGGCGAGTGGGAGCCCGACGAGGGCACCGTGAAGTGGGGCCAGACCGCCACCTTCTCCTACTTCCCCAAGGACAACACCGAGTTCTTCAAGGACAACGACGACAACCTGGTGGAGTGGCTCCGCCAATTCTCATCCGACCCCCACGAGGCCTATCTCCGGGGCTTCCTGGGCCGGATGCTCTTCTCCGGCGATGACGTCTACAAGCAGGTGAAGGTGCTCTCCGGCGGCGAAAAGGTGCGGTGCATGCTCTCGCGCATGATGCTCTCCGGCGCCAACGTGCTGTTGCTGGACCAGCCCACCAACCATTTGGACCTGGAGTCCATTGCCGCCCTGAACAACGGCCTGGAGGCGGTCAACTGCAACGTGCTGGTGTCCTCCCACGACCATCAGCTGGTGGAGACCGTGGCCAACCGCATCTTTGACTTTACCCCGGAGGGCCAGCTGAAGGATTACCGCTGCGGATACGAGGAATACCTGGAAAAGACCTCCAGCCAGAGCTGAAACGCATCCCCAAAGCCGCGCTGATAGGCCTCGTCCAGCTCGGCGGAGAGGCGCGCGCTGTCGGCGTCCAGGAGCTTGTCCACAAAGTCCAGGCCAAACGCCGCCTGAATCTGGGCGAGGTAGGGCTCCATGGCGTTCAAGCGGGACTGGAGCGCGTCGGAAAGGCCTTCTTCGCTGGAGAGCCATTGTAGTTTTTCAATGATAGATTTCATATTGCTACTCCTTTCGATGACGACAAAATTTTCGCCATCTCCATTATATAACGACAAATATGTCGCTGTCAAGAGGTGAACTGGACATGTCCAAATTTGTGGAGCGCCTGACCATGCTCCGACAAGAAAAACACTTATCGCAGCCTGCGGTTGCAGCTGTGATGGGAGTAACAAAGCGCACTTATCAGCGCTATGAAGCCGGAACAGGTGAGCCACAAATGACACCCCTAATTCGTTTAGCTGATTTTTATAAGGTTTCCTTAGATTATTTGACTGGCCGCACCGATGAACGGTAAGGTACTTTCTGTGCGCGCAACGCCTGCAAGGGGAGCGCTGCCGTTTCTGATTTCGCGTCCGTAGGGGTCGATCTCCGCGCTAAGTGCCGCCGCTGTGCGGCGGTTGCGCTGCGAAAGGCGGCCTGCGGGCCGCACTGCCTACATCGACCCTGTTGCTGCGGCACCCTCCGGGGGGTGACTTTCTGCTCGTGCAGAAAGGAACCAAAGACACGCTCAGGAGGGGGATTTCGTATTCCCCCTCCTGAGAACCACCCCCCACCGACCAAACGCGTCGCCGCAAGCTGCATAGCGTTTGCTTCCGCCTAACGGGGAAAGCTCACTTATTTCGCTGCGGCTCCTTTCCCAACGGAAACGGCCGTTTCCGTTGGGGGAGGACGAGCAACGAAGGGGAGCGGATGTTCGCCGAACAGGCGGACGGAGCGGACCGAAGTTTGTGAGGACGAGGCTGCGGCCCCCCTTATTGGAAGTAACCCCCCGGGGAAGCAAGACTTGAGAGCGTCAGCGTCGAAACATTCCGCGCAGGGGAAAGCAACCCAGAGAACCGTGCAAAAGTCCCTCTCGGAGAGCGGAGGGGGGCATCCGGGGGAAACGCGTCCTCGCAAAGTACGCTGGACTCCGTTTCCGCCAGGAATGGCGAAAACTCCGCCCGCTTCCTTGCTCGTCCTTTCCCCAGCGGGCCAGCGGCCCGATGGGGGCCCCGATTTTGCCAGGAAGGCGCGGAGCCGAAGGCAAGGACATTCCGCAGAATGTCCCCGCGCCTTGGCCCCCCTTATTGGAAGTAACCCCCCTCGGGGAACGCCTGCGGGCGGGACGAAGAGAAGGGCGGATGTGGGCATCCGCCCCTACGTGCGGCCTTCCCCAACAGTACCTAGCCAGGCGCGCTTCGTGGACCCTGCCTGGCCGCGACACCCGGCTGGGGAGCGGCAGCGGGTGCTGGGGTGCCAGAGTATGCAGGTTTCGGGCGCCGGTGTTGAATCGTATGCACCCTCGACAGAACCGGGGGATGGAAAAGGGGGTGTCCCCCTTTTCTCTCCTTCTTTTGGGTACTTTTCTTGGAGAAGCAAGAAAAGTACAAACATTTGGGGCACCCCGACCGGGCCCAACAACGTGGGCCGGCTGGGGAAAGGCGGAGCGGCGGAAGGAGCGAGCATTTGCCGTCAGGCAGATGCGAACGATATGCAGCACGTGACGCCGCGGGGTCCAGGGCCGAAGCCCCGGGGAGCCGCCTATGTGCGCCTTCCGAAACAGCCCCGGGAATCACGCGCTTTGAGGAGGGATTTTATGCACCATCTCAACGGTACCCAGATCCTGTTTCTCTGGGTTCTTCTGATGAGCGGGCTGTCGTTCTCCCTCTTCGGCCTGGACAAGCGCCGGGCCAGGCGGGGACAGTGGCGCATCTCGGAAAAGGCGCTGTTTCTCACCGCCCTGCTGGGCGGCTCACCGGGGGCGCTTCTGGGTATGAAGGCCTTTCACCACAAGACCCTCCACAAGCGGTTCCGCTACGGCCTGCCCCTGATTCTGCTGCTCCAGGTCGTGCTGATCGCCCTGTGGTATCTGTGGCCCCTGCTCCACCATCACGGAAGATAAGGAGGAATTCCCATGCCGGAGATTCGCACCGAACGCCGGGCCGACAAGCCCGAAGTGCTCACCATTTTCATCGACAACCAAAAGGCCCTCAACGCCCTGACCACCCAGATGCAGATCGACCTGATTCGGGTCCTGAAGGAGGCCAAGGCCGACAAATCGGTCCGGGTCATCGTCATCCGGGGCGCCGGACACAAGGCGTTCTCCTCCGGCGGGGCCATGGAGTGTCTGGACGACATCACCAACGAGGAGGCCGCTGCCGCCATGTACCAGCGGGGCTGCGACATCCGGGAGACCATCGAGAGCATGGACAAGCCCATCCTGGCCGCCGTGTCCGGCTACTGCATCGGCGGCGGGTTTGAGATCGCCATGTGCTGCGACATGATCTATGCCTCCGACGACGCGCGATTTGGCCTGCCCGAGTCCAACCTGGGCCTGGTGCCCGGCTGGGGCGGCGCCATCCGCCTGCCCCGGAAGGTCACGGTCAACAAGGCCAAGGAGATGATTCTTCTGGGCGAGCAGATGCCCGCCGAGGAGGCTTACCGTCTGTGCATCGTCAACAAGATCTTCCCCAAGGAGGACCTGTTTGCCGCCGTGGACCGGGTGGTGGACCGTCTGCTGGAGCGGGCGCCTCTGGCCCTGCGGGGGATCAAGGCCATCGTCTCCCACGCCATTGTGGACGGCAACATCGACGTCGCCCACGAGATCGAAAAGAAGCTGTCCATTTATCTCATGTCCACCGACGACTTCAAAGAGGCGGTCTCCGCCTTCGAGGAGCACCGCAAGCCCAAGTTCCAGGGAAAGTGACCCAATTCGTTGCAATGAACAATGGACAGTTGACAATGGACAATGGACGATTTTCGGCCCCTCAGTCCCCCAACAGATAATTCTTAATTGCCAACTGTTAATTGTTCATTCTTAATTCTACATGCTCAAAGGACCTGATGCCATGCCATCCGCAAACCAAAAATTCATGCTGCCGGCCCTGTCGCTGCTGCTGGGCCTCGCTGCCGCCGGCCTGCGCCTGTGGCAGCGCCTGGCCGCCTACGATGAGAGCGGCCTGCCCATTCCCATGGCCATCCCCTCGGTGGTGCTGGTGGTCGCCCTGCTGGCGGCTGCGGCGCTCTTTCTGGCTCTCTCCCTCCGCCTGCCCAAGACCGTCGAGCAGCAGGAGCTCCGCGGCGACTCCGTGACCGCCCTGCTCCTGATGGTGTGCGCGGGGCTGATGCTGGTCTCGGCCGTGGTGGGGCTGATGAGCTTTGCCTCCGGCTACCAGGAAGCGGCCGCCGGGGCGGCCTCCGCCCAGCTGCGCAGTGAAGCGGTGCGGCAGTTCTTCCTGTCCTCGGTGCTTACGCTGATTCTGTCCGTGGCCGCTGTGCCCACCGCCGTGGCCCTGGCCTACCGGGCCAAGCAGATTCGCGCGGAACAGCCCCCGGCCAGCGGCTTTGCCGCCCTGATGCCCGCGTTTTACTGTTGGATCTGGCTCATTGAGGCCTACCGCCAGCACACCGCCAACCCCATTGTCTGGGACTATGTCTTTCTGCTCTTTGCCATCATCGGGCAGCTGATTTCCGCCTACTACCGGGCCGGATTCTTTTACGGCGTGGGCAAGCCCCGCCCGGCGGTCTTCGTCAGCCTGCTGGCCCAGCTGTTCACCGTGGTGGCCATCACCGACTGCGGCGAGGCGCTGTCCATTCTGATCCTGATTCTGTTCCTGCTCTACAACCTGGCCGAGCTGCTGACCATTCTCCCCCTGGTCCTGGCGCCGCCCTATCAGCCCCGTCGTCTGGCCAGAGAGCCCGCAGACCCCGCCCCGTCCGATCATCCCGATACACAGGAGGAAGAAGCTCATGAGTAAAGGTAAATTTTATATCACCACCCCCATCTATTACCCGTCCGACAAGCTGCACATCGGCCACACCTACTGCACCGTGGCCACCGACGCCTTCGCCCGCTATAAGCGGCTCCAGGGCTACGACGTCATGTTCCTGACCGGCACCGACGAGCACGGCCAGAAGATCGAGGACAAGGCCAAGGAGGCCGGCGTCACCCCCAAGGAGTTCGTGGACCGCATCGTGGAGGGCCCCCGGGGCGTCAAGGACCTGTGGAAGCTGATGAACATTTCCAACGACCGCTTTATCCGCACCACCGACGACTACCATGTGGCGGCCATTCAGAAGATCTTCAAGAAGCTGTACGACAACGGCGACATCTACAAGGGCACCTACAAGGGCAAATACTGCAAGCCCTGCGAGTCCTTCTGGACCGAGTCCCAGCTGGTGGACGGCAAGTGCCCCGACTGCGGCCGCGAGGTGCAGGACGCGGAGGAGGAGGCCTACTTCTTCCGCCTGTCCAAGTATGCCGACCGCATCCAGGACCTGCTGGAGAATACCGACTTCCTGGAGCCCCGCTCCCGGGTCCATGAGATGGTGAATAATTTCATCAAGCCCGGCCTGGAGGACCTGTGCGTCTCCCGCACCTCCTTCACCTGGGGCGTGCCGGTGGATTTCGACCCCGGCCACGTGGTCTATGTGTGGATCGATGCCCTCTTCAACTATATGACCGCCCTGGGCTTTGAAAACGACCGGTACCACGACCTGGAGCAGTTCTGGCCCGCCGACGTGCATATCGTGGGCAAGGAGATCGTCCGCTTCCACTCCATCATCTGGCCCGCCATGCTCATGAGTTTGAATCTGCCCCTGCCCAAGAAGGTGTTCGGCCACGGCTGGCTGCTGCTGGACGGCGGCAAGATGTCCAAGTCCAAGGGCAACGTGGTGGACCCCTATATCCTGGCGGAGAAGTTCGGTGTGGACGCCCTGCGCTTTTTCCTGCTGCGCACCTTCCCCTTCGGCTCCGACGGCAATTTCTCCAACGAGCTGCTGATTCAGACCATCAACACCGACCTGGCCAACGACCTGGGCAACCTGGTGTCCCGCACCACGGCCATGGTGGGTAAATATTTCGGCGGCCAGCTGCCCGGCGGCTGCCAGGCGTGGTCCGCCCCCGAGACCTGCGACACGGAGCTGAAGGAGCTGGCCGACCGCCTGCGGGACCGCTATGAGGCCGCCATGGACGCCTACGCGCCCCATAAGGCTCTGGACGAGGTGTTCAAGGTCATTCAGCGGGCCAACAAGTATATCGACGAGACCATGCCCTGGGCCCTGGCCAAGGATATGGAGGCCAACGGTGCCCGGCTGGCCCATGTGATGTACAATCTGCTGGAGGCGGCCCGCATCTGCGGCGTGCTCCTGACCCCCTTCATGCCCGAATCCATGGATAAGCTCTTCGCCCAGATCGGCGCCTGCGAGGGCTGCCGGACCTGGGAGAGCGCCGCGGTCTGGGGCTCCCTCAGCGATACCGCCGCCGTCACCAAGGGGGAGAACCTGTTCCCCCGGGTAGACGCGGACCAGGCGCTGGCCGAGCTGGAGCAGGCTGCCGAGGAGGCCCGCAAGGCCGCGCTGCCCCCGCTGGAGATCGAGCCGCAGCTGGAGGAGAAGGTGGACTTCGACACCTTCTGCAAGAGCGATTTCCGGGCCGTGAAGGTCAAGGAC
>DXYV01000039.1 GCA_019415645.1 Clostridiales bacterium
CTTAGTTGGCTTTCTCCGAATGAATTCACTGTCCAATATGTTTGACAAACCTACAAATATCTATTTGGTGGATCTGGATACTGCCCAGACTCTGCTGGCATTTGACTATGCGACGCTCTCCGCTGTGGAGAGCGAGGAATAACCCACAAAACAAAGCGCGCCGCCGGGCTTTCACCCGACGGCGCGCTGCGCGTTTTTGTGGCCTGGATTAGTTGGCTACCACGACGCGGACCTTGCCGCCTTCGTTGGGGTTGCGGTCATAATAGACCGTCAGATTATTGGAGTAGGACAGGCACTCGTCCAGAGAATCAAACCAGGTTCTGGTCTGGGCATTGTAGCACTGGACATTGGCTGCAATGGGCAGCTCCAGGGAGCCGGAGAAGAAGATGTTGGTCTGCGTGTTGAAGTTGGACAGGGTGACGTTCTTCACCGACTTGAGCTCCACAGAGCCGGCAATTCTGGGACTGCCGTCCAGAGAGGCCAGAGAGGCGGCCAGACCGATGAACTGACCATCCCTGAAGTTGGTACTGCCGATGGTGGTCAGGCTGCCGTCGTGATTGGTGACCGTCGTAAGCATATTGGTATAACTCATATTATTATCACCAAGGCCGGGGCTGGGTTTCGTATCCGTGGAGGCGATGCCGTAGGTGTAGCAGTCGCCGGTCACGTCGTTGAGCACCAGCAGATCCACCTTGCCGGCATAATTCCGGCGCAGGTAGACGATCTTGGAGGCATCCACGGTATCCACCGTCAGGTCGGCCAGAGTGATTGCGGTAATGGCGCTGTCGCCCACCCGCTCATAAATGCTGATATTTTCCGCCAGAGCTGCGGTGCCAATGGTCTTGTTCGCCACGTTCAGAGAGGAGGTGGTGCCGTTGCTGATGAGCTTGCTCAGGTAGATGGTATTACCGGAACCTGCTGTCACGTTGACCAGACTGCCGCGGTAGTCCTCGGCCTTGCCGGAGATGGTGCCGCTGACCTGGAGAGATCCGATGGGGGCACCCAACAGGTCCACCTTGACCGAGCTGCCGGAGGAATCGGCGGTGACGACGCCCACGGCGGTGGAACGGGCCTGGGAGGTGCTCACCGCGCCGGCCACCTTGCCGTCGGCGGTAAAGAGCAGGGTGATGCTGCTGCCCACCTTGAAGTCGTTCAGGTCGTCGATTGCGGATTCCAGAACCTCGAATTCCTTATTAAACATGGTGATCTTTGCGGGGGCAACTGTGTTGGGAGTGGCCGACTGATACACGCCGGTCAGGCGGAAATCGGTGACATAGAGGGTATTGGCAGAGGCGTCGAATACGCCCACATCATATTGCCGGATGTCGGAGACCGAAGCCCTCACGCCGTTTTTCAGGATGGTATAGCCGGACGCGCCACCGGTGAGGGTGGCGAAGGGGTTGCCGCTGATGGGGTCCTTGGCGACCATGGCGTTGCCGCTGGTGCTGGCGGTGATGCCGCCCACATAGAGGTAGTCGATGGCGCCGGCGGCGGTATAGTAGATGGTAACGGTAACGCCGGCGCGGTTGAGGCTGCCGTAGATCTCAGAATAGGTCTTTTGCTCTCCGTTGTACCACACGGTGGTGGAGGGAGACACGGTGATTCGGCTGCCGTCGGCGGCGGTGATCACATTGGTGGTGCCGGCCGTAGCCTTGGATGTGGTGATGGTGCGGCTGGTGGCGTTCCGGTCCGGCAGGAAGGTGAGGAACAGGCCGTCCTTATTGAGGACCGCCGTGCCATAGCGGCCCTGGAAGAAGGAGGCGGGGTTGTTGGCCGCTGCCTTGATTTTGCGCACCGAGCCGGAGCCGTTGATGGCGATGGCGCCTTCCGAACCGTCGTCCGCCTCGGTATTGCAGGAGAGCAGCAGCGTGTTTTCCACCACGCTGCCCAGCGAGGCAGCGTAGATGCTGGTGGAGTTGTAGGTGGGGGTAAGCAGCATATTGTAAAACAGAATGGCTGCCTGTCCCCGGCTGATGGAGGAAGAGGCCGACAGACCGGTCAGGTTGTCGGCCAGTCCGGAGCTGTTGGCCGTGCTGATGGCACCGGAGGGCCAGTTGGTGTTGGCCGCGGAGGTATAGCCCAGCACCCGCAGCAGGATGGTGACCGCCTCGGCGTAGGTAATGGTGCGGTTGGGGGCGAAGGTGCCGTCGCCGACGCCCATGATCAGCCGGGAACCGCCGGTGGGATTGCCCTCGCTGTCGGTGGAGCCGCCGACGTCAATGGAGGCGGCCAAATTGATGTAGCCGCGGGCCCAGTAGGTGCTGGCCACGTCGGGGAAGATGGTTTTGGTGGCATAGGCGTCCACGTCGTCGCCCCGGTTCATGGTGAGGACCAGCAGCTTACAGAACTCCGCCCGGGTCAAGGTGCCGGAGGGGTTATAGCCGCCGCCGGGCACGCCGTCCACCACGCCCATGGTGCGCAGGACCTCCACAGCGGTGCCCACCGTGGGGTCGCTTACATCTGAAAAGGTGGAAATGGTGCTGGCCGCCGCGGCCGGGGGAACGACCAGCAGAGAAGCCAGACAGGCGGCGGTCAGCAGGACCGCCAGAAGTTTTTTCATGCGTTTCATTCGTCTCTCTCCTTTAGTCAGCGCGCAGGGCCTCCACCGGCTGGAGCCGGGAGGCTTTGGCGGCGGGGTATAGGCCGAAGATGATGCCCAGGGCAACCGAGATGGCAAACGCGCCTACCGTGATGTCCCAGCCGGGCAGCAGGATCCGGTCAAAGGACATTTTGCCTACGATCAGCGTGCCTAAATAGCCGACGATGATTCCAAAAATACCGCCGATGCCGCAGATCATGGCCGATTCGATGAGGAACTGGGTGATGATGCTCCTGCGCTCGGCGCCGATGGCCTTACGGATGCCGATCTCCCGGGTGCGCTCGGTAACTGTGACCAGCATGATGTTCATGATGCCCACGCCGCCTACCAGCAGGGAGATGGCGGCGATGCCGCCTAAGAACCGCTGCTGCATGGCGTTGGCCTCGCTCTGCTCATTTTGATAGACGCTCTCATTGGTCACATCGGAATAGCCGTAATTCTCATTGATCAGTCCCTTGAGGAAGCTGCGGATCAATGTGGCGGCGTACATGGCAGACTCACTGTCCTTGGCCTTGACGGTATACTGGTCGATGGTTTGGTTGTTGTTCAGAGCGCGGCTGAGCGTATAGGGCAGGACGATGATACGGTCCATGCGGGTCATCTCCACCTCTTGCCAGTTGGTCCCCTCTTCGTTGTACTCTGTGACGCCGCTGCCCTTGGCCTCGTACACGCCGACGACTAAGAAGGGCAGGCCATTGATGGTGATGGTCTTGCCCACCGGGTCCACCAGATTGAACAGGGACTGGGCCACACCGGCCCCCAGAACGCAGACCTGATTGGATTTTGTGATGTCCAGATAGCTCAACTCCCGCCCTTTGGCAAGGGTATAGTTATTGCACAGGCCGAACTGATCGTTGCCCAGGTAGAGGGTGGGCCGGGTGTTGTAATCAGAATTGTTTCCCCCCAGAGTCTGGACACCGTATTTGATGGTGGTATCATTGTAGATTTGTCCCATGGGGGTAACGCCGTCCACATATTCGTCCAGCTGGAGGCAATAATTGTACAGCTCGGTGGACACATCCAGGCCGCCCTGCCAGGTATAGGCATAAATGCTCAGCTTGTTGTCGCCCATGCTTTTGTAATACTCCTGCATGGCCAAATTCTGACCCTTAGCGTAGGACACCAGAATAATGACAGAGGCCAGGCCGATGATTACGCCCAGCATGGTCAGGGCGGAGCGGCCCTTATTGGCGGAGATGGACTTGGCGGCCATCTTCAGAGCTTGGGTAAAGTTCATAGTCCGACCTCCTCTCGGGTTCCGTCGGCCACGATGCGGCCGTCAGAAATGCGGACGATGCGGTGCGCCGTGGAGGCAATGCCGTTGTCGTGGGTGATCAGGATGATGGTGCTCCCCTCCGTCTCGTGGAGGGTATGTAAGATCTCCAGTACATGACGGCCGGTCTTGGAGTCCAGCGCGCCGGTAGGCTCGTCGGCCATGATGATGGGGGGACGGGTGGCGATGGCCCGGGCGATGGCGACCCGCTGCTGCTGGCCGCCGGACATTTCGCTGGGCTTGTGGTGGGCCCGGTCGGCCATATTGACCTTTTCCAGGGCCTCCATGACCATGTCTTCCCGCTTCCACACGCTGATTCCCTGATAGATCAGGGGAAGCTCCACATTTTCGTAGGCGTCGAGGGCAGGAATCAGGTTATAGCCCTGGAAAATAAAGCCGATCTCCTTGTTGCGGATGTGGGCCAACTCCCTGTCGGTAAGCTCGGTGATGTCCGTGCCGTCCAGATGGTAGTCCCCGTAAGTGGGAATGTCCAGACAGCCCAGAATGTTCATCAGCGTGGATTTGCCGGAGCCGGATGCGCCGATGATGGCCACAAATTCACCACGATCAATGGTCAGGCTGACGCCATCCAGGGCGCGCACCTCGCTCTCCAGCCCCTCATGGTAGATCTTATAGAGGTTCTGTACGTTAATCAGCATCGGAACCACCTCAATCAGCCGTATGCAGTGGTCATCATGTAGCTGTTAAAGACGACGTCGCCCTCGTTCAGGCCGGAGGTGATCTCCACATTGTACTGGTCATTCAGACCGGTCTCCACCGGCACGGGATAGTAGCCCTCCGCTTCGGTGGGGTACTGCCGGGTCTCACCCGGGGCCGGTTCGGGCAGCTCCACATCCACGGCGTTCTCAGGCTTGCTGTCCGCCTGGAGGAAGACCACTTGGATAGCATTGCCCTCGGCATCTGTGATGGACTTGACGCACTGGATGGGAATCACGATGCAGTTATCCGACTGACTGGTGACGAAAGAATAATCCAGCCACATACCCTGGAGCAGGGTGCCATCGTAGTTGTCCACCGTCAGGGTGACCGGATAATTGGTCATGCCGGAAGTACCGTTGCTCATATCCGGAGTCATATTGATGTTGGTGACCGTGCCGAGGAAGGTGTTCCCGTTATAGTCCGTCAGGTCCACAGTCATGCCGGGCTTGACAAAGGAGATGTTGCGGTCATCTACGGTGATCTCCACCACCATGGTGGTGGTATTGGAGATGGTGAGGACAGTATCGCCGCTCTTGACTTCTTGGCCGGGAGTAAGGGAACAGGAGGTCACGGTGCCGTCAATGGGTGCCACGGCGTTGAAGTTGGACAGGGCCGTCTGCGCCTCGGTCAGCTTCTCCTGGGCGGCAGTGATCTCCTTTTCCTTGGCGCGAATCTGGCTGCTGATGTCGGTATCGCCCAGGGAGAGAAGCACGTCACCGGCGTTGACATTGGCGTAGTTGAGCAGGGCGGAAGAGAGCACCGGGCCGGCGGCCTTGACGGTGATTTCCCGCTTTTCGTAGTATTCCAGCGTGGAGTTCTCGTAGGGATAAATTTCCGTCCCGTCCGCCGCAGTCATAGAGGCAGTGGCAGACATCCCCTCGGTCAGGGTGCCGGGATTTTCCAGGGTGATGACCACCTCGAAGAAGGTGCCGCCTTCAGGGGAGATGAAGCTCACCTTATTGATCTGCTCCACCGTACCGGTCCGGAATCCCATGATGGCGGGAATGGAGACCTGAACGCTCTGCCCCACATAGATGCTGTTTTCATAGGCGTAGCTGTAATACAGGGAGAGCTTGAGCACCTTGTCGTTGACCAGCGTGCACACCTTAGCCCCGGCCGAGGCGTCCGTGCCTGCTTCAAAGGTGCCGACGTCGATCAGCTTGCCGGAAAAGGGCGCGGTGATGGTCAGGTCGCTGAGGTTTTCCTGCAGGTCGGCCAGGTCCTTCTGCAGATTGGTCAGGGTCTCCTGGGCCGTGGTGACGGCATCTTCTGCGGCCTGGCTGGTGATGGTGTAGAGGGGCTGGCCCGCCGTGACCACCTGGCCCTCGGACACAAACACCTCGGAGACCGTGCCGCCGGCAGTCAGGGTGATGGCGGCGGTATCCTTGGCGCGGGCGTTGCCGCTGCCCTGCACGGAGCTCTGAATGCTGGAGATCATGGCCGTGGAGGGAAGAATCTCGCTCTGCTGGCTGGGCTCGCGGAAGACAAAGAACCAGATGGAGAATGCGGCGGCGGCCACGACCACAAGCGTGATCACGATGGCAAGGATTCGTTTGATCTGCTTTTTGCTTTTTTTCTTTTTTACCGGTTGATTCGGAGTGGGCGGAGCGGCAACCGCGGAAGGGATGCCGCCGGTCTCAGCCGAATGAATTTGTTCCGTCATTTCATGGGCCTCCTTGGTTTCGTTTGATCCAGACAGGGAATCTGGTATTACCTGTCTTAGTGTAAAGCCTGGAGAAGAAAAAAACAACAACAAAACGACTACAATAGTTTAAGGATTTCTTAAAATGCGAGGTTTTGTAACTGCAGGACATTCTCCCCCTATTCTGATAGACGCGGAAAAAATGCGGATTGTTCCGGAAAAAACGAGCCCGGGTAAAAAAATTTCTGCCCGCTTCTTGTGCAGCGGTGGCTTTCGCGCTACAATGGGGGGGCGAAAGGAGGCCCTGTCATGACATTGGATCAGGATGCCCGTGCGGTGTTAGATGCCATGCGCGAGGGAATCAACATCATTGACCGGGACGGCGTGATCGTGTTCGCCAATCGGGCGTACTGCGAGTTTCTCAACCGGGAGGCCGGAGGCGACATCGGACCAATTGAGGGCTACAAGCTGCGGGACCTGCGCCCGGGAGCCCGGCTCCCCGAAGTGCTGGAGGTGGGGACACCTATTCTGCATGCGCCGCGGCAGGAGGTCGAGGATATTTATTTTGTCAACTTGTATCCTATCTACGAAGCGGGGGAGCTGACCGGCGGATTGTCCGTGGTCACGTTTCTGGAGGATGCCTATCAGGCCAGGGAGGAGCTGGAAGCTGTGGAAGCCCGGAACCGTCAGGTCCTCCGGCGAATCAACAAGGCCAGCGGCGCCCACTACACATTTGACGACATCGTGACGGTGAGCCCGGTCTCCGCGCAGGTCAAGGATCTGGCCCAGCGAGTGGCGGCTACCGACGCCACCGTGCTGCTGGAGTCGGAAAGCGGCACAGGCAAGGAACTCTACGCCCAGTCCATCCATAACGCCAGCCCCCGGAGAGACGGAATTTTCGTGGCCATCAACTGTGCCAACTTCAACGCCAATATGCTGGAATCTGAGCTGTTCGGCTATGTGGAGGGAGCCTTCACCGGCGCGAAAAAGGGCGGAAAGATCGGTCTGTTCGAGGCGGCCGCCGGCGGTACGCTGTTTCTGGACGAGATTTCTGAAATGGATATCGGCCTTCAGGCTAAGCTGCTCCGGGTGCTCCAGGAGCGGCGGTTCCGCCCGGTGGGCGGGATTCAGGAGGTGGAGACCGATGTGCGGATCGTGGCCGCATGCAACGCCGACTTGTCGCGCTATGTGGCGGAGGGAAAATTTCGAAAGGACTTGTATTACCGCCTGAGCACGTTCCGAATCTGCATCCCGCCTCTGCGGCAGCGACCCGAGGATATTCCATCCCTGGCGCAGGCGCTGCTGAATGGGTTCTCCCATAAGCTGCGCCGCTCTCTGACCTTAACGCCGGACGCGGTGGCGTGCCTCCAGGCCCACGACTGGCCGGGCAACGTGCGGGAGCTGCGCAATGTGCTGGAATTCTGCGCATATCTGACGCCCAATGGAGTCATTGACCAGACCGCACTGCCGCTGAGCATTACCCGGCCTGTGGATGACAGTCTGACGCTGGCGCAGCGCACCCGTGCCTTTGAGAAGCAGGTCATTCTCAAGCTGCTGGAGCGCAACGGAACGTCGTTGGAGGGGAAGAAAAAGACCGCCGCCCAGCTGGGAATCTCTCTGGCCAGCCTGTACAATAAATTGAATACAACCTAATTCCAGAATTTTAGAGTTCTGTTCTAAAAAATTAGAACCGCTTGCGGCGACAGCAATTCCGGGTTCCTTCGAACCCAAAGCATCAAACGAAATTCTAAAATTTTGGAATAGCGGATTTGCGATCACGCGCCGCAGCCCAAGGGAAGAAGCGTGGAAAACCCTTGAGCTGCGGCGTTTTGCGCTTTTTTTGCACCATACGAGAATTTTGGCATTGGCCTTGCTAATAGAGAAGGGTGGAGAAACCCAAATCCCTGCGGAAAACGAACTTTGAGAGGAGTGACTGTCAGATGGCACTGAAACTGACCGCCTATGAGCAGGAAATGCTCGACGGCAAGCATGGCGAAGCAAAGCAGCTGGCTATGAAGATCATGGTCAAGATCGGAGAGCCTTTGGGAGCGGAGGAAATGGTGGAGGTCGTCTCCGTCCAGGCCATGGCCCACTTTGGTTCCCTGCACATCGCTGGCCGCGACTATCTGGGCCGCTTGGCCTGTATGGGCGGCAAGTGCTGTGTCCCCACGACACAGGACCCTGCATCCATTCCCTTTGATACATGGGAGGAGATGGGGTATGACAAGGAGTACGCGGAAAACCAGATGAAGCTGTGTGACTCCATTATGAAGCTGGGCGAATACCACGCCTGGTCCTGCACCCCCTATGTTCAGGGCAGCGTCCCCCGTCTGGGGCAGAACGTGGCTTGGGCGGAGTCCTCTGCCGTCAGCTATGCCAACTCCGTCCTGGGCGCCCGGACCAACCGCACCCCCGCTGGCTTGGCGGTCTGCGCCGCACTGACGGGCCGGATTCCTAAATTTGGACTCTATTTCCCGGAAAACCGGAAGGCCCAGGTGAAGGTCAATGTGGATGCGGGGCCGCTTTCCGACCTGGACTACAACACCATCGGCATCATCATCGGCAAGCGCGTGGGCAACTACATTCCCGCGATTTACGGCATTCCGGCGAGCGCCACCAACGACAATCTGAAATATCTGGGCGCCTGCGCGGCCTCCAGCGGCTCCGTGGCCCTGTGGCACGCGGTGGGTGTGACCCCCGAGGCGCTTTACGGCGATCCCTTTGAGGGCCGGGAGCCCATCAATGAATTTACCATCACCCGCGATATGCTGACCGAGACGGAGAAATCCCTGTGCACCAAGAATCCGGGCGAGATCGACCTGTATGTGACCGGATGCCCCCACAGCTCCACGCAGGAAGTCACCAAGCTGGCCCATCTGATGGAGGGCCGCCGGGTGAAGGAAGGCAAGGACATGTGGATCTTCACGACGGCGGAGACCAACAACATGCTCAAGCGTTCCGGCGTCATTCAGAAGATGGAGGCCGCAGGCGTGCGGATGATGGTCCAGACCTGTCTGGTCATCAGCCCTCTGGTGGGCAATGGCAAGTACAAGACGCTGATCACCGACTCCGGCAAAAACGCCAGCTATCTCCCCTCGGAGCATGGCATCGAGCTGGTGTACGCCTCCATGGAGGACTGTGTGGCGGCGGTCACGGAAGCGGTATAAGGAGGGAATGGAAATGGCTGAAACGATTATCCTCAAAGGACGCGCGCTGGCCCCCGGCGTAGTGGAGGGCGAAGCCCTGGTCAGCAAGGAATCCCTGGTTTGGTCCCATGGCGTCAATCCGCCGACCGGCAAGATCGTGGACGTTCGGGTCGCCGTCTGCGGCGAATGTGTGAAGGACAAGGTGCTGGTCTACCCTC
Organism: Clostridiales bacterium; assembly: GCA_019415645.1. Lineage (GTDB taxonomy): Bacteria > Bacillota > Clostridia > Oscillospirales > Oscillospiraceae > DXYV01. The sequence continues at coordinate 9,599 of DXYV01000039.1, forward strand.
TGGGAAAGGGCTCCACCGCCTCCGCCACGTGGATTTTGGAGAATACCCGCTGCGGGAATGCCCCCAAAGCCTTTATCAATCGCGAGACCGAATTGATTATTCTGTCCGGCGCGGTGTTGTCCACCGAGCTGTACGGCGTTACCATTCCCGTTGTGGACCGTCTGGACCAGGACCCCATCGAGGTGATCGAGACCGGCGACTGGGTGAAGGTGGACGGAGACCACGGGATTGTGGAAGTGACAAAGAAAAAATAATCCGCAGAGACGGTCAACAAATCAAAATTGATATCACGACAGAAAGGAAGCGCAAATTATGAGTAACAAGCCCAAGGAGCACATTAAGGTCAGCTTGAGCGAGGTCCCCGTTTATGAGCCCCCCGGACACCATGATACCTTTAACCGCCGCTTGGCTGGTCCGTTCAACGGCAGCAACAATGTCGAATTCATCATCGGTGAGATGGGAAAGACCGGCGATGCCGATCCGCATACCCATCACGGCTTTGATCAGCTGATGTTCATATTGGAGGGCGAGCTCCGCATTACCTCGCCGGCTACCGGAAAAGAGGACGTATTTGTTCCCGGCGACCTGGTTATCTTCCCCGACGGCGTGGAGCATAAGGTGGTTGTAGAGAGCGAGAAGTCCCGTTTTGTGGTTATCTATGGCCCGCCTAAGCAGCATCTGGGCGAAAACGGGGAGTGGATCACCTGATTGAATTCACTCAGACGGGCGGTGGGATTCCGCCGCCCGTCTGAACCTGTCTGAAATCCGCGCTGCTTCGGAAACTCGAATAATTTAGGAGGTTGTTTGTGTATGGAATGGCAAGCAATCCTGGCATTGGTATTTCTAGTGATCGCGATTGCATTGGGCTTTGCAAAGGGCATGAATACCGGCGTAGTGTCTATGGGACTCGCGTTGATTGCCTGTATGATTTGCGGACTCAGTGATTCGCAGCTCCAATCCGGCTTCCCTGTCAACATGTTCCTGATCTTGTTCGGCACCATGTTCTTGTTCGGCATTGCGCAGAAGACCGAGACCATGGCACTTCTGGCCCGCAAGGTCATTGCGCTGGTGGGCAACGCCTCTTGGCTGCTCCCCTGGGCCATCTTCTTGCTGACCTTTGCGGTTTCTGCCTTGGGTGCCGGTCCCGCCCCCTCCATCGCGATCGTGGCGTTGCCGGCTCTGTCTCTGGCGGTTGAGTTGGGCGTCTCCCCCTTCCTGTTCGGGGTCATGTGCTCGATCGGCGGCTGCGGCGGCGCCGCTTCTCCCTTCTCCACGGCCGGTATCGTGGCCCAGGCCCTGATCGAGGATTTCGGCTGGTCCGCCTTGCAGCCTACTTATTTTATCAATGCGTTTATCGGACATTTCATTGTGGCCCTGGCCGCCTATCTGATTCTGCGCGGCTGGCGCATCAAGCCCGAGAAAAAGATCGACCGCAAGGATATTCCCGGTTTCAACCGCAATCAGGTGCTCACTCTGATCGGAATCGGCGCGTTTATCGCCCTGGTGATCCTTCTGGGCCGCAACGTCGGCCTGACCGCTCTGATCGTCGGTCTGGTCCTGGTCATGCTGAAGGTGGTTCCCAGCGACCAGTCGGTCATCAAGGATCTGGCCTGGAACACCCTGCTGCTGATCTGCGGCGTCAGCGTACTGATGAACGTGGTCGTTCTGACCGGCGGCATCGACCTGATCGTGGCGTTCCTCTCCTCGCTGATGAACGAGTTCACGGCCCAGCCCGTGATGTCTCTGACGGCCGGCATCATGTCCTGGTTCAGCACCACTACCAGCGTGGTCATGCCCACTCTCATCCCGACGATTCCCGGAATTTTGGAAAATATCGGGGATGTTGTCCATCCGATTTCCCTGCTCAGCGCTCTGTGTAACGGCTCGTTCAGCGCGGCGGTCAGCCCCCTGTCCGCGGGCGGCGGTATTATCCTGGGCACCTATGTACAGCTTACCAAGTGTGACGCGGCAGAGCAGAGCAGAATGTTCCGCAATTTGTTCCTGATCGCCGTGTACTGCGTGGTTGTAATGATGCTCGTGGCCGCTACCGGAATTTATCTGTAAGAAAGCGTTACCTCAATTTGGAAAGGAGCCTGCTCTATGAAAACCATTCGCATCGGCAGCGGCGCAGGCTATGCCGGAGACCGTTTGGAGCCCTCGTTAGAGCTGATCGAAAAGGGTGGCCTGAATTACATCTGTTACGAGTGCCTGGCTGAGCGCACCATTGCTATCGGTCAGCAGGCCAAGCTGAAAGACCCGGAGAAGGGCTATAACGAGCTGCTGGAGCACCGGATGGAGAAAGTGCTCCCCCTCAGTTGGGCCCATCATGTGAAAGTCATTACCAACATGGGTTCCGCAAATCCTCTGGCGGCCGCCCGGAAGTGTGTAGAAATTGCCCGTCGGCATGGCCTGACCGGCATGAAGATCGCCTGTGTTACCGGGGACGACTTGCTGCCCGTCCTTGATAAGTACATGGATACAGAGGTGTGGGAGACCCACAGACCCTTGCGGGAGCTGCCGGGTGAGATCGTCTCCGCCAACGCCTACATGGGTGTCGAAGGTATCCTGAACGCGTTGGAGCAGGGCGCGGACGTGGTCGTTACCGGCCGCGTGGCCGATCCAGCCCTGTTCATGGCGCCGCTGATTCATGAATTCGGCTGGTCTCTGGAAGACTGGGACCGGCTGGGCAAGGGAACCATGATCGGCCACCTGCTGGAGTGCGGCGGCCAAGTCGTCGGCGGTTATTTCGCCGAGCCGGGCAAAAAGGATGTGCCCGGCCTGGGACACTTGGGGTTCCCCATTGTGGAGGCGTCTGAGGACGGATCCTTCTTCGTCACCAAGGTGCCGGAGGCCGGCGGTATGGTCACCGAGGCGACTTGCGCGGAGCAGATCTGCTATGAGATCCACGACCCGGAACACTATTTTACGCCCGATGTGGTGGCCAATTTTAAGCAGGTGCGGTTTACCCAGATCGGCAAAGACCAGGTAAAGGCAGAGGGCGCGACTGGAACGCCGCGCACCGAGACCTTCAAATGCTCCATCGGATACAAGGACTGTTTCATCGGAGATGGCGAGATCAGCTACGGCGGCTCTGGCTGCGTCGCCCGGGGCCAGTTGGCTCTGGACGTACTCAAGGAGCGGCTGGAGCTGGTGGCCCCGAATGTCTTCGACGAACTGAAATTCGATCTGATCGGCTGCAACAGTCTCTACTGGGGCGCAGACGCCAAGTGCGGCGGCGAACCCAGCGAGGTCCGGGTCCGCGTGGCCGGACGAGCCAAGTCCAAAGCGGATGCCGACCTCATCGGCAATGAGGTGGAGGCCCTCTATACTAATGGCCCCGCCGGAGGCTGCGGCGCGGTCAAGCGTACCCGGGACATCGTCTCCGTGGCCTCCATTCTGGTCAGCCGCTACGACGTGAAGCCCCAGGCGGAAATCTTTGTGGTCTGAAGCCCGGACCCGGAAAGGAAGCAGATTATGAAACTCTGGGATATTGCACATTCCCGTACCGGCGACAAGGGCAACATTTCCAATATCTCCCTCATCGCCTATGACCCCAAGGACTATGACCTGCTCCGGGAGAAGGTCACGCCGGAGCGAGTGCAGGAGCACTTCAGAGGAATGGTCAAGGGTGAGGTAGTCCGCTATGAGCTGCCCAACATCTGTGCGCTGAATTTTGTCCTGTACGATGCCTTGGGCGGCGGCGTCACCCGTTCGCTCTCCCTGGATATGCACGGGAAAGGCCTGTCCTCTTACCTGCTGGACATGGAGATCTGAACGGAGACGCGGGACGCTGTACCCGCCGAAAACAATGAATTTGCAAGCACAACGGGGAAGGACATTTCTGTCCTTCCCCGTTGGTTTATTCCCCGCTTTGAGCGGCCTGACTCAGCATCCGTTCCCCGGAGATCGCGTATCCACTTGTGGGATCATTGACCAAAACATGGGTAACGGCGCCTATCAATTTTCCGTTTTGCAGAATGGGAGAACCGGACATTCCCTGTACGATTCCGCCAGTGGTCTCCAGCAGGACCGGATCGGTGACCTGAATCATGAAATCCCGGCTGTCTGTTGCGCTTTCGGCGAAAATTTTTGTGATCTCAATCCCATATTCCCGGACCTCATCTCCGCTGATATTGGAGAGAATTGTCGCCGCGCCCAGCTCCACCTCGTCCCGCTGGGCCACCGGGACTGCCTGCTGGCTGCCGACCAGGCTTTCGTCTGTAAGGGTCCCAAACACGCCGCAGTTCGTATTGGCCCAGAGCTCGCCCAGATCGTGGGACACCTCAAATGCACCTTGGAGCTGTCCCGGTGTCCCGGTGACGCCTTTTTGCACCTGAGCCACCTCAGCGTACATAATGGAGCCGTCCTCCAGCGGCATCAGCAGGGCGGTGTCAATATCGCTGATTCCGTGTCCCAGCGCGCCGAAGGTCCCGGTGGAAGGCTGGTAAAAGGTCATGGTGCCGATTCCCGCCATGGAATCGCGAATCCACGCGCCCAGCTTGTAGCTGCCGTCGGTGGAGCACTGCACTGCCTGCGCGGTCATCTGCACCTGCTTCTCCCCGCGCAGCGCGCGGATGCTCATTGTCTCGCCCTCCAGCTCCTGGAGCACAGCCCGAACTTCTTCAATTGAGTCCACCTCTTCGCTGTTGATGTGGGTGATGATGTCGCCCTCCTTCAGGCCGCAGTCCCGGGCGGGATTGACCGCCCCCTGGTCGGTTGCGATGTCGGACATTCCGACGACGATCACGCCGTCGGAAAACAGCTTGATTCCCACTGCTCTGCCCATCGGAATGACCATAGTCTCCCCGGATGAGGAAGTGGACTCGGCCGCTTGGACAGGCCCAATCACTGCCCAGAGCGCCATGGCGACCACCAGCGCCACCGCCATTCCGCGCAGCGCCTCCAACAGAGCCTGGGGCCATGGTTTTGTCTCTTCATGCTTCACACAAGCACCTCTTTCCCTTTCCTTAACTTACATCCATTTCGCGCGTGTCTGTCCGCGCTGCTTTTAATATGGACGAAAGGCGGCCCGGATTTCCGCGGCAAAGTCCACCACCGCTGGAAGGGGAACAATTCCAGCTGGCATGTTGTATGGCATTTTGCAGCGGAGGGGAACAATAAGAGACATTCTATGAAAAAAATACAAATTGAAATTCGGGAACAATCTGATTCTGATTATAGCATGCCCCAAAAGATGAGGTTGAGATACAAGATTGATTGGTTATAAGCAGAACAAAGCGGTATGATGGCTTTATTCTTTTGCGAAAGCTGTGCAGAATGAGTGCGCCAGGCCAATTCAGAAAATTCTGCGTGGGAGCTTGATTACAGAACAACCCGCGGGAATGGCGTTTGATGGCCACTTCCGCGGGCTGTTACCTTATATAATAATATACATTTGAAAAAGTTTATGGAATCAGACCAGAGCAGGAGACAGAGTCTTGGCTCCGGCACCCTTATAGACTACGCCATCCTTCATCACAAAGGCACAGGACTGCATGACGCGGATGTCCTGAATGGGATCGCCATCAAATGCAGCGATATCCGCCAGTTTACCCGCCTCAATAGAACCAATCTGATCCGACATCCGCAGAACCTTGGCGTTGACCGAGGTAGCAGCCAGGAGGATGTCGATATGGTCCATGCCATTGCGGGACATCAGTTCCATCTCAAAGGCCTGAGCGCCATGCTTGGTCAGGGTAGCGCCCGTATCCGCGCCAAAGCCAATGGTCAGGCCGCTCTTAATAAGCCAGGGCAGGTGGGAAGCGTGTCCCTCGTAGCGGGCACGGGTCGCAGCCGCCATCTCAGGCGAACGGCCCAGTACATCTTCCGCGTGCTCTGCGGAGAAATAATAGGGACAATAGGTCGGAATGAGGCAGACGTTATTGCGGATCATCAACTCCAGCGCCTCATCGTCGATTTCATTGCCGTGTTCGATGGTATCTGGCGCTGCTTTGGCCGCTTTCTTGACGGTCAGCAGGTCAGTCGCATGGATAGAGTACAGTTTTCCGGTTTCGCGGGCGACTTCACCAAGGGCAGCCATCTCGTCATAGGTGACATGGAGGATGCCCAGATGCTTGAGCTGATCCACTCCGCTGGCCACGGCCTTACGTGCCATCTTCCGGGCCTCATCAGGGCCGTCAAAGGTCAGGCCGCCGTCCTGGTACAGGGTAGTGACACCGGAGGTGACCAGATAGGGGCCGCTGACCAGCATTCTGGGGCCGTCCAGCAATCCGGAATTGATCGCGTCACGAATGGCCAGCGCATCGCCTGTACGGCAGCCGCCGCAGTCCCGAATCGTGGTGAAGCCGGCCAGCAGATCGCGCTGGGCCCGGAAGATTCCGTCGATCGTGCTCTTACCATGAGAGGTATAAAGCATATCATTAAAGGGGTCCACCTGTCCATCCATGACCACATGGGTATGCATATCAATCAAACCGGGCGTAACAAACTTGTCGGACAGATCGATCACCTGAACGCCTTCCTTGGGCGCTTCCGCGGCGGGGAGGACCCGGACGATTTTATTCCCGTCCACCTCAATCGCCATGTTTTTTTGAAGCTCTTTGCCGGTCCCTGTAAACAGGGTGCCACATAAAATAATCGTGCTCATGGGGAATACCTCCTTATAGAAATAACAGAATTGTGCGGGATCAAATTAAAGTGTGGTGCAAATTTACACCAGCATAAAAGAATACAGCAAGCAAAGAGATTGCTTCGGACGTACGGTATTAATCAAATGTTACTATGTAAAATATAATTGCAATATAGAGAGAAAAAGGTTTCAATTAATTAATAGCACTTTCGAGAAATAATTGCAAGAACAAAGAAAATGTTTGTTAAATTTAATCGAATATCTTTTTGATTTTTAGTGAATATTGTCCAATTTACGTAGAGCAAGAAACTTGCTATACTAAAAGTGCAAGTTAATTTTATTAAGTAAAATGAATAGTTGGCAAAGTGGAAAGTTTTTTGCAGGTTTATGACATTTTGTTTCCCCGGTTCGTAAGCACGCCTATGGAAGGCAAATATATAAGGAGTGAGAGAAATGAAAAAGTTAGTAGCCTTGCTGCTGAGCCTCACGATGTGTCTCACCTGTCTTACGGCATGTGGCGGCGACACCAATGGCGAGAGCAGCACAGCCCCCACCTCCAGCCCCAGCGCGAGCGGCGACGTTGCGCAGACGAGCGGAGAAAAAACCGTTGTGGTGGGGATTCCCAGCACCTGGAATACGCTGGTGCCGATGAACCCCGGCAGTGCTTACAGCCTGGAAGTGGCTGGCTTCATCTTTGATATGCTGATTCGTATCAATACGGATGGCAACGGCGAGCCCCGGGACGCGGAGAGCTGGGAGATGTCGGACGATCTGTCCACCATTACCCTGCATCTGCGGGAGGACTCCTACTTCCACGACGGGGAGCAGGTCACCTCGGACGACTGGCGCTTTACCATCGAACTGATGACCAGTGAGTACGGAAGCGCCTGTGTAACCCAGGACAAGTATTCCATTATTACTGGCACAGAAGCGGGCGGCCGTTTGGCAGAGGGCGAGACCCTCGGTATTGAGACGCCGGATGAGTTTACGCTGGTAGTCCATCTCAAGGAACCCATGAATGCGGATACCTTCTTCTTTAATTATGCTAAGATGTGGTTCGTGCTGCCTGAGCACCTCTTGGCGGATGAAGATCCGGCCAATCTGGTGAATTGGGATTTCTGGCAGAATCCTGTGGGCTCCGGTCCCTTTACCTTTGTCAGCGAGACCTCTGGTACGGAATTGACTCTGAGTGCCTATGAGGACTACTATTACGACCTGGACTTTGACACGATGGTTTACCGGGTCGTCACCACGGATGCCGCACTGTCCGCGTTGATGGCCAACGAGCTGGATATTTATTATTATAGCTGGACCCCTGACGAGCTGCTCACGGTGGAGGGAAATGAAAACCTCCATGTTGAGGAGTTGAAGGGCGCCACTTCGCTGCACTTCCTGACCTTGAGCAATGTGGTGTTTAACGCCCAGGCGCGTCAGGCAATCAACCTGGCGATTGACAAGGAAATGATTCTGAATGCGGTCTATGGCGGAGCTGGCGTTGCCTCGAACACCTCGATTCGGCCCTCCAGTGAATATTGTAAAGATTCCTGGACCGGACGTGATGTAGAGACCGCTAAGACGCTGCTGGCCGAGTCCGGACTGGATACCAGCAAGACCTATATCTTGGCCACGAGCCAGGGACGCGGCGAAGATGTGGCCGCTATCATTCAGCAGAATTTGGCGGAGATCGGCTTGACCATCGAAATCGCCACCGGTGACACCACTTCCGTTCTGGCGGGCGCCCGTGACGGCACCTATGATATGTGCCTGAAGAACAACAGCAGCGGCGGCAGTCCCACCTGGGTGGTGAACAGCGAGTTGAGCTTGGCAACTAAGACGGTTTCGCGTGTATCCGACCCCAAGTATGATGAATACGCCGCTGCCATCAATCAGGCTACGGATTCCAATGAAATCATGACGCTTTCCGAGGAGTTCCAGCAGTACTGCGATGAGCAGATGCCCTTCTCCGTGCTGTGCCATACCTACGAGTATTATGTGCTCAGCAATCGTGTGAGCAACGTCAGTGTCGTTGAGACGACGGCTCCTTGGGAATGGGTGGTCACAGATTGAGACAGGGATTTGGAATCCCCGCTTAAGTTGAAAAGCTGATCATTCGTTGCTAGCATCAGGCACTGCCCGTTTTGAGAACAGTTCTGGGCAGTGCCTGATTTGCATTTGATACTGGAAACGATAGGCCAGTCTTTGGTTTTCCAAGAACGAGGTGCGAAAAATGATACGATATCTGATCAAACGTTTTTTGGTCGCAATTCCAACCTTCCTCGGAATTACGCTGATTGTTTTTATCCTGTCCAATATGGCGCCGGGCAGCCCGGTGGATGTATTGGCGGCCAATAATACCCTCTCTGAGGAGGCGTATGAGCAATTAAAGGTATCCCTGGGATTGGACAAGCCGGTTCTGGTCCGCTACGGTATCTGGCTCGGCGACTTTTTCCAGGGCGACATGGGAGTTTCCACCCGAACTAATACGCCGGTGTCCAAGGTGATTGGCGAGCGGGTAGGAGCCTCGCTGCTGCTCAGCGTATCCGGATTGGTGTTCTGCCTGTTGATCAGTTTACCGCTCGGAATCTTATCCGCTTATAAGGAGGGGAGTATCTGGGACAAGTTGGGCTCGGTAGTAGCCTTCTTAGGGTCTTCGCTGCCGGGCTTCTTTATCTCGCTGCTGATGATCTATGTCTTCGCGGCGAAGCTGGGGGTACTGCCTGCTACGGGCATGTATTCAGCCACAGGTTCGCACAGCATTGGTGATTTGCTGGCACACATGATCATGCCTACCTTTGTGTTGGGGTTTACGATGTGCGGCGAGTTTATCAAGCAAATCAAAGGCAGCATGCTGGAGGTGCTCAGCGACGAACATGTAAAGACCGCACGCTCCAAAGGCCTGCGGGAGCGCGTGGTGGTGATGAAGCACGTGTTCCGCAACTCGTTGATTCCCCTGATTACCCTGATTTCCCTGACGGTCCCCTTCCTGCTGGGCGGCGCGGTTGTGACCGAACAGGTCTTTGGCTGGCCGGGACTGGGTAGTCTGATGGTCTTGTCCATCAACTCCCGTGACTATAACGCTATTATGGGCGTGACGGTATTTATTGCCGCCGGCGTACTGATTTGCAATGTAATCTTGGATCTGGTCTACGCCAAGCTGGATCCGCGAATCCGGAACTGAGTGGGGGGAAAATCGTGAAGAAGAAAAGCGATTCCATCACCGTTTGGGGCAGATACAAACAGGATAAAAAGGCAATGGCGGCTTTGATTGTCCTGATCGTGGAAATTATTCTGCTGTTTGGACTGCCGCTTGTTTCCAATCTGGATCCCATAGGCTTGGATTCCAGCGCAATCTTTAATGCACCCAGTGCCGAGCATTGGCTGGGCACGGACAGCTTGGGCCGTGACTGCCTGTCCAGATTGATTTACGGCGGGCGTACCTCCCTGACGGTCGGCCTTTGCTCTCTGGCCATCAATGTGGTGTTGGGCGTAATTTTGGGACTGCTGGCGGGTTATTTCCGCGGCGTTTGGGAAGTAATCGTCATGCGGATGGCAGACATTTTTATGTCCTTCCCGACAACCATTTTGGCGCTGACCATGGTGGCGGTCGTGGGCGCCTCGCTGGGGACCGTAATTGGTGTTTTGGGTATTCTGGGCTGGCCTGGAATTGCAAAACTCATTTTTGGCAACATCGTCAGCGTACGGGAAAAGGAGTATGTAGAATCCTCGCGCGCTTTGGGAGCCAGCAATCTGCGCATCATTACCCGGGACATCCTGCCCAACACCGTAACGCCGCTTTGGATGACACTGGCCTTTCGGCTGTCCCAGGCGATTTTGACCGAGTCCTCTCTGAGCTTCCTGGGCGCCGGCATCAAAGCGCCGGAGGCATCTTGGGGCAACATTATTTATGATGCGCAGAACCTGACCGTGCTGACGCTTCGCCCCTGGATCTGGATTCCACCTGGAGTTTGCATCATTGTTACGGTGGTCTGCATCAATTTGATCGGGGAAGGACTTCGCGCCGCTATGGATACGAAGTCGCAGTGAGGAGGGAATATTCTGTGGAAGCTCCCATTTTAGAAGTAAAAGATCTACATATCAGCTTCCGAGTCGGCGGAGACCTGCTTTCTGCTGTGGAGGATGTGTGCTTTTCTCTGGAGGCCGGCAAGACCCTCGGTATTGTAGGCGAGTCCGGCTGCGGAAAAAGTGTGACAGCCAGCTCGATTATGCGGCTGTTGCCCCAAAACGCCGTTATTGGAGAACAAAGCCAGATCTTATTTGAAGGAAAAAATCTGGCTAAGCTGTCTCAGGACGAAATGTGCGATATTCGGGGCGCGAAGATCGCAATGATCTTTCAGGACCCCATGACGGCCCTGAATCCAGTCTATACCATCGGCGCGCAGATCATCGAAATGATTCGCGCCCACAATAAAAGCATCTCCAAGCACGACGCTTTTGAAAAGGGCGTTGAGATGTTGGAGAAAGTGGGAATTCCTCTCCCGCGCCAGCGGATGAAGGAGTATCCGCACCAGCTCTCCGGCGGTATGCGTCAGCGCGTCATGATCGCCATGGCGCTGTCCACGGATGCCAAGCTGCTGATTGCCGATGAGCCGACTACGGCGCTGGACGTGACGATTCAGGCGCAGATCCTGGAGCTGATCGAGCAGTTGAAGAAGGAGTTCCATACCTCCGTGATTCTTATTACGCACGATATGGGTGTGGTATCGGACGTGGCGGATGACGTGCTGATCATGTATGCCGGCGAGACGGTGGAGCATGGTGATGTGAAAGAAATTTTCCGCAATCCGCTCCATCCCTATACGTTTGGATTGCTGCGCTCCATTCCCAGGCTGAACGAGGACGTGGAGGTTCTCTATACCATCAAGGGCACCGTGCCGGCCTTGTCAGAAATGCCGTCCGGCTGCCGCTTCAGCACCCGCTGCTCGGAGTGTATGGAGACTTGCAAAACGCAACGGCCCCCCCTGGTTGATTTGAACGGACACAGTGTTCGCTGCTGGAAATATGTGCAGAAGGAGGGCAGCGTCCATGGAGAATAATATCATCATTGAAACCGTAGGCTTGCGGAAAAGCTTTCGGGTGAAACAGAGCAATCTCGCGACCCGAAAAAAAGAATTGAAGGCGGTAGACGGTATTTCCCTGAAAATTCCGGCCCGGGCCGCTGTGGGACTGGTGGGTGAGTCAGGCTGCGGCAAGTCTACCTTTGGTCGTACCGTCCTTAACCTGATTCCGCCCAGCGGAGGAGAGATTCTCTTTAACGGCAAGAAGCTGGACACCCACAACAAAGCCATGATGCGGGAATTCCGGCGCAACTGCCAGATCATTTTTCAGGACCCCTACGCTTCCTTGAATCCCCGGCGCACGATTTTGGATTCCGTAAAATTCCCTCTGGAGGTTTATAAAATCGGGACCGAGGAGGAGCGGGTCGCACAGGCCGCCGAACTGCTGAAGAGCGTCGGCCTGAATGAGCAGCAGATCTATAAATACCCCCATGCGCTTTCCGGCGGTCAGCGGCAGCGTGCGGTCATTGCGCGCGCTATGATTCTGGACCCGAAGTTTATTGTCTGCGATGAGCCGGTCTCCGCCCTGGACGTATCCATTCGTTCTCAGGTCCTCAACCTGATGAAGGAGCTCCAGCGGGAGCGCAACGTCGCATATCTGTTTATTTCCCACGATTTGAGCGTAGTGCGCTATCTGTGCGACGCGGTAGCGGTGATGTATCTGGGACGTATTCTGGAGTACGGCGATAAGAAACAGATTTTTGACCACCCGACGCATCCTTACACGAAAGCCTTGATGTCCGCGATTCCCATCCCGGATGTGGATGTAAAGGTGGAACGAATCATTTTGCAGGGCGATGTTCCCAATCCGGTGGACCCGCCCAGCGGCTGCTGCTTCCGCACCCGCTGCCCCTACGCAACGGAACAGTGCGCCCAGCAGATACCGCAGCTGCAGGACCTGGGGGATGGACATCAGGTTGCCTGCCACCGCCTGAGAGAAGACGGGACGATCGGTTAAAGGAATGGCTGAAACAGACAGGAGCGAATACGATGAAAAAATGGATTAAATGCGGACAGCTGTTTGACGCGACCTCCAAGGAAGCCAAGCAGAACATGTCCATTCTCATTCGGGATAATCAAATTGAAGCGGTTCTTCCGACCGCTCAGGTGGGTACCTTTGACGGCGAGATTCTGGATTTAACTGATTCTTTTGTGATGCCCGGCCTGATCGACACCCATGTGCACCTGTACTTTGACGGATTGGTGGACGGGTTCGCCCCCTTCTTCGACCAATATCCCGGTGAAATTTTGATTGACGCAATGCTGCGCGCCCAGCGCGATCTGCTGGCTGGCTTTACCTCGTTGCGGGATTGCGGCTGTGCTAAAATCGGGACTGATATTTCCCTGCGGAAAGCGATCAATGCCGGACGTATTGTTGGCCCCAGACTGTGCATCAGCGGCCCCATGCTGGTGACCTCTGCCATGCAGAACCGCTATACGGACGGGGCCATCAACATCAGCGGGCCCTATCAGGCGCAGGATGCTGCGCGCAGCGTACTGGGTGCCGGCTATGATCAGGTCAAGCTTATGGTGACGGTGGGCGTCCTGTCCAACGGCGACAATCTGGGCGCGTCCGTGATGAACTATGAGGAGATCAAGGCCGTCTGCGACGTGGCGAAGGAACTGGGCGCCATTACCTCGGCCCATGCCCATGGTATTCGGGGTGTTCAGGATGCGGTCCGTGCCGGAATCACGTCCATTGAGCATGGCATCCTGATCGATGATGAGACCATCGACCGCATGGTGGATGCGGGCACATATCTGGTCCCCACTCTGGTAACCAGCTATTATATGCTGAAAAATCCGGAGCTTCTGCCGCCCCATGTCCGGGCCAAGGAAGAGAACGCCAGCGCGATCCATAAGCGTGCCATTGCACGGGCCTATGAAAAGGGCGTGAAGCTGGCCTTTGGTACCGACTGCGGCACGCCGGGCTGCAAGCACGGCAAGCAGACGCCGGAATTTGAAATTATGACCCAGTGCGGTGTCTCGCCGGCGGACGCACTGCTCTCTGCGACCCGAAACGCCGCGGAGATGATGAAGTGGAACGACCGTGTTGGCACAATTGAAGCGGGCAAGCTGGCCGACATTGTCGCCTATACGCGCAGCCCCCTGGAGGACATCTCCGTGATGAACGAGTGCGCCTTTGTCATGAAGGACGGCGTCGTCTATAAGGGAACGCATGCGGTCTCCCTTCCCTTGGGTTAATGGCGGAGAGGAGCGTCTTGCAATGAACGTACTGATTGTGGGCGGCGGTGGGACCATCGGCTCCGCCACGGCGGCCTATTTGGCCTGGAAAGAGATTGTGGACACGGTCTACATTCTGGATCTGAATGAAAACATGGCGGAAAGTCATGCCATGGATTTGGCACAGTCGGCTTTTTCCTGCTCCCATACGCAGGTAAAGGCGGGCGACTGGTCAAAGCTTGCGGACTGTCAAATGATGATCGTCGCGGCGGGACTTCCCGCTTCGGTGGCGACCCATGATTACAGCAGAGATCTGGCGAGTCTCATGCCGCTGATCCAGCAGATTGCGCAGGCGCTTCGCCAGTACAACCCGAATGCAGTGGTTTTGTCCATGACCAATCCGCTGGATGCGTTCAATTATACGCTCTATCAGGTCTCCGGCCTTCCGGCGCGTCAGTTCCTGGCCCTTTCACAGAACGATACGCTCCGGTTCCAATGGGCGCTGGCCGAGCATCTGGGGTGCCGTCCGGAGCAGGTTGGCTGCTATGTGGTAGGGGAGCACGGACCAGGCAAAATTCCGCTGTTCAGCACCGTTACCGTGGATGGGCAACCCAAAAGCTTCCCGCCGCAGGAGCAGCAGCAGATTCAAGCGGAGATGGCGGCTTGGTGGAAGAAATTTTTGGAGGTCAGCGGGAACCGTACCGCCGGTTGGACCTCTGGCGCAGCTGCCGCTCAGGTTGTGGAGGCCGTGGCCGGCCTGCGCAAGGCGCCCATCGCCTGCTCGGTCATTCTGGAGGAGCGTCAGGGGTATAGCATGGGCTGGCCGGTGGAACTGGACGCCGCTGGGGTGCGCGCCGCGTTGACCCTGCACCTGACCGATGAAGAGACCAGTCAGGTAAATGCCGCAAAGGCCGCCCTGAAAGCGGCCCAAGAGGAGATTCGGAAATATCTGGGACTGGACAAGAATTGATTTGAAATCCAGATCCGTTTCGGCCCGATGGAAACAGAAACCAGGCGCTGCGGTGTTGTCCGCAGCGCCTGGTTTTTCATAAGCGCGTATTACAATACTGGGTTGCGGAAAATCTTGCCGCGGCTCCGCCTAGTTCGTTTCCGCGAACTCGGCTGCGGCGAGCCCGGCCACCGCGCCGTCGGCAATGGCGGTGGCAAGCTGCCGCACCGTCTTTGTCCGGCAGTCTCCGGCCACAAAAACGCCGGGCAAACAGGTACGGCAGTCCTCGCCCGCCCGAAAATATCCGTGTTCATCCACTGGAATCTGCCCGGCAAAGGGCCCGGTCCCCGGAATCTGGCCCACGGCCAGGAATACCCCATCGACATCCAGCTCGCAGGTCTGCGCCCCGCCGGTCTGGCGCAGCCGCAGTCCGGTCAAAACGCCCTCCTGCTGCACAAATGCCTCCGGTGTCCAGCTCAGCCGAACTTCCACATTGTCGCGCTCCTCCAGACGCTGGACCAACTGGGCCGCGCCCCGGAATTGCGGCCTGCGGTGGATGAGGGTCACATGCTGACACACACTGGACAGGAAGAGCGCCTCCTGAAGCGCGGTATCCCCGCCGCCCACCACGGCCACGGCTTTGCCACGATAGAAGGGGCCGTCGCATACCGCACAATAAGAGACGCCCTGGCCGGTGAGGGCTTCCTCATCGGGCAGACCCAGGCATCGGTGGCTGGACCCAGGCGCCAACACCAGCGTCCGGCCGTGGTAGATTTCTCCCTCGGTCTGGACTGCATAGCCCGGCAAGGCCGGAGCAAAGCTGAGCACGGCGGCATAGGCGATCTCCACCCCCAGCGCCTCCACCTGGTCGGTCAGCTGCTCAGAGAATTGTGCGCCGTGCATGGCGGGCAGACCGGGGTAATTCTCCACCAGAGGAGAGTAGAGAATCTGACCGCCCGGCGAGGCCTGCTCCAGGACCAGCACGGACCGCCCGGCCCGGGCGGCATACAGCGCGGCGGTCAGTCCGGCGGGACCGCCCCCCGCCACGATCACGTCATACATATGGGTTTGCCTCCTTGCGTCGTTTGACTCCGCGATGGATAGAAAACTGGCCCCGGGACCCGGGGCCAGTTTTCCTGTTTTGATCGGCTTGCCGCCCGCAGGGGCAGCTTGTATCAGCCTACCTCGGCAGGACGGTTTTCTTCCAGAAAACGTTTCACCGGCCCCAGGCCCACCACCTTGATGGGCTCTCCTTCGGTAAGAGCCACCAGCGTAGGCGCCTGACGGACCCCATACCGGGCGGCCAGCTCCGGCTGCTCCTCGGCCAGCACCTTCTCATAGGGCAGTCCGGTCTGCTGGAGCAGCCGCTCTGCCTGGCGGCAGTTGGGGCAGGTCTGGGTGGCGAACAGCAGCAGCTGTCCGGCCGGAGCCTCCTGGGGCTGCGCCTGGGGAGTACTCACCTGAGCGCCCGCCCGTCCGGCCTTTTTCAGGCGGGAGGCCGTCAGGTCATATACCTTTCGGTCCTTGAATTCCTGCGCTTTGCCGTCGTTCCAGTTCTGAACCGGCCGGTAGTAGCCGGTGATGCGGCTGTACACCTCGGTCTTTTCTCCACAGATGGGGCAGACGTACTGCTCCCCGGTGAGATAGCCGTGGTTCTTGCACACCGAATAGGTGGGGGACAGGGTGTAGTAAGGCAGCTTGTAGTGCTCCGCAATCTTGCGGACCAGCGTGGCCGCCGCCTTCCAGTCGGGCAGCTTCTCGCCCAGAAAGGCGTGGAACACGGTGCCGGAGGTGTACAGGGTCTGGAGCTCATCCTGGATGTCCAGGGCGGAGAAAATGTCGTCGGTATAGCCAACGGGCAGATGGGAGGAGTTGGTGTAATAGGGGGTGCCGTTCTCATTGGCGGTGATGATGTCGGGGAACTGCTCCTTGTCGTGCTTGGCGAAGCGGTAGGTGGTGGACTCGGCGGGGGTAGCCTCCAGGTTGTAGAGGTCGCCGTACTGCTCCTGGTAGTCGCTCAGCCGCTCCCGCATATGGTTGAGCACGTCCTTGGCAAACCGCTGGGTCGCGGGATGGGTCAGGTCGGCCCGCAGCCACTTGGCGTTGAGCCCCGCCTCATTCATGCCGATCAGGCCGATGGTGGAGAAGTGATTGTCAAAGGAGCCCAGATACCGCTTGGTATAGGGATAGAGCCCGGCGTCCATCAGCTTGGTGATAACCGTGCGTTTGGTTTTGAGGGACCGGGCCGCGATGTCCATGAGCCTGTCCAGCCGCTGATAGAAGTCGGCCTCGTCCTGGGCCTGGTAGGCGATCCGGGGCAGGTTGATGGTGACCACGCCCACGCTGCCGGTGGACTCGCCGGAGCCGAAGAAGCCGCCGGACTTTTTCCGCAGCTCCCGCAGGTCCAGCCGCAGGCGGCAGCACATGGAGCGCACATCGGAGGGTTCCATATCGGAATTGATATAGTTGGAGAAATAGGGGGTGCCGTACTTGGCGGTCATCTCAAACAGAAGCTTATTGTTCTCCGTCTCGCTCCAGTCAAAGTCCTTGGTGATGGAGTAGGTGGGAATGGGGTACTGGAAGCCCCGGCCGTTGGCGTCGCCCTCGATCATAATTTCGATGAAGGCCTTGTTCACCATATCCATCTCGTTCTTGCAGTCGCCGTAGGTGAAGTCCATCTCCCTGCCCCCCACGATGGCGGGCAGGTTCTCCAGATCCTTGGGCACTGTCCAGTCCAGGGTGATGTTGGAGAAGGGAGCCTGGGTGCCCCAGCGGCTGGGGGTGTTCACCCCGTAGACGAAG